>JACKIE010000004.1 GCA_020638635.1 Planctomycetota bacterium
GCACCACGACCTCGGCCGGCGACTTCGTCGAGGCGGGCATCACCATGAACGTGACGCCGCAGATCAGCCAGGACGGCTACATCACGCTCGAGCTGGACCTCGACATCACCAACTTCACCGGTGAAAGCGCGACGCCCGGCGTGTCGCCGCCCCGCCAGCGCCGCCGGATCACGACGTTCGTGACCGTGCCCGATTCCAGCACCGTGGTCGTGGGCGGCCTGAAATCCAGCACCAGCAGCAAGACCGTCAACAAGATTCCGCTGCTGGGCGACATCCCCCTGATCGGCGAGCTGTTCAAGAGCCAGCGCACGGTGGAGCGCCGCACCAACCTGTACATCTTCCTGCGTCCCAAAATCCTGAAGGACGCCAACTTCGAGGACTACAGGCGCTTGAGCGAGCAGACCCTTGCCAACGCCAAGGGCGACACGGCCAAAATGAAGACGCCCCAGAAGGAGAGGTTCTTCAACGACGCCGAGGCCGAGTTCCGTCGCCAGCACAACCCGGCGCCGGGCTCCGCCGACCGCCACTTCGACTACCAGGGTCTGGACAAGAAAGACTAGAGCCTGGCTTGAGCGATGCATGCACAAGGGCCGATGGAAGTCGGCCCTTGTCGATTTTGGATTCTAGATTTTGGATTTTAGATTGGAGTTCATTCTCTGAGTTTGCGGCGAAGTGTTCTAATAGAGGCGACGGTCATTGCCACGAGTTCGTTGCCCTCCTTGATTAGTGCATGCAGATCGTCGGGTGGCATCAGATCCAACTCGACAATCATTTCGAGCCAATCCACCGTCTCGTCCGCTTCCTCTTCCACTATGGAAAGTTTGGAGATCATGTCCCGGGTGGATTTCGCGCGGCAGGCGGCCCGGTAATTGGAGGAAACCGAGAATCCGGAACGGATGACCTGCCGCGCAATCACGTCCGCCGAACGCTTCCCTGGCAGTGAGTCTCCGACGCGCGCTACGCGCTTGGCGAAGTTGCGCGTCCTGGCTTTGAATTCGTTCTCGTCCATAGCCCCAGTCCAAAATCCAAAATCTAAAATCCAAAATCGCTACAGCCACTTGCGGCGGCGGAAGTACCACAGCATGGTTGCGACGATCGCCGCCATGCAGCCCCAGAAGATCCAGTAGCCATAGGCCATGGTCAACTCGGGCATGTTGCCCGGGCGTGCGGTGTCGAAGTTCATGCCGTACACGCCGGCGAAGAACGACAGCGGCATGAAGATGGTGGCGACGATGGTCAGCATCTTCATTACTTCGTTCATGCGCTGCGACTGCGTGGCCACCAGCAGTTCGCGCAGGCTTACCGCGTAGTCCTGCAGGCTCTGGGTCAGGTTGCTCTGGCTGGTGGCGTGGTCGTGGCAGTCGCGCAGGAACAGCTTGACCTCGTCGGTCAGGTACGGCACCTGCATGTGCAGCAGGGTGTTCAGGCTGTCGCGGTGCGTGTCGATGTTGCGGCGCAGGTCGAACACCTGGTGCTTCACCTCGTACAGCTCCTGCACCACGTTCAGCTCGCCGCCCAGGATGCGCTTCTCAAGCTGGTCCAGCCGCAGTTCATACTCATCCAGGATCGGGAAGTACTCGTCGGTGATGCGGTCAATGATCGAGTAGCCGAGGTAGGCCGATGACTTGCCGCGGATCAGCCCGCGCTTGTTGCGAATGCGCTCGCGCAACAGCCGGAACAGATCGTCCTTGGGGCGCTCCTGGAACGTGATCACGAAATGGTCGCCGAACAGCAGGCCCACCTGTTCCGTGTATACCCCTCCGTGGTCTTCCAGCTCCGGCGCGTGCGTCACGATGAACAGATACTCGGGGTATGCCTCGGCCTTGGCGCGCTGCGGCACATTCACCACGTCGGCAAGCGCCAGCGGGTGGATGTCCAGCATCTCGCCCAGCTGGCGAATCTGCCCGATGTTGCGGAATCCCGCTACATCAACCCAGGTGACCGAATCGCGGTCGATGAACTTCTTCAGGTCGAACGGGTCTTTCAGCTCGACCTCTTCGACGTGGGCCGGCCCGAAGTCCACCACCAGCATCCGCGTCGGCAGCGCATCGGGGTTCTCGACCAGCGTGCCCGGCAGCGCGCCCACCGGCGGGCGGTGCTCGCCGTCCGGGCCCTCACGCTTCATGCGTTCCGTGTTCTCTCCCATCGCGGCAGCATATCCGGCCGCCCCCCCGCACACAGGGCAATTCCTGCTAACCCATCATCGCGACCTTGAGCTCGACGATGGTACTGACCGGCCCGTGGTCGTACTTGGAAATCATCGCCCCCTTGGCGGTCAGCTCGTTGATGGCCTGCTGCTGCGCCAGCACCACGTCGGCCGGCATGGAAACGGTGAACACGAATATCTTGTAGGCTGTCCCATACGCCATGACTGTACTCCGCCCGTTGCCCCACGACGCAACCGCCGTCACGCAGGCAGGTCGCCCGCGCGAAGTCGCGCCTCCAGATTGTGGAATGCACAGATTGTACCACATGGATCAGGACAAGGCGAATCGCCCGCAGACAAGGCGTGGCGGGGCGTTCCGTTACGGTAATGCTATAACACGCCCATGCCCGAGCTGATCGCCGAAGCCGAACGCCAGGCGTTGTTCCCGGTTACGCGGGAGTGGGCGTACCTGGATAACGCGCGGCGCGGGGCGATCAGCGCTCCGGCCGCCGCGGCTGCGATCCGCTACATTGAGGGATTGCGCGACGGCGGCGTTACCGCCTGGCCCGACTGGCAGCGCGTATGGGACGACACCAACGCGGCTTTCGCGCGATTCATCGGCGCCGACGTCAGCGAAATCCAGTTCCTGGTCAACGCCACGGAAGCCTTCGCCCGCGTCACACTCGGCATCGACTGGAAGCCCGGCGACCACGCCGTGGTCCCCGCACGCGACTACCCGGGCGTGGTGCGCCCGCTGCTTGACCTGCGCCGCCGCGGCGTCGAGGTCACCCTGGTGCCGGACCGCGACGACGGCTCGCGCCCCGTATCTGACCTGCTGGACGCCATCCGGCCGCACACTCGGCTGGTGGCTGCAAGCTGGGTGGACTTCCGCACGGGCTGGAAACTGGACGCACGCGCACTGGCCCGCGGCTGCCGGGAACGCGGCGTGCTGAGCTTCATCGACGCCGTGCAGGCCGTGGGGGCCATGCCCGTGGACATGCGCGAGCTGGGCTGCGACTTCGCGACTTTCGCGATCCGCAAATACCTGTGCGGGCTGGATACGCTGGGTGCGCTCTACGTTCGGCGCGAGTCCCTGGGCGCCCTGACGCCCCACACCCAGGGCCTCTTCAGCGTGGAGAATCCGTTTGACTTCGAGCGCGTCGAGCAGCCGCTAGCGCCCGGCAGCAAGCGCTTTGCGCTCGGCACCCCCGCCATGGTGCAGGTCTATTCGCTGCAGGCGGCGCTGGAGCTGTATGGCCGCCACGACGTGTTCGGCCGCGTGGCCGAGATCGCCGCCGAGACACGCGAACACGCCAGGCAGGCGAGTTTCAGACTGTTATCCGAAGGCTGGCCCGGGTCCAACCTGAGTCAGATCGTGGTGCTGAAACGCGAGGGCAAGCTGGCCGACGAGGGCCTGCAGGGGCGGCTGGAGGCCGCAAAAGTGGCGGCTTCGGCCCGGCAAGGAATCTTGCGCATCGCGCCCCACTGGTATAACAATCGGGCTGATCTGCAGCGGTTGTTTGAGGTGCTTGGCTAGCGGGCTCCGCCCGCCGTGAGGTCCACATGCCCACAATCGAAGAACTGATCTCGCGCGAGCGGGAGCGCCAGACCCACTCGATCAACCTGATCGCCAGCGAGAACTTCGTGAGCGACTACGTGAAGCGGACCATGGGCACCGTCTTCACTAACAAGTACGCCGAGGGCTACCCCGGCAAGCGCTGGTACGGCGGCTGCGAGTTCACGGACCAGGTCGAGCAACACGCCATCGACCTCGCCAAGCAACTGTTCAAGGCCGAGCATGCCAACGTGCAGCCGCACAGCGGCACGCAGGCGAACCTGAGCGCCTACCTGGCGCTGATCAAGCCGGGCGACAAGGTGCTGGCCTTCAAGCTTGAGCACGGCGGCCACCTCAGCCACGGCGCGCCCTTCAATGCATCAGGCAAGTACTACAAGTTCGTCCACTACGGCGTGAACCGCGACACCGGCCTGATCGACATGGACGAGTACGCGGCCCTGCTGAAAGAGCACGGCGACATCAAGCTGGTTGTGACCGGCGCGAGCAGCTACCCGCGCGCGATCGACTTCGTGCGCATGGCCAAGCTCGCGCGAGAGCACGGCGCTTTGTTCATGGCTGACGTCGCGCACATTTCAGGCCTGGTCGCGGCCGGCGAACACCAGAGCCCGGTGCCCGTGGCGGACGCGGTCACCATGAGCACGCACAAGACGATCCGCGGCCCGCGCGGCGGCATGATCGTGTGCAGCGGCAAGTACGCCAGCAAGATCGACCGCGGCGTGTTCCCCGGCAGCCAGGGCGGCCCGCTGGTGCACATCATCGCGGCCAAGGCGGCGATGCTGGAAGAGGCCCTGAAGCCCGAGTTCAAGCAGTACATCCAGCAGGTGATCAAGAACGCGCAGGCCATGGCGGACGCCTTCCAGCAGCTGGACGGCAAGAAATACCGCGTGCTGACCGGCGGGACAGACAATCATATGGTGATGGTGGACATCAGCGGCACGGGCAAAAACGGCATCCAGATCGAGCGCCTGCTGGGTGAGCAGTCGATTTACGTGAACAAGAATTTCATCCCGTACGATCCGCTTCCGGTTACGGAGACCTCGGGCATCCGCGTAGGCAGCCCGCTGCTGACCACACTGGGCGCTAAAGAGGCCGACATGGCCCAGGTCGTGCAGCTGATCGACAGGGCAATCGCAGGCGAGAAGGTAACCGCGGACGTCCACAAGTTCATGGAAGCCCTGCTGGCGCGATAGCGCAGTGGCATGCGCTTCCCGACTACGCCAAGGCTCCGTCGGGCAGGCCAGCGCATGCGTAGTCCCACGCGCTTCAAGCGCGTGCCCCGCCATGGCCTTGAAGGCCATGGCACGACTCACGGCCTGGAAGGCCGTGCCACTACTTGAATCGTTCCAGAGCGTCCGTGAACCGGAACATGGTGAAAAGGTCGGGCCGCTCGCCGCGCCCGGGGCTGTTGTTGGCCAGGTCGATGGCGTCCATGGCCAGGAACACGGGCGCCCAGTGGGCGTAGGGGCCGCCCTTTACCACATCCCGCATCGGGGTGATCTCGACCTCTTCCAGCGCGGCCTTGCCGGATCCTTGACGTGTCAATATTGCCTGCGTCAGCTTGCCGCGAACACTCGCGTACAGGCTTTCGTTCCAGCCGCCCTGGAGCAGCTGGTCCAGACTGAAGCGGGTGTCCTCGTGCGTGGTTGCCTCGCGCGGCTTCAGGTAAGTTTCGTACACGTAGTTGTTCCCGTCGCGCACCACCCGCAAGTAGAACTTCCAGTCCGCCTGGGCGCGCAGCCAGTCGCGTGGGTCGGACAGCGCGTCGCCGTCCTGTTCGACAGGATTCAAGCCTTCGTCAACGGGAAACTGCTGCCAGATGCGGCGCGGCGCGCGCCCTTCCACGGACAACTCCACGATGAAGCGGTACATATTCGCCGAGACCATCAACTCGATCAGCCCGTAGAAGGCCTGGCTGGTCACATCCGGCCCGGATGAGAACACGACCGGGTTGGGACTGATGCCGTCCTTGTTTTTGCCGCGCAACTCGGCGGTTGAGTCCAGCTTCTCAGCATACTCGCCAAGCAGTTTCTGCAGGCGATCGGCGTCCGCCTGTTCGCCATTCACCAGCCATCTGTACTTGTCACCGTCAGACTTGGCTTCAACGCGCATCCATGCGGCGTGGACCTTCACTTCCGGCTCCGGCACCGTCCGCGATGGATCAGCGGTTGCTTCGCGATTGTTGGAGGCGGGTTTGACCTCGGAACTTCCATTGCGCGACGGCGACGGCTGATTGGCGCTGCCAACCCCGGAACCGCCACAGGCGGCCAGCAGACAAGAAAGGCAGGCGGCAATTGCGTACCTCATGGGCTCTCCGAGTCTGCCAGCGGCTTGAAGCTCATTCGCTGGAAGCCAATGCCACTAGTCCGTCTTGGGCTTGGCATTGGCTGTGTGCAGGATGGTTTTGCCGGGCTCGGCCACTACCGGGAGCACGATGTCCTCGTGGCCTTCGATGGTGATCACCACCTTGGCCACCTCGGGCGTCAGGTTCAGCAGCCAGGCTTCGCAACCGCCTTGCTCGCGGCTCTGCATCAGGTTGAACAGCCGCTTGCCCGGCGCGATCACGTTTACCTCTTTGCCGCTTGCGTCCAGGTATGCGGACTTGGCCTTCAACTGCACCAGGCTGCGGGCGTCCATGTTCTCGATGGTCAGCTTCAGCAGCGCCGCGGCGCTGGGCGTGACGGTCAGGCTGGTGGTCTGGCCGCGCTTGATTTCCACGCCGTGCTCGATCACCGGCTGCAAGCCGTAGGCGCTTACCACCACCTTGTACTTGCCCACGGGCACGCCGTGCACACTTGAAGGAAGGTTGGGGTCGGGGGCCAATCGTGGATCGTGCCAGTACTCGGCCTCCATCTGCATGTTGAGCCGGCCGAACGCGTTCATGGGTTTGACCGGCAGCACTTCTTCATCCATGTCGTCGAAGAACTGCACGCGCCAGATTGCCCCGTGCTGCTGGCCGCCCAGGGCCGGGTTGCCTTCCACCCGCAGGTCGAGGGTGCCGAAATCATCGGTAAGTGTCAGCGCCAGCGTCTGCGTCTTGCCTGTGTCCACCAGCTGCTGCGCGCCAGCCTGCAGCCCGCCTTGCGGGTTCCGGGCGGTCGCTATCACCAGGTACTCGCCTGCCTCAAGCCCCACGAAGGCGACCTTGCCCGTGGCGTCCGGCTGCGCCTGGCGTGACATGGAACGCTGTTCGGGATCCTCAAGCTTCGCACCGGGCATCAGCTCTACGCTTACCTGGCGGTGGTCCACGCCGGCGGGCAGTCCCAGCGTGACCGTGAAAGTCTGGATTTCGAACTCGATCTCGATGGTCTGCTCGGGCACCGTGTCCACCTTGATGTCCCGCGTCAGCGAGATCCTCTCGCCCGTGCCTGTGTTGAGGTTGACGACGGCCAGGTATTCGCCCGCCGGAACGTTCGGGTACAGCCATCCGCCCTCAATCTGCCTGGGCTGGAAGTGACGACGCCTGTCGCTCGAAGCGAGCTTCGGGTTCAGGCTTGGCGCGTTGATCGTGACCCCCTCGGGAAGTTTCACCAGCAGGGTGACCCAGATCGCGTTGCGGTCGTGCAGCTCAATGGCCTGCTCGACGCGCTGGCCGTAACCCAGCCTCGTGCCCTCGCCCTTGAAGTTGGCAAGCATCAGATGCCATTCGTCGTGCTGTGCGCCCGGTTTGCCAAGGTACAGCAGCTCGCGCTCGGTCAGTACATAGGCGTTGCCCGCGGACTTGAATTCGTGGGTGCAGACGCCATCCGGCCCTGTTGTCGCGCTGACAATCACGGGGGCCTCGTGCCAATAATTGCTCACGACGAAGTGAAGCGGGACGTCCGCGGCCGGCTTGCCGTCGCGGGTGACCGTGACGACCATGACCGGAGGCTCGGGGGCCAGCTCCAGGCTGGTGGTCTTCCCTTTTTCGATTTCGACGTTGTCCTGCTTCAGCCAGCCGATGGATTCAACAGTGGCAAGCACCAGGTAAGCGCCGGGTGCCATAGCCTGGATCTCGATGGCTTCGCCCCAGGATGGCAGGGTGGCGTATACGCCTCCCTGGGTCGTGTCGCTGAGCAGCATTGGCCATTCCTCTGGCTTCAGCGCCATTAACTTCTTGTAAGAAGTCGAATTGCAGCGTACGGCGAAAAGTTGAAACAGGGCCATCCGTTTGTTGGCGTCCGGTCGCACACTGACCTTCAGCGTACCGCCTTCCGTAAGAGTCACCGTCAGCGGCTCCTTTGCCGGCAAATCCACCTCGACTTCGGCGCGGGCGTGGCCTTTGGCCTGCACGGTGATCAGCCACTTGCCGCGCCGCAGGCCGGTGATGGTGGTGTGCTCGGCCGTGAGGTCGGCCGAGCGCTCGAACCTGCGTTCATTGTGGGGTGGGAAAACTCCGTCGAGCATGCGTGCGATCACGCTGTAGGTTTCAATGCCTGTGCTGCCCTCGCTGAGTGCGATCACTTCCAGTGCAATGTGGGGGTCCAGCTTCAGGTCGCCCAGGTCGGTGAGCTCGCCGGCCTTGATGCTGACCTTGTGCCGCGTTTCCCAGAAGTTGTTCTGGCGCACACTGAGCGTGAACTCGCCCTCGACGATGCCGCTCAACTCGCCTGCTCCGTCCGCCAGCGTGAGGTTGCGCCAGTAGTTGTTACTTTGCAGCGTGCAGTTGGCACTGACGGGCGTGTCGTCGTCGCTGTTGACCACACGCAGTTTCAGCGAGCCGCCGGGCACCACGAACAGGGCGCCCAGGTCGTTGTCGCCATCGCGCAGGTTGATGTCGCGTGCGGCCTTGGACGTCATCGAGAATGCCAGTTTGCCGCCCGAGGGCGTGAGCATGTAGTTGCCGGCCCACAGCGCATCTTCGCTCAGCTTGAACTCGCCCTTGGCGTCGGTCTTGAGCGACCAGATTCGGGGTTCTTGCACGTACTGGTACTGCACGCGGCCCTGTCCGTCCCTGACCGGAGACGGCCGTTTCACCTGCACCCAAGTGGAAAGCTGCAGCTCGAGATCCGCGACCGGCGAGCGGTCACTCAGGTTGATCACGCTGCCGCGCACAGTGATCACCGGGGTCAGCTGGTTGAACACAGACTGTGATTCCTCGCCGGCCGTGAACACGATCGCGACGCTGAGGGGCTTGAAACCCTCGTGCCGCACGACCAGCTTGGCGTGGCAGTACTCGGCCTCGATCTGCTGCTTGTCGCGCCATACGCTACGGGTGGGGCGCACGCCCTCACCCTCGAGGCTGAATTCGACTTTCAGGCGCAGGGCTCCCAACTTGTCGGTTTCGCCTTCGCCGCTGACCACCGCCTTGGCGTACTTGCCCTTGGCCTGCTCGCTGACGGCCAGGCTTTCAGCATCCTGGTGGCCCCACAGCGGGTCGGCCTCGACCGTGACCTTGATGCCGGAGTGGGCAGTCATGCCCTGCAGCTTGAAGTTGCAGAACACCGAGGCCTGGTGCGCGCACAGGGGCGCGGCGGCGAGCAGGATCAGCAGCAGAATGGAACGGGTCATGGCAAGCTCCGGTTCGGGGAGTGTCGAAGCCGGATGGTAGTCAAAAAAGCGCGATTCGTCCAATCAAAGCGCAAGCGCTGCGGATAGCCGCGGCGTGGCGTTCCGGGGCTGATGGCCATCCTACAGCGTGTAGGTGCGCCAGGTACCTACCACGATATTGGCCGACTCTCCGTAGGCCTTCATGAAGTAGGGCGGAGTGGTGAACTGCAACCGATAGTCGGTGTCGTAGTTGCGCCGGTCGAAGTTGCTGGCCAGCGCCGTGCTGGGGTAGTCTCCGTTGATGATACCGCCGCAGACCCACAGCTCGCGACTGGTGGCGGGACCCACCGCGCCGCGCGCGGCCTTGTTTACGCCCATGTATACGCCGTCCAGGCTGTACTGGTTGGCGTGGTGACCGATATCCGGCGGGTCGCGGCTGGGGTCGTCGGTGACGTCGGCATAGTCAGGCAGCGGCGCCCACAAGATGGTCTCAAAGGTGATGTCGTGGTTGGACAGCACACCCAGCATCTCGCGATAGCCCAGCGCCTGCTCGCTGGTCTTCTCCGTGAAGCGGCGCAGGTTCGGGTTGTCCAGCAGCGTCCGGTAACTGACGTTACGGGTGACCCGGACGTCATGCTCGCAGGCTATGGTGACGCGTTTGTAGTCCAGCACGCCCCAGACGTCGAGCTCGCCGTGCGATGCCTTGTTGGCCGTCTGCGCCGTGAGCCCCCAGCTGTCCACTCCCTGTGGCGCCAGGCCGCTGTCTATGTAGATCACACTGTTGTCGGGGATCTCCAGCAGTTCCGTGCGCAGCTCGTAGTGGTTCGGGTTGTAGTTGGTGCCCGTGCCGGTGAAACGATACTCGAAGGTGCGCACGAAGTGCTGGTCAACCAGCTCGATCGAGATGGTGTTGGCGTAGAACAACGTGCCGCTGGCTTCGGCGGCGGCACGCATCGGCGCCAGCCCGTAAGCCTCGGGCGGGATGGTGACGACCGGCGCGTACTCGGTGAAACCCTTCTTGAAGTTGTAGACGTAGTCCACGTAGTTCAGCACCTTCTCGCTGGTATCCACGTCCCCAAAGAACTCGATACCCGGCTGGTTGGACAGGTTGATGCTGCCCTTCGAATAAAAGTTCCCCACGCACTTGAAGTAACTGCCGATGAACGTGGTGTTGTTCGAGCCGAAAAACAGCGCGTAGTCGGCGAAGTTCGCGGCCTGGATCTTGTATTCGACGACCCGGTTGCGATCGAACGCTCCGGTTGCGATGCCGCGGATGCGCGCGTGGGTCAAACCCGGGTAACCCATGGGCATGGCCTGAACCTGCACCTGCAGGCCGTTGATTGTCATGGGCCCGCCGATGTCGTTCCATCCGTTCGTGGGCAGCAGAGCGGACCAGTCCTCCTGCACGCCCGGCACCAGGGTAAAGCGTCCGCGCATGGCCTCCAGGCCGGCCTCGGCGGCGATCAACAGGCGCACGTCGTAGCTGGAGCGCACCATGCCGAGGCGGGTGATGGTGGACATCGACAGCAGGGCGATCCCCGCGACCGAGATGACCACGAACAGCAACAGGGCGGCCTCAAGCACGCTGCCGCGACGGGACTCGACGGGTAGTCTGGCGGGCATGGGTACTCTCCCAAGTTCGGCTGCCGGGCAGCACTGAAGTTGTAACGCAACAATTGCACCCATGAATCCACGCGCGAGGAACAATTCAGGCGGGCCGGCAACGCCACGGGGCGGGAGCCTGCCCGGAAACCCACCCGCGGCCGACGCGTGAGGCAGGCTCCGAACCGGTCTCACTCCGGGTTTCCAGACAGGCCCTTAGAGTGTGTAGGTGCGCCAGGTGCCCTTGATGGTGTTCGCGGATTCGCCGTAGGCCTTCAGGAAGTAGGGCGGCGTGGTTGTCTGGAGGCGATAGTCGGTGTCGTAGTTACGGCGGTCGAAGTTGCTGGAGAGCTCGGTGCTCGGGTGGTCGCCGTTGATGATGCCGCCGCACACCCACAGCTCCTTGTTGTTGCCGCTGGCATTGTTGCCGCGCCGCGCCTTCTTGACGCCCATGTACACGCCGTCGAGGCTGTACTGTTGGTTCTCATGGCCCGTGTCGGGCGGGCTGAGGCTGGCGTTGTCGGTCACGCGCGCCGCAGACGCCAGGGATGTCCAGTTCGCGGTCATGAAGTTCACATCGTTCGCGGACACCACGCCCAGCATCTCACGATAACCCAGCGCGCCGGCCAGCTTCTTCTGCGTGAAGCGGCGGTAGTCGGGGTTGTTCAGCAAGGTCTGGTAGCTGATGTTGTTGGTTACCCGCACGTCAATCTCGGCCGCCACCGTCACCCGCTTCCAGTACAAACTGCCCCACATGTCGATGCTGCCGTTGCGGGCCTGGTTTGCGCGGTTGGCGCCCACGTTGTAGGTGTCTACACCCGGGGGCGGGCTGCTGCTGTCGATGTAGATCACGCTGTTGTCGGGAATCTCCAGCGTCTCGGTGCGCACGTCGTACTCGGTGTGCTTGTAGTTGTAGCCGGTGCCCTGGTAGCGGTACTGGTAGGTACGGATGAACCGCTGCCCGTCCAGCTCGATCGAAAGCGTGTTGGCGTAGAACAGCGTGCCTGATGTGGCGGCCGCGCTGCGCATCACGTCCAGCCCGTAGGCCTGGGGCGGGATGGTGACGTCGGGCGCGTACTCGGTGAAGCCTTTCTTGAAGTTGTAGGCGTAGTCGGGGTAGTTCATCACCTTGCCCATGGTATCGACGTTGCCGAAGAACTCGATGCCGGCGCCGTGGCCCAGGTTGACGTGGCCCTTGCTGTAGAAGTTGCCTACCATCTTGAAGTAGTCACCGATGCCGACCGTGTTGAACGAGCCGAAGTAGAGTGCGTAATCGGCGAAGTTTGCGGCCTGGATGGTGTACTCAACCACCCGGGTCTTCTTCGCGCCGAAGGCAACACCCCGGATGCGGGCCTGCGGCGTGCCCGGATAGCCGGTGGGCGCCGCCTGAACCTGCACGCTTATGCCGTTGATGCGCATCGGGCCGCCGACGTCGTTCCAACCCGGATTCGGCGTCAGGCTGGACCAGTCGTCCTGCACGCCCGGCACCAGAGTGAAGCGTCCGCGAACGGTTTCCAGGCCGGCCTCGGCCGCGATCAACAGGCGCACGTCCGCGCCTGCCTCGACGATCTTGAGGCGCGTGATGGTGGATATGGAGAGCAGCGCCCCGCCGGCGACGGCGATGAGCGCGGCCAGGAACATGGCGATGGCCAGTGTCGCGCCCCGGCGATGTTTGCGTTTGCCTAAGGATTTCATGAGCAGCCCCCGTTCGATCCAGCAGCCTCGGCACAACTGCACACACTATACCATGCAAGTTGTGCGTATAGTGCAAATTCACACCAATCTACCGAATAAACGGACAGATTGCACATTATAATCCAACTAGCCTGATGCTTGACTCAGGATGAAATATTGCTCAATGAATGATTTTAGCGTTTCCGCTGACCGGAAACGGTCAGCTGCCCCACCATCGCGGCGATGCGGCGGGCGCGGGTTTCGGGCTTTTTGGCCTCTTCGATGGCCTCTACGTGCTCGCGCTGGTGGCTGTAGCTGAGTTGCTGCCACTGCGCCCAGGCCTTGCCGGCCTTGAGCGCCTTCACCAGGTCGGCCGGCGGCTTCACTTCGCGCACGTCGGTGTCGAGCTCAAGCGTCACACGCACCAGCTGGCCGCCCTGCACGCCCGCGGCCTCGCGGTTGCTGCGGCGCAGGGGGATGAAGGTCTGGCCGCCCATGCGCGCGATGGTGCTGCGGAACGTGTAGCTGTTGACGGTGACCTTCACCGGCGCGCGGACTTTGCCGAACACCGGCTTGGGATCAAACGGCACTTCAATAGCGCACAGAGACGAATCATCGTCCGAGATAATGGTGGTGGTGTAGTTCCGCACCGTCACGGGTTAAAGGATAGCAGCAGGGGACTGTCCCCGCAGCCAGCCCACCGAAGCCTTGGCGAAGGTGGGTTGGGGACTGTTCCCGTCGTCAACTACTGTCGTCGCATCCGATAACGGGGACAGTCCCGTTCCGCGACAGTCCCCAACGCTGCTAGACGTTCGCCAGCTCGACGGGTTCGGCCTGTGCGAGGGCGTGTTCGGGGAAGAGCTGCTGCTTGTTCAGGCTTACCCAGTGGCCGGGGCCTCGGCCGTTGTTCCTAAAACTTACTTCCATGCTGAGTTGCTCGGGACGCATGATCACGCGCTGCAGATTGATCGGCGGGATGCCCGTGGCCTGCAGGGCGTCCTTGATGGCCTGCACGTCGAAGGGCTCGCCGCTGTTCACGCGCCGGTGCAGCTTGCCGTAGCGCATGGCGCTGCTGAACCAGGTGAACGCGAAACGCTTGATGCGCGCGTCATGATAGTGGTTGGTGCAGATCGCCGCCGGGTTCTGCTCCGTCGTGTACTCGGTGATCGGGTCGGCCGGGTGAAGCTGGAAGCGCGCGGCCGTGCGCGAAGCGTCGGCCAAGATCAGGTTCGTCGCCGTGCAGAACGGCCGTGTCTGCAACAAGGAATCGGCCTGCCGCACCGAGGCGCACTCGTGCAGCAGGCGCCGGAACACCAGGGGGAAAGGCTGGCCGCGCAGGTGCTCGTGCCGTTGCTGGCCGTAGACCAGCATCATGGAAAGAGCCAGACCGTGGGTATTCAGGCCGGTGAGGACGCCCAGAAAGCCGGGCCAGGTGACGCCGGCGTAGCGAAATGGGGTCAGGCTCCGGAGCGAAGCGGAGGTGCCTGACCCCATTTCGCTTGAGCCCGAGCCCGTGAGAGGGTCAGGCACATTTTCGCCCGTGCCGGACGAAAATGAGCCAGACCCTTGCGGTTCATACACAACCACAATGTTCGCCTCATGCGCGATGCTGAGGCTGGGGAAGTCGAGGTTGCGGCCGATGAGCATTTCGCCATCGCGGCTCAGTTTGTCGTGGACGGCGATGGTGCTGCAGGCGGCGACCTTGTGGATGTCGAGGAAGCACTGGCCGACGAGAATCTCGTCGTAGCTGAGCTCGCTGGTTTCGCTGAAGCCGCGCATTTCCTCGGTGAACCAGTCGGGCAGCTGGGGCTCCATTTCGCGGGCGATTTTCAGGTCGCCGTTGAAGTCGGGCGCGAAGCAGCGCATGTAACTGTGGAAGGTGTCGTAGGCCTGCGCGCCCACCAGGTTGCCGAGCGCGCGGCCCATTTCGCGGTGCGTGCCGCGCAGGTGCAGCAGGGGCACGCCGTCGATCAAGCGCAGCGAGCCGTGCTCGATTTCCAGTTCGCGGAAGGGGGTGACGCGGCGGCCACCGTTGAGAATGCGCCCTTTGGCCATCTTGAGCGGGATGGAGAGTTCGCGGAATGGGAGTTTCTTGAGCCAGCGAGCCATGGGTTCTCCATAACGGCGTTATGCAAACTATAACGTCGTTATGATTCTGATACAAGGGTTTTCATCATAGCGGTTTCGCGCAGCACGGGGCTACGGCCGACAGGTCGGCGCCTCACTTCTTCGCACAGGAAATCCCACGCGGGGGCGCAAAGGCGCAAAGAGCTGAACGAGCAGGGCGAGTCCTTCGCGCCGCCGCGCCTTCGCGTGGTTCATTTGTCAGGATGAACAGGAGTGAAATGGAAACGGGTTCGCGGTGGCCCGGGCCTTCAAGAGCCCGCGTCCTGTTCAATCCTGTCCGTCCTGACCAAATGTACTTCTTCGCTCCTTCGCTTCATCGCGTTTACAATGCACTGAAACACGAAGAAACGAAGGAGCGAAGGGCTGGCAATGCGGGGCACACACATTGCGCCGCAGTTCTTCGCGAACTTCGCAACCTTCGCCTCTTCGCGTGATGCAGTTCCGCCGTGCCAAGGCGTGCGCTTACGCTTTGTGCGCGTTGTCGCTACCCTTGCTGTATGCGCGTTGAGATGGAAGTTTTAGGCAGCGGCACCAGCAGCGGCATACCGACCATCGGCTGCGACTGCTGGGTGTGCAACTCCTCAAACCCGCGCAACAAGCGGCTGCGCAGCAGCGTGCTGTTCCGGCTTGGCGGCGGCGATGACGAGCGCCGCCTGCTGGTGGACGTCACCCCCGACATCCGCATCCAGGCCCTGCGCGCCGGCCTTTCCTCCGTCCACGGCGTGCTGATCACCCACACCCACGCCGACCACTGCCACGGGCTCGATGACCTGCGCGGCCTGTACTGGGGCGGCGGGCGCGTGCCGATCCCCCTGTGGGCCTACCCCGAGGCGCTGGCCCAGTTGCGCCGCACCTTCGCCTACATCTTTGACGCCGACTACGACTACAAGGGCATCGTCAAGCTCGAGCCCCAGGTGTTCGAGCACCAACCCTTCGAGGCCGCCGGCGTTACCGTGCAGCCGATCCCGGTGGTGCACGGCAACATGCGTGTGGCGGGCTTTCGTATCGGCGAATGCGCCTACATCACGGACACCAACGAGGTGCCGGACACCAGCATCCAGCTGCTCAAGGGCGTGCGCCTGCTGATTCTCGACGCCCTGCGCCGCGCCCCGCACCCCACGCACCTCAGCCTGCCCAAGGCGCTGGAGACAGCCGAGAAAATCGGCGTCGAGCGGGTGTTCTTCACCCACATCAACCACGACCTCGAGCACGAAAGCATCAACAAGGAATTGCCCGACTGGGCCGGGCTCGGCTACGACCGCCTGAAAGTGGCGATAGAAGACGACGGCCGCATCAGCGTGACGGAGCCCGAAGCAAACGGCCCGCCACCGATCGCATTTTGAACTGCAGCCTCGCGCAGAGTACACGGAGAACGCAGAGTAGCTGCAGTGTTTCTCCGCGCCCTCTGCGTGCTCTGCGCGATGTTTTGGTGACCCTTATGAAAGCTGACGTTTTCTGGGTGATTCCGCAGCGCCTCGCGATCCTACCCAAGCCGCGTTCCGGTGAGTGGCTGGAAGACGAGATCGCGAGCTATTCAGCGCAGGGTCTGCAGGTGCTGCTCAGCCTGCTGACACCTGACGAAGAGATCGAGCTCGGCCTCACTGAAGAAGCCCGGCTTGCCGAACAGTACGGGCTGAATTTCCTGCGCTATCCCATTCCGGACCGCGGCGTGCCGAAGTCGGCGACGCACTTCGCTGAAGTCATCATCGACCTGGCGGATTCAGGCAAAGCCGTCGGCGTGCACTGCCGCAGTGGCATTGGGCGTTCCGGGCTCGCGTGTGCCGCGATCATGCTGTGTCCGGGACACGCCCTCGAGCAGGCCTGGCAAGTCATTAGCACAACGCGCCGGGTTCAAGTGCCCGATACAGCTGAGCAGCGCAGGTGGCTGGAACAGAACGTGATGTTGTTCCAGAGGGTGTAATCTCACGATATCCGCTGCGGAATACCCATGCCACTCGTTAGGCCGCGTCGCGGTAGGGCAGGGCCTGGATGCGGATGCTTTCGGGGAACTCTTCTTCCTCGATCATCAGGGGCTCCGTCACAGCCTCAAGGCGGATGCTGTCGGGGAATTCTTCCTCGATCACGATCAGCATGCCGTCCAGCTCGTGCTCGACGAACTCGGCCAGGCTGACCAGCACGGCGTCCAGGCCGTACATGCTGAAGGTGCTGCAGACCTGCTCGCTGGGCTCAACGAGGCGCAGGCGCACGCCGGTGTCTTTGCACTGCTGCGCGAACTCGATCAGCACGGCCAGCGCGCCGGTGTCCATGAAGCGCACCTTGCTGCAGTCCAGCGCCACCACGCGCTGCCGGTCCCACAGCAGCTTCCACAGGCTGTCGCGCAGATGCCCGGCGTTGCGCAGGTTCAGGCGGCCCTCGATCTGCGCGAACGGATTGGCGCGCGGCGCGGCCGTGGTGACCGGCGCGGTCTCGGCCCAGGCCTTGCGGATTCTGTCGGTGAGTCGCTTGAGCACGGCGGTGCCTCCCGGGGTGTATCGGCGGGGTTGGCGGAAGCGCTGAAGTAAATGCCGGTTTATGGATACAGGCGTAAGGCGTTTGGCATGAGGCGTGGGCAACTGCAATGGCTTCAACTCACGCCTTCCGCCTCACGCCATGACGCCTTGCGTGCCCTTGGAAGCAGTCCGACCGGGCCTTTCGCCGATTCGCAATTGGCGGGATGGCTCTTTGCGTGTTTCTCGCGGAAAGTTTCAGGAATCGGTAGAAATGACCCTGCCGTGACAGATGGCGAGGTATAGTTCAGGAGTTGACAACCAAAGATTTTGCCGGCCCGAGTATGCTGGTTTCCTTTAAGGGGGGGAACCCGGTTTCGGGACGGTTCGCGCAGGCGGGCGGGATCGGGACTTTCGTTTTTAAGGGGGACGGAAGTTATCTCTGTTCGCCTGCGCCTCGAAATCCCTTCCGGGCCGGCTCATTGAGCCGGCCCGGTGCATTTAACCCGGTACATGCCCCGGCCGCCGGTTGTGGCTCAGGGCACGGCTGCTATATTTCACGCTGTGTTTTGAGGAAACCCGAAGGAGTCTATGAAGTCGAAGCGTCGTCCGCCGCCCGCACCGGCTGCTAAAGGAAGTGCCGATCACCGCATCAACCGCCGCATCCGCATCCCGCGCGTGCAGCTGATTGACCATGAAGGCGTCAACCACGGCGAAATCGATACCGATGCCGCCCTGCGCATGGCCGAAGAGGCCGGGCTGGACCTCGTTGAGGTTTCGCCCACGGCGCGTCCGCCCGTATGCAAGATCATGAACTACGGGCAGTACAAGTACACACTCAAGAAGAAGCAGAAGGGCAGCAAGGCACACCAGGCCAAGGTGAAGGGTGTGCGACTGCACCCCAACACCGCCGAGCACGATTTGCAGGTTGCCCTCAAGAAGTCGAAGATGTTCATCGACAAGGGCGACAAGGTGCTGATCCAGGTCTGGTTCAAGGGGCGTGAAATGGCCCACGCCGAGCGCGGCGAAGAGCTGCTGAAGCGCTTCATCGAGGAGTTGAAGGACCACAGCAAGGTCGAGTCGCCGATCCGCCGCGAAGGCAAGCGCATGCACCTGCTGCTGACGCCCCTGACGCCCGAAGAACGCAACGCCCGCAAGAAGCAGGCCGAGGCCGCCAAGGAAAAAGCCGCAGCCGAGGCCATCGCCAAGGCCAAGGCCGCGCGCGAACAGGCCGCCAAGGCCCAGACGCAACCTCAGCCCGAGAAAGCCGGCAGTAATTGATTTTGGATTTACGATTTTGGATTTTGGATTGAACTGCCGCCCCCGGGCGGCAGTTCTCGTTTCCTGCCGGTCACCGCTGCTGGCGGGCGCGGCATGCACTCGGACTCCGATGCCCGGCCGCTCAATTCAAAATCCACAATCTAAAATCCAAATTCCTCCCGGGCTTGCCCCTTCACAGGGGGCCGGGCCTTTGCTATTCATTGCGCCCCCTAGCGGGGGAACTACGGGTTGCCCTTCCGGTTACAAGTCGGCGTACGCCGCCCGGCCGGGTGCCAGGCCTGTCCGCCATAGCCTTGGCGGAGGCGGGGAGACAAGCCATGCCGAAGATGAAGACCCACAAGGGAGCGTCCAAGCGCTTCAAGGTCACCAAGAAGGGCAAGATCAAGCACTACAACGCGGGTCGCTCGCACCTGATGAGCGTCAAGAGCCCGAAGCGCCGCCGCAACAAGCGCCACGCGCACGTGCTCTCGAACACCCACGCGCGCAACGTGGCCAAGTTGATGGGCGTGCGCCGCGTGCCGCCGCCGCCGACGGCCCCGCAGTCCAAGGCTGAATAACGAACCGGGACAACCGCACCGGCACAAGTTGAGGCTTTCCTCACCCGGGCGGAAACCCAAGGAGAACAGACATGCCGCATTCCGTTTCCCGCACCACGCGCAAGCGCCGTCACAAGAAGATCCGCAAGCTGGCCAGCGGTTACTGGGGCCGCCGCAAGAACTACCGGCAGGCCCGCGTGGCCGTTGAGCGCGCCTGGCGTTACGCCTGGTTCCACCGCGCGCTGCGCAAGCGCGACTTCCGCCGCCTGTGGATCACGCGCCTCAGCGCCGCAGCCCGCGCCAACGGCGTCACCTACAGCAACCTGATCAACCTGCTCAAGAAGGGCGGCATCGAGCTGAACCGCAAGAGCCTCAGCGAGCTCGCGATCCGCGACCCGCAGGCCTTCAGCAAGGTAGTACAGGCCGCCAAGGGCGCCAAGTAAGCAAAGACAGGGAGCCCCGACCGCAAGGTCGGGGCTCTTCATATTTAACGCGAAGAAGCGAGGGGGGCGAAGGCCGCGAAGAACTGAACCTGCACTGTAGGCCCTTCGCGCCGCCGAGCCTTCGTGTGGATCAGTTGTCAGGATGAACAGGAATGAAAAGGAAACGGGTTCGCGGTGGCCCGGGCCACCAGGAACCCGTGTCCTGTTCCATCATGATAGTGGCAGTTCTTGGTTCCTTCGTTTCTTCGCGTTGAAAAGCAGTTCAACACGGAGGAGCGAAGGGCTGAGCGTGCAGCGACCGCTTCCAAGTGTAGCCACCGCCTTCGCGAACTTCGCCCCCATCGCTGCTTCGCGTGGCTTCTTGTCAGGAAGTACAGGTTTGAAAAGGACGCGGGCTGTTGCTGGCACGTTCTACCAACAACCCGCGTCCACTTGATTCCTGTTCACCCTGACCCAAAGCAGTTCCTCCGTGTTTCGTCTCCAGCAGGCCAGGGCATGCCGGCGCGTTACCCGTACAGTTTTGCCTGACCCCCGTTTGTCTCGTGCCGCGCCGCCGCTATCATGCAGGCTTCCCCGGCAGGACCCCAGAATCGTCCGCCCGTGACCGAGAACAACGAGAACCAGGCACCAGCCAAGTCCGCGCTGCCGTCACCTCCCTGGCTGCCGTGGGCCTTTGCCGCCGCCATCATCGTCCTTTCCTGCATCGCCTACTGGGGCGGCCTCGGCAACGGCTTCACCAACTGGGACGACAACTGGCTGATCACCGACAACCGCTTCGTACACGGCCTCAGCTGGCACAACCTGCAGGCCATGTTCAACCCCATGGCCCCGCGCGAAGAACTGGGCAACGAGTACCTGCCCCTGCGCGACCTCAGCTATGCAGTCAATTACGCCCTCGACGGCCTCAACCCCCGCGGCTACCACGCCACCAACCTGCTCTTTCACATCTTCAACTCGCTGCTGGTGATGCTGCTGGCCGTACGCCTCACGGGCCGGCGCTGGGTCGGCGGTGTGGCCGGCGTGCTGTTCGCCGTGCACCCCGTGCACGTCGAGGCCGTGAGCTGGCTGTCCTCACGCAAGGACCTGCTGTCAACCTTCTTCATGCTGCTGTCTGCCAACTTCTACCTGGCCGCGCGGCGCTCGCGTTCCGGCCTGATGCCCAGCGAAAGCTTCGTGCAGCGCGTGCGCCACAGCACGCGCCTGGGCTGGATGCTGAGCCTGCTGTTCTTCATCTGCGCGCTGCTTTCCAAGATGACCGCCGTGGTGCTGCCCGCCCTGCTGCTGCTGGTTGAGCTTTTCCGCCGCCGCGAGCTGCATGCCCTGCCGCGCGCCCGGCGCGCGCTGACCCAGGCGCCCTTCTGGGGCGTGGCGGCGCTGTTCACGGCGCTGGCCTCGCACATCGGCAGCGGCCTGATGCGCGAGCCCTACGGCGACGGGCGCTGGCAGTCGCTGCTGACCGCGACTTCCGCCATCACGCGCGACTTCCAGGTGCTGCTGTTCGGCTGGCCCATGCACGCGGCCGTGGACTTGCCTGTCCAGACCGGCTTCAGCCTGCCGGTGGTGACGGGTCTGTTGCTGCTGCTGGCGCTGCTGGCGCTGGGGGTGGCGGGCTGGCGCAGCTCGCGGGCGGGCTGGGATTCGCGCCCGTCCATGCTGCTGGGCGTCGCGGGCTTCGGCGCGCTGTGGTTCCTGGTCGCGCTGAGCCCGGTGAGCAACTTCCTGGTGCAGATCGGCACCGTGTTCGCCGAACGCTACCTCTATATACCCAGCATCGGCTTCTGCATCGCCGTGGCGGCCCTGGGCGTGCTGGGCGCAGAGCTGATGCGCAAGCGTGACAACCTGCGCGTGCTGGCCCCGGCCCTGGGCGTACTGGGTCTCGCGGTTGCAGGCCTCGGTGTGTGGGGCACCATGCAGGCCACGCGCCCCTGGGTGGGCAGCGTCAGCCTATGGACGCACGCCCTTGAGCACGACCCGGGCAACCACGTGGCGCACTTCAACCTGGGGCGCGAGTTCGAAGAGCTCGCGCTGCTTGAGGCCGACGAGAAGCAACGCGACGAACTGCTGCAGCGCGGTTATGAGCAGTACCAGCTCGCGCTCGACAACCCGGCGCGCACGTACCGATACGACCCCGCGCGCCTGTACGCCGCCATGGCGCTCAACCTGGTGCACCGCAAACAGCCCGAGAAAGCGCTGCCGCTGCTGGAGCAGGCCAACAAGCACATCGAGCAGCCCTGGCGCGACCAGCGCGCCCGCAACGACATCGAGGCGCTGATCGCCAACCCGCGCGGCCTGGCGCTGTCGGCGCTCGGCCGCCACGAAGAGGCGGTGGCTGCCTTCGAGGAAGCGCTCAGCAAGTCGGAGCGCTACGCCGGCGCGCACATCAACTTGGCCTCCGAGCTGACACGCAAGGCTCTGGCCGGCGACGCGATCGATGAAGCGCTGCTGAACAAGGCCCGCAGCCACCTGGCCGACTATGAGCGCAAACGCGGCCGCGATGCGCTGCTGGTCGAGGCTCGCGCGCGCCTGCTGCTGGCCGAGTTCGACAAACGCCTGGAGCTGTCCGGCCAGGGCGGCGGCAAAGAGACACCGGCGGAACTGCAGCCGCTGCTTGACGAGTCGAGGAAGCTGTTCGCCGAGCTGATCGAGTTGCGCGACACCGGCGCCATGCCGCCCGCGGCCATGGCCGCCGCGCTGGTCGAGGCCGCCGACGCCTTCGGACGCGGGCGCGCCGGCGACCCCACGGCCGAGAAGTACCTGCGCCGCGCGCTCAATCTCAGCCCGGACTACCTGGGCCTGCGCTTCCTGCTGGCGCAGTTCCTGTTCGAGAAAGCCGACCTGCGGCCTGAAAACTCCGCACCCATGCGCGCGGAGGCCACGCGACTGCTCAGCGAGGAGTTGAACCGCCATCCGGGCTACAAGCCGGCGCTGGTGTTGAAGGCGGCCGGCCTGCGCCAGAACGCCGTGAACGAAGCCGAGAAGCTGATCGCCAACTGGCGCGCCGAGTACACGGCGATCAAGAAAGACAACGACCCCACTTGGGAAGGACTGATAACCACACTGCACGGCCGCGACGAATTCAGGAAGCAGCTGCGCGTGGTGGTGGCCCTGATGCGCGAAGCGCTCGAACTCGACCCCGAAAACGAGCAGGGTCACGCCCTGCTGGAGGGCTCGGGCATCCAGATCGCGCGCGGCATGTGGTGGACGGGCGACGACCAGCTGCGCGTGGACGCCGAGGACCTGCTGCGCACGGCGTTTAACGCGCGCCCCGTAGACGGCGTGGTGGCCGCCAACCTCACGGCGTTCTACACGGACCTCGCCGAGCAGATTTTCGCGCGGCCCCCGCGCGGCAAGACGGAGGAAGAGCAGCGAAAGCAAGAGGAGGAGCGCCGCAAGGACCTCGAGCACCTGCTGACCAACATGCTGACGCTCTCCGAGCGCGCGCGGAAGATTTTATCGAACAAGCTGTTCAAGGTAGGGCGCGAGGTCGAGTCCGGCGCCAAGCAGCTGAGAGACGAAAAGGGCGAGCCGCTGAAGCTGTCGGATCCCGCCCGGCGCCTCGCCGCCAGCGAGTTCGTGCGCCCGGCCACGATCCTGAATCCCGAGAACGTCGAGGCCCTGGACTGGCTCAAAAAGTACTACGAAGAGGAAGGAAACTTTGAAGACGCGCTCAAGGCTTTCGAGAAACTGATCGAGGCGCTGAAAGACCGGCCGGAGCTGATGCACGGCGTGTACCTGTCGCTGGCGCAACTGCAGCTGGATTTCGGGCAGCAGCTTCTGACCGCGTACAAGAGCAAGCTTAAACTTGAGCAGCACCAGCAGGCAATCGAGCTGCGCCAGAAGGCGATCCAGGCCTACCTGGACGCGCTGGAAACGACGGGAGTCCTGATCGACAACCCGGAGAACCCGGAGAAGCTGAACCTGCCGATCCGCATGCGCGGTATGGCGGCGCAGCGCCTGGCCTACCTGGTGATCAACGACGCGGAGAAGTACTACAGCGTGGCGCTGGAGGCCTACGCGCTGGCACCGCTGGATTTCCAGCTGGAGATCGCCGAAGTCAGCGAGAAGCGCGCGTGGTTCGAGAAGGACCCCGATGCACGCAAACGCCAGCTCGAGCAGGTCCGGGCCGACAAACTCAGGGCTGACCCCAACGCCGACGTCAGCAGCTTGAACCAGCAGATCATCGAGCTCGACCGCCGCATCACGCGCCGCAACGCGGAAGACCTGCTGCGTCAGGGTAAGCTGGAGCAGGCCCTGCGCAGCCTCGATGAAGCCTTCAAAGCGCCCACGCCCGCACTGTTCGCCGTGCGCGGCGAGATCTACCAGGCCATGGCAGCGCAGCAGAGCGATCCGGATGAGCGCGACGCCCTCGTGGTGAAATCCGCGCGTGACTATGTGCGCGCCTTGACCGACCCGGAAGCGCTCGTGAAGGGCGCTGACCTGTACTGGAGCGACGAAGCGATGCGCTTTGAGGAAGACTACGTTGTTCGCGCGCGCCTGGCGTATGCCAAAGCCGAGGAAGTGATAAGCCTGGCGCTGGATACCATCGACGAGGGCACCACGCAGTACACGCGCTACGATACGCTGCTTGGGCACACACGCGCAAAACTGAAGGAGATGCGGGGCATGGGCGCCGACTACATGCGCATGGCGCGCGACGCCCGCGAACGCGGCAAGCTGGCGGGTGCCTTGGCGCTGGCCCGCAGCGCGCTGGAGTACCTGGGCGACCACGCGCCGGCATGGCAGCTAACCGGCTGGATCCTGACCGACATGGCCAAAGCCGAACCCGAGAAGGCGAGCGACTACGCCGGGCAGGCGCGCGACGCGTTTCTTTCGGCGTTGCGTATGCCGCGTCTCTTGACGAGTCAACGGTTGTGGCTGATGTGCGACCTGGCTGCGCTGCTGCTGGACCAGCAGCACGACCGCCAGGTGGCGCTCGAATGGGCCACCCGCGCACGCGCGCTGCTGGAGGGAGACGAGGCGGCGGCGCTGCCCGCTGACAGCCGTGCTCTTTACGAGTCAAGACTGAACGAACTCGAAGCGCGGCTGAAGTGACCCTCGCGGGTATGTCAGTATCTCTTCAAGCCCGACATTACCGGACGCAGATCACAACCGGAACGCAGTCACACCCGGCCGCGAAGCCTTCCTGCAGGCTGACTCACGGACGACGTCCCACAACGCCGAAACTTGTGGGCGTGTGGCAGTGCCTGCTCGCGGAGCCGCCTGACAGGCGGGCGGGCATGTACCGTCGCGGGAAAGCGCTGTCAAGCGAATTCACGGGGGGCATGGTCGAAAAAACCCCTATTTCAAGCGGGTTTGGAGGCGCGATTTTTTCAACAATTTTCAGGGACAGGCTTGACCATCTGCCGGGCAAGGGCTATTTTCCCAACCAACGCAAGCCCTTGGGGCTTTTGTTATCGAGGTTTCCGGCGCTGCTTGTTGAAAGGCGCGTTTCAGGGGTTGAGTGGTAGGGAAACCTTGAACCCCGGTTTAAAATACATACTGACTGACTACATCTAGTGTAGGCAACATGACAGGAGAGTAATGTCACTCAGGGGTGGTCCCGGGTGACTCGGAATTTCAGCAAACGCCCCCCAGGGGCAACGGAGTCAAGAATGAACAAGGCAGAACTGGTTGACCTGATCCTCAAGAACAAGAAGGCCGGCTTCGAGAGCAAGGCCGCCGCTGAGCGCGCTTTCGACGCGGTTGTTGACGCGGTCCGCGAAGGCGTGCAGCGCGACGGCAAGGTCCAGATCATCGGCTTCGGCACCTTCAACGTGCGCTCGCGCAGCGCCCGCAACGGCCGCAACCCGCAGACCGGCCAGGCCATGAAGATCAAGGCCTACAAGACCGTCGGCTTCAAGGTCGGCAAGGACTTCAAGGACAAGATCAACAAGGGCAAGAAGTAACCCGTAGTCTTTTCCGCCAAACACGGGCCGCGCATCAGCGCGGCCCGTTTGCGTTGCCACGCGAAGGGTGTGGCTTGCTCGCGCGGCCCTTCGTTCCTTCGCTACTTCGTGTTGCCCTGGCTTCTTCAACACGAAGAAGCGAAGGAACGAGGAACTGCATTTGTCAGGATGGACAGGATGTAAGTGGACACCGGTTCTTGAAGGCCCGGGCCACCGCGAGCCCGACTCCATTTCACTCCTGTTCATCCTGACACGTAAACCACGCGAAGGCGCGACGGCGCGAAGGGCCTGCCCTGCACGCCAGGCTCTTAGCGCCCCCGCGCCCCCGCGTGGACAATCTGGTTCAACACGAAGAAACGACCTGTCCACCATGGTCTGGTCGAAGGCGGACAGAACGAAGAACTGCATTTGTCAGGATGGACAGGATTCAACAGGACGCGGGTTCTTGAAGGCCCGGGCCACCGCGAACCCGACTCCACTTCAGTCCTGTTCATCCTGACAAAACCCTACGCCGGTGTTGGGCCACGAAAACACAAAGACACAAAAGAGACTGCCGCAAAAGTCTGCCCGAAGAAGTGAATGATTTTCGTGGGTCATCTTTTGTGCTTTCGTGTTTTCGTGGCCATTCACTGCATGGGCGGACTGGAGACGAAGGGCGTTGCCGGCCTTCGCGTGAAAGCATCTGCGCGCGCGGCGCGAGCCGGGCGTCTCTTCCTTAGACTAAAGATCACGGGCGATCGGTCCGATAACCCCTCAGCGGCGCGGCTTCTGCGCCGCGGGGGACACCGCACCGATGCCTACGCACAACACCGCCCTCTGGCGCTCCACCTACCTGCTGGGTGTCGCGCTGCTGCTGCCCATCGGCACAATCGTGCTGGTGACCTACTACTTCGCGCGCATGAACCCCTTCGCGCCCGAGGTCAAGTCCGACCCCTGGGCGTTCGCCATCATCGCCATGGCCGGCGGCCTGTCCGCACTGATGGCCACTCTGCTGGCCCTGTTCGCCAGCGCCACTTACCGCGCGCGCGTGCGCTTCGAGGCCGAGTACCGCCAGCTGCAGCGCTACCTGAATGAAGACGTCGCCCGCGACCGCACCCGGCTGATCCGCAACCTCGACCTGGTTTCCGCGGCCCAGCAGGTCAGCATGGCGATCAAGCAGGAGACGGACTTCGAGCGCATCCTGTCCGTGGTGCTCGAGCAACTCGAGCACTTTGCGCGTTCGGACTCGATTACCGTCTTCACCATCGACGAGCACGGCAAACCCGCCGCCCGCGCCGAGCGCCGCCACGGCGCGGATCGCTTCCCCCCGGCCCTCACACAGGACAGCGTAGAGTGTTCGCTGGTGGAAGAGGCCGTGCGCCTCGGCCGCCAGGCGCGCGAGCTGAATGAAACCACCGGCGAGTTCGTGCTGGCCGTCTACTTCGGCACGCCCGAGGGCGTGCGCGGCGTGGTGCGCATCGCCCGCAACGTCGCCGATGAACCAGACTTCAGCGACGAAATGCCCGCCTACGAGCAGGCGGTGGGGCAGCTGGTGCGCATGGTCAGCCTGGGGCTGAAGACCGCCAGCATGTGGGACCGCGCCATCAAGGACGAGAAGACCGGCCTCTACAACGCCAACCACTACCAGGACCAGATGAAGCGCCAGGTGGCGATCGCCCAGCGCACCGGCGCGCCGCTTTCGCTGATCATGCTCGACGTGGACAAGTTCAAGCACATCAACGACACCTACGGCCACCTCGCCGGCGACACGGTGCTGTCGGAGATCTCCGCGATCCTGAAGCGCGAGGCACGCGAGAGCGACACACCCTACCGCTACGGCGGCGAAGAACTCTGCATCGTGTGCTGCGGCACCAGCGAGGAAGATGCCGCCAAGGCCGCCGAGCGCATGCGCCACAAGATCGCCTGCACCGAGTTCCATGATGATCGCGGGCGCCTGCTGCCGATCAGCGCCAGTTTCGGCGTGGCCGAGTTCGACCCCGCCCACATGCACAGCGAGAAAGACCTGAAGGAAGCCTGCGACCGCGCCCTGTACGTAGCCAAGGAGAACGGCCGCAACCTGGTGGTGGTGCACGCGGGCGCCGAGCGGTTCCACAAGCTGGAGCGCAGCGGCGACCCCAACAAGGAAGTGAAGCGGCGGCTGGGCCTGGCGGGCGACAACTCGCCGCTGGACGGCGACCGCGACCCGGCGCCGATCACTGACGAGAAGCAGGCCTCGGCCCGGGCGCTGCTGGGCGAAAGCATCGACAAGCTGGCCACGGGCCTGGTGGACGTGGTGGGCAACGACAGCGACCGCGCCCGCGTGGTGGACACGGTGGTGCGCGAGGCCGCCGAGTTCCTGACCCGCAACCTGAGCGCCCGCCTGGGCGAAGAGCCCGGCCTGAAGCGTGCAGCGCCGAAGCCTGAGCCCGCCGAGAAACCCAAACGCAAGCGCGCCCGGCGCAAAGCGCCCGCCATGGAACAGCCCGCGATTGCGCAGCACGACCCTGAGCCTGCACCCAAGCCCAAGCGCCGACGCAAAACAAAGAAAGAGAAGCAGGCTGAAGAAGCGGCGGCGGCGCTGAAGAAGCTGCAAGCCGAGGAAGACGCGCAACTCAGCGCGGACTCGGACCGGCTGGATTACCTGACCGACGACGAGGGCGAGCAGCTGGCCCGTGGCGAGGCGCCCAGCAAGCGACTACGCAAAGCCGCACGCAAAGCGGGTTAAACACAACCGGCCCCACACGGGGCCGGTTGCAGTTTCATTCAGTTAGTCTTCGCTGTCTTCCTTCTTCTCCTTCTTGTCTTCCTTCTTCTCGGGCTCGGCCTGCTTGGCCTTGCCTTCGTAGTGCACGTCGGTGGCGGTCTTGGTGCGCAGCTCTTCGCTGGTTTTCTTCCAGGCTTCGGTCTGCTTTTCGTCCAGCACTTCTTCCTTCTTCAGCTTCTCGTCTGACTCGTCCCAGATCTTTTTCAACTTTTCCTGGTGCACCTTCTTCTCGGCCGCAAGCTTGTCGCTGTTTTCGAGGTACTTCTTGTAGAGCACCGAGTAGCGCTTGTCCTCCTTCTCGGTGTCTTCCCAGGCGCCGCGCACGTTGGTTTTGAACTTGGTACGCTTGTTCTTGTCCTCGAGGCCCAGCTCGTCCATCACTTCTTCGAGGGTTTCGTCTTTGATCGCGCGGGCGACCGTCTCACCGGGCTCAGGCAGGTCGTCGGCCTGGTCGCCGCCGGCGATCGCGATGCCGTCTTCCTCCTCGCCGTTGCGCTTGGCCTCGCGTTCTTCCTTGGCGTCTTCGCGGGCGTCTTCGCGCTCCTCTTTCTCGGCGTTCTTCTGGGCCTTCTTGGCTTGCTGCTCGCCGGCCTTCTGGGCCTTCTCGCTGGCCCGCTTGTAACTTCCGCTGTTCCGGCGCCAGTTGCGGCCCTGGGCGCTGAGGTCAACCGCAAATGCGACCAGCAGCACGACGGCCAGCACGGTAAGGACTCGTTTCATGGAGGACTCCAATGGGATTTGCACCGCCTATTACACACCGGGGTGGATTGCTGGATGCGCGAAATCCGACGAATCCGGCAGGACCTGCGCCAGTCGGTGGAAACCCCCGCAGTTGGGGCTAGCATGGTGGCCTGTCCGTGGGAAAACGAACATGAATCGACTTCTGATCCTGCTCTCCGTCGTGTTGCTGGCCGGTTGCAGCAAACCCGCGCCCCAACCCGACAACCAGCCGGCCTGCAACCCGCCGGAAAACCAGCCGGCCAATCAGCCGGAACCCGAGCCCGATCCCGAACCCGAACCGGCGCCCACCCGCGGCAAGCTGGAAGACCCCAAGGCGCCGGAGCAGACCCGCGCCCTGGAGCTGATCGAAAAGGTCACCGGCATGAAGTTCAAGGTGCACCCGCCGGTCTACGTCTACACGCCCGAGGAGCTGGAAGAAGAGATCAAGAGCTGGGGCGACGATGGCTTCGTGCCCGAGAACATCCTGGGCTTCTACAAGTTCGACACCAAGGCCTTCTACCTGGTGCCCGAGGCGGCCGGCAACAAGCGCGCGTTTGGCCTGCGCATCCACGAGGCCACACACGCCCTGCAGGACCAGTACTACGACCTGACCAAGCTGCACGCGGTGCCGACCACCACCGATGGCGACTACGCGCTGCTGGCGCTGATCGAGGGCGAGGCCGTGCAGGTGATGATCGACGCGCTGATCGACGAGCAGCCGCACGTGGCATTCATCAGCAAGGCCCGCGCGCCGGAGGGCAGTACCAACCCCAACGCCTATCGCTCGGTCTACGTCTACGCGCAAGGCACGGCATTCGTGCAGGCGCTGAAGGAGGTGGATGGCTACAAGGCCGTCGACGCAGCGTTCAAGGACCTGCCGGTCAGCAGCGAGCAGGTGCTGCACCCGGAAAAGTACACCGGCGAGAAGCGCGAACTGCCGGATCGCATCGAGCCGGACCTGGAGGCGCTCAAGGCCGCGTTGCCCGAGGGGTATGAGCTGGCCAAGCCGGACACGCTGGGCGAGTTCGAGACGCGGCTGGTGTTCGTGCAGCAGGCGGCGACCGTGGCGGAATCAGAGAAGATCGCCGCGGGCTGGGGCGGCGACGTGCTGATCGAGGCCACCAAGGGCGAACAGAAGTTGAGCCTGTGGATCACCACCTGGGACACGGCCGAGGATGCCAAGGAGTTCTGGACCGCGCTGCTGGACCTGCCGGATCTGCGCCAGGCACAGTGGGACGAAAACAGCGACCCGCGCAAGGTGATCGTAGTGCGCGGCAGTGAGGGGCAGTCGGCCGAGGAGCTGGCGGCGCTGATCGACGCGCTAGGCCAGGCGAAAGTCAGCTGGCACGACGCGGAATAGGAGCGCGGGCCTCCGGCCCGCACGATGCGGACGGGACGTCCGCGCTCCAAAACAAAGCGGGCCCCGATTGGGGCCCGCTTTTGGGTTTGATTGAGGATTACTCTTCTTCCTTCTTTTCCTTCTCGCCGCCCTCTTCGCCTTCTTCTTCCTTCTTTTCCTTCTTTACTTCGTTGTCGCTGCCGCCGCCCTGGCCGCCCTTGGCCCATTTGCTGGCCTGGTCTTTCCATTCGGCGATCTTGCGGGCGCGGATTTCATCCTGGCGCGCGCTCTTGTCAGTGGCGGTTTCCTTGCGCAGGTCTTCGGTGTTCTTCTTGAACTTCTCGAGTTCTTCCTCGGTGAGGATCTCCTTCTTCAGCTGCGAGTCGTCGGCGTCGGCCCAGCCCTTTTCGAGCTTTTCCTTGTGCTCGGCCTTGGCTTTCTCCAGCGCCTTCTCGTCGTCCTTCACCTTCTTGAATTCCTTGGACCAGCGGGAGTCCTCCTTCTCGGCCTTCTCCCAGCCCAGCTTGCCGTACTTGATGAACTCCTTGCGGCGCTTCTTGTCGTCGATGCCGAGCTTGTCGGCCTCTTCCTCGAGGCGCTTTTCCTTGTCGTCGCTCTTGACCGTGTCGCCCGGCTCGATGCGTTCTTCGGTGCCGTCTTCACCCCAGCCGATTTCTTCGTCGGCCTTCTTGCGCCAGTCGTCGGCGCCGCCGCCTTGGCCCTGGCCAGGCTGGCCGGCCGGTCCCTTGTAACCGCCCTTGCCCCAGTTGCCCTTGCCGCCCTTGCCTTGTGCAACCAGCGGCGCGCCGAAGGCGAAAGCCACGGCGACGAAAGCAATCACGAACCACTTGTACATGTCCGCACCTCGATATTGGTTGGCGTCTGATAGGCGAATTGCCACTAGTTAGTGCTGTGAGAATCAAAACCCTTTCACACAATCCACCAATGCATAACTAGCTTGCTGACAGGCACTTGCGCCGCGGACTGCGTATGCTGCGCACCGCCGTTCGGATGGAACGCGAAGAAACGGAGGAACGAAGGGCTGCCTGCACCGTGCAGTGCTTTCGCTCCTTCGTTTCTTCGTGTTAAACCGCTTTTGGGTATCCCACCTGTGGTTACTGCCACTCGGCCCGCTCCACGTTATGCTGCCGCCATGGGCAACTCGCGCAAACAAGCCTTGATCCTTACCGTCATCAGCGTCGTGCTGCTGGTCGCGGCCACGGCCGTGGTCGTCACCGAGATGCGCGGCGCCGACGAGTTTCCCTGGGGGATTCACCTCATCACCATCCCGGCCGTGTTCCTGCTGGGCCTGATCGCGGGCTGGGTGATGCGCGAGCGCCAGGCAGCTGAAGAGCGGGCGCGGGCAGAAATCGAGAAGGGCGATGGCTGAGACCCTGCGGGCGATCTTTTTCGACATCGACGACACGCTGTATTCGACCAGCGAGTTCGCGGCGCTGGCGCGTCGCAACGCGATCGAGAACATGCGCGCCCACGGCTTTCGCATGGCCACGGAAGACGCCCTGCGCGAGCTGGCGGAGATCGTGGTCGAGTTCAGCAGCAACTACGAACACCACTTCGACAAGCTGCTGCGCCGCGTGCCGAAACACTACTGGGAAGGCGTCAGCGATACGGTGCTGGTGGCGGCCGCGGTGGTGGGCTACCACGAGACCAAGTTCCGCGAGCTGCGCCCCTACGAAGACGCCGTGGACGTGCTGAAGCTGCTGCGCAGACAGACCGAGCTGAAGTTGGGCGTGATCACCAGCGGGCTGGCGCTGAAGCAGGCCGAAAAGCTGGTGCGGCTGGGGCTGGTGAACCTGTTCGAGCCGCAGGGCATTTTCATCAGCGACGAAATCGGCATCAGCAAGCCCAATCCCAAGCTGTACCTGCGCGCCTGCGCGGCGTTCGGCGTGCGGCCCAGCGAGGCGATCTACGTGGGCGACCGGCCGAAACTGGACGTGGACCCGTGCAACCGCATCGGCATGATCACGGTGCTGAACAAGCGCACGTCCCGCACGTTCGAGCCGGGCGAAACCCAGCCCGACTTCGAGATCCACAACTTCTTCGACCTGCTGGATTTCCTGAAGAACCGCTTCGGCATTGAAGTCAGCCATTAAGACCGACAGGATTGTCGGGTGGCGTCAGCGGTCGATGTTGTTGTTGGGGTCGAGGGTGCGTGAGGCCGCGCGCTCGAGGTTGGTGATGCTAAGCGCCTCGGCGGCAGGCTCCATGTGCATGCTGCTGGCGCGCTCCAGGCGGGTGATGCTGTAGCGCTCGTTGACTTCTTCCAGCTCGCGGGTGGAGACACGGTCGAGGTCCGACACGGTCATGTTGTCGGACAGCTCGCCGACGCTGCCGTTGGAGAGGCGCTCCAGGGTGGTCATGGAGTAGCGGTCGGAGGCGTCGTCCAGGGTGTCGTTCGAGTAGGAATCCAGCCCGCTCATGTCGAGCGAATAGCCGGCGCAGCCGCCCAGCAGGGCGCAGCAGGCAAGCAGCATCAGGAGCGGGCTTTTCATGGTGTTGTAACGCGCGGCCGGGGCGGGGGTTGGCTAGAACAGCTTTTTGCCTTCGGGCTCTTCTTCATCGACTTCAAAGTCGCGGGTGGCGATTTCGCCTTCGCGCTCGGACAGCAACTGCACTTTCTTCTCGGCCTGTTTCAGGATGCCGAAGGCCTGGCGCAAGGCGGCAACGCCTTCTTCGTAGCGCTTGAGGGCGTCCTCAAGGGGCAGGTCGCCGGAATCAAGCTGCTGCAAGGCGGCCTCCACGGAAGCCACCAGCTCTTCAAACTTCGGCTCATCTTTCTTTTTGGCCATGGCGCGTATCCAACCATCCACGCGGGCATAAAGCAAAGGCAACTGCCTCACGCGAAGGAGCGAAGGGCGCGAAGGTTGTCACCTTGACTTGCTGGCTCTCAGATCAGGGCTGGGGGTGAGGGCGCAGTGCGGCGCGGAGCGCCGATTCAGTGGAAGCCCCCAGCTTCGAGGCCGCTTCCAGCGGCCGAGACGCTGGGGGTCATGGAAACACAGGAAAGTAGAGGCGCGGATGCGCCGACACAAAACGGGCGAGGGACCAGGTTCGCTATTGTGTCGGCGCTCCGCGCCTCGGAATTCCCGCTTGTGGATACCCCCACCGACCGCGAGACGCGGTCGGTGGGGGCTTCCACTGTGACGGCGCTCCGCGCCACTGATTTGGCTGCTTACTTGTTCTCGGCGTACTCGGCTGCGGCGGCCCTCAGCAGGCCGGCCAGGTACACCGAGCCAGTTACCAGCACCATGCCCTCTTCGCCGGCCTGTTGTAGGGCTTCTTCCAGCGCGGCTTCCGGGTGTTCCTCGGTGCTGCCGTTCTTGCCGCCGAACTTTTCGTAGATCCGCAGCAGCTCGATCGGCTGGCTTTCCCTGGGGCTGTAGTAATGCGTGAAAATCGCCCCGTCAGCCGCCGCGGCGACATGTTTCAGGCAGGCCTCGATGTCCTTGTCGGCGGCGATGCCCGTCACGCACACGATGGGACCCTTGGCAATTCCCCTGGCCGTCTGCATCGCGGCCTTGATGCTGACCTCGTTGTGGGCGCTGTCGATCACCAGCAACGGCCGACCCTCGAAAACTTCGAAACGCCCCGGCAGCTCCGTTCGCGCGATCGCGTCGATGGCGCGTTCGCGGTCCAGGGGTTCGGGCAGCAGGTCGGGCTCGCTGGCCAGGATCTCCAGGGCGCACAGCGCGTGCGCCGCGTTCTCGGCCATGTAGCGCGCCGGGTGGCGCAGATGGACTTTCTCGTAGCGGTGACCGCGCACGTCGGACGTGAACGTAATTTCCCGCCCCTCGCGGCTGAAGTAGCGCAGGTGGTAGTCGCGGCCGAACACCAGCAGCGGGGCCTCTGCGTCTCGGGCGGTCAGCGCGATGACCTTCTGGGCCTCGGTGTCGGATGCCCCGCACACCACGGGCACGCCGGGCTTGATGATGCCGGCTTTTTCGCGGGCGATCTCGGTGATGGTGTCGCCTAGCTGTTTGGTGTGGTCGATGCCGATCTCGGTGATGATGCAGACCAGCGGGCTGATCACGTTGGTGCTGTCCAGGCGCCCGCCCAGGCCGACCTCGAACACCGCGATGTCGATGGCTGCCTGCCGGAAGGCGACCATGGACGCCAGGGTGACCAGCTCGAAAAACGTCACGTCGGGGGCGCCGCCCTGCTCGCTTTCCAGGGCTTCCACCACGGGGCGGAACGCCTCGACCAGCGCTTTTTCGCTGATCTCTTCGCCGTTGATCTCGATGCGCTGGGTCAGCCGCTCGAGGTGCGGGCTGGTGAACAGACCGACCTTCAGGCCTTGGCTCTGCAGCATGGCGGCTAAAAAGCGCGCGGTGCTGCCCTTGCCCTTGGTGCCCGCGATGTGCGCCGTGGCGTAGGCCAGCTCGGGGCGCGCCAGGCGGTTCAGCACCTCGTTCATGCGTTCGAGGTCGAAGATGTCGCGCGTGCGCCCGCCCTGCTGGCGCTCATAGTCGGTGTGGCGGGCCAGGAAGCCGGTGATGTCCTGCAGGGTGTTGATGGATGTTGACATGGCGGGTTCGGTTGCAGTTCGGGGCGGGATGGTACCGATGGATGGCTGGGCTGCCAGCCCGAAAACGGATATCTTGAAAAGTCAGCGAGGCCCCATGAGCAAGCCCCTGATCGGCATCTGCACGGACCACGTCCGCCACTTCCCGGCGCCTGACCGCGACCGCAGCTACCTCAAACTCTATCCCCAGTACTGCCACGCCGTGATCGCCGCCGGGGGCACGCCGCTGGTGATCCCCATCGTGCCGCACGTGGATGATATCAGGCCGCTGCTGAAACTGGTGCGGGGGGTCGTGACCGTCGGCGCCGACGACTACCCCTCAACCTGGTACGGCAAGCCAGTGCTGCCCACCGACAAGCCCGTCACGGCCGAGCGCGCGGCCTTTGACCGCGAGTTCGTGCGCTTGCTGTACGACGAAACCGAGTTGCCGGTGCTGGCCGTGTGCGGCGGCATGCAGCTGGCGGCGATCTTCAGCGGCGGTGCGCTGATCCAGGACCTGCCGCACGAGCCGGTGGTGCACCGCTCCGGCCTTGAGGGGGAGTCGCGCCACAGCATTGAGGTGCTGCCCGGCACCGTGCTGGCGGGCGCCCTGGGCGTCACGAAGCTCGAAGTCAACTCGCTGCACCACCAGGCGGTGGAGCGCGTGGGCCCGCGCCTGCGCATCACGGCGCACGCGCCGGACGGCGTGGCGGAGGCTCTGGAGTTCACGGATCACCCGTTCCGGGTCGGCGTGCAGTGGCACCCGGAACGCATGCCGGGCGACGCGCGCATGCAGATGCTGTTCGCCGCCTTCATCGCCGCGGCGCGGACGACTGTGGGGGCGTGACACAAGCCCAATCCTACCAATCTTCTTCGTTGTACTGCTGCTGGTCGATGGTGGTGGACGTGCGTGACAGCAGCTTTGACAGCCGCTCGGCCTCTTTATTCGCTTTGGGGTCGCTGGCGCCGTGTCTGGCATGCAGACTCAGCAGCAGGGTCCACCCCGCCGCCTGGTCCTGAGCGCTGCCAAGGCCATTGTGTCCGCCTGCGCTGCTGACGGGAAGATCGCTGCAGATCACCCAGGCGGCGAAGCGTTTGCAATTCGGCAGCGTCTCCGGCGAGATCATCATTTTGTACCAGTTGCGCACCACCACGTAGCAGTTGCCCGTCTGCATGCTTGAGGCAAAGATCCCGTCCGTGCCAACCCGGCTGCTGTTGCGCATTACCAGGCTGGGGCGCGCATCCTTCAACTCTGGGCAGTAGCGCTCGATCACCTGCATGTCGGCCGTGTCGGCGCTTGGCACCAGTTGGTGTTCGACATAGGCCAGGAGGTCGTCTTTGCCGCCGAACTCAAGCAGATCGGCGCGTGCGCCCGGAAGCTCGAACAGCAGCTGTTGCGGGTTCAGGCTGCCGCGCCCACGGGGGTCCGGCGCGCGTGTGGTGGCTTCCAGGCCGCAGCGCAGGGCCAGCGTCTCGTCGCCTCCCTTGCGGGCCAGTGCCGAAGCCAGGGCCAGCAGGCGGTTGTGGGTTTCGAGCCCCAGCATGGCGTCGCGGTTGAGCCACACCAGCCGCGCGGCATCCAGCGGCGCGCCGGCGCGGGCCAACACCCGCGCGGCCTCAAGCAGCAGCCCCGTATGCACCACCTCGGGCACGCCGGCTTCGTTGCGGGCGTTCACGAAGAGGTTGTAGGCGTCGCCCGGCCTGGTCTGAAGGCGGGCGCGCAGGTCAATCTGCGGCTGATACCTGGCCAGCCATTCGGCCAGCGCCTTGAGGCTTGCGGGCTTGTCGAGCAGCAACTTCGCGCGCAGCAGCAGGGCGCGGGATTCCATCATGCCGAACACCGGGCCGGTCTTTTGGCTGAGCGACTGGCGTACCTGCCAGTTGTTGCTGGCGCGTACCTGCTGAATCAGCTCGGCGATGGTTTCCAGGGCCTGTTTCAGGCTTTCGCCGGTAGCGTGCCCCTCGGCCAGGAAGGCATCCAGTTCGGCCGGGGGGACCTCTGCCGCGACCCTTGCAGGCAATCCGTAGAGGGCGTCCAGCGCCAGCGCTTCGCCATCGGGCAACATGCGGGCCGCGGTCTGCACGGAACCGATACCCGCGGCACTCCCCCACAGGTCCACGCCCGCCAGCTCGCGCAGGGTGGAGCGCGTGTCGGGCACGGCGCCGATGATCGCACCGGCGCGCAGGGTTTTTCGCAACAGGGGGTGGGCGGCGTCCAGCTTCGCGACCTCGACGCCTTCTTCGCCCTCCGGTGCGGCGGGTTGCACGTTCTTTTCGTCTTCCGCCGTCTCCGTTCCCTCGCCCAGGGCCACCAGGGCCAATTCGGTGTAGATGCCATCCTGGTACAGGGGTTTGCCGGACTCGTAGCCGGCCGTGCGGCTGGCTTCCTGCAGCAGCTTGCGGGCGAGCCCGGGCTCTCCGTGCAGCATCAGCCACATGCCCAGCGTTCCGGGCGGCACGGGCTGGTTCCGGTTGCTGTCACCGAAGGTCGTACGCATCAGTTCAAACTGCGCGAGCCCGGCCTCCGGGTTGGCGCGGTACAGCGTGAGCGCCGGCGTGAACACGCGGTCCGGAATTTGCTGTGCGGGGCCCCGCCCGTACAGGCTGTAGCTGTACACCGCCAGACCGCAAAGTGTGCGCAGGCGCGCCAACGGTCCGGTGCGCGCGTCCTCGGCGCGACCCAGCTCACCCAGCGCTTGGGCCTTCAAGTCCAGTAGCGCGACGTCTTCCGATGCCACGGCCAGGGCCATGTCTGCCACCGCCTCGGCCTCGTTCCATTCCGAGGCCAGCAGGTGCGCGCGCGCCGCGATGCGCGCGGCGAACACGGCCTGCCAGCGGGCGCGGCGCGCCTTTTGTTCAAGGTCTTTGCGCACGGCATCGTCGCCGGTACGCAAGGTGTCCAGCTGGTCCTGCACCGCGCGGGCTTCCTTGACCAGCACCCCAAGCCTTTGGCGCCAGGCCTTGGCCGCGGCGGGGTCACGCGCGAGTTCTTCAAGGCAGCGGTCGAGTCCGGGTAGATCGCACGGATACCACCAGAGGGGCATGAAGGGGCTGGTGAACGGCTCGGGCCCGTAGGCGTCGCTTTCTTCCTCCGGGTAGCGCCAATCTTCGCCGTCCTTGTCGGCATTTTTCCTGTCCGGCTTGTCGCCCGCCGCGTTCCAGGGCCGGGCTTGTGACCACCGGGCCGATGCCGGCGTGAGATATGGGTAAAGGGGCCGATCGTCGGCGGCGAGAAGGTTCAGGTAGCCGTCGAGCGCGCCCGGGCGGTCATCGCCCAGCCACTGCAGCCCGGCCTGCCAGCGCTGCAGCGCGCGCGAGTCGGGCGCGCGTTGCAAGCCCATGCGGATGACCGCCAGCGCGGTGTCGGCGGCGTCGTAGGCCAGGCACAGCCGGGCGGCTCGCACAAAGTTCCGGGCGTCGGTGCTTTCATCCAGGACCGGCTGCATTGCCCTCAGAGCCGTCGGCTTGTCCGCCTGCTGCAGCGCCAGCGAGGCGCGCATGAACGCGAACCAGCGCGGGAACTCGCCGCCCAGGCGATTGTCGCCGCGCAGGGCATCGAGCCGCGCGATGGCCGTGGCGTCGTCGCCATACAGCCAGGCGCGGCGCAAGGCATCGAGCTCAAAGGCCAGGCTTGAACCCTCGTCGTCGGCCTGCACCGGATTTACGCACAGGGCCGTCAACAGGGCGACGCAAGCAAGCAGCCGGGCAGACCTCATGGCAGCTCCACGAAACGATACTTGCCGGTTTCCGGCACGAACTCCATCAGCGCTCTACGGCACGCCCACCAGCCGCGCCACCCGTCGGCCGGCGCCTCCTCGAACAGAGCCGCCAGTTGCGCGGCCGCCAAGGGCAGCGGCGACGACTGTGGCGAATAAGCCGCGGCGCCGACGCCCTGCACGTCCATGTAAGGGCGGCCCCAGCGCTGATCTACGATGCGGGCCTCGGCCGTTGCGCCGCGCTGGAAACGCACTGCGTCCGGGCCGAATGCATCGAGCAGGCCGCGGAGCGCGCTGGCCTGCCCTTCCCGGGCGCGACGCAGGTGCGCCAGCGCCCCGAACACGGAAGTGGGGTCGGCGCTGACTGCCTGCCTGAGACGGCGGCTTTCCTCGGGTGGCAGCAGCCCCAGCCATGCGCGGGCGATCTGAAGCCCCACGTAATTGCTGCCATCCTCCTGTCTCTCCGCGCGCTTTACGATCACCCCGGCGGGATCGGGATCGCACAGCAGCGCGGTGGCATACAACTGCAGCGTGTCGCGCGGCGCCGGGTTGGCCGCGTTGCCGTACAGTACCTCGAGCATGTCCACACCCGAGTCGGCAAGCAGCAGCGCCACACCGGGGCTCGAGAGCAGGTTTGATCCCTCGGTGAACGCCAGGGCGGTGGCCAGGTTGCGCGCGGCCTTGCGCGGCAGCGGGCGACGGATCAGCTCCCAGTTTCCTGACCAGCGCTGGGCGTTTTCCGGGGTGTCGAACAGTACCTCAAGCAGTTGCTCGCGCGAGACGGTGCGGCTGCGTCCGGCCAGCACGCTCTGAAGCACCAGCGCAAGGTTGGAGGCGCCGGCGCCTTGCAGCAGGGTGTTGCGGCGGAACTCCTCGGCGGCGTCGCTGGTGCTGAGCGCGATCGCAGAGCCGATCTGCTGCCCCAAAGGGTCCCAGATCTCGCCCGCGAAACGCTTCAGCCAGTCTGTTACCAGCTCAGCGTCGCGACCCGCAAGCGCCAGCGCCTGCATGGCGTGCAGGCGAGACGCGTCATTCAGGTCGGCGGCCATGGCGTGCAGGAGCTTGAACCCGGCTGCGTCGTCCAGGGCCAGCAGCGCGCGCAACATCTCGAGGTCCGCATTGTCCGGGTAACGTAGAAGGTAGTCGTCCAGCTCAATGCCCGATGCCAGCGCGTTCGCCACGTGCGTGGCGGCAAAGGCGCCGGCCGGGGACTCCGTCCTGGACGCCAGCACCTTGATTGCAAGTGGCAGCTCATTGCGCGGCAGCAGCTCGCGCCAGCCGTCGATCAGCGGCGTCAGCCCCCGGTCGCGTCCCGAACGCAGCAGCGCTTCCGCAAGCAGGGGCCGGGTCATCAGCCCAGCCGCGGGCAGGGCTTCGGCCAGTGAGTCGAGCTCGGAATCGGAAAGCAGCTCGGTCATCGGGAGCAGCGACTCAAGCGCTGCCGGAGCCGTGGCCTCATCACCCAGAGACGTCCGGAGCAGGGCCCGGGCCGTGCCGGGGGCCCGATATTGGCCCAGTGACAGCGCCGCGGCCGCGCGCACTCCCGCGCGCTCGTGATCCAGCAGGCGGACCAAGAATGGCTGCAGCACGCGGGGCTCCCGCGGATTCAACCACCATGCGTCCAACACGCTCAGCTGCGCTTCCAGGGGCAGCTCGTCGAACACCTCGATCAGGTCCTTCGGCTCCGCCACGTTGGCCCAGGCGGCCGCCGTGATGCCCAGCCGCCGCGCATCGCCGCCGTCGGCCAGCACCGCCAGCACCGCGCCCTCGATGCGCGCCTTGAGCCCCGAGCGGCGCAGCAGACCCAGCCAGGTGCTGAGCAGCATGGGTGACATGGCCTCGATGGCGGGCAGCCCGGCGGCATCAAGCTCAGCCTCCGTGCAGCTCTCGATCATGTTCAGCGCGAGCGCCGTTCGCACCTCCGCCGCGCCCTCCGGATCACCGGCATTGGGTTCGGGCCTGCCGCCGCGGGCCGACAGCAACGCGGGTGCTGCGTACACCTTTCGGAAGTCAACGCTTGCCGACAGCACTTCCTCGATGCCGCGTCCCGCGCCGATCGAAAAACGCAACTGCGTCATGGCTTCGACCGTGTCGGCCGGCTCTCCTGGGGGCTGCAGCGCCATCAGCAGCAGCAGGTTGCGAGCGCCGGCCGCCGCTTCGGGGGCGCGGGCGGCCTTGGCCAGGGCTTGCCCGTAGCCGGTACTACCCTCAACTTCGAGGCACAGTTCCGCAGCGGGGAACAACTGGGTACGCCCGGCAAGCTGGGCGAAGACGCGCGCCCACAGCGCCACCAGTCCGGGCTGGGCGCGGGCGCGCAGAATGCTCAGCAGCGGCGAGACGTCGTCATTGCGCAGTTGCTGCTTGAGCTCGTCGATGGTCAGGTTCAGGCGCCGGGCCGCGAGGAAGAACTCGCCCTCGCGGCTCATGATGACTTCTTCCAGCAGGGCGCAGCGGGTGGCGATTTCGTCGTCGTCATGGCCCTTGGCCTCGCGCACCTGGGTGAGCGCGCGGGCTTCAAAACCCGCAAGCTCGGACATCGCCCGGTCGCGCTGCACCAGGCGTTCGCTGCCAAGCTGCTCGATCAGCTCCGATATGCGCTCCGCCTCTTCTGGCGTGGGAGGCACGGGCTGAAGGGCGTTGGGGTCGTTGGCGGGATCGGGCTTCCGGGCTGCACCGGGCTCGGGCGATGCCGGGCGCGGCCCGCCGCGGACGATGCGCACGCGCTGGGCGTGCACGGCGTCGATGAATAACCAGCCAAGGACGAGAGCCATCAGCAGGGCCGGCAGGTGTGCGCGCTTCATGACTTATCCCGCTTCTCGAACCAGATTCGCAGCCGGTCCGCGATGAAGTCGTTCTCGCCTTCCTCACTCAACAGGCTAAGACGCATGAGGCTTTCCGCAAAGGAAAGCTCTTTGTCGTTGCCGAGCCGGAACCATGGCGGCAGGGCAGCGGACTCCAGACCCGACCGCTCCAGCAGCTCCACGCACGACGCCAGGCCCCCGGGCTCCAGGGCCGCGCCGATCAGCCCGGCGCTGACCGGCTGCTCCAGCCCCTCGGCCAGGCCCAGCAGATACACGCTGCCGTCCGGGCACGGGCCTACCACCACGTCGAGGTCTTCCAGCAGCTCCAGGGCGCCGTCCACGCAATCGGCAGGCAGGGCTGCAACGTCGGAGAAAGCCACCAGCACGGGCCCGCGATGGCCGGCGGCAGACCTGGCCAAAACTGCCGGGTCCACCCCGGTTTCAACGCGCATGTGCAGAAACTGCAGCAGCTCCTGCAGGTCTTCACGCAGGGCGGCAGCCAATCCGGCGTCGGCAACGGGTCGGGTAGCAATCAGCGCCAGCGGGCGCGGCGACTGGTCAGGTTTTGCCATGCCGGAGTTATAGCAGGTTTCAGGTTGCACGCCTTCGCAGAAGCCACGGCGTGTAACCTCACCCCAGGTTTATCCCGGGATTGGCAGCCAGCGGGCGGCACGGCCCCTGAGCAGTGCCAGCGCACCGGCGCCACTGCGCGAGGCCGCTGCCTCCAGGCGCTCGACTGCGGACTCTCGATTGCTCGAGGCCTCATTCAGGGCGATGCAGTACTCCGCCAGGTGGTCCGCGTCCGCGTCGGCAAACCAGAATGTCGGCTGCCCGCCCAGTTCGCGGCGCAGAGCCCGGCGCAACACGCCGTTGCGGCGTTCCTGGTCTGCTGCGTCGAGCGGTGAGCCGATGAAGAAGTCGCTCACGGCGCTGAGCACGCCGTGTCCCGGCTGGTCCAGCGTCAGCTGCTCGGCCAGGGCGCGCCACTGCTCGATGCGCTGGTCTGCCGTGACGCCCCGGGGGCGCTCCTGGTTCATCAGCGCACGCTGGAACTCGATCAGGACGGGCTCGGCGCCGGCCTGCGCCGCCGCTTCCAGCCATTTGCCTGCCTTGGCCAGCAGCGAGGGCTGGGCGGGTTCCGATGCCAACCGGCCCATCCAGGCTGCGCGCAGCAACGGCTCGATCAGCCGGCTGTTGTCCACCCCATAGCCGTCCACGCTGGCGGCCAGCCAGTCCGCGGCCTCGGCCAGCCCTGCCGTGTTGGGCGCTTCGGCCGAGAGGCTTTCCCAGCGCAGCCGGAACAGCGTGGCCACCGCGGGCACGAAGGTTGCGCTGAAGCGCTGGTAGTTGGCGCTCTCGATGCGCTCCAGCGCCGCCACGGCCTGGGCGCGCGTCTCGGGCTGGTCCAGGCGCAGCTGCGCGCCGGCGTGCAATGCGTTGCATACCAGCCACGGGCTGCCCAAGGCGTTGCCGGCGACCCAATCGAAGTAGACCAGCGCGCGTGCGGGTTCGGTCGGCTGCAGGCCCATGCCCCGGGCGTAGGCGTCGTGGTAAACACGGGAGGCGACGCCGGACGCGTTGTATTGCGCCACGCGCAGTTGGTCCAGGGCGGCGCTGTCATCGCCGCGGGCGGTCTCAAGCTGCGAGCTGAGCAGGAACAGCCGCGCCCGCAGATCAGGATCGGAAACCAGGGACTTGGCGCTGACGCAGTCCAGCCAGGCGTCGTCGGGGCGCTCCAGCTGCACCAGGCAGCGCGCCCGCAAGAACAGCAGGGACGCGCGTTCGTTGCGAGCCTGCACGTCGGCGCCTGAGGGTAACGCCTCGGTCAACCGCGCCGAAAGCCGCAGTTCGGCTTGTTCGTACTGACCCACGCTGAACAGCAAGGCCTCGGTGCTGTGCTGGTTGTCGCGGTGGCTGACGGTCACGTCCCGCAGGCTTAGCTCCGTCGAGCGCGCGGCGATACCAAAGCGCTGCCGGCTGAAAGCGCCGGTCTCGGCGCGCCCGCCCACCAGGGCAGGGAAGTCGTCTTCATATAGGAAGGAAACCACCGGCAGCAGCCCCGCGGCCTGTACCAGCGAGAACTCCAGGCGCTGGCCGCTGCGCGTGACCGAGGCACGGTACCACACACCCTCGCGCAGGAGGCCGTCGGCCGGCGCTGGCAGGCCGCTGCTGTAGTACGCGCTGTAAACGGCGACACCCAGGCGGCGCAGTTCCAGGCGGTCGCGCGCCTCCGCCCCCAGGGCGATTACATAGGAAGTCTCGGAGACAGAAGCGTCATCCGGCATACCCACCAGGAACTCGAGGGGGCCGTCGGTACCGTCCAGCTTGAAGTCCGTCTGCAGGGTGAAATCGCCCCAGCAGGTGGGGGCGCGCGGCGAGATCAGCACGGGCTCAAGCCCGGCGCGGGTGAGCACGAGTTCGCCGCCGTCTCCGCGGCGGGCATCGGCGCCCGTCTTGGTCCAGCTGCCGTCGCGCTTGGGGTCGAAGATGGACTCGAACTCTTCGCCGGTCTTTTCCGTAAAGGGTTTGGAGATGAGCTCCGGTTCGCCGAGGATTGAACCCTCCGCGTTCTCGGCCACAGTCGGGTTCAACCCCGTGTAGACCATGCCGCCCGCCAGCGCCAGCGTGACAATCACCACAGCCGCCACGGGCAGGTAGCGGCGCGAACGTACCCACAGCTTGGCCACGCGGCTGCGGGTGCGAGCAACCACCCATTCGCCGTGCAGAAAGCGCTCCAGGTCGTCGGCGAGGTCGGCGGCGCTTTCGTAGCGCTTGCCGGGGTCGTTCTGCATGGCCATCTCGACGATGGCGCGCAGGTCGGCGGGCACGTCCTCAACGGCCTGGCGGGGCCAGGCCGGGCTTTCGCTCTCGGCGACCTTCAACATCAGTTCATAGGCACTCTCGCCTTCGACCGGGCGACGGCCGGTCAGCAGGCTGAACAGCGTCGCGCCCATGGCGTAGATGTCGGTGCGTTTGCCGACGCGGTTGCGCTCGCCGCGGGCTTGCTCGGGCGCCATGTAGGCGGGGGTACCCATGCTGATACCGGTCTGGGTCAGCTGCTCGCTGTGGCTGAGGTCCTGGGCCAGTCCGAAGTCGGTCAGCACCGGGGTGTCGTCCTTGCGCAGGATGATGTTACCCGGCTTGATGTCGCGGTGGATGATGCCTGCTCCATGGGCCTCGTGCACGGCGCGGGCGACAGCCTCGATGACGCTGGCTGCTTCATCGGGATCCATGGGTCCGCGCTTGACCATGCTTTCGGCGTCCTGGCCTTCCAGGAACTCCATGGTGAAGAACGGGTGTCCCTCGACTTCGCCGGCCTCGTAGACGCGCACGATGTTGGGGTGGCTGATGCGGGCGACGTTTTCGATTTCGCGCTTGAAGCGCGCCACGGCGTCGCCGTCGACGGCGTAGCTGGCAGGCAGCAGCTTCAGCGCCACGGGTCGCTGCAGGTCGGTCTGCCAGGCGCGGTAAACGCGAGCCTGGCCGCCGCGGGGCAACTCTTTCTCGATCAGGAAGCGCCCGACCTCCTGGCCCAGCTTGGGCAGGGGTGTGATGTGCAGGCCTGAATCGGAAGAGTTGGGCAAGGGCGTCCCCGTGGTGAAGCGGACATTGTAGCGCAACCCGGCGCGGGTGTGGACGCCGGAATGGGGCGAGATGTTATTCGGAAAAAACGCTTCAGGGGTATGGAAAATCCCTGTGGTGAACCTTCCTTTTTGCTTTGAACACTCTTGCATCGCACACGTTGCAAAGTTAGTTTGCCGCGGTGTGTCAGTAACTTTCGGAGGCATTCCCGCCGGCGATGGCGAGGTCTGCCTTCGTTCAGGTTTGGGGGCAAACCCGCCTGCAACTGAGTTTCCGGCCCAGTCCCGGCCGCGGGCGCGTGAAGAAGCGCGCACGGGAAAGGAGGATTTAGCGTCAGGGGCACGCTGAAGACCTTGCAAAGATTCCTTTCAGAAAGCTGAAAGTTATCGGACGCAGCATGCCGATAAGTGATGCAAGGGCGCGTAGTCGCCGGATTTCATGGTTGCGTAATGGGCGTGCAGGGGGTATTTGTCTGCCGTTCGCTCGCGACTCATGAAGGGGACGTCAAAAAGGCGTCAATACGGAGTTGACGCGGTATAAAGCGGTTCTATGGTCTGCCTGCCTTTCAGGGAATGGTGACAGACGGCTCGGACACGCATCGGAAAGGGACGTGTCTGGGTTCTCCTGAAGCAGCGACGGACGGACAAGTTTTTTCTGGTCTATTGGGAGAGCAAGGCATGGCAAAATTTTGGTGGATGGCTCTGGCGCTGATGATCAGCGCGGGGCTATGGGCTGCGCCGGCGATGGCTCAGTCCGAAGAGTCGGATAATCTCGGCTCGATCCAGCGCGGTGGCGCAGAGGGCGCTGCCGACACGACGCTGGGCAAGAAGGGCCTGATGTGGACGACCGACGGCTTCGAGCTGCGCGTCACCACACGGGTGCAGTTCCGCCTGACCTACCAGAACGAGGTGGCGGGCGGCGAAAGCGGCACGAACGGCAAGGACTTCATCAACTTCCGCGTCCGTCGCGCCAAGACCTGGCTGGGTGGCTACATCTTCGAGAAGGACTTCCAGTACGAGCTGCTGCTCAACTGGGTGTCCGGCGGCGACCGCATCGTTGAAGAAGCCAAGTTCCGCTGGGCGGTCATGCAGTACATCAACATCAACGCAGGTCAGCAGAAGCTTCAGTGGAACTGGGAAGAGGCTGTCAGCTCCGGCAGCCAGCAGTTCGTTGACCGCAGCTACGTCAACGAAGTGTTCAACCAGGACTACGCCAAGGGTATCTGGATTGACGGCCAGGTGGGTGAAGACACCCCGTGGCTGAAGTACTGGTTCGGCATCTACAACGGCGTGCTGAAGGCCAACAACGACTTCCGCAACGCTGACTGGGCCATCCAGCCCGAGACTTTCAGCAACCTGGTTGACGGCGAAATGATGATCAACCTGCGCCTCGAGACGCACCCGCTGGGTGAAGTCGCCCGTCGTATGAACGACGCCCGCGGCGAAGACGAGCGCGACAAGATCCTGTTCGCCATCGGCCTCGGCGTCAACTGGTTCACCAGCGGCTACGAAGCAGCCGACGCGTTTGCCAACAGTGGCTCGCGTGCCGACACTGCCCTCGGCACCCTGGGTGATCCGGCTTCCGAACGCTTCCGCACCAGCCAGGACACCTGGGCGTTCACCCTCGACGGTCACTTCCGCTGGATGGGCCTGAGCGTGGACATCGCCTACTTCTGGCGCCACACCGAGTTCCACAACCGCGGTGCCAACCGCTTCAGCCCCAACGGCAAGGCTGGCATCAGCAACCTGACTGACTCGGGCTTCACCTTCGAAGTTGCGTACATGATCCTGGCCAACCAGCTCGACGTCGGCGTCCGCTTCAACATGCTCAACGCTGACGACTTCTGGTCGGGTGGCGACGCTCGTGAATGGGGTATCCGTCCGGACACCACCGAGCTCGGCCTGTCGGTCAACTATTACATCCAGGGCGACAACCTGAAGCTTACCTTCGACATCCTGATGGTCAGCCAGCAGGTGCCCTTCGCTGCCAGCGCTGGTGGCCTGGCCGGCGTCTACAACGAGCCGACCAGCCGCGTGCTCGGCGGTGGCACCCTCGGCAGCTCCGAGTCCGACCACAACGACCTGTGGATCGTTCGCCTGCAGCTGCAGTGGATCTTCTAAGATCGACTGGTGTCGTGATTCAAAGCAAAGGGCGGCCATCAGGCCGCCCTTTCGCTTTAACCCTCAAATGAATAAACTCCCCCGGTTCCATGGGGGCGAACCATGATTCGAAGCACAGCCATCCTGCTGCTGCCGGTGCTGCTTTTCACGGCCGCGCTTCAGGCGCAAGCAACGACCACCACGACACTTGAGACCGTCGGCCTGCGCTTTGATGTGGATGGCTTCTCACTGCGCGTGCAGAACCACGTCCAGTTCCGCCTCACCGTCCAGGAAGAGCTGGCATCGTCTGATACCGGCGGAACCAACGGCCGAGACTTCCGCAATTTCCGCGTCACCCGGGCCAAGACCGAGTTCAAGGGCCACATCTTCGAGAAGGACTTCCAGTATCGCGTGCGCCTGAACTGGGCCCGGCCGATCGAAGAACTGGTCGAGATCGCGCAGTTGCGCTGGGCCTTTGACCAGTTCCTGAACGTCAGCGGCGGCCAGGCCCCCGTCGGCTGGAACTGGGAAGAACAGGTGGACAGCCTGAGCCTCAACTTTCAGGAACGCAGCTACGCCAACGAGGTCTTCAACCAGGACTACGGCAAGGGCGTCTGGATTGACGGCCAGTTCGGCGACGACGTGCCCTGGGTGCGCTACTGGTTCGGCGTCTACAACGGTGTGCTGGCCGCCAATGATGACTTCCGCAACAAGGACGGCGCGCTGACCGGCGACAGCTTCAGCAACTTCATCGACAACGAGCTGATGTACAACACTCGCGTCGAAACGCACCCCTTGGGGCTGCTTGAGCTCGGGTTGGGCGACCGCCGGCCCGAAGAAGAGCACGAGAAGCTGCTGTTCGCCTTCGGCCTGGGCGCTAACCTGATCACCGGCTACGTGGACAATGCCGACCTGCGCAACGACAGCGGCGCCACCGCCACCGGCTCCGGCCGGTCACGAGTCAGCCACGAGACTTACGCGATCACAGTGGACGGCCACTTCCGCTGGTACGGCATCGGCGTGGATGCGGCCTTCTACTGGCGCCACACCGACTTCCATAACCGCGGCATCAACAGCCACGACAACGGCAGCCGCCAGGGCATCGGCGACCTGGAGGACATGGGCTGGTCGTTCGAGGCCTCGTACTACCTGCACATCATCGACCTGAACATTGCCGTGCGCGTCAGCAGCGTGGACCCCGACGAATTCTGGGGCGCTGACGCCGGCCTGAACCAGACCGACCTGCAGCAGCGCGCGATCCGCCCCGACGCCATGGAGTACGGCCTGAGCGCCAGCTACATGCCGTGGGGCGACCGCCTGAAGTTCGGGCTGGATGTCCTGTACATCGACCAGCAGCTCGCCTACAGCTACAAGGACGCGCCGCTTCTCAGCGGGGTCTACAACGAGCCCATGAGCCGCAACGGCCTGCTGGGCCAGAGCCGCCCGAACGCGGACCATGAAGTGCTCTGGATCGTGCGCCTGCAGGTACAGTGGATTTTCTAGTGTGATCGTGCCGCCTACCGCTTCCGGAACGTGATGCTGTAACGGTGCTTGCAGATCACCGGCTGGCCGTTCAGGAAGCCCGGCAGATAGCTGGCCTCGCGGAACGCGTTCGTCAGCGCCTTGTCCCACTCCGCGCGGCCGGTGCCCTCGATCACCTCAACCTCGTGGGCCCGCCCGTCAAGGCGCACCACCACATCAATCACCACCCGTCCGGTGAAGCCCTTGCGAACCAGCTCAGGCCATCGCGGGTTCAGGATGCGCGGGGGTGTTTCGGGTGCGGTGACCGGGCCGCTCGCGACCGGTGATTCCGCGGCCGTTGGCCGGGCATCGCTCGCGGGAGTCGGCCCGGCGGGCTGGGGGCGGCGGAAGGTGTTGGGCTGTGTGGAACGGGCCGGCTCAGGCAGCGTATCTTCCGTGGCGGTGGTTGGCGCGGGCGGTGTCGGCTCAGGCAGCGGCTCCTCGTTCGGCAGCAGGATTTCGGTGGGGGCCGGCAGCTCGCCGGGCTGCTCAACCGGCTGGGCGGGCGCGGCTTGCGGCGGCGTGAACGGCCGTTCGGGCTCAGCCTGCTGCTCGAAATGGCGGACGCCCGCCGAGACCACGGCGGGCGCCTGCGATTCAGTCAGCCGGGGAGGCTCAAGCTGCCAGCAAGCCAGGCCGATGGCCCCGGCGTGCAGCAGCAAGGCGATTGCCAGGTGACCCCATTTCACGTCTTCACCATCTGATCTCGCCTGACAGCACCACGTTGGTGCCCGGGCCGAAGGTCCCGCTGCCCGTCGGGTGGTAGCTGCGGTTCCCCAGGTTCTGCACGTTCAGGTTGAAGTGAACGTGCCGGCTCGGGTACCAGCCCGCCCGCAACCCGAACAGTGTATACCCCGGGGCGTCGTGGGGGGTAAAGCGCACATCGCCTTTCGCCGCCGGCGCATACTGGTCCTGGCGCCCCACGATGTTCATGTAGGGCTCAATGTAAACCTGTCCCCACATCGCCTCGTACCTGACCGAGATTTCGGAGAACACCGGCGGAATGCGGTGGACCGGCACGTCGCCCTTCAGGTCGTCGCCGCGCGTCCAGGTGAAGTTCGCGTGCACGCCCAGGGCGTCGCCCTCGAAGAACAGGTGGTCCGTGGGCAGGCCTACCCAGCCCAGCGCCTCGGACAGGTAGAATCCCACCTCGGCCTCCACGCCGAAGATGCGCGCGCGCCCGTCGTTGCGCAGCTGCACCACGTCTTCGCCACCAAACACGGTGGGCACGCTGACCATCAGGTCCTCGTAGTAGCTGAAGAAGAAGTTGACGCTGCCCGTCAGCTCATAGGGCGCCGCCGAATCGGCGCTGACAGTGGCGATGAACGCCTTCAGCCCAAGATCAGCCGAGTACTGCACCTCGGGATCAAGCCCCGGGTTGGGGATCTGTTCGCCGCGCCCGGTGCCCTTGCTGGCTGCCAGGTCGTCCATGTTGGGGGCGCGGAAGCCCTTGGCCAGGTTCAGCGTGATCGAAAGCTGCTCCATGGGGCGCACCACCATGGCGAAGGCGCCGGTCAGGTCGGCGTAGGTCTCGTTCAGGCCGTCGAGAGTGTCGCTGTAGACGTCGGTGTCGGCGATGGCCCGGAACACCGAGTAGCGCAGGCCGTAGCGCAGCAGCAGCAGCTCATCGGCGATCTGCATTTCGTTCTGGACGTAGGCGCCGAAGGTGCTGTAGCCGGACCAGTCGGGGAACGGCAGGCGGCCGTCGTGGTTCTTGTGGGCGCCGGTGGTGCGGTTGACGTCCACGCTGCGGCTGTGGATCACGTCGTGGTAGGCCTCGGCGCCCACGGTCAGGCGCGAGAACCAGCCGAAGTTCAGCACGGCCTGCGCGTTCAGCCCGAAGGTGTGCACGTTGTAGTTGATGTCGCGGCGCGTGTTGCTGCTGCTGCCCCGGTTGATGCGCTGCAGGTACTCCTGTTGCTTGTGGTAGCTGACGTCCACGAACAGCTGTTCCAGCACGTCGTCGGGCTGCCAGGTCCAGCGCACGATCGCCATGTCGTCGATCTGGTACACGAAGCGGCGGCGGATCTCGTCGCCCAGGCCGGGTGTCTTCAAAAGGTCCGGGTTGGCGACCAGCGGGCTTACCTTGTCCGTGCGTTCCAGGTCGTTCTGCTGGAAGTGGCTGTAGGTGCCCACGATCTGGTGGCTGCCGAACGCCGCGCCGAAGCTGCCGTACACGCCCCATTCCTCGTAGGCCGTGAAGGGCTGGCGCCCGATGCTGTTGCCGCCCACCAGCTCGTCGATGTCCGAGTAGGTGGCGTTCACCAGGCCGCCCAGGTTCACGCTGTTGACCTCTCCGAACAGGTTGGCCGTGCGGCGCATGCTGGCGCTTTCAAAGCGGCCGCGCGCGCCGAACGAGTAGTCGAAGTCCTCAAAGCGTGGCTTCTTCAAAATCACGTTGATCACGCCGCCCTGGGCGTCGCTGCCGTACAGCACGCTGGCCGGGCCGCGGATCACCTCGATGCGCGCGATGCTGTAGGGGTCGATGCTGCTGAGGTACTGGTTCGGGCCGAAGCGGAACGTGCTGTTGTTGAAGCGCACGCCGTCAACCAGCGTCAGCACCTGGTTGCCGGTCAGGCCCCGGATGAACGGCGAGCCCTGGCCGTGGGCGGTGTGCTGGCCGAACACGCCGGTGACGCCTTCCAGCAGGTCGGGCGCCTGGCCGGACATGCGCTCCTCGATCTTGCGTTCGTCCACGACGCTGACGGCGTCGGGCGTCTTCATGCGCTCGGATTCGCTGCCGGCGGGCGTCACCACGGTGATGTCGGTACTGCCGCTGTCCTTGGCCGGCTCGCCGCTTTCCTGCCCCGCCAGGCTTGCGGCGCCCAGCAGGCAAAGCAATGCCGCGGCCGCGAATGAGGTCCTCATGCGTGCTCCTCGTGGTTGGGGGTTGCTGCGCAGCAATGTTCCGTGCGGCCGGGCAGCCTGACCGCTATTTTTCGGCAGGCCGAAAACTTGACGCGTCAATAGCAGGACGGGACATTTGCCTCACCCGCGAAGCCTTTTGTTAAGGCTTGTTGAGGCCTTTGTTGGGACGGCGTTCGACTTTGGTCAATCCACACAGTTCCCGTTGCTTCTCAACCGAATGGCTCCGTACCGTCTGCCCATTCCTGTGCAGGCATGTGAGATTCGGAAAAGGAGAGCATTCATGAGCAAGCTTTTGAGTATGGCCCTGGTGCTGCTGTGCGGCATCGGGCTGCTGGCTGCGCCGGCGATGGCGCAGGACAGCAATCCCGGAAACTTCGGGAGCATCAAACGCAACGGCGGAGAAGGCGCGGCCGACACCACGTTGGGCAAGAAGGGGCTGGTCTTCACCACCGACGGCTTCGAGCTGAAGCTGACCACCCGCGTGCAGTTCCGCCTGACCTACCAGAACGAAGTGGGCCACGGCGAAAACGGACAGAACGGTCGCGACTTCATCAACTTCCGCGTCCGTCGCGTCAAGAGCGCCTTCAGCGGCTACATCTTCCAGAAGGAGTTCCAGTACAAGCTGGTACTCACCTTCGCGGGCGGCGGCGACGAAATCGTCGAGGAAGCCTGGTTCCGCTGGGCCGTCATGGATTACATCAACATCCAGGCCGGCCAGGCCAAGCTGCCCTGGAACTGGGAGGAAATCACCAGTTCCGGCAGCCAGCAGTTCGTTGACCGCGGTTACGTCAACGAAGTCTTCAACCAGGACTTCGCCAAGGGCATCACCCTCGACGGCAAGGTCGGCGAAGACGTCAGCTGGCTGAAGTACTGGGTCGGCATCTACAACGGCCGACTCAAGGACAGCGACGACTTCCGCAACGCGGACGTCACCCGCATCAGCGACACCTTCGCCGACGGCCTCGTGGACGGCGACATGATGCTGAACCTGCGCCTCGAAACGCACCCGTTGGGCGACGTCAAGCCCAGTCTGAACGACGGGCGCGGCGACGACGAGTACGACAAGGTGCTGTTCGCCGTCGGCCTTGCCGTCAACTGGTTCGTCAGCGGCTTCAACAACGCCAACATCCGTCCTGACACCGCCACCGGCGCTACCGGCTCCGGCCGTTCGCGCACCAGCCAGGACACCATGGCCTTCACGGCCGACGGTCACTTCCGCTGGCACGGCCTGAGCGCGGACGTGGCATTCTTCTGGCGCCACACCGAGTTCCACAACCGCGGCCGCAACCGCTACAGCCCGACCAGCCCGACCCACAACGGCGCGGCGAACAACACCGACATGGGCATCACGTTCGACGTCAGCTACTTCATCCTGCCGAAGCAGCTGAACGTGGGCGTGCGCTACAATTGGCTCAATGCGGACGAGCACTGGCAGAACGGCGACACCAGCCGCCGCGCCGGCCTGCGCCCCGACGCCACGGAGATCGGCCTCAGCGTCAACTACTATGTCCACGGCGACAACCTGAAGCTGACCTTCGACCTGCTGTACGTCAGTGAGCAGCTCGCCAGCCGCATGGACGCGGACAACACCGGCAGCACCGAAGGCCTCGACGGCGTGTACACCAGCCCCCCGGGCCGCAGCGCCGGCAGCATCGCGGGTGAAAGCAGCGACTATGCGGACACCTGGATCATCCGCCTGCAGCTGCAGTGGATCTTCTAGGAGGTTTCATTCCAGGATCCAACGCCATGCCTTGCTTGGAACCCTGGACGGGGGCGGCGATCGCCCGCCGCCCCCAACCCTCCGGAAAAGGCAAAACACGGGGCGCCAGCATGCGCCCCGTTCGTTTTTTTCGCGTGTAATGAACTGCTGTAGGCCACAAAAGCACGACGGCACGAAAAAAAGGCAGACGAATAGACGCCGGTGTTTGGTGGCTTGGAGCCGCGCCTTTGAAAGGGAGAAGTCGGACCAACCGCAAAGAGCCGCCAAGGACCGCGAAGAATTGAAACTTCGCGGCCCTTGGCGGTTCTTCGCGGTTGCATTGTCTACCGCAGACGGCCGAAGCCGTGCGAGCCCCGTAAACTCCAGATCGCGCGGCCTTTTACGCTCTTGCTATCCACCGCGCCGAAGTGCCGACTGTCGCGACTGTCGGGCGGGTTGTCGCCCAGGAAGAAGTATTCGCCCTCGCCCAGCTGTTTCGGCCCGCTGTAGAAGCGGGCGTAGGCCGGGCGCGTCTCGTTCCAGCTGTCCGGCGCGCTGCCGTCGCGCGGGTAGACCTCGATCTCGTTTGCGAACACACGGCCGTAGCGCACGTCAACGCTCTCGCCCGGCAGGCCCACCAGGCGCTTGATCAGCGGATTGTGTTCTTCGCCTTCGACCTCGAGCACGAAGATGCCGTAGCGCTGGTCGGGCTGCGCGCGCAGGTCGATCAGCAGCACATCGCCGGGCTGCAGCGTGGGCAGCATGGAGTCGCCCTCAACCTTCACGGCCCGGAAGTTCACCAGCAGCGTGATCAGCAGCACCGGCACCGCCACGGCAAAGGTGTAGGGCAGGCCCAGCCAGGCGCGTTTGGGCTTCAGCAGAGGCAGAAGCGCGGCGCCCAGCAGCCACACCACGAAGAAGATCGTCAGGCCGGGCAGCGGCGGCAGCACTTCAGCCTTGATCAGCGTGCCGGTGACCAGCGGCGTCAGGATCGCGGGCGCCGCGGCCAGAATGGTGGCGTTGCGGCGGGTGCGCGACTGCTCGGGTGCGGGCTCGGTCATGGGTTCATTATGCCCTCCGGTTGCCCGTTGCGCGCCTGCCCGCTACAACGGGGCCCATGGATGAGCAGACCGTCAGGCACGTGGCCAAGCTGGCGCGCCTCAAGCTGGGCGACGCGGAAATCGCCCGTTTCGCGGGCGAGATGTCGGCCATCACCGGCTACATCGCGCAGCTGGCCAAGGCCGACGTCGCGCACGTGGAAGCCACGGTGCACCCGGTGGCGGACCGCAACCTGTGGCGGGCCGATGAAGTGCAACCCAGCTTCAAACGAGAAGAAGCAGCCGCCAACGCGCCCGAAAGCGAACAAAGCTTCTTCAAGGTGCCGCCGGTGATCGAGTGATGAACCACGAACACACGAGAACACTGACAGACGTGCTCGTGACTTGACTGCAGTTTCTACACGAAGGAGCGAAGGAACGAAGAACGTCTCCAGCATTCGAATGCCGCCTGGCTCCTTCGTTCCTTCGTTTCTTCGTGTATCAAACAGGCAAGTGATACATGGAAGAGTTGCTCAACATCGATGCTACCGAAGCCGCCCGCCTGGTGCGGGAGCGTGAGACCACGGCCGAGGCGCTCACCGCCCTGGTGCTGGAACACGCCCGCAACACCGAGCCCAGGGTCGGCGCCTACCTGCGCCTTGACGTCGACGGAGCATTGGAGCAGGCCCGCGCCGTTGACGCCGGCAAGCTCTCCGGCCCCCTGGCGGGCGTGCCGGTCGCCATCAAGGACAACATCCACGTGAAGGGCCAGCCCACCACATGCGCCTCGCGCATCCTTCAGGGCTTCACGGCGCCCTACGAAGCCACCGTGGTGCAGCGCCTGCGGCAGGCCGGCGCGGTGATCGTGGGCAAGACCAACCTCGACGAATTCGCCATGGGCAGCAGCTGCGAAAACAGCGCCCTGCAGCAGACCCACAACCCCTGGGACGCCACCCGCGTGCCCGGCGGCTCTTCCGGCGGCTCCGCGGCCTGCGTCGCGGCCCGCAGCGCGTACATCAGCCTGGGCAGCGACACCGGCGGCAGCATCCGCCTGCCCGCCAGCTTCTGCGGCCTGGTGGGCTACAAGCCCAGCTACGGCCGCGTTTCGCGCTACGGCGTGGTGGCGTTCGCCAGCAGCCTGGACCAGATCGGCCCGTTTACACGGTCAGTACGTGACGCCGCCCTGAGCCTCAAGGTGATGGCCGGCCGCGACCCCATGGACAGCACAACGCCCGATCGCGAGGTGCCCGATTACCCGGCGCTGCTCAAGAGCAACCTCAAGGGCAAGCGCGTCGGCGTGGTGCGCAGCTACCTGGATGAAATGCCCAACCGCGAGGTGGCCGGCGCTGTGCAGCGCGCGATCGACCACATGAAGTCCCTGGGCGCCAGCATCGTCGATGTCGAGCTGCCCCACGCCGAGTACGGCATCGCCGTCTATTACGTGGTCGCCAGCGCCGAGGCTTCCAGCAACCTGTCGCGCTTCGACGGCGTGCGCTACGGCCTGCGCAAGCCCGCCGACAACCTGCTCGGCATGTACGAGCACAGCCGCGGCGAGGGCTTCGGCCCCGAGGTCAAGCGCCGCATCATGTTGGGCACGTATGCACTGTCGGCCGGGCATTACGAAGAATTCTACGGCCGCGCGGGCAAGGTGCGCACGCTGATCAAGCGCGACTTTGACAGCGCGTTCGAGAAGTGCGACCTGATCGCCGGGCCCTGCGCGCCGTTCCCCGCTTTCAAGGCGGGCGAGAAATCGGACCCGCTCAGCATGTACCTATGTGACGTTTTCACCATCCCGGCCAGCCTGGCCGGCCTGTGCGCGCTGAGCCTGCCCGTGGGCTTTGACGCGGCCGGCCTGCCGATCGGCATGCACCTGCAGGCGGCGGCCTACGATGACGCCGGTTTGCTTTCGGCGGCGCATGCCCTTGAGGGTGTGCTGAAGCCGGAAGTGGACCGGGTGCCCGCGATCGCATAGAATCCACCAATCGGTGGAACATGAACGCATCCGGTCCCGGTAACTCACCGCTCATGGACGAGGACTCCTTTGCCGACCCCGAAATGGGTTTCGGCGAGGAGGAACTGACCATGGAGCCGCTGCAGCCGCTCGTGCACGACGTCGAGATCGAAGCAGCACCCGAGCCCGCCACACTGGCCAGCGACGCCAACGTGCCCCTGGATGTCGAGCCCGACCCCGACCTCGGTTCAACCGTCGAGTTCACCGACCAGTCGCCGGTCCTGGACCGCACCGAAAGCAAGCCCGAAATCGACGCCGCCGAATCGGATGAGCTGCAGCTCGAGTTGCAAAGCCTGCGCGTCGAGATCCAGGGCCTGCAGGAAGAGCGCGCGGCGCTGCTGGAGAAAAACCGCGATTTGCAGGAACAGCTCGAGGCAGCCGCCCCGGCCGGCGAACTCAGCCGCCTGCAGGGCCAGCTCAACGAGGCGAAGAAGCACCACGCCGAGGCCGAGGAAGAGAACCGGCGCCTGAAGGGCGAGCTGGCGCAGGCCCAGGAGAAGGTCGAGAAGCTGGAGCTGGAGTCCGCCATGTCGTCGGCCGAGATCCCCGACGACACGAAGCGCGAGCTGGACCTGATGGACGCTCAGATCAAGGCCCTGCAGACCGAGAACACGCAGTTGAAGGAGGCGCTGAAGGAGGCCCAGGGCGCGGAAAGCCGCACAGAGCACGCCCACGACGAGCTGCACCGGCGGGTGCAGCAGCTGGAGGGAGAGCTGAGGGACCTGCGCGAAGAGCTGGCCGACGGCGCAAAAAGACTTGATGAACGCATCAGGGAAAACGAAGAGCTGGGGCGCGAGTTGGCGGTGGCCAGGAAAGAGCTGGCCGACAACCGCGACGCCGCGGATGAGGTGGAACGCAAAGCCCGCGAACTGGACGACCGTCGCGCCGAGCTTGATGCGGTGACGCTGGCGCTGGCGGAGGCGAAGGCGGAAATCGAGCGCCTGGCGCCCATGGAAGCAGAGGTGAAGCGGGTTGAAAACCTGGAAGACCGCATCACCGACCTGCAGGAGGCCCTGGTCGGCAAGGAAAAAGACCTGGCCGAGGTGCAGGAGAAGCTCGACAGTGAAGCGGCCCGCAGCTATCGCCTGGCACAGCGGCGCATACCGGCCCTGAACGCCGAGCTGGAACAGTCTCAGGAAAGCCAGCGCGAGCTGGAACGCAAGCTTCAGAAAGCCGAACTCAGGGCCAACACCTTTGAGGAGCAGGCCAAAGAGCTAGAGACCAAGCTGGCGGACCTGCAGCGCGCGCTGCAGGGCGCCAAAGCCCGCGCCCAGGACACCGCCATCGTGCAGGCCGGCGACGTGGACGCCCGCCAGCTGGTGAGCGACGAAGTGCGACGCCTGACCAACCGGCTGCGCGACGTGGAAGAAGAGCGCGGTCGCCTGCTGGACAGCCTGCGCAGAATCGGCGACGCCCACAAGGCCGAACTGGCACTGCACAGCGACCGGGCCGAAAAGCTGGAACTGGAGGCCGACCAGCGTTACGAGAACCTGCTGAAGCAGCGCACCCAGATGCGCGTGCTGCGCGAGCGCATCACGGGCATGTTGAAGCTGGCTGAAGACCTGAACGCCACGGCGTCCGGGCAGCGCCAGCCATTGCTTGAAGCATTGCGCAAACTGGCAGACGTGCCTCCGGACACGAATTGAGCGGCTTGCGGCTGCTTGACCCGGCCCAAACTGAGCCCTATAAGCGGTTGAGCGTCGACCTCAAAGTCGACGCTGATTTTTTCGCTCTGTGGGAATTCGAGAAAGCGTCCCCGCCATGGTTACCAGCCTGAATAAAGAGACCGCGCGCATCACCGAACTGATCAAGAAGGAACAGCTGGGCGAAGTCGAAAGCGTCTGGGCCGAGGCGCTGGCCAAGGCGCCCACCGAAATCGACACCTTCCTGTCGCTGGCGGAAAAGCTGACCCGCGCCGGCCACGGTGAAAAGGCCGGCAACCTGCTCGAACAGGTCGTCAACAAGCTGGATGAAATGGGCGAGCACGCCCGCGCTGCCGCGGTACTGGGCGAACTGGCCCGGGTAGCGCCACGCAATCCCAACCAGAGGGCGCTCGCCGAGACGGTGTTCCGCAATGCATACGGCGAGTTGGCGGGCTATGACAAGTGCGTTGAGCGCGCCGAAGCGGCGGCGGGCGGAAGCGACAACCGCTTCGTCCGCGAGTTGTGGTCTCAGCTCATGTTCCAGCCTGGCGACTGGGTGTTCCATGACGCGGGCTGGGGGCTGGGCGAAGTCAAGGAAATCGACGCCGAACAGGGCGAACTCAAGATCGACTTCGCCAGCAAGGAAGACCACAAGGTCAAGCTGGGGGCCGCCGCCAAGTTCTTCCGTAAACTGCCGCAAGACGACATAATGGTGCAGCGCGCCGCCCACATGGACGAACTCAAGCAGCGCTGTAAGGACGACCCCGTCGCCGTGATCCTCACGGTGCTCAAGGCCCACAACAACAAGAGCAACCTGAAACGCATCAAGGCCGAGCTGGTGCCCGCCGTCATCGACTCGAAGGGGTGGTCCAAGTGGTGGACCGGCGTTCGCAAGGAACTGGCGCAGCACCAGTACATCAAGCTGGGCACCGGCACCAACCCCACCATCGACAGGCTCGTGACCGCCATGACGCTCGAGGACGAAACCCGCGAGCGCTTCGACAACGCCATTCGCCTCACCCAGAAACTGGAGCTGCTGCGCCGCTATCTGCGTGACTCCGAGAAGGGGGAGGCGCGCAAGAACCTGCTCCAGCACGTCGTCAATGAGCTGAAACAGATCGCGCACCGCGAGGCCGAACTGGATGAACGCCCGCGAAACGGGGGAAGCCTGGCAGGCGAACGCATCCTGATCGCGTTCCTGGCCGACGACCTGAAGAAGGCGGAACCGGACCTGGAGATCGAACTGGGCTACGACGTCAACGAACTCGTGCGCGACAGCGAGCAACTGCTCAACCGCATCGAGGAAGTCCGAGACCCCGAGTATCAGCTGCGTGCCCTGGAGCGTCACGCCAAGCTGAACGAAGGCGCATGGGCCGCGACCTTTTCGAAAGCCTTCCTGCGCGACATCCCCAGCCTGTGGGATGCCCTGGCCCGCAAAATGCTGGACGCCGAACACGACTCCGAGCTACTGCGCGCCCTTGACGCGGTTACCGCCGAGGGCGAGAAGTTTCCGCTGCAGACCTTGTGGCTCTCGCGCCGCGGTATCCTCGGCGCGGATCTGCCCAAGGGCCTTGACGTACCGCCTGCCAACGAGCTGTTCAGCAAGCTGCTCTGGACCATCAACAAGGTGCTGACCCGCATCGAGCGCGGCGAAAGCCAGCTCAAGGAAGTGCTCGCCAGCCTGCGCGCCGCCATGACCGAGCGCAACTCGCGACTGCTGACCACCGCGCTCGACGGCCTGGCCGAAGACCGCGCCGCCCACCTGCTGCATGAGGTCGAGCGCTGCCGCGGCCTTTCCGACATCCACCAATCCACACTGCGCGAGCTGATCCTGCGCGCCTTCCCCGCACTGCAGGCCAAGGCCTCGCTCACGGCCGTTGAGATGCACGAAGAGGAAGGCGGCGGCGAAATCCTGGCCACCGATGCCGGCCTGCGCAAACGCCAGGGCGAGCTCAAGCACATCCAGGAGGAAGAGCTGCCGGATGTCGCCAAGCAGATCGGCGAGGCGCTGGCCATGGGCGACGTTTCCGAAAACGCCGAGCTGGACGCCGCCCGCGAGCGCGAAAGCCGCCTGAAGGAAGCGGCCAAGGAGATCATGGAAGAGCTCAAGCGCGTGCGCGTGGTGGACCCCGCGGAGGTGGACGCCAGTTCCGCCGGCTTCGGCACCAAGGTGACGCTCAAGCGAGAGGACGGCAAGACCAAGATCTACACCATCCTCGGTCGCTACGAGGCCGATCACGAGAAGTTCATCATCAGCAACGAAAGCCCTATCGCGCAGGGCATCGTGGGCAAGAAGCCCGGCGAAAAGGCCGTGGTGGAAACGCCGGAAGGCGCGGTGCAGTACGACGTGATCAGCGTGGAGCGCGCGGAATAGGCTTCAATTCAAAATTCAAAATGGGCGGGCCGTGATGGCGCGCCCGTTTTGCATTCGGCACTTTCTCCGTAAAAGGCCGTGGCGTTCCCTTGCGCCCTGGCGTTGCCCGACCGTCCCTGAACACGAGAACCGACCAAACGCCGCAAGACTCTTCGCGCCTTCGCGCCCCCGCGTGGTTCATGCAGTCGCAGTTTTCCTGGGACGGGCAGGATGTAACCGCGAAGCACCGCTAAGGGGCCGCGAAGAAAGGCCAAGGCCACGCGGGGGCGCAAAGGCGCGAAGGGCTGTTTCCTGCTCGCTGCACATCCGGCAAGTCGCGTCGGCAAGCAACGCCAGGACGCCGAGAACGCCTCGATTTGCCACTGATTCGCGATCTCTCGGCCATAGAAAGATACACGACAACCAACCAGGCTGTGGTTTCCCCTTGTGCCTTGGTGCGGCTGTCGCTCGGCAGTGGCAGCCGGGCCGCGTTCCGCCGCAGAATTCAAACGTTCCGAACCATTCGCTTCAAACCCGGCATTTTGATGTTTGCATGGATTCCGCTGCGTTGACCCAAGCCGTGAAAGCTTGGATACTTGCGGGAATCGAATTTCGCGCGCCGTGACGGCCGGGGGCCGTCGTGGTGTTGTTTGCACATGAGGAGAGCCGGGCTTGCCTCGCCTGCTGGTTGAAAAAGGTCCTGATCGCGGCAAATCGGTCACCATTGCCGTGGGGGGCCAGATCGTGGCCGGACGCGACAAGGACGCCAACCTGCAGCTCTCCGACACCATGGCCTCGCGCCGCCACTTCCTGATCGCCAGCAAGGGCAGCATCTTCGGGCTCAAGGACCTCAACAGCGCCAACGGGACACTGGTAAATGGCCGCAAGGCCGAGGGCGCCCACAAGCTGGCGTTCGGCGACAGCATCCAGGTCGGCGAAACGCTGATCTCGTGGCTGCCCGATGAACAGACCGACAAGCACGGCGGGCTGATCGGCCAGCAGATCGGCGGCTATCGCATCGAGGAGCGCCTGGGCCGCGGCGCCATGGGCACGGTGTACAAGGCCACCCAGCTCAGCCTCGGGCGCACGGTGGCGCTGAAAGTGCTGTCGCCCGACCTGGTTAAAGACGAGAAGTTCTGCGAAATGTTCGTAAAGGAGGCCCGCGCCGCGGGCAGCCTGAACCACCCCAATATCATCCAGGTCTATGACGTAGGCGACGAGGGCGGCCAGTACTTCTTCAGCATGGAGTTCGCCGCCAAGGGCAGCGTGCTGGAAGAGCTGGGCAAGCAGAAGTCCATCAGCCTCGCGCGCGCGGTGCAGATCATCCGGCACGCCTGCAACGCGCTCGATTACGCCGAGCGCAAGGGCCTGGTGCACCGCGACATCAAGCCCGACAACCTGATGGTCACCGAGGACGACACCGTCAAGCTCGGCGACCTCGGTCTCGCCATGAGCGCCCAGGAACTGCAGGCCGAGCAGGACGGCGTGTTCGGTACGCCTCATTACATCGCGCCCGAGCAGGCAATGGGCAAGCCCATTGACCACCGCGCCGACATCTATGCGCTCGGGGCCACCTTCTACCGCATGCTGACGGGACGCACCCTGTTCAGCGGCGCGACGGTCAAAGAGATATTGAAGAAGCAAGTGCGCGAGCCCCACGCGCCGATCACCGATCACATGCCCGACTGCCCCCAGGCGATCGCGCGCATCATCGACCGCATGCTGGCCAAGAACCCGGCCGAGCGCTACCAGCACGCCAGCGAGATCGCCAACGACCTGAGCGACTGGGAAAATCTCGCTGCACGTAAGTCGAGCAGCAATGGTACGGCCTTCGCCGAACGCCCGACCGGACTGACGCCCGAGCAGTCGCAGCAGCTGGCGCAACTCGGCCAGAATCGCAGGTTGGTGATCGCGGCGGTTGTGGCCATTGCGGCGATCATGGCCGCGGCCTTTTCGCTGTGGTTTTTCCTGTTCAGCGGCAGCGGAGCCGCCAACGAAATCATCGGGGAAGCCAACAACGGCGGCTCAGCCGACCATCCGCCTCCGGTCAACAGCGCCCCGGAAGTGCCCGCGGACGTGGCTGAGGCCAATGAAGCCCTCAAGCTGGCGCTGGGCATCGCCAACCTGCAGGTCAGCGAGAACCCGAACGACACCAAGACGTACAAGGAAGCCATCGGCCGCCTCGAAGAGGCTTTGGCGCGCAACCCCAAGGCCGGTGAGGAATGGAAGTCCAGGGTGAACTCGCGGCTCAAGGAACTCGAAGCCGAGCTGGCGAAGCTTTCGGAGGGCGCAGCCGCGGTCAACATCGAGTGGGACGAGACGTTCCGCGACTGCGAAAGCGAGATCAAGGAGTTCAAATACAAGGCCGCCGGCGAAAAGCCTGCCGCCTTCATCAAGAAGTACGAGGAGAGCAGCAACGAGGAGATCCTGGACATCGTCGAGCGCGCCCGTGACTACCTGAACAACACCTATCCTGCCAGCGTGAAGTCACACAGCGACACCTTCGACGCGCTGATGCGACGCGAGGTGAAGGACGCCGAATTCCAGGACGCGGCCATGAAAGCCGCCACCGTGGAGAGCGTCGCCGTGCGAGTGCGCGATGCCGAGGCAGCCTGCGATGACGAATACTACAAGAGCCGCCTTGGCAGGCTGGCGGACGAGTTCGAGCGACAGGCCAAGATCTTCAAGGCAGAGGCGGATCGCGCCGAGCGCAAAGCGATCGACGAGGCCTTCACACGCTGCAGCGCGGTCCTGGCCGCAGTGCTCGAGCGATGCCGCGGCGACCTGGCGAGGGGCGACTTCAAGCAGGTGAGCCAGCGGCTGACCGACTTCAAGCTCAGCGACGCGGACTTCATCGCGTACCAGGATCGTGAGCGATTCAAACCGATCGTCGAGGACCTCAAGCGTCGCGAGCAGCAGTCGCGGCTTGAGCACCAGGCGCTGCTGCAGCTTCAGGGGGCGCTCCCGGAAGTACTGGACGCCGTCAAGCTGCTCAAGTCCACCCCCTGGCCCGAAGAGGTGGTCAAACTGATCGGCAGCCCCGCCTCTGTTCTGCGGCTCAAGGTCAAGCAGGACGCCGACAGCAGCCAGTGGACGCTCGAGGTATCCGACACCAAGACCATGAAGTCCACGCTGATGAACGCGGGCGATTTCGATACACGCGAAAAGCGCGCCACCCTGTGCACGGCGCTCAGCCACTTGATCCGCAACCATGCCGGCGCCTTTGACAAATTGATGCAACCCGCCGCGGCAGGCGGCCCGCCGGCGCTGGCGGGAGTCTTCGCGTGGATGTGCGAACTTGAGGCTTACGAGCCCGCATTCCCGCTCATTGAGCACGCGTACAGCAAGGTCAGCGCCGAAGATCCGCAGCGCCCCGTGGTGCGCGAATACTACGCCTGGGGACTGCTGGGCAAGGCCAACGCCATGGCGGCGCGCGGAGACCGCGCCGGCGCCCAGGCGCTGATCCAGCGGCTTGAGTCCGAGTTCGCCGACACGCGGGCCAACAAGGGCCGCAACTAGAAGCCCATGGACGAAGATCGACCATTACCTCCTGTGCCAGCACCCGGCCGGTTACCGAATATCGAAACCAAACGGGACTGATGTGGACTTCGGCAACGTCATCATCTTCCTGGGCATACTGTTCCTCTCCGCCGTGTTTTCGGGGACGGAGACTGCCATCACCGCGGTGTCCAACGTGACGGTCGCCCGCCTGGCTGAGCAGGGAAACCGTGCCGCCAAACTGCTGCAGAAGCTGCTGCGCGACAAGGGCCGCGTAATCGCCGCCCTGCTGGTCGGCAACAACGTGGTGAACGTGGTGCTGGCAGTTTTCGCCACCGTGGTCTTCGACGGCATCCTGAAAAGCAACGGCCTGCTTCCTGTCTGGGCCGCGCCGATCGTAGCCTCCGTAGCCAGCGTGGTGTTCCTGCTGGTGTTCGGCGAGGTACTGCCGAAGTCGATCGCCGTGCACTTCCGCAACAAGTGGGCGCTGGGCTCGGTGTGGTTCGTGCTTGGGCTAATGCTGGTGACGAAGCCGGTCACCTGGCTGCTGATACAATTCAGCAACGGGATAATGCGCCTGATGGGCCAGCGCCCCGGCGAAGAGGACATCTTCGACGTCCACGAAATCCACACCGTCGCCCATCTCGGCGAGCAGATGGGTGTCATCGACACCATGGAAAAGCAGCTGATCCAGCGCGCCGCACACCTGAACGACACCCGGGTGCGCGAGATCATGATCCCGCGCACGGACATCCAGGGCATCGAAGTACACGCGGGTATCGAAGAGATCCGCCAGTTGTTCCAGAAGACGCCCTACTCGCGCATCCCGGTCTACCAAGGCGACCTGGATGACATCGTGGGGATCCTCAACTTCAAGGAATTCCTGCGCCATGAGCCTGCAGCGGGACGCGCTTTCGACGTCATGGCGTTCCTGCACAAGCCCCTGTTCGTTTCCGAGTCAATGTTCATCGGCGACCTGCTGAACGAGATGCGCAGCCGCCGTACGCACCTGGCCATCGCCCTGGACGAATACGGCGGAACCTCCGGCCTGCTCACGCTCGAGGACGTCGTCGAGATGCTGGTCGGGCGTATCGAGGACGAGTACGACATCGTTTCCACGCCCTTCCAGCAGCTCGATGGTAACACATGGGAAGTTGACGGCCGCGTCAGCGACGAACGGCTGGTGAGACAGCTGGGACTGAAGCTGCCGCCGGAGGCCTTGGAGGGTTTCGACACCGCGGCCGGGCTGGCCCTGAAGGCGTTCGGGAATATCCCGTCCGAAGGGGACGTCACAACGTATCATGGATTGGAAATCGCGGCGACGCGCGTGAGGGGTCATCGTGTGCGCAGGCTGCAGGTCAGGATCATGCCGCCCGATGAAATCGAGGCGCTGGCCGAGCAGCCGGAGCCCGCGCCCAGCACCCGGCGCCGCAACACACGGCAGATCCTGGCCGATGAGATAGAGGCCGACCGCAAATCGCTGGACCAGTCTCCGGCGGCATCACAGGCCGGGAGTGAGGAAGGAAAGCAGGAGTAGCCGATGCGATATCTGACCGTTCTGCTGCTGACCTTGTGCGCCGCCCGCCTCGCGGCGCAGCAACTGCCGCCCGGCACCCAACCGCCGCCCGCCTCGGCAGCCAAGGAGTCATTCGTGATCCAGCCCGGCGCCGTGGAGCGCGGCGCCCGCAACCTGGCGATCCGCCTGGTTGCCAACGAGGCAGCGGGATTCGCCAACAGCAGCAGCAAACCGCCGGCACTGACTTTCGGCGTCGGTGTAAAACTCGTGGCGGGCAGTTTCAACCTGCTGAACCAGAACGAAGCCCAGGCCGCGATCGACGTCGAGTCCGACGTGGAAGGCACGATCGAAGTGAAGCTCGAGTTGTTCTCCGTCAACGGAACGACGGTGCTGAAGACCCTGCGCGGCAGCCTGGGCATCAAGGGCGTCACGGACGTAGCGGGCTCGCAGGCCAAGGTGGGCGCTGAAAGCGTGAAACTGGTGCAGGTAAATGTGTCCGAATCCCAGCCCGCGGGCGTGATCCTGATCAGCGGCGGCATTTCCGGCAGCGTCAGCATCAAGGCGCCAGCCGGCTGCGCCTTCTCTGAGCTGCCGACCATCACGGCCGGCAGCGGCGACATCAACTCGCCGGCATTGGCCACGGCCAACACGGTCCTCACCTTCGCGATCGGCAACCCGGCGCTCGCCAACGTCACCGTGCGTGTCGAGGGCATCAGGTACAACACCCAGCTCTTCGGCCTGGCAGGAGGCGTCGAAGGCGACCTGGCCTGTGAGGTCACCGGCGCAGCGCTTTCCAACCAGAGCGCGCTTGTGGTCAACGCCTTCACCGCGCGCACCACGATCGCAGGCAGCAACGACAACACCGACTCCGGCACCCCCGCCGGCACGCCCGCCGGCAGCCAGTCCAGCAACAGCACTTCCAAGCCGACCAGCCCCAGCCCCTCCTCAATCAACACGGGCAGCCGCCCGCTGGAAACCTCGAACCGCGACCGCACCAACCGGAACCGCAACAACAACAACCAGGGCGGCGCTGGCTCGAACTTCCGCCCCTCGACCCAGCCCTCCCAACAGGGCCAGTCGCGCGGACCGGGACTGGCTCCGCTGCCGCAGAATTCGCAGCCTGCACCCGGCCAGGCGCCCGGCCCCGCACAAGGACCCGCCGGCGGCGGCGCAGCCAAGGCCGGCGGCGCGGCCTCACCCATGGGCGGCACCGGCAGCATCAGCAGCGAAGAGGTAGACCCGACGAAGCCGGACACAGGACCGGGGACGACACGGCCCCTGGCCAAGGTTCTGGAAGTTACCCCGGGCCTCTATTTCTGCGACAAGGACTACAAGCCCGTGTCAGCCCTGGTGCTCGACAAGATCATTGCCGGGGAAGCCGGCGGCCGGGTATGGATCGTGCTGAAGCTCAAGAAGGACAAACAGCATGACAAGGTGGAAACGGTGACGGTGAAGTTGACCGTGGCCGGTTCTTCGCGCGAACTTACCCTGACGGAAACCGGCAAAGACACCGGCGAGTTCCGCTGCGGCAAGGACGGCATACTCGTGGTAGCGAACGAGAATCCCGACAGCAACGCCGAGGAAAAAGCGGCCGAGCCCCCCAAGCCGCGTTTTGATCGCTAGGAATTGCAGAGACCCGGCGCACACAACTGTGTGCGCCGGGTCTCTTTATGTCGCAAGTCCTAGTTGCTCACCGGCTCGTCGATCACCGTGTCGCGCAGCGTGGGTTCCGTCTCGATGGTCAGGCAGTTGAGCCGAACTTCATCCCGCAGGGTCGGCTCGGTGTAGATGTCCAGCCGGCTGGGCAGGATCACGTCTCGCAAGGTCGGCTCGGTGAGGATATCCAGCCGGTTCGGCACGATCACGTCGCGCAGGGTCTCGTCCGTCCAGATATCGTGCCGGTTGAGAGGGCGATTCGCGTTCGCACGCGCCTCGCAGGCGGGGCAGGCGTCGCTGGTCGCCGAAAAGAACGGCAGGGCCAGCAGCGCCAGGGCGATCAGGAAGTGTACGGGCGTTTTCATGGCGGTGGCTCCCCCTGGTGTTACTGCTGATACGCATTCCACCGCCCCGTGGTTTCCCGGGATTTTCTTTTTTTTTCGCCACTTTTTGCCAGCCACCGGTGCTTAGGCGATGATGGACGCGCTCATGACACAGCACGACACTCTGATTCGCCTGATGACCGAACATCAGGCCGACCTCTGGCGCTACCTGCGCTTTCTCGGCGCCGAGCCGGCAACCGCCGACGACCTCACGCAGGAGGTGTTCATCGAGCTGTACCGCAACCCCATCAACGAGCTCAGCCGGAAGTCCACGGCTGCCTGGCTGCGCAAGGCCGCGCGTCACCGCTTCCTGAACTGGCTGCGCGACAACCGGCATGAAGCCGCCCATGAGCTGCTGGAGCAGGCCGATCAAGTGTGGCGAGACTTCACACCAGGCAGCGCCGACGAGCGCCTCGACGCGCTGGAGCGCTGCCTGGACAAGCTGGCCGAGCGCGCCCGCCGCGCCATCGAGCTCAAGTACCGCGAAGCACGCAAGGAAGCCGAGGTGGCCCATGCCTTGGAAACCAGCACCGAGGCCGCCAAGGCGCTGCTGAGACGCACGCGCGAGCAGTTGCGCGAGTGCGTGGAAAGACAGGTGCGCCCATGACCAGCGCCGAACAACTGATTGAGACCGATCTGCAGGAGCTGCTGGGCGGCATCACCCCGCCCGACCTGATCGAGCTCACACTGGCACGCCTGGAAGCGGGAGACGAGACCGGCGCCCAACCCACCGGTGAAGCCGCGCCTGCGGCCGTCGCAATTCTCGCGACACGTGGCCGCATGTTGCTGCTGCGCCGCCTTGCCGTTGCGGCGTGCATCCTGCTGGCCCTCACCCTCATCACCTGGGTGCTGTGGCCCAGGCCGCTGCCCGCGAGCGTCACCGCCACACCCGCTGCCAGCTACCTGGTGCGGGACGACTACATCCAACTCAAGTCCGGCTGGCTGCTGCTTACAGACGGTGCGCCCGAGGTTCGTGCTGACAACGGCCGCGTCAGCGACGTGCGCGGGCGCGCCGTGGCGGGAGTCGGCATCCCGAACGCGGAAACGCTGGACGCGCTTGCGATGGAACTGCAACTCAGCGACTCGGAGACACAGATGTTGAAGCTGACGAAACGCTGGCTCACGGCCGGAAGCCTTGCGGTATGTGTGCTGACCGGCCAGGCAATGCTGAACGACGCGCTGGTGCAGGCCGACGAGTTGCCCGCGCCGGAGGTGAAGAACGAAATCCCGAAGCCGGATGACATCGCCGGTGTGAAGAAGCTGCTGGAGAACGTACAGTCGCTCGAGCTGCGTGCCCTGCGCGACGACTGGCAGTACAGCGGCTGGCTGGCGCTCGAGAGCGCCGACGCCGCCGAGCTGGGAACCACCTTCGCCAAGGCCATCAGCGCCAGGCCCAGGGAGATCGCGGGCTGGGACCACAACAACGAACTCCTGTTCACGCTGACGGACGGCAGCGTGGTGAAGGCGGCCGTGTACGAAAGCGGCGGGCTGCTGGACCTCAAGTTGCCGGGCTGGCAGCGCTGGGAGCAGTACACCTGCACCAAGGGGCTGTACGAAACCATCAAGCCCCGCGTCGAGGAAGCCAAGAAGCTCGAGCGCTACCCGGTGCGAGACTTGCCCGCCATGCGGCGCAGCATGTGCAAGGCCGCGAAGGTGCGCTTCGTGGACAAGTTCGAGCAGACAGAGGAGTTCCGCGGCGAGTTCAGCGACCCGGCGCTGGTGGCGAAGCTGGCCGGGCTGGTTTGGCACGACGACATGAGTTTCAGCAAATCCCACGTCGGCGACTATGAGGCCTACGAGCTGACGTTCGAGATGGACAACGGCGAACAGATCCGCGTCAACATGCAGAACACGGGCATCATGGCGGTCTACAACGGCGGCAAGCTGCTGCGCACCAACGACATCGCACCCGATGAAAGCGTGCGGGAAATCCACGCCCTGCTGAAGCCCCTGGTCGCGAAGTCCGGCTTCCGCGTACTGCGCCAGTGGAACGGCGCCGACAGCTCAATCACCCAGGCCGGCGTGCGCGTGGTGACTGACGACGAAGGCTGGGTCAAGCTGTGGGCCGAACACACCGCGCCCGAGCTGATGGAAGCGCCGGTGATGGACTTCGAGAACGAAGTCGTACTGGCGATCTTCGGCGGCACCTCAGCAAACAGCCTGGGCTACTTCGCCGAGGTGCCCCTGATGGGCGAGCGCGAGTACGTGCTGCGCGTGGACGAGAAGACCTACCAGACCATGGGCCGTGGCGACACGGTCACGCCCTACGGCATCTTCGTGCTGACCAGGACAGATCGCCCGGTCTACGTTGAGGAAAACGTACAGTCGCTGATCGGCCGGCCGCCGATATGGAAGCGCCACACGCCAGCCTATCAGCCTCTGATCACGCCGCGCTACCCGCTGGAGGGCTCCTGGACCGTGCAACGCCAGTGGCAGGGCAGCGACAGCCTGATCGAGCAGCGCGAGCTGCACGTGATTCGCGACGCGCAAAGCTTCGACAAGCTGTGGCAGCGCCACTCCGGCACCGACGCGCCCAGCCCCAAGGTCGAGTTTGACAAGTTCGTGGTGGTGGCCGTGTTCGGCGGCCGTCAAAAGGGCGAGCGCGGCAAGATCCTCGATTATCGCGTGCAGGCCTGCTTCGTGAACGGCGGCGGCGTGCTGCGCTTCGCCGGCCAGGAATATCGCAGCGAGGTCGAGCACACGCCGTATGGTATCTGGGTGCTGCCCAAGCTGGCCGACGTGAAGCTGGAAGAGCGCGAGTACCCGCTGATGCCCGAAGGGGTCGAGATCGACTACGACCACCTGCCCTACTGGCTCGAGCGCGAACTGACGAAGTAAGCGCAGAGGTTGGCCTCGACCAATGCGGCGTGCATTCAAAAGCGGCGGTTGCCTTGCAGGCTTACGGAGCAAGCCTGCAAGGCCAGCCCCCAGCGTCAGCCACAGGTCTATAGACAACTTCCACGGTGCAGTGGACAGCCGGCTTGCCGGCGTCTCTCTGGTTAGCCCCCGGCGCAGCGCAGCGGAGCCGGGGGTTTCGGGCATTCGCGAAGCATGAGCCGCGGAGCGGCGGCTCTGGTGGGAGGTTCCGAGATGTTGCCGGTCGCGGAATCACAGTCCAGCGCGCTTTCACCGACGAACACCAAGGCGCAACGAATGCCACGAGTCCATCCCAACGGGTTTGCCAGTATCTCGGTCGAACCAGATGGAGGGCGAGCCACGGACAGGCCGTGGCGCTCCCTGGCGTCGTGGCGTTGAGTCGTTGCCACACCGCGGTTGCATGCGCAGGCGGTGAGGAAGAGCCGCCGCAGTGCGGCTCGGGACAGCCTGTCGCCAGGGCCCCCGGCCTGTCGGCACCTCGCTTCGCTCAGCGCCGACCGCCGGGGGCTAACGAGAGAGACGCCGGCTGCGCCGGCTGGAAAGCAATCCTTGTGCAGAATCCCATGATGCGAATCGAGGGCTTTTACCGGTGTCGGGCGCCCGTGCTCGTTACTTCGGCGGGGGCGGGGTGTCTTCGTAGATGCCCACCCACTCGTCGGCGAGGTGGGCGTCGTGAAACAGCAGCCAGGAACGCTCGGCCACGGCCGAGGCGCGCATGTGCTCGATGATTACCGGCATGGCCTGCCGCACGTCGGTCAGCGCGAGGTCGAGGTAGCTGTATTTCTTGCCCGTACCGGTTCCCACCACCACGCCAAGCTTCGCCTCGATCAGCGCCTCGTTGACTGCTTTCTCGACCTGTTTGCGCTCTTCCATGCGCGCGGCGATCTTGCGCCCGTCCCCGTCGAACTTCAGGAAGCAGAAGGTCTCGCCCACGCGCGAGTAGCGTCGCGAGTCGAACTTCTGGCCCAGCTGCGCGCAGGCGCTCATGCTTTCCAGCGCGCTGCTGCCCATGATCAGGTCCTGCTGGCGCGGGTACTCGTCCTTGAGCGGCGGGCTCAGGCGCCACAGGCCCCACTGCAGGCGGTCCACGTTCATCAGCAGCGGTGTGTCAAACAGGCGGGCGTCCACGCGCGTTACCTCGCCGAACACCTTGTCGCGCAGCTCTTCCAGGCGCGCCCAGTTGCTGCCGTCTTCGCGGTCCACGACCTCGATACGCCCGATCCAGCGCGCGAAATCTTCCTCGCCGAGCAGCGCTTCGGCCGCGATCGCGCCCTGTACCGCCGCCAGTTCCCGGTCGATGGCGTCCGGCAGGTAGAACTTCAGCGTCACGCGGTTCATGTCGTCGATCGCCGTGCTGACCTCGCAGTGGCCCAGCGGATTCTCGGTCTCGGCTTCCACGGCGGCCAGGGCTTCCTCGGGGTGTTCGGGCGGGCGCGCGTGCAGGAACTGCCAGCCCTGGATTTTCGGCGCGCGCGCGATGATGGCGTCCACCAGCGGGCGCAACTGCAGGCGGTGCTCGGGGGTGATGACCAGGCGGTCCACGTCGTCGGCCTCGGCGAATTCCCAGCCCAGGCGCTGGTCGATCTGCTCCAGGCTGCCGCGCATGAAGGCCGATACGTCGAATTCAGATTCATCGTTGATGCTGTCGTGGATCTCTGTCGCGTTCCCGGCGAAGGCGGCCCACCAGCGCTCGATGCGCGTCAGCACGGCCGTGCGCGAAGCGTTTTCCTCGTGGTCGTCGGGATCAGGGTAAAGCCACCGCATCGGGGCAAGTTAGCCCGCACAGGCGCGCGGTCTAGGGGGGCGGCGGCGTGTCGTCCCAGATGCCGACCCACTCGGCGCACCAGTCGTAGTCGGCAAAACACAGCCAGGCGTCGGCCGGCGCGTCGTGCCTGCGCGCGAGTTCGCGGATCAACGGAATCGCGGCCCGCACGTCGGTGAGCGCCAGCAGGGAATACCCGAACCACACGCCCGTGCCGCCGCCGCCCACGCAACCCAGCCCGGCTTCGCGCAGGGCGGCGTCCAGTTCGTCCTCGAGGGGGCGTCGGCGCTCAAACCGCTGGTCGCCGTCGAGTTCGGACTCGTCCAGCTTGAGATAGCAGAATGTTTCATCCAGGCGGCTGTAGCGTCCCGAGTGAAACAACGTGCCGTTCACCAGCGCCTGCGTGATGCCCACATGCGGCGTTGTGGCGACCAGCAGGTCGCTCCAGCCTGTGGGTTCGCGGTCTTCATCGGCCGAGTTGATCTGCAGTGTGGTCCAGGCCGTGTCGGTCAGCCACGTACTCCAGGGCGTGTCGGGCAGGCTCTCGCGAACGGCCTTGATGCCGCGCTGAAGGGCGTCGGCGGCCTGGCCGAAGGGCATCCAGCCTTCGCCCTCGGGGCGTTGAAGGGCGTCGATCACGCCGACCCAGCGGTCGAGCAGCTGCTCGCCGAAGAGGGATTCCGCGGCCACGAACGCGGCGTTGCGCGCGGTCTCGGGGTCGCTGACGCCGGGAAAGAAGAACAGGGTGTCGACCCGGTTGTTTTCCCCCAGGTCCACGCGGATCGAGCCCTTGCTGACGTCCACGCCGACGCGACCCTCCACGCTGCGGATCGCCCAATCGGGGCCTTCCGCGGGGCCTTCCGCGGGGCGTCCGTGGTAGAACTCGAAGTGCTGCAACTTCGGCGCCCGGGCAATGATCTCGGCTGTCAGGGGGTGCAGGCCGTACTCGCCTTCCGGCGAGATCGCCAGCCGGTGGCCTTCGCCGTGCAGGGCCGGGCCGAACTCCCACATCAGGCTTTTGTGGATTGCCTGCAGGCTGCTCTGCATGAGATACACCAGCTCGAAATCGGCGCCGCCGCCGAACATGGCGTCAATCGCGTCAGCGTTTGCGGCAAACGCCCGCCACCACGCGTCGATGCGCCCACGCACGGCCTCGCGGGCGGCGTTTTCTTCGCGATCGTTCGGATCAGGGAACACCCAGCGCATGGCCGGATTCTGCATTGATCGAACGGGGCGGGAAAGCAGGAAGGGGCGCAAAGGCGCCCCTCCGGTGGTTTGTCGGAACTACGGGTCGATGCGGGTTACGCTGTCGTTCTTGATGTCGCAGAAGTACAGCTTGCCGTCGGGGCCAAAGGCCAGGCCCGTGAGCGAGCCGGCGCCGCGCCCGGTGTCGAGCCAGTTGACCCGGTTGCCGGAAATGTCGAACGCGTGGATGATGCCGGTGGCGTGGTCCGACACGTAGATCAGGTTGTTGCGCAGGGCGATGCCGCTGGGTTGCGTCAGCACGCCGCCCGGCGCCACCACGGTTGTCAGGGTCGCGCCGGTTACCTCGTAATCCACGCCGTCGCCGCTGAACGACGCCACGGGTGATGAGCCCGCCGCGCCGGTGTTGGTGTGCAGCCGCACCAGCCGGCCGTTGCCGGTGTCGCATATGTACAGCAGCGAATTGGCGGCGTCGAACACGAGGTGGCTGGGTACGCCGCTGGTCATCGCGAGTTGGCCGCGCACGTAGTGCCACTTGTAGCCGTCGGTGTGGTCGTCCTGGCCGGGGGTGTGGTCGCCGTTGAAGTTATAGCGCGTGACAGCCACCTGCGGGTTGCCGCCCACGATGCTGAAGTAGCAGATGCCCAGCGTCCAGGAGGTGTTGCCGGCCTCCCACGCGATTCCCTTGCCCCAGGTGGTCGAGTGCAGCATGTCGAGGTGGCTGGTGTTCCACTTGGACGGCAGCGGGTTGGGGACCTTGCCGATCACCGAGCGGTCGGCCGACCACAGCGTCGGGCCCATGAAGTTGTTGCCGCCGTTGCTGGAGTCCTGGCTGGTGGCGAACGTCCAGCCGTTGCCGGCGCTTGATGTCTGCGCGCCGAACGCGATGCCGCTGGGCTTTGAAAGGAAGTGCCCCCAGGCGCCGACTTCATCGCTGGCGTCAAGCTTGTCGCCGGTGAAGGCGCCGGCCAGCACGTTGTCGATAATGACGATCGATTCGTTGGCCTTGTTCACCACCCACAGCTCGTTGGGCGCCGCGCGCGAGAAGTCGAGATCCGTGGGGTCGGCATAGGAAATGCCCGGCACGGAGATCGGCGTCAACGTTACCGAGGAATACGAGTGGTCACCGGTTCCCAACTCGGGTGCCGGGACCGGCGGAGGTGGGGGCGGTGGCGGCGGTGTCGAGACGCCGCTCCCTCCGCCGGAGCTGCCTCCTTCGTTGCAGCCCCCCAGAACCAGCATCAATCCGCACAGGCAAGACCAGGCAATAACGCGTCGCATCGGAAACCTCCCCCGAGGAACCCATCGCACCAGCAGTTTTGCCCAGTGACCGACACAAACGGCGAGCGCGGTCCCAAGTTCAAAAAATAGGCAGATATCGAATGGTTTTGGCTTGAAGGAAAGTGAAAGACGCTAACTCGCACTGATCGCATCGGAATAGCCGCCCTCATGGCGACGTTCAGGACTCGATGCTCTGACTGCTCGAAAGCGGCGTCCGTTGGACGCTCCGGAAGCTGACCGGCTCAAGCAAGGGCGGCGACTACTGCTGGTCTGTGTTCAGCGGCAGTGCCACCGCCGACCCGTGGTACCTGGGCGGCAAGCCCCACCAGCCGCCGGGCAAGCCCGCCGACCCGCCGCCGGAGGACTCCGGCGAGTTCAAGGCCGTTGAGTGACTCCGGCGGCTTGAAGCCGTCGCAACTCATGCGCAAGATGCGCATGCCACCGACCACCGGAGTCACCATGGCCCTGAAGATTGCACTGAACGGCGCGGCCGGACGCATGGGCCGCCGCATTGCCGACCTTGCCGCACACGCGGGCCATGAAGTCGTGGCGCCGATCGACCACAAGTTCGTGGGCGAGGTCTACGGCGCGGTGATCAACGACCTGCGCTTCCGCAGCGAAGTCGTCGGCGAATACCACGGCGGCGCCGACGTGCTGATCGACTTCAGCCTGCCCGAGGGATTTCGCGCGCGGCTGGCCGATTGCCTGAAGCACGGCACGCCGCTGGTGTCGGGCACCACGGGGCTCACGGCCGACGACTACCTGGGCCTCGACGAAGCGGCGAAGACGATCCCGGTGCTGTGGGCGCCCAACATGAGCGTGGGCGTGAATCTGCTGTTCGCGCTGGCGAAGCAGGCTGCCGCCGCGCTGCCCGAAAGCTACGACATCGAGATCATCGAGATGCACCACCGCCGGAAAATCGACGCGCCCAGCGGCACGGCGCTGGGGCTGCTGCGCGCCGTGTGCGCGGGCAACGGGCGCAATCCCGCCGAGGTTTCCCGCCACGGGCGCGAGGGCCACACCGGCGAGCGCTCGCGCACCGAGATCGGCATGCACGCACTGCGCGGCGGCGACGTGGTCGGCGACCACACCGTGGTGTTCGCTACCGAGGGCGAGCGCATCGAGCTGACCCATAAGGCCAGCAGCCGCGACACCTTCGCGGGCGGCGCGCTGCGCGCGGCCGAGTGGCTGGCGGGCCGCAAGCCCGGCCTGTACGGAATGCACGAGGTTCTTGGGTTGCCGGGGTAAGCCAGGGGTCAGGTTACAGGGTTCAGGGTTGACGGGCGGACGTCCCCGAAGCGACGGACGTGCCCCCGCACGTTCCGTGGCTGCCTGACGGCACGAACACGGAGACTCGCGCGATCGCGGTTCCGTGCAACCGGAAACCTGTTCCCTGCAACCTGGTTTAAAACAAGGCGGCCCGGCGATACTCGCCGGGCCGTGAGGGAGCGCCACTCCCTAGGTACCGAAATCGTCTTCCTCGTCGGGCCCGGCCAGCACACCGCCATGGGTGGTGCGATGGGATTGCTTCGGCGGGGCCTTACGGGTCATGCGCTCGTCGGAATCCGCGCCGACTTCACCGGTCTTGGGCGCGACGCGTTTGGTCAGCTTGCCGGTGATCTCGCCCGTGGTGGCTCGACCGCTGGTGCCGATGATGACAGGGCCGATCAGGTTTACGATGCGCTCGACCAGCGACTCGACCTCAAAGGGCTTGGGTACGAAATCGTCAGCGCCAGCATCAAGCAGCGCGTCGATCTTTTCCTGGTCCGTTTCGGCACTGATGCCGATCACGGCCGTGTCGCGCAGCTTCGGCAGACTGCGAACGGATCTACACACGCTTGCGCCGGACATGTCCGGGCCGACTTCCAGCTCAACCAGCACGACGTTGGGCTGGAACTTGCCGAGCAGATAGCCCGCTTGGAACGGGTCACGCGCGGCCTCTACCTGGTACTCATAGTCACGCAGCGCTTTGGCGAGTGTGGACGCAAATCTGGGGTCCGGGTCTAGAATCAGCGCACGGTTGTTGCGCGAGATCAGTGAGGTCGTGGGCAGGCTGCGCCGATGACAGAAATCATCGAGATCCTCCTGCGAAACGCGCGCATGCCCGCCAGGTGTGCGGTGGATAGAAAGCAAGCCTTTGCGAATGGCGCCGATGATGGTGTTACGGTGCACATTGCAGATTTTGGCTACTTCGCTGGTGGTGTAATACTTGGTCACGGCCTGGCTACTCCGCGCTGAGAAAATCCCGGTTGCCAACTCAATGTATAAGTAGAGATTGTATGGTTGTTTGCCGCGCAAGTCGATGCAAAAGGCGCGTTGACCTTTCGGTCAAAGACTCCAAACTGGTCGGTGCCACAGTTATAAGTTTCGCCATGGTAGCAACTTAGGAATCAACATCTAATCCGTCAAATGCACTACATGCTGGGCGATTAGTGCGCGTGATAAGGCGTTTCTACTACACTTCGCACATCCTGCACTCGCTTTGCTGGTCAATCTGGGCGTTGAATGTTGGAGAGCATCAGGCTGCTGCGCGCAGGCACGTCAGGCTTCAGCCTGGGGCTGAGCGTTCATTCGCGCGCCAGGCTCTTCAGGCGCAGCAACTCGGCAAGCGCTTGCTCGGGCGTTATGCCCGAGGTGTCCAAGCCGTTCAGTTCCTTCAATGCGCGGTTCTCGGACACGCTGAACAGGCTCAACTGCACTTGCTGTGGACGCTTCAGCTTCGGGCCGCCGGCCGGCTCGCCCTTCAGGGCTTTGCCTGAAAGCACCGGGCTGTCGGCCTCCAGCTTGCCCAGGATGGCGGACGCCCGTCCCACCACGCCGGGCGGGATGCCCGCCAGCTTGGCGACGTGGATGCCGTAGCTGCGGTCAGCGCCCCCTTCGGCGATCTGGTGCAGGAAGATCAGCTCGTCGTTCCATTCGCGCACCACCACGTTCAGGTTCACCACGCCCTCGAACTGCAGCGCTAGCTGCGTCAGCTCGTGATAATGCGTCGCGAAAAAGGTGCGCGCCTTCACCTCACGCAGCAGGTATTCGCTGACCGCCCAGGCGATGCTGACGCCATCAAATGTGCTGGTGCCACGGCCGACTTCATCCAGCACGATCAGCGACTTCGCGCTGGCGTGGTTCAGGATGTTGGCGGTCTCGGCCATTTCCACCATGAAGGTGCTCTGGCCCTTGCCGATGTCGTCGGCGCTGCCCAGGCGCGTGAAGATGCGGTCCGCCACGCCGATCACCGCCTGCTTGGCCGGCACGAAGCTGCCGGCCTGGGCCAGCAGCACGCACAGCGCCACGGTGCGCACGTAGGTGCTTTTGCCCGCCATATTCGGGCCCGTTACGATCGCCATGCTGGCGCCGTTCTCCAGCAGTGCGTCGTTGGGCACGCACTTGCCCGGCTCCAGCGCTTGCTCAAGCACCGGGTGGCGCGCCTGCACCAGCCGCAAGATCGCGGAATCCTCCAGCACCGGCCGACACCAGCCGCGCTCGTGGGCGACCAGGGCCAGGCCTGCCAGCGCGTCCACCAGCGCCACCAGCCGCGCGCTGGCCAGCAGGCGCGGGGTGTGGGTGGTCAGCTCTTCGCGCAGCTGGCTGAACAGCTGGGTTTCGAGCGCTAGGATGCGCTTCTCGGCGTTCAGGATGCGCGACTCGTAGTCTTTCAGCTCCGGCGTGATGTAGCGCTCCGCGGCCTTGAGCGTCTGCTTGCGGATGTAATTGCCGGGCACCTTGTCAGCTTGGGCGTGCGTGACCTCGATGTAGTAGCCGAACACGTTGTTGAAGCCGACCTTCAGGCTGGGGATCCCGCTGCGCTCGATCTCCTGCTCCTGAAAGCGTGCCATCCAGGACTTGCCGTCGCGGCCCAGGCGGCGCAACTCATCCAGTTCGGCGTTTACGCCCGGCCGGATGATGCCGCCCTCTTTCAGGGTGACGGGAGGGTCGTCGGCCAGGCGCTCTTCCAGCAGCGCGCGCAAGTCGGCCAGCGCGTCCAGCTGCTCACCGGCATAGCTCAGCAGCGAACTCTCCGTGCCGCCCAGGGCCCCGCGCAGCAGGGGCAGGCGCTGCAACGCCAATCGCAGGCCGCCGAGGTCGCGCGGGGTCACGCGCCCGGTGCCCAGCCGCCCGGCCAGGCGCTCGAGGTCTGGCAGGCCCTGCAGTGCCTCGCGGATCAGGCCCAGGCGGCGCGGCGTGTGCACCAGCTCATCGACCGCGGCGTGGCGGGCGTTGATCTTGCGCGGGTCGGTGAGCGGCCCGGTCAGCCAGCCACGCAACTCGCGGGCACCCATGGCCGTGGCCGTGCGGTCCACGCAGTCGAGCAGGCTGCCGGCGCGCTTGCCCTCGCGCAGGGTGCGGGTGACCTCCAGCGCGTCGAGTGTGGCGCGGTCCAGCGCCATGACCTCACCGGGGTGAAAGCGTTCCAGCGAACGGATGTGCGCAAGCTTGCCGCGCTGGTTCTCGTTCAGGTACAGCAGCAGGGCGCCGGCGGCCGCGAGCTCGGGGCCTTTGGAATCTTCAAAGCCGAAGCCCTGCAGTGTCTGGACGCCGAAGTGGCGGTGCAGTTCTTCGACGGCACGATTGCTGTCAAAGCTGAAATCGGCGGCCGCGGTCAGGCTGGCGCGCAGGCCTTGGCGCAGGCGGCTGAGCTGCTCGCGGTCGGAGGCCCAGAGTTTCTCGGGCAGCAGCAATTCGGCGGGGTCGAGGCGCGCGATCGCGGCCTCGAGCTGGTGCTCGGGCAATGCTGCGCACTGGAAACGCCCGGTGCTGAGCTCGGCCCAGGCGAGGCCGCCATCTCCCTTTTTTGGGGGCAGCCAGGCCGCGATGATGCTGGGCTTGCGGGCGTCCAGCAGGGACTCCTCCAGCACCGTGCCGGGCGTGATCACGCGCGTGACGTCGCGCTTGACGAGGCCTTTGGCCTCGGCCGGGTCTTCGATCTGCTCGCAGATCACCACGCGCAAGCCGGCCTCGAGCAGCCGCGGCAGGTGCTGGTCGAGTGCGCGCAGGGGGAAGCCCGCCATGTCGATGGGGTTGCCCTGTGAATCGTCGCCGCGGGTGGTGAGCGTGATGCCGAGCGTATCGGCGAGCTGGCGGGCGTCCTCAAAGAAGGTCTCGAAGAAGTCGCCCATCTGGTAAAGCAGCAAAGCGCCCGCATGAGCGGCCTTCAGCTCGCGGTATTGCTTCATCGCCGGTGAGTCTTCGCCCTTGCCAGCCATGGCGGCAAGATAGCAGCCGGGAGCCCTTTGCAAAGCTTGCAAGGCACTCGGTGCAGGCAGGGTCGCCCGGAACACGCCGGGCTGCCCGATTCGCCACGGGCGAAGTATCAGTGGTTTTCGGCGCAGGCGCGGGCTGGTCGTACTACACTCGGGGCCTTATCTTCGTTCATGGAGACGGAGATGGGTCAGAAGCTGATAGTACCAATCGCTGCCGTGGTGCTGGCGCTTGGCGGCGGCGTCGCCATCTGGTTCCTGATGCAGGGCGACGCGCCGCACCCCGCGCCGCCCGCCGCGAATGACACCCCGGCCGCCAACGCGCCGGAGGTCGGCCCCCTGCAGCTCAACCCCGCCGACTTCGACCCCGCGCGCCTCGAGCCCGACCCCGTGATTAGCGAGCGCCCACCCCAACCCTACACCGCCCCGGACAACGCGCTGCGCATCGTGATCTCCGGCCGCGTGGCCGACGAAAGCGGCGCGGGCATCACCGACGTTCGCGTTACCTTCACCGGCGACCAGCGCCTGCGCGAGCTGCGCGGCGCAGGCTTCACCGACGCGGCCGGCAACTACCGGCTGCTGGCCTGGTCAAGCAAGCCGGCCGCCGCCGGCGAACGCAAAGGGCGCGTTTCGGCCGAGGCGCCCGACGGCGCCATCGCCGTGGGCGAAGTGGTCTCGATCCCCGACGCCGACTCAGCCGAGATGCCCGAGCTGGTGATCGCGCGCGGCGCCGCCATCGAGGGCCAGGTGCTGTCCGACGACGGTACGCCGGTGGCAGGCGCGAAGGTAACCGCGCGCTCGGCGGGGCCGGTACAGGTGGTCAACCTGCGCGGCCGCGGCCCGGAAATCGCGCGGCGCCAGCTGGTGCGCACGGTGTTCGCCGATCACACGGGGCGCTATCGCTTCGCGCAATTGCCGGCGGCGACCTATTCGGTGCAGGCCGAGGGCGCCTACTTCGGCGCGAACCGCGAGACCAACCCGGTGGATGTTTCGCGCAGCGACTACGGCTGGCTTGAGCTGAAACTCAAGAACGAAAACTACGTGCGCGGCGTGCTGCAGGACCAGGCCGGCACGCCAATCCCCGGCGCGGTGGTGCAGTTGATCCGCAAAGCCGGCGCGGCGGGCGGACAGCCCGCCGACACCAGCGCGAAGCTGACACCGATGGACTCGGCCGACCTCAGGCGCAACAACCCGAGGCGTTTCGACGACGTGCAACCGCTGAACCCGATCAACAACACGCGGGTGGTGACGGACAGCGCCGGGCGCTTCGGCTTCTCGAAGCTGGCCGACGCGGAGTACACCATCGCGGCCAAGCTGGGCGACGCCGAGGCCAGGCACGAGGGCGCGCGCATCAACCAGCCCGACTACCTGCTGCAGATCGAGGTCAGCACCTCGCTTTCCGGCGTGGTGACCGACGCCGAAACCGGCCGGCCCATCGAGGGCTTCGACGTGCGGGTGATGCGCATGGATTCCGCGCCGCAGGCCACACCCTTCGACCGCGTGGCCGATGACGGGCTGTTCGAGCACCACCCGGGCGGCGTCTACCTGCTGGCCAACCCGCCACTGGAGGGCGCCGTGGTGCGCATCTGCGCGCCGGGCTACGCGCCGGTTTTCCTCGGCGCCGGGGAGCTGCGCCCGGGCGACCAGCGCCGTAACCTCGACGCCGCGCTGCAGCCCCTGTGCGAGCTGACCTTCGAGCTGGTGCACGAAGGCCGCAAGCTCGATCTGGAGCCCGTGGCCTTGCTGTTCCAGGAGCGCCTGGCCTTCGAAACCTCCAGCGACGAGCTGGCGCGCGTGCGCATCCCACGCGTGTCGCCCGCCGCATACAAGGTGAAGGTGACGCTGGCCGACGGCACGCAACTCGAGGGCAGCCTTACGGTGCCGGCCCGGCGCGAGGCGGCGCTTACGCTCACGTTGGCGTCGGCCGGCTGATGGCAAACCCGCGCACCATCACAATCGGCCCCGACGAGGCCAACCAGCGGCTGGACCGTTTCCTGCGGAAGCTGCTGGAGGACGTCAGCCTGTCGGCCATCTACCGCCTGGTGCGCACCCGCCAGATCACCCTGAACCAGCGCAAGGCCAAGCCCGACACGCGCCTGAAGCAGGGTGACGTGGTGGTCTTCCACCAGGCCGCCGAGGAAAAGCACTTCAAGCCCAAGGTGCGCGAGAAGACCGCCCGCGGGCTCTCTAACCGCCGCGACTTCAAGGTCGTGTACGAAGACATCCACCTGGTCGCCGTCAACAAGCCTGCCGGTGTGCTGGTGCACGCGGGTGACCGCGGCCTTGAGCAGGACACGCTGATCGACCAGGTTACCGCCTACCTGCTTGAACAGCCCCGCGAAGCCGGCGAAAACCTGCGCGAGTTCGTGAAGCCCTCGCCAACCTTCAGCCCCGGGCTGGTACACCGGCTTGACCGCGCGACCTCGGGCCTGGTGCTGATAGGCAAGACCCTGCCCGCGATGCAGGAACTCACGCGCATGATCAAGAAGCGCAACGTGCGCAAGACCTACGTCGCGCTCGCGATCGGCGGCCTGCCCCAACGTGAGGGCACCATCAACGTGCCGATCGCCCGCCAGCAGGACGCCAAGGGCCGCCGCCGCAAGGTCAAGGCCGGCGAGGGCCAGCACGCGATCACCAACTACCGCGTGCTCGCCCAGCGCGGGACGTACACACTGGTCGAGCTGGAGCTGGTCACCGGCCGCACGCACCAGATCCGGGCGCACCTGGCCCACGTGGGCGCGCCGGTGGCGGGCGACGACGAATACGGCGACCGCGAGCGCAACCGCCACGCAGCCGAGAAGCTGGGCCTGCGCCGCCAGTTCCTGCACGCGGCGCGCCTGGAGTTCACCCACCCGCTGGGCGGGCAGCAGCTCGACCTGGTGGCGCCCCTGTGGCCCGAGCTGCAGCAGGCCCTCGACGCCGCCGGCTTCAAGCCCGATGATCTGCCTCCATGGCTGAAGGGCAGATCATGATCCGCCTGCTGCTGCTAACCGCCGCGCTGCTGCTTTCGGCCTGCTCGGTCGCGGGGCCCGAAGATGTAGACATCTCCGCGCCCCACGAGTACCTGACCGAGCGCAGGCAGGCGCGGCGCGAGCCGGTGATCCTGATCCCCGGCACGCTCGGCAGCCGGCTCTACAACGCCGAGAACGGCGAGATCGCCTGGGGCAGCTTCTCGGCTACCATCTCCGAGCTGCGCGACGAGTTGGACCTGCCCATTGACCGCCCCAGCCTCGCCGAGAACACCGACGACCTGCGCGCTTACCGCGTGCTGGACCGGGCGGAAATCCTGCTGCGCGAGGGCAGCGGCGAAGTCAGCTTCTACGCCGAATTGATCGACTACCTCTCCAGTACACTGGGTTACCGTCCCGCCTACGGCCAGCGCTTTCACCGCGGGCATGACCTGTTCGTCTTCTTCTATGACTGGCGCCGCAGCAACGTCGAGGCGGCCGTGCAGCTGCAGGAGTTCATCGCCAACATCCGACGCGACCTGCGCATGCCGGACCAGAAGTTCACCTTCCTGGCCGTCTCCAACGGCGGGCTGATCGCGCGCTACTACCTGCGCTACGGGGGGCGCGACGTGGTCAGCGGCCGCGAGCTGGACGCGCCCCTTGAGCCGAGCTGGGACGGCCTGAAAGACTGCGAGCGGTTGATCTGCCTGGGCACGCCCCACGCCGGCACCATTGACGCGCTGCACCTGATCCATGACGGCTACGCGCCCAACGTGCTGGCCCGCCGCTACCCGCCCGCCACCATCTTCAGCTTTCCTTCGGCGTTCGAGCTGCTGCCGGAGCCCGGCGAGCCGGTGTTCGTGGGCGAAGGCGGCGAGACGCTGGAGGTGGACATCTGGCAGCCGGGGACCTGGGAAAGTTACGGCCTGTCGGTGTTCGCCGAGTCGTCACAGGACCGCCTTCGGGCGCGCATCATCCAGGATATCCAGCCCGGCGAAGACCGCGAGAAGCTGTTCGAGCAGACCATGCAGCAGCGCCGCGCCTACCTGCGCCTGGTGCTGGCCCACGCCCGCCGCCTGCGCAAGGCCATCGAGGGGCCGACCGGCGTGCCCACCAGCGTGATCCTCGGAGTCGGCACGCCCACACTGGCGCGCGTGGGGCTGGTCAGTGAAGACGGCGAGTACGAGTTGTTTTTCCGGCCGCGCTTTCCCACCCGCCGCTTCGACCCCATGGCCGACGCCATGTTCGCCAGCGGCGATGGCGTGGTGACCCGGCGCTCGGGCCTGGGGCTGTTTTTGCCGCAGGGGTCCAGTGAGCTGGTGAAGCGCGGGGAGGCGTTCCGCGCGTCGCTTGAATCCTGGAGCTTCACGCCCTTCACCCACCGCGCGATGTTCGAAGACGAGATGCTGCGGCTTACCCTTGCCGAGACGCTTTCGCGGCCCTAACCTTGCCCCGTAAGACGCCCGGACGGCGTCTGTATTCATGTAGTGAGCAAAGCCATGCCTACCACAGCCATCCTCGGCCTGCAGTGGGGCGACGAGGGCAAGGGCAAACTGGTTGACTCGATCAGCGCCAGGCAGGACTTCTGCGTGCGCTTCCAGGGTGGCGGCAACGCCGGCCACACCGTCTACCCCGACGGCAAGAAGATCGTCCTGCACCACCTTCCCACGGGCGTCCTGCACAAGGACTGCATCAACCTGATGGCCCAGGGCATGGTGATGGACCCCTTCAAGCTGATCGACGAAATCGCCGAGGTCGAAGGCCGCGGGCTGAAGCTTGACGAGCGCCTGTTCATCAGCGATCGCATCGCGGTGACGGTGCCGCTGCACCTGACCCTGGACATGGACCGCGAGTCGGGCAACGAAGCAAACCGCGTCGGCACCACCAAGCGCGGCATCGGCCCCACCTACGCGGACAGGTACGACCGCATCGGCGTGCGCATGGCCGACCTGCTGGACGAGACCTCATTGCGCGAGGCGCTGCAGCGCGCCGTCAACGTGCGCGCCTGCCAGACCGACGGCCACGCGCCCGGCGTGGACAGCATGCTCAAGCCGCTGCTGGAGGCCGGCAGGAAGCTGAAGCGCTACGTGGCCGACACCAGCCTGCTGCTGGCCGAGGCTGTCAAAGAAGACAAGCGCGTGCTGTTCGAGGGCGCCCAGGGCGCGCTGCTTGACGTGGTGCAGGGCACGTACCCCTACGTCACCAGCAGCCACACCACCGGCGCGGGCATCTCGGCCGGCGTGGGCCTGGCCCTGAAGGTGGAAGACGCCATCGGCGTTACCAAGGCCTACTGCACGCGCGTGGGCGAAGGGCCGTTCCCGACAGAGCTGACCGACGACACCGGCCACAAGCTGCGCGAAGCGGGCGGCGAATACGGCGCGACGACCGGCCGTCCGCGGCGCTGCGGCTGGATTGACCTGTTCGCGCTGCGCTACGTGTGCCGCATCTCGGGCATCACCCGACTGGCCATCACGAAGCTGGACGTGCTGTCCGGCTTCGGCGAGTTGAAGGTCGGCGTTGGCTACGAGGGCCACAACCAGCCCGGTTTGCCGGCGGACATCCGCGCCTTCAGTGCGCTGAAGCCGAAGTACCAGAGCCTGCCGGGCTGGAGTGAGGACATCAGCAAGGTGCGCAAGGCAGGCGACCTGCCGGCCAGCGCGCGCGCCTACCTGCGCTACCTGGAGGAATTCGTAGAGGTGCCGATCGGCATCATCAGCGTAGGACCGGAGCGCGAAGCCAGCTTCGAGACTCAGGGGGCACCCAGGGACTGACCCAACAGTGGCGCGGACATTCCTGTCCGCGCGTGCACCGGGAGGGGGACAGGCACCAAGGTGCCTGTCCCCCTTCGCTTGACAAACGCGCAGTCGGGGCGAGGGGACTGTCCCTGCAAGGGACTGTCCCCGTCTTCGACAGCAACACTCGCGCACGAAAACGGGGACAGTCCCCAACCGCGGGGACAGTCCCCTTGCCCGTTCAGTCATCGTCACCAGACAGCCGCTCGACTGGCGGCGCGGGCGGGATTTCCGGCGGCTCCGGCCATTCGCTTGGCGGTTCAACCATTGGCCGCGGCAGTTCGGTCTCTGTCGTAGGCCAGGCATCGATGCGGAATTCCCCCCGCTGACGCCGCATCGCATTTAGCTCGGCAATCGCGTCGAGCGCCTGGAACACTGGCCCCCACGGTGCCTGCATCTCGGAAGGCTTCCACTGCACGTAAGCGTCGTGGAACTCAAGTTCCTTCGCTGACTGGAGTGCAGTGCGGACCAGCGCATTGCGACGCTTCCGGAAAGAAACATCGTCCCAGGCCCCTGCTACCATCGCGGCCTGGGGAACCGGCAGCTTGGGCCTGCCCGTCATGCCAGCCCGGAAACCCGCTTCTTCACTGTCAACAATTTCGATTCGCAAAGAGTGATCGCGCGGCGGCCCCAGGCTCTCTTCGCGAGGCAACTCGAAGTCGCAGCGTAGGGGCGCCAGCCCCTGGCGGGGCAGCTCCAAGTCCAGTTTCACGAACTGGATCACCACAAAACACACAACCAGGTCAAAGAGCTCGCGCGGCGCCTCGGGCGGGGCACTGAAGATAACGCGGTTCTGGCTTTGCCCCGTCGGGTCGCGGCCTGCGAATCCCGCCGCCGGGTCCACAACTTCGGCATACTCCTGGATTCTTTTCAGCAGCTCTTCGTCCGTTATCGGCCCTTCTTCATCTTTGACGAACAGGGCCCAGGCCCCATCCTGGTAACGGGCTTCAATCTGCAGGGGCGGCGTTGGCGCGACCGCCGGAGTTGGCTCCGGCGGTCGGCCGCAACTGCCGATCAGCAGGATGGCAACCGCAAGCAGGCAGGCTGTCTTCATTCGTTTACCAACGTTCGACCGGAAACCGGGTTCACGGGCGTATGAAAACGGGGACAGTCCCCTTGCTTGACAAACGCGGGGCGGGGAATCTGGCAGGGTGCTTGCGAGTGCGCGGATTTGACGTTTTCCGGGATGTTGCGGGGGCTCAAAAACGTCTAGAATGTGTGGGCTCACAGGCTTCGCGGGGCGCGAAGCGCAACCGGGAGTAACGATGGCGGCAACGATTCGCAAGCTCACGCTCAGCTTCCCCCAGAAGCTGATCCGCGAGCCGATCCTTCACAACATCAGCACCCGTTTCGGCGTGATGTTCAACATTTCGCGCGCGAATGTGACCGAGGAGCAGGGCTTCCTCGAACTCTCGCTGGAAGGCGACACCGAGGCGCTCGAGAAAGCGCTCGAGTACCTGCGCAGCCGCGGTGTAACGATCGAAGAGAGCTGAAGCCCGGCTTCCCCGCATTGACGCTTCCCTGAAGCGCCGTATCGTTTTCACCTGCGCGCCCGTAGCTCAGCTGGATAGAGCGACGGTTTCCGGAGCCGTAGGTCGCAGGTTCGAATCCTGCCGGGCGTACCAGAACTGATTCAGCGGTGGAGCGTCAAACGTACTCGCACCACCGCTTTGCTTACGGCCGCACGCATTCGTCTGAGGACGAATGCAGGCGGCCTGCGCCGCGGCCGAAACAGTCCGCTGGACTGTTTCGGGGTTCGAATCCTGCCGGGCGTGCCATGGGAAGGGCGGTCCGCAAGACCGCCCTTCCCATGGCAGACCGAGGCGACACCCCGCCAGTCGGCTTCCGCGCCGTGGTCATCACGGCGCCCGCGCGCGTTGATAAATACTCTCTCGATGACATGCTCGAAGGCGCTGCCGACGTGATGCGCAAACTGCGAGAATTCGCCGGCCATCGCATCATCTTTGCGGGCCAGATCACCCAGGCCGACAGCTCGACCGTCGCTACCCTTCTTGACCTGTCAAGTCGCGCCCGCAAGTTCGGACACGAGTTCGTGATCGTGGACCCGCCCAAGGTGCTCGACAACTTCCTGGACATCTACCTGCCCGGCGACGACGGTTCACAGCACATCTTCTACAGCGGCAAGGATGATCCGGCAGTCTGCCCTGTGCCCTGGCTGCCCCGCTTCCGCCCGGCCGCCGAGGGCCGCGTGGACGTCTACGACGGCAGCCTGATCGCCAGCTACCGCTGGACCCAGCACGGCTTCGAGCAGACTTGAACCGGGGTTGCGGGCGACCTGCCCACCTGCCGTCTACTTGGGCCGGGTTTCCTTCGGCTCGGTCAGCCTCACGTTTGCGAACCTGGGCTTGCCGTCGGCCAGCTTGAACTTCTGGTCGAGCGCCGTCTTCACCTTGCCGACCAACGTTGTGTAACTGCTGTTGCGGTCCAGCTTGATCACACGCTCGGCCTCGGCTTCCACCTGTGCTTCCAGGCCCTGGGCCTTGTACTCTTCCCAGTTTTTCAGCTTCTCGGCCGGGTTGGCGCCCGCAAACGTCAGTTCCAGCTGCCACACTTCGTCGTTGCCGTTGCGCTTGAAGTGCACCGGCAGGTACAGCGGCTCGGGCGCGGTCGCCGAAGACTGCACGGCCGGCGTGCCGCCCTGGTTCGCAGCCTGTGAAGCGCCGCCGAGCAGGAAGTAGGCCGCGATGCCGCCGCCGATCAGCGCCGCCAGCACCAGGCCGATGATCAGCAGCTTGACCCAGCTCAATGGCGCGCCGCCCTGCACTTCGCCGGTGCTGCCGTTGATCAGCACGTTGTACTGCTTCTCCTTGAAGCGGTAGCCCATCACGAACACGGGCAGCAACACGTGCTTGAAGCTCTGGCCGAAATAGCTGGTGCGCACTTCCAGGAAGCGGTGGGTGTCGCCCGGCACGTCGCGCCCGCAGCGGGCGTAGCACTCGGCCTGCATGCCGTCGCGGGCGATGTTCCAGCCGGCTTTCAGGTCCAGCGAGTAGACTTCCGCGCGGAAGCCGGCCAGGAACTTGTCGTCGTAGGGAACCAGCGCCTTGGTGGGGAAGGGCTCGATCTTTTTCATCAGCGACTGCAGGTCGCCCTGGTAGTACTGGCGCGAGGCGCATACCAGCCAGTCGTCGAAGTGGTCGCGGCGCGACCCGCTGGTCCACACCCACCTGATCTTGCGCACCTGGCGCGACTGGCGCTTGCCCTGGCTGTCGGTGTAGTGCTCGGTGACGTAGTAGTAGTAGCCGGCCTGGGCCGTCCAGTTGCTGTGGGCGTTGCTGTCGTAGGTCCAGAACGGCACGTAAATGCCGTGCAGGTCGTCCACGCTGGCGCGCTGCTGCAACGCGCTGGGACGCACCAGCCGCACCCACAGCCGGCCCCAGAAGCCCTCGCCGGCCAGCCATTTGCGGAAGCGCTCCACGGCGTTGGCGCTGTCGAACTTGAAGGGCAGCAGCGCCTCCGGGCGCAGCACCTCCGGCGGCAGCTCTTCCTCGATGATGCGCTTGCCGCCGCAGTAGTCGCAGCGCGCGGTTTTACTGCCCGCGGCCACGATGATGTCGGCGCCGCAGTCCTGGCACTTCACCTGGCGCTGGCCCGACTGCTCCATGTGCCGCACCTGGCCGAGGTAGCGGGCAATGGCGTCGTTCAGGTCGTACTCGATCACGGCCGCGTCGGCCGAGAACTCGATCGCCTGCGTGTGGCCGCAGTACTCGCACTTGAGTTGCGACTGGCCGGGGTGATAGGCCAGTTCGGCGCCGCATTGGGCGCAGGGCAACGTGCTGGCGCTGGTCTTGGAGCCCTCAACGGGTCCTGAATCGTTGTCGAATTCACCCACAACGCACCTCGAACGGCCGGGAAGGCGCACAGCATAGACACCGGTGGGCGGTGGGAAAAGGCACACGGAAATCCCCCGCCGCCGCGTGAGAATAAGCAGTTATAGAGCACTATCCTTTACGCTTGAAGCAACTATAGAGGAAGACGATGAACCTGAAGTACTTGAGCATCTGCATGCTGTTGGGCCTCGCCGCCGCGGCGGGGGTTGTGTTGTCGCAGGACGCGGGCGAAGAGCTTGAGGATGTGCGCCAGGCGCCCAAGCTGGTTGACCCGCGCGCGCACAACATCGGCCGGCTGATCCCTGACCTCGAGTTCACCGACACCGAAGGCAAGGCCGGCAAGCTGTCCGATTACAAGGACAAGCAGGCGCTGGTGATCGCGGTGACCAACAAGGGCTGCCCGATCTGCAAGAAGTACGCGCCGGTGCTGAACGAAATCGTGAAGGCCTACAGCGAAAAGAACGTCGCCTTCCTGCTGCTCAACCCCATGGAGAACGAAAGCGTCGAGGAGTGCAAAGACGCCATCGGGCGCTACGGTTTCACGGCCCGCTACGTGCCCGACCCCAAGGGGGTGATCGCCAAGGCCCTGAAGGTGAACAGCACCGGCGACTGCTTTGTGCTGGATGCCGCCCGCACCCTGCGCTACCGCGGCGCGGTCAGCGACCAATTCGGCCTCGGCTACAACCTGGATGAGCCGCGCTTCAACTACCTGACCGACGCGATTGACTCCGTGCTGGCCGGGCGCGAGGTGGCCGTGCCCGCCACCTGGGCGCCGGGCTGCCTGCTTGAGCTGGAGGCCGTGGCGGCCACGGGCGAGATCACCTGGCACAACCGCGTCAGCCGCATCGTGCGGGACAACTGCCAGGAGTGCCACCGCGCCGGCGAAAACGGCCCCTTCGAGCTGATGACCTACGCCGACGTGAAGGCCAACCGCACCATGATCAAGCGCCAGGTGAAGAACAAGCTGATGCCGCCCTGGTTCGCGAACCCCGAACACGGCGAGTTCAGCAACGACCGCAGCCTCAGCGACGAAGACCGCGAGGCATTACTCGGCTGGATCGATAACGGCTGCCCCGAGGGCGACGCCAAGGACGCGCCCTTGCCCAGGAAGTTCACAGAGGGCTGGAAAATCGGCGAGCCGGAGAGCGTGCTGCAGATCCCCCAGCCCATCACCGTGCCCGCCAAGGGCAAGGTCGAGTACCAGTACGTGAAGGTGAAGACCAGCTTCGACGAAGACAAGTGGGTGCAGGCCATGGAGATTCGGCCGAGCGCCCCGCAGGTGGTGCACCACGTGCTGATTTTCCTGAAGTATCCGCGCAACCACCCGCGCGCCAGCGAGCAGCCCGATGACCGCGGCGGCCTGGCCGGCTATTTCATGGGCATGGTGCCGGGCCAGGGCGAGATCGTGTTCCCGGAGGGCATGGGCAAGTTCCTGCCCAAGGGCGCGGAGATGACCTTCCAGATCCACTACACGCCCAACGGCGAAGAGGTCCAGGACCAGCCCAGGCTCGGCATGATCTTCTGCAAGGAAAAGCCGAAGAAGGAAGTCACCACCACCGGCGTCAGCAACGTGTTCTTCGAGATTCCGGCCGGCGTGGACAACCACGAGGTGAAGGCGATCCACATCGCGCAGCAGGACATGCGTGTGCTGTCGCTGATGCCGCACATGCACGTGCGCGGCAAGGCCTACAAGTACGTGGCCAAGCTGCCCAGCGGCGAAGAGATCACGCTGCTGGACATCCCGCGCTACGACTTCAACTGGCAGCTGGTGTACGTGCTGCGCGAGCCGATCGACCTGCCCAAGGGCAGCAAGATCTACGCCACCGGCTGGTACGACAACAGCGACAAGAACCCCGCCAATCCCGACCCCACCAAGAAGGTCGGTTTCGGCGAGCAGACCTGGCAAGAGATGCAGATCGGTTACGTGAACTGGATACCAGTCAAAGATTAGACACGGCGGCGGCACCGGAACCCCGGGCTTCGGCCCGGGGTTCGCTTTTTTTAACTGGCCTGTAACGCCCCTGAGCCCCGCCCCGTAATGAGGATGAAGCCAACACCACCCCACAGGAGAAACGCCATGAAGCGCATGTTAGCCATCATTGCCGCCCTGCTTCCGCTGTTCATTTCCTCGCCTCTACTTGCCCAGGAGACAGAGACACTGCCCGACGGCCGCAAGGTCCGGATCATCCACAAGGACGGCGCCACCATCATTGAAGAAGTAAAGGAAGGCGAGACAGACGAAACGGAGGACCTGGACGAGGTGCTGCCGGCCGAGGTGCGCGAGCTGATCAAACGCCTGCGCGAGAAGGCCGAAAAGGCGGATGAAGAGGGCGACTGGGAAGACGTCGAGGAAGAAGGCGTCAAGATCCGCATCCGCGGCTTCGGCGAAGGTGAGCTGCCGGCCGAACTGCCTGAGGAAGTGCGCAAGGCCATGGAAGAGATGCGCGAGCGCTTCAAGAAGATGCACGAAGAGTTGCAAGAGCGCATGAAGAAGATGCGCGAAGAGTTCGAGAAGAACGTCGAGGAGTGGGAGAACGACCCGGACGCCGAAGTGGAGGAATACGAGAAGACCTCGCCGGACGGCAGCTCCACGGTGAAAATCAAGATCGTGCGCATCCGCAAGAGCAGCCACTCCGAGGACAGCACACCGGAAGCCCCGAAGAAAGATACCGAACGCAAGCAGTAACTCCGCAGCCCCGAAACCCCAACCCGGGGCCAACTGTGACGGAGCCGTCCCCACGCGGCTCCGTCACGCGTTGGTAGAGGCGGCAGTAGTAAGGCGGCGGGCGGCAGTTTCTGTATGAGTTGTCAGGAGTGAGCTTCAGCGAGGCGGCGCAAGCTTCCTGCCTCCTGCCTACTGCCGCCTGCCGACTTTTCCCCACTGGCCACAGCCCGCCCGAAGCCTATATTCCGCGCGACGGCAACGGAGACTTCCATGGGCGTTCCTTTCCTCGACCTCAAGGCGCAGTACGCCACCATCAAGGATGAAGTGCTGGCCGGCGTGGCCAGCGTGTTCGATGACCAGGCTTTCGTGCTGGGCAGGTACGTCGAAGCCTTCGAAGCCGAATGCGCGAAGTATCTCGGCGTCAAGCACGCCATCGGCGTCAGCAACGGCAGCGACGCCTTGCTGATCAGCCTGATGGCCGCGGGCATCCAGCCCGGCGACGAAGTGATCGTGCCCGCCTTCACCTTCTTCGCCACCGCCGGCGCCGTCGCGCGCCTCAATGCAAAGCCCATGTTCTGCGACGTCCACGAGGACAGCTTCAACATCGACCTCAAGTCCGCAGCCGCCAAGGTCACGAAGAAAACCAGGGCCATCATTCCCGTGGACCTTTACGGCCAATGCGCCGACATGGAAGGCGTGCTGGACCTCGCCCGCGAACACAACCTGGCGGTGGTGGAAGACGCCGCCCAGGCTTTCGGCGCAGTGCGCCACGGGCGCAAGGCCGGCACCTTCGCGCACTACGGCTGCTTCAGTTTCTATCCGACCAAGAACCTCGGCGGCGCCGGCGACGGCGGCATGATCGCCACCAATGACGATGAACTGGCCGACCGCGTGCGCCTGCTGCGCCTGCACGGCGAACGCCCCCGCTACCACAACAAGGTAGTCGGCATCTGCGGCCGTCTCGACGGCCTGCAGGCGGTGGTGCTGAGCGTGAAGCTGAAGCGGCTGGACCAGTGGAATGGGCGGCGCGCGGAAATCGCGGCGCGCTACAACGGCCACTTCGAGGGCAAACTGGCAACCCCGCCGGTCAGCGAGGGCAACAGCCACATCTATCACCAGTACACCCTGCGCCTGGATAACCGCGACGCCGTGGCGAAGAAACTGGCCGAGCAGGCCATCGGCTGCGGTGTGTACTACCCTATCCCGCTGCACCTGCAGGAGTGTTTCGCCGAACTCGGCGGGAAAAAGGGCGACCTGCCCGTAAGCGAAAAGCTGTGCGAAACGGCCCTGAGCCTTCCGGTCTTCGACCAGATGACCAACGCCCAGGTGGACGAAGTAGCCAAGGCCGTCCTGGCGGCGGTGTAAACGAAACAGGAGCCCGGAGCGCAAGCGATGGGTAGGCGGACAACCCTGCGTTGCCCGTTGTCGAGGCTTCCCGGGTCGCTTACACTCATTGGGACCCCGCGTACGCCCCTGAAAGTCCTGAATGCGCCTCGCGATTATCTTCCCGCTGCTGTTCGCTGCCTGTTGTGCCTCGCCGGACGAAGCTTCCTGCAAGAAAGACTCGCCACAACTTGCGGACAACTTCCGGCGCGAGTTGGACCTGCGTGGGGGCTCCCCGCTTGGGTTTCGCGACAGCTGGCACCCTGTGGACACCGCGGTCGTCATCTTGGCCGTTGCCGATCGCGTCACGATTGGCGTGGGGCGAACCGACGGCGTGCGAGCCGGCGACCGTTTCTTCGTTCAACGATTTGCGGGATTCAGCTTCAGCTATGGGTGGCTCGCGAGAATCGAGGCCGAGGTCGTCCAGGAGCGCTCTTCGGAGTGCCGCATCATCGAGCGGCTCTACGCCTGTTCCCCGATCCAGCGCGGCGACGAGGCCGTTGCGGAACGGGAGACGCCTGTGGATGCAGGAACTGGCAGCCAACCGGCGAAGCCCGAAGATCAGCTCGAACACCCCAACCTGCCGGCCAGTCCTGGTGTGGACTGGTCCAGGTGGGGCGTCGATGAGGCATTTACCTCCGTCGGACAACTCGTCGAGTTTGCATTCAGTCGGGGCAAGTTCTACTTCCTGGTAAGCCTGGAAACCGCGGATGCGCCGCCTGCCGGCGCCAGACTCGCGGCACCGGAGATGACGGGCAACAACAATCTCTCCGTAACTGTTGTCCGCCACTATCACGTTGACGACGATGAAACCAAGCAGGTTGAAGAACTGGGTTGCAGCATCGAGGCCGTTGATGTGACGTATCAACCGGCTAAAAAAATGCGCTTCCTGATTCCCAACTAGTCGAGGTGGCTGCTGTGTGCGTGGCATGCTGCGATTTACCGCGTCGCTTGCGCTCCGGGCTCCTGTTCTCAAAAATCGTGGCCTGTTTTTTTGCCCCACGGCATTACACGGTGTAAGGTTCCTGAGATTGGCGAGACTGAGGGGGGAAATCGCTGCCCCCGCTGCTAGACTGGCGCGTTGCACGGTATGCGGACGGGAAGCTGACTCAGCATGACGGACGAACACGACAAGCCCGAACAGGAAGCCGAAGAACAGCCCGAGCCCGGTGAAACCCGCCGCCTCGAAAAAGCCATCCAGGACATGGAGTCGGGCGACATCCACGAAGGCACCCTCGTCGATATCGTCGCCCACACCGGCGAGCACGCCAAGCCGCCTGAGCCCAGCGTGACGGACGCTTTAAAGCAGGTCAAAAAGGGCCAGGGCCCCGACGTTCAGCCCGCCGCCACCATGTACGAGCCCACCCGTCCCGGCCACGTTTCGGGCGGCAGCACCCAACAGACCGTTTTTGGCCCCACCGGCACAGGCGGCAACACGCCGCAGTCCGGCACCTTGAACGCGCCCAGCGGCGCTCGCCCGATTGCCCCCTTCGGCGGCAAGATTGTCGTCGGCACGCGCATCGGCCAGATCGAGGTCACCGGCGTGCTCGGCAAGGGCGGCATGGGCGAGGTGTTCAAGGGCTACCACCACGCCCTGGACATCAACGTCGCCATCAAGGTCCTGCCTGACGAGCTGTCACGCAACGAGTTGGTGCGCCAGCGCTTCCTGCGCGAGGCCCGCCTGTGCGTCAAGCTGGACCACCCGCACATCGTGCGCGTCTACAACGTTGATGAATACGCCGGCAACCTGTACCTGGTCATGGAGATGATCGAGGGCACGGACGCCGCCAACATGCTCAAGAACGGCGGGCGTTTCCGATACAAGCGCGCCCTCGAAATCGGCGCCGCCAGCGCGGACGCCCTGGCCTACGCCCACACCCAGGGCCTGGTCCACCGCGACGTCAAGCCCCACAACATTCTGCTGGGCGCAGCCGACGGCAAGATCAAGCTGTCTGACTTCGGTCTCGCCCGCGCCGCCACTTCCAGCAGCCACCTGACCATGTCCGGCCAGATCATGGGCACGCCGCACTACATGTCGCCCGAGCAGGCCGAGGCCAAGGAAGTTACCGACAAGTCCGACGTCTACAGCCTGGGCGTCACCATCTACCACATGCTTACCGGCGAGACCCCTTTCGTGGGTGACACGCCGATCAGCGTGGCCGTGCAGCACATCGCCAAGGAAATCATTTACCCCGAGATCCGCTTCAAGCCCTTCCCCAAGGAGCTGGTGGCGGTGCTGAAGCGCATGACGGCCAAGGACCCGGCCAAGCGCTGCAGCGCCAAGCAGGCCGCCGTGTGGCTGCGCAAGCTGATCGCCATGGCCCCCGAGGACGACATCGCAGCGGGCGACGAGGGAGCCATGAAGTCGATGGCACCCGTGGTGCGCGAAAGCCAGGCTTTCGAGGCCGCGGCCAAAGAGCGCCAGCAGCGCGACCAGCACGCCCGCGAGCTGGCCCAGACCATGCTGGCCACAATCCAGGAAGAAAGCGGCCGCCGCGTCCAGGTGCAGCCGACCATGCAGGAGGCAGCACCGGCGTACACCACGCAAGCACCGGCCAAGAAGGGCTCGGGCGGGCTGGTAGCGGCGCTGGTGCTCATCATCGGGCTGATGGGCGGCGGCGGTTTCGCCGGCTGGTACTTCACCATGGGACCGGGCGCGCAGAAGCCGAACAACGCGCCGATCATTTCGGGCGGCAACGTCGAAAACCGCGAGACGCCGCCGCGCGCCAACGAGAACCGCGCGCCTGAGAACGTGCCACCCTCCAACGTGGGCGGTAACACCGCGGCCAACAACGCGCCGGCCAACAACGCGCCGGACGACGGAGGGGAATTGCCCCCCCCCGAGGAAGTGGACGACCCGGCGCTGGCCGGCTACCTGGCCGGCGCGATGTCCAGCATCACAGACGCCAACACCCTGCAGGACCTGGACGCAGTGAAGCGCAAGCTGGACCAGGCCTGGCTGGTGATCAAGGGCGGCAAGGGCAGTGAGAAGCAGCGGCAGGATTTTGACGAGCTCAAGTCCCGCTGGGAACAGCAGCACGCCTACCTGGCCGCCAGCGAGAGTTTTGAACGCATCCGTGACGCGCTCGCCGGCGTCGAAGAAAAGCGGGGTGGTGACCGCGCGGCTGCCATCGCCTACCTGAACACAGCGATCAAGGAGCGTGACGCGCTGGCGGGCATGAAGGTGGACGGCGAAGCCGCCGAACTGATCGCCTCGGACCGCGACGCCCTGGTGGCCAAGGTGAACGACGTGCTGGAAGACTTCTGGTCCGAACTCGACTCCGAAGCCGCGCGCCTGGAAGAGAAGAAGCAGTACACCGAGGCGATGGCAATCCTGGGCGACCTGGCGACCATCCGGCACAGTGCGGAAAAACAGGCGCAAGCCGCCCTGCGCCTGCAGACCGTACGCGTACTGGACCTGCACAAACTGGCCGGCGCGCACCTGCAGACAGAACAGTACAAGGACGCCCTGGACAAGCTCGCCAAGGCCAAGGACATCGGAGTGCCCGATTCTCTCGCGGCAGCGCAGGACGAACTGCAGGCCGCCGTCACCAAGGCGATCCGCGACAAGCTGAACGCCCACCTCGAGGCCGCGATCGCGTCCGCCGACAAGGGCGATTTCACCACCGCGCTCAATGAGCGCGACGCGGCCGGGCGCCTGCCGGTACTTGACTCGGACCAGGCGGATCGCGTCGCCAACGCGGACTTCTACGTGAAGCTCAGCGAGCAGGTGACCGACGCCGAGAAGGCGGTCGCCGGCAGCAAGTTCACCGAAGCCGAGAGCGCCCTGGACAGGGCCGACACCCTGGTAAAGGAGGCGCGCGAGCGAGCCGTGCCGGAAGCGCTGCAGCGGCGCCTGGCCCAGACCCGTGTGGACCTCGACCGCGAGGTCGCAAAACGCTTCGAGCAGCTGCTTGCAGCCGCCACCTCCGACATGGAGCGGAAGGACTTCACCTCGGCTACCGCCAACCTGGCAGAGGCTGACGACCTGCCCCTGAACAAGCAACAGCAGGACCGGCTGGACGCCTTCACCAAGGAAAACGAAAGCGCGCTCGCGGGTTTCGTCAGCGGGCTGATCGACAAGATTGAAAAGGCCCTGGACACCAACGACTTCGACGGCGCAAAACGAAACCTGGCCGCCACGGAGGCACTGTCGGTGCCCGACGCTCTGAAACCCAGGCTCGAGGCGCTCAGCACGCGCTTCGCCACCGAGGCCATCCGGCGCCATGGCGAGTTGCTTGACGCAGCGCGCGAAGCGCTTCGACGCAAGGACTACTTCGCCACACGCGACAACCTGGCAGCGGCGGAGGACATCCCCGTCGCCACGACCGAGCAGGACAAGGCCAGGGAGCTGCGGGACGAGTACATCAAGCTTCTCACCGCGGAAGTGTCCGGCCACCTGGACGCGGCCGACAAGTTGACCGAAGACGAGAAGTTCCTCGAGGCGAAGCGGGAGATCGACGAGGCCGCGAAACTGCCCCTGGAGGGCGAACTGGAACGGCGCTACAAAGCCGTGCTGCAGCGCTGGTTTGACGCCGTGGACGACAAGCTGAACCAGCTGCTGAAGGCCGCCCAGGAGGCGCGAGAAAGCGACCTGTACTCCGCGAGCGACGGATACCTGGACCAGGCGTCCGCGCTGCCGACCAACCCGGAGCAGGCAATCGCCATCAAGGTCGCCCGCGACCTGCACAATTCGGACCTGAAGGCCTACAAAGCCAGGCTGTTCAAACAGCTCGAAGACGCGATCAAGAAGGGCAATGAAAAGGAAGGAAAACGCATCGCCGAGCTGATCCAGAAGCATGAGCCTGACATCCATGAAAAGGCCAAGCTCGAGAAGCTGCTGGATGAGCTCACGGGCGAGCCGACCAAAGACCGTTACAACCGCCTGCCCTCGCACTTGAAGAAGATCTGGGACGACAAGTTCTGCAAGCCAGAGCAGGTCATCCAGATCGGCGAGGAAATCACGGCCTTGGCCATCAGCGCTGACGGCAAATTCGGCGCCGCGGGCACACGCTCGGGCAAGATCCACTTTTACAACCTCAAGCGCGGCACGCAGCTCGGCACCAGCCGCGGCGGAACCCGGCCGATCACCAGCATGGCAGTCAGCACCGACGGCACTTTCGCCGCCTGCGGCAACGACGACGGCGCCACGGTTGTGTTTGACCTCAGCGGAAATTCACCGCAGGCGTACGACCTTGGTAATATCGGGGACGACGTGCTCGGGATGGCGTTCAACTCCGGCGCCACCGTATTGTACGCGGCCGGACGCGACGGCGTGGTCGCGCGTTTCAACCCCCGCACGCGTGCCAAGCTGGGCACCACCCCCACCGGGCTGGACTCGGCCCAGTGCCTGGCCATCAGCCCCAACGACAACTGGCTGGCCGTCGGCGGCGACGAAGGACGCATCGCCCTGTTTGACGCCGTGAACATGACGATCAAGAAGACCCTGCAGTCGTCCGGTGACGAAACCATCCAGTCCGTCGCGTTCAGCGCCGACAGCAGCCAGCTGATCGGGGGCTCGATCGAGAACAAGGTCGGCATCTGGAGCACACGCAAACTCGACGAGAAACCCGTGAAAGAGTACTCCGGCTTGTCCGAGTGGGTCCGCGGCGTCGGCTTCAGCAACGACGGCGTGCGCTGCGTGGCCTTCGACAACGAAGACAGGTTGGTCGTCTGGGACGTACGCACCGGGCAGGAACAACGCCCGCTGGCATACAGTGAAAAATTGAAGGGGCAGAAAGACTTCAAAGTCACGGCCGGCTTCGTCGCGCCCGACGGCACCCTGTTGATCGGCACCCGCGAAGGCGAGTTGCTTCACATGTACGTGAAGTCGCCCACCCAGAAGTAGCTCCGATTCGTGAAGGAAAGGCCGACGGCAACGGGGCCTCCGGCCGGTTCTCTTCGCGCCGCGCGCTTTGTTGCTACACTGCCCGCCGACCCTGAACACTGGAAGATCGCCATGGCCAAGCACACGGGCACCGATATCAGCAAGCGCGTCCACAACATCCCCGCCGGCACAAGCGTGGAGTCGTTCCTGATCCACGGCCGACACTTCACCGAGAAGTGGGACTTCCGCCACCACATCATCCCGCCGCAAAGCAGCAGCGTCACGTACCGGCTCGACAAGACCGAGCGCGGGGCCCGCGGCTTCCAGGAGTATGCGTCCGGCGACGCGCACAAGACCAAGCCGATCTATATCTACGACCGGCTGGATGAGCCCACCCGCGGCATGCTTGAGGACGAGCTCGCCAGCTTCGAGGGTGGCGACTTCTGCGTCGCCTTCAGCACCGGCATGGCGGCGATATCCGCGGCGCTGGGCGTGGTGCTGAACGCCGGCGACCAGGTGGTGGCCCACAAGACGCTTTATGGCTGCACCTACAGCCTGCTCACCAACTGGTACCCGCGCCTGAACATCAAGGCCGACATGGTGGACCTGCGCAAGATGGACGAGTTGCGCAATGCCATCACCGACCAGACCCGCGCCGTCTACTTCGAGACGCCGGTCAACCCGACGCTGGAAACGCTGGACATCGGGGCGATCCGCGAGGTGGTGGACGAGTTCAACAAGAAGCGCGCCGATGACCGCAAGATCTACATCATCGTGGACAACACCTTCGCCACGCCTTACTGCCAGCGGCCCCTTGAGCTCGGCGCCCACGTGGTCGTCCACTCGCTGACCAAGAACATCGGCGGCTACGGCACCGACATGGGCGGCGCGGTGATCGGCCCTCACCACCTCGAAGGCCAGGTATTGCTCTACCGCAAGGACTTCGGCGGCGCGCTGGCGCCCAAGAGCGCCTGGCCCATCCTGGTCTACGGCCTGCCCACCCTGCCCCTGCGCCTCAAGCGCCAGATGGAGACCGCCTACGAGGTCGCCCGCTACCTGCACGGCCACCCCAAGGTGTCGCGCGTGGTGTACCCCGGACTTGAGAACTACCCGCAGCTTGCCCTGGCCAAGAAGCAGATGCGCAGCCCCGACGGTAACTTCGTGCCCGGCAACATGATCTACTTCGAGACGGTCGAGAAAGACCCCGCCGAGCCCGAGAACAACATCAAGGTGGTGGACTGGATCGCCAAGAACGCCTACACGCTCACGCTGGCGGTCAGCCTGGGGCAGCTGCGCACGCTGATCGAGAACCCGGGTGCCATGACCCACGCGGCCGTGCCGCCCGAAAAGCGGCTCGAGGGCGGCATCGCGCCCAACGGGATCCGGCTCAGCATCGGTGTTGAGGCCGCGGAGGACATCATCCGCGACCTGGAAAAGGCGCTGGCGCACGCCTCGTAGCCGCTACGCCGGTGTCACGCGTTTCAGTTTGACGTTGGTGAAGCCGACTTGCTCGGCCTCGGGCTCGTTCTTCTTCCAGTAACTGGTCAGCATCAGCCCGTCGTCGTCTTCGACCAGGCTGACGATCACGCGGTTGCCGGTGACGCTGATGCCCTCGATGGCGCCGGCGCCCGGGTCTTCGGGCGTCAGTTCCATCAGCATGCTGCCGTGAATCGTGGAGCTGACAACCATGCGGCGCTGGCCGTCCGGGTCCACGGCCATCAGCCCGGCCACGGCGTGCACCAGCTTGCCGGTCTCGGCATGCAGGTTCTGGATTTCGAAATCGAGGATCTGGTCGGCCAGCCGCGGCTTCACCGCCATGCGCATCAGGATCGGCACGCCTTGCAAGGTTTCACCCTTGCCGGCCCACTCGCCGATCCAGCCCCAGTACGGCGCCAGCTTCGTGTGCATCGGCTCTCCCCGCGCCTAGGGCGCGATTCGCGTCATCCGGATGTTGCTGTGACCGATCGGCTCGGCGTTCGGCACGCCCTCCGGTCTCCAGTACCCGGTCAACATCAATCCGTCCCCGTCCTCGATCAGCGACACCACGACATGGTTGCCGGTCACGCTCACGCCTTCAATCGCCAGCGCACCTGGGTCTTCCGGCGTCACGGGCATCGCGATCGCGCCGTGCAGCGTGGACAACACGGCCATGCGCAACTGGCCGTCGGGTCCTTCGCCCAAGGTCGCGATCACCCCGTGAATCAACCGGTTCGATTCCATGTCCATGGATTCCACCAGGAACTCCAGGGCCTGCCCCGCAAGCCGCGTTCGGACCGTCAACCTCGTGTGCACCGGTACGTTGGTCTTTGACACGCCACGGCCGGCCCACTCGCCTATCCACTTGCGATAGGGCGCAAATTTCCTGTTCAAGCTTGTTTCTCCCCGTTGCTGTACCTGTTGCACCCTGTGACATTTATCGTCCTACAAACATCCGGTTGCCGTCAACCTGTTCCGGGAAATTACGGAACCGGGCAATCCTTGCGCGCGTCCCATGCAGTGGACGCCAATCAAGGAGCACCCGATGCGATGGTCAATACCCGTTCTTCTCCTTGCCGCGCTTGCGTTTACAGCGCCGCTGCAGGCCAAGGAGGAATTGGTCACGCTGCCCAAGCGCGACACCGTGCAGCTCACGATCTACAACTCGGTTGACCTGACCCTGGTGCGCGAAACCCGTGAGCTCACATTCAAGCAGGGCAACAACCGCCTGCAGTTCTCCTGGGCCAACACGCTCATCGATCCCACCAGTGTCGAGTTCAACGCCCTCACCAACGCCGACAAGCTCGAAGTGCTCGACACCAGCTACCCCGCCGAGAGCAACCAGATGCTGATCTGGACCATCTCGGCCGAGGCCGCTGTCAGCGCCAAAGTGGAAATCAGCTACTTCACCAGCGGCATCAGCTGGGGCGCCGAGTACCACGGAATGCTCAGCACCGACGAACGCAGCATGAAGCTGACCGCCTACGTCGGCGTCAGCAACAACTCGGGCGAGGAATACGAGAACGCAACCGTGCGCCTGGTGGTCGGCAGCATCCACCTGGTGGAAGAAATCGCCGCCCTGGGCGGCGGTGGTCGCCAGCAGCGCATGAAGGAAGCCTACGGCAAGATGCGCGAGGCCGACGCCGCAGAGAACCGCAAGAAAGACATCGTGAAGGAAGGCCTCAGCGAATACTACATCTACACCGTCGAAGGTCACGAAACGATCCCCAACCAGTGGAGCAAGCGCCTCGAGAGCTTCGTGCAGGAAGGCGTCCCCTTGCGCACCGTCTACACCCTCGACGCCCGCAAGTACGGCGCTTCCCTCACCAAGCTGCTGGTCTTCAAGAACGACGAGGCCCACAAGCTGGGGCGCGAGCCCCTGCCCGCCGGCATCGTGCGCCTGTACCGCGACGCCGGCCAGGGGCGGCTGGGTTTCGTGGGCCAGGTGGTGACCGACTACATCCCCAAGAACGACGAGGTGAAGGTCAACGCCGGCGCCGACCCCGAGGTGCAGCTGAAAAGCAGGCGCACCAGCTTCAAGAAGGAGAACCTGACCTTCGGCTGGAGCGGCAACCGCCAGTACCTGGCGGGCTGGGACAACATCGAGAGCTTTGAACTGGAGCTGAAAAACTTCCGCAGGCGCGACGTGGACTTCGAGGTCAACGTGGTGCTCAGCGGCGACTTCGACTTCGACAGCGAGACCGCCAGCACCAAGATCGACTTCCAGACCCAGCGCTTCAGCCTCAACCTAAAGGCCGGCGAGAACCGCAAGGTCACTTACACCGTGCGCACCCGCAACGGAACCAACGTCAAGAACAAGTAGGGAGTCGCGACCAAGTCGCGACAATCAACCCGGAGCAAGCAAATGAACAAGCGAATGATCCTCACCCTGGCAGGCACCGCGGCGTTGGCATCGGTGATCGGCATCAGCGGCCCGGACAAGGCCTACGCCCGCATCAAGCTGGCCACCCTGCCCGACAAAGAAGCCGTGGTCGTGCGCTTCGACCACCCCAACCAGGTGCTGGTCGAGGAAGAGCGTACCATCAGCCTGCAAAAGGGCACCAACACCGTGGACTTCAGCTGGGCCGGCACCAACATCGACAAGGGCAGCATCGTGTTCCGGCCCGTGGACGTGAACAGCAAGGTGGAGATTCTGTCCACCAGCTACCCGCCCGGCGAGGCGGCCCTCACCTGGTCGATCGCCAGCCCGGACGCGCGCAGCGAGAAGTTCCGCCTCAGCTACCTGATGGCGAACATCCAGCGCGAGACCGACTACCGCGCGATGGTCAGCAACGATGAAAAGACGCTGACCTTCCGGCACTACTTCAAGATCCGCAACTGGTCCGGCGGCCACTTCGACAACGCCGACTTCATCACCCGCGACGGCAAGACCTTTGAGAAGGGCCTCGACCAGGGCGAAGCCAAGCGCGTGCTGGTCAACAAGTGGGACAAGGTCACGCTCAACAAGGAGTACGTCTACGACTTGACCCGTCAATATGAGGGCAAGGTGATGACCGACTACGTGCTCAAGAACACCAAGGAAGCAGGCCTGGGCGCCATCCCCCTCGAGTACGGCAAGGTGCGCATCTACCAGGACGACGGCAAGGGCACCACGGCCTTCACCGGCGAAGACTGGGGCCAGTTCACCGCGATCGGCGACGACATGCGCCTGAACATCGGCATCGCCCAGGACATCAAGGTCGAGTTCAAGAAGATGGTCAACGACGTCGAGAACCGCCGCGGCAACGTCTACGACACCAACGAGGTGGACGAATACGAGATCAAGAACTTCAAGGATTCCGAGGTCGAACTGACCCTGGTGCTGCGCGTGCAGGGCGAATGGGAAATGCAGAAAGATTCCGAAGGCTACACCAGCTTCGAGCGCGTGGACAACGAGACCATCAAGTTCAAGGTGAAGGCCCCCGCCAAGGGCGCGCCGGTCAAGCTCAAGTTCCACTACAAGCGGCTCAACAACTGGTAAGGAACACGTCTTAGGTCCCGAGTCCTGTGTCCCGCGTCGGACACGGGGACTCGGGACACGGAACCTGGCACACTGGACAGGCACAACCATGAACCGCAATTACCAGTTACCAATGACCAATGACCAATTGCCATCATGGGCATTGGTAATTGGTAATTGGTTATTGGTAATTTGCTGTTCTGTCATCTTCGCCGGCACGCTCAGCGCCAAAGAAGAACTGGTTACTCTTCCCCAGCGCGACTCCGTCCAGCTCACCATCTACAACAGCGAAGACCTCACGCTGGTGCGTGAGCGCCGCACGCTCAGCTTCAAGCAGGGCAACAACCGCCTGCAGTTCTCCTGGGCCAACACCCTGATCGACCCCACCAGCGTCGAATTCCACCCCGTCGGCAAGGACGCCCAGGACGCGCTCGAGGTGCTGGACACCAGCTACCCGGCCGAGTCCCACGAGATGCTGATCTGGACCATCGCCTGCTCCAAGCCCGCCGGCTACAGCGTCGAGATCAGCTACTTCACCAGCGGAATTTCCTGGAGCGCCGAGTACACCGGCATTGTGGACGCCGCCGAAGGCAGCGTGGACCTCACGGCCTACGTCACGATTCACAACAACTCAGGCGAAGAGTACGAGAACGCCCAGGTGCGCCTGGTGGTCGGCGTGATCCATCTGGTCGAGCGCATCATCGACCTGGCCCAGCCCGGCCAGAGCAAGGGAAGGCCCATGCCCCATGCCGAGCTGGAAGAGCTGGAACGCATGGCCGAGGATGAAATGAACGAGGATCCCTCCACCGGCATGGAGAAGCCCAAGGAGATCCAGAAGGCCGGCCTGAGCGAGTACTACATCTATACCGTGGAAGGCACCGAAACGATCCCCGACCGCTGGAGTAAACGCCTGCGCAGCTTCGTCGTGCAGGACGTGCCGCTCAAGACCGTCTATCGCCTGGAGCCCGACAAGTTCGGCCCCCTCTTCACCAAGGTGCTGGAGTTCAAGAACGACGAGGAACACAAGCTGGGCAAGGAGCCCCTGCCCGACGGCCTGATCCGTCTTTACAAGGACGCGGGCCAGGGGCGCCTGGGCTACATGGGCACGCTGGCCAGCAAGTACATCCCCAAGAACGAGGAAGTGAAGATCAACGTCGGTCCCGACGCCGAATGCACGCTCAAGGAAAAGCGCCTCTCCCTCAAGAAGAAGGACCTGATGCTCAACCGCTGGAACCAGCTGGAAGGCTGGACCACCGTCGAGGAGTTCGAGCTGGAAGTCCGCAACTTCCGCGGCCGTGAAGTCGAGGTGGAAATCCACCGCAGCATGCAGGGCGACTTCGATTTCGAGAGCGACGCGGGATTCGAAAAGCACGATGCCGACACCCAGAAGGTGCACTTCACGCTCAAAGCCAACGAGCAGCGCAAGCTCACCTTCAAGGTAACCACACGCAACGGCACCAACCGCAGGAAGTAGCTATGAACAGCAGCCGTCCAGCCGCGCCCGAAAGCCAATTGGCAATTGGTAACTGGTTATTGGTAATTTGCTGTTCAATAGTGTTCGCGTCATCACTATCTGCCAAGGAAGAGCTGGTTACCCTTCCCGAGCGCGACTCCGTCCAGCTCACCATTTACAACAGCGAAGACCTCACGCTTGTGCGCGAACGCCGCACGCTCAGCTTCAAGCAGGGCAACAACCGTCTGCAGTTCTCCTGGGCCAATACCCTGATCGACCCCACCAGCGTCGAGTTCGAGCCCGTGGGCAAGGACGCCCAGGACGCGCTGGAAGTCATGGACGTCAGCTACCCCGCCGAATCCCACGAGATGCTGATCTGGACCGTCGCCTGCAGCAAGCCCGCAGGCTACGAGGTCGAAATCAGCTACTTCACCAGCGGCATCAGCTGGAGCGCAGAGTACACAGGCATGGTCAACGCGGCCGAGAACGCCATGGACCTGACGGCCTACGTCACGGTCACCAACAACTCGGGCGAGGAGTATGAAGACGCCGAAGTGCGCCTGGTGGTGGGTGTGATCCACCTGGTGGAGCGCATCATCGACCTTGCCCGGCCGCGCATGCCGGCGCCTCAGCCGCCGCAAGTGCCGCCCATGGACAAGGACGACCTGCGCGACATGGCCAAGAAGACCGCCCGCGGCGGCGAGGCGCAGGGCGGCATGCAGCGCCCCAAGGAAATCCAGAAGGCCGGCCTGAGCGAGTACTACATCTATACGGTCGAGGGCACCGAAACGATCCCGCACAGCTGGAGCAAGCGCCTGCGCAGCTTCGAGATCAAGGACGTGCCGCTCAAGACCGTGTATCGGCTTGAACCCGACAAGCACGGCCCCCTTTTCACCAAGGTGCTCGAGTTCAAGAACGACGAGGCCCACAAGCTCGGCAAAGAGCCCCTGCCCGACGGCCTGGTGCGCCTCTACAAGCGCGTGTCCGACGGCCGCCTCGGCTACATGGGCGCGGTAGCAAGCAAGTACATACCCAAGAACGAAGAAGTGAAGGTGAACGTCGGCCCCGACGCCGAGTGCACCATGAAGGAAAAGCGCGGCTCACTGAAAAAGAAGGATCTCACCTTCCGCAACAACCGGCTGGTGGGCTGGACCACGGTCGAGGAGTTCGAGACCGAGGTCAAAAACTTCCGCAACCGCGACGTCGAGGTGGAGATCCACCGCAGCATGCAGGGCCTGTTCGAATTCGAAAGCGACGACGCCTGGGAAAGGCACGACGCCGACACCCGGAAGATCCACTTCACGCTCAAGGCTGGAGAGAGCCGCAAGCTCAGCTTCAAGGTAACCACCAAGTTCGGTGAAAACGCGCGTTAGGAGCCAAACCTGCCGCCCGCCGCCGCGGCGCTCTCCGCCAATCTCCCGATCTGCTCAACAGCCGGCACTGGTCCTGCCGATATTTTCCCGGGGGAGTATGGGCCGGCGTCGTAAACGCACCGGCCGGGGCTTCGAGCTTCGGCTGCAGGGAAAAACGGCGCGCGTGGCGGGCGTGGCCTTCGGCGTCATGCTGCTGGCCGCGACCATCGGCTGTGTGTTGTACTCCAACGGCACCCAAGGCAGCGCACCGGACGCGCCGCCCGAGCGCTCCCGCCCCGCTCCGCTCGAGCGCCTGGACCGCGTCGAGGGCTGGGTCCCCTACTGGGCAGACGAGGAACAGATAGCCGGTTCCGCGCGGAAAGCAGGGTTCACCGACCTGCTCTTCTTCCACGGTTCGGTGGCCGCAGACGGGAAGGTCAAGCTCGAAGACGAACCGGGACTGAAGGCCGGCCTGGCTGCGGCCGGCGAGCTGCGCCGCTGGCTGACCGTCACCAATCACGGCGGCTCGCTCGCCGCGCCGCTCAGCGATTCAGGAATGGACGACCACGCCGACAGCCTGCTGGCAGCCTTCGAGCGCAGCGGCTGCGACCACCTCGACCTCGACTACGAAAGCCTCAGCAGCACCCAGGCCGCCGCCCTGCTGACGCTGGCGGAGAAGCTGGCCCCGCGCTTACCCTTCGGCGCGCGCCTGTCGTTCACCCTGCAGCCTGTGGATGGCCAGCTGCGCCCCGAGCAGGCCGACGCCTACCGCCGCCTGCTGGACTCGCCCAATGTCTACAGCGTGCGGCTGATGATGTACGACTATCACTGGCGCGGCAGCCTGCCGGGCGCGCTCTACCCGCTGCCGGCGTACAAGCGCCTGCTGGAGTTCTGGGCCGCCCACACCCACAAGCTCACCCTGTGCCTTCCCCTGTATGGCTACGACTGGCCGCGGCCGGAGGACACCAGCCTGCCCCGCGCCGAGGTGGTGACCCTGCGCGACGTGAAGGCGCTCCGCGCCAGGCCGGGTTTTGACGCCGTGTGGATGGAGCACGAGGCCGAGCTTGCGGGGCGCTACGACGGGCACATGGTGGCGCTGCCTTCATTGCGCGCGATCCAAACCCGCGTTGAGCTGGGGCTGGACTGGGGCGTGCCGGCCGTGAGCTTCTGGCACCTGGGCTGCGCCGACCCGGCGCCGGTGCGGCAAGTCTGCGAACGCGATGTGCTGGCGGTCGAAGCGATCGCCTACGACCACGGCGAAGGCTGGAGCCAGTGGATCGACTCGTTCAAGCGCCGCGTGTGCAAGGTCATCACGACCGACGGCAGCCGGACGCTGGAAGAGTTGGCTGAGGCCCACGGCGTGCCGCGCGCGACCATGTATCGCTTCAACGAGCAGATCGAAGGCGGCGAGCTGCGCAACCGCACGGTCTTCGTGCCGAAGTAGCCGGGGGCAGGCTTCCAGCCTGCCGGGCGGACGGGATGTCTGCCCCACGCCTTTTCACGCCAACCGGCCTGACGTACCCTGCGGCCATGGATCGCGAACAGGCGCATAAGCTGCTGGGTTTGTACATAGGCGCTTCGCCAGAGCACGTCGAGGCGAAGTACAAGGCGCTGGTCACCGAGCTGAAACAGCAGCTCGAACACGAGCCCTCCAACCACACGCGCGGCGAACTGCAGGCGCAACTGGAAAACCTGGTGCTGGCCCGCAACGTGGCCCTGGGGCTGGCGCCGGATGCTTCCGCGCCGCAGCTCTCGGCCGTGACGCCCGCGCCTCACCTGCCCGTCTGGCGACGCGGGCCGGTGGTGCTGCTGATGCTGGCGCTGGCCCTGGTGATCTGCGTGGCGGGCTTCTATGTGGCGGCCCGCTGGCTCGACAACAAGCAGTCCGCGCGAGAGACCGGCGACAAACGTGACCTCGCACTCGCCGCCCAGCAGGCCTGGGAAGGCTACCGCGCCAAGGCCGGCCTGGCCCAGACCACCGACGCCCAGCGCGCCGTTGCAACCCTGCAGGACGCCCAGGATCTCGAGGCCGCGGGCGACCACGCCCGCGCGGGCGAGGGCTACGCCGCCGCGCTGGACCTGTTCAACGCCGCATTTGAGTCCGAGAACGCGCGCCTGGCCGCGCTTTGGCAAAACGAAGTTGTTGAGCCCTGGAACCAGCAACTCAAGGGCCGCTTCCCGTTCAGCGAAACCGGCGAGGAGGAAGCCGATCCCGAGCTGGTGGCGCGGCTGTTCAACCCGGTCAGCGGCACGGTCTGGAGCAAGCAGCGCGAGTTCGACGCCCTGCGCAGCACAGAACTCGACGGCCGCGTAATGGGCACCGTACCGGAAGGCTACACCGAGGCGCTGGCGCAGGCGGGCCGCATCCGCACGGCGCTGTTCGGCGCGGACAGCGAGCGCATCCATGTTGTGTTCTCGATCCGGCTGGTCGAGGAGACCAAGACCATGGCTGAGCTGGTGCTGGAGACCGGCGGCGCGAAGATCAGCCACCGGGCGCAGCAGTTCGTGACCGCAACCTGGACGCCCGACACGGCGGGCGCGCGGCTGCTGCTCAAGAAGCTGGGAGACCGCACGCCGACCTCCACGCCGATCGACTACGGGGAAAGCGGCTGGGGCATGCTGCAGCTGCTGAACTACTGCTCGTTCACGGGCGAGCAGGACGGCGAGTACGTCTGGGAAGTGGAGTTCGACGGCCTGGCGGACCGCCGCGGCAAGACGCGTTCCATGACCGGCAGCATCCGCATCAAGCTGGACCGCGCGGAGAACCCCTTTGACTTTGCAACCTACGCGGGCTTCAACCCGGGTTAGGGGCAGTCGCATCCCGGCGGAAAATTCGGGGCCTCGTCCCCGGCCCGGGTTGATTCCAGTGAATCGAAGCCGGGGCCCGTGCTGCGCTGCGCGGGTCCTGGCGCTTGTCGTCCACGCGAAGCCGGCGGCGGATCCAGGGTTGACAGCTTCCCGCTCCCATATCTATACTGAGTCTCAGTCGCATCTGGAGCACGCCCATGTCCGATGAACTGTTCGCTTTCCTGCTGGCCGCACTTGCCGGCATGGCCACCCTGGCCGGCGCGGCCATGGCACTGCTGCGCCGCGAGCACTCGCCCCGTCTGCTGGCCGGCTCGCTGGCATTTGCCGCCGGCGCCATGCTGCTGGTCAGCCTGTGGGAGATCCTGCCCGAGGCCGCCGCCAACCTGGGAGCCTGGTGGCCCGCCCTGTTCCTGGCCGGCGCGGGCGCGCTGCTGGTGGTTGCCATGCAGGCCGGGCTGGACACGCTTGCGCCCGACCGCGGCCGTCACTCGCGCGTGGGCCTGCTGGTGGCGCTGGCGATCGGCCTGCACAACCTGCCGGAGGGCGCGGCCCCGTTCCTGTCGGCGCTGGCGTCGCCAGAGGCCGGGCTGGTGATGGCGCTGGCCATCGCGCTGCACAACATACCGGAAGGCATCGCCGTGGCCTCCCCCATGCTGGCCGGCGGCGCGTCACGGGCCAAGGCGCTGGTGTTCGCCGCTGTGGCGGGCCTGGCCGAGGCCGTGGGCGCGGGCATCGCCTGGCTGTTCGTGGCGTGGCTGAGCGCGCCGGTGATCGGTGGCATGCTGGCGATGGTGGCGGGCATCATGGTGTGGCTGAGTGTCGCCGAGCTGCTGCCCGCCGCGCGCCGCGCCACCCGGGGCCTAGCGCCGGTCTACGGCACAGCCACCGGCATCGCGGCGATGGCGCTAAGCCTGCTGGCGCTGGGTTAGCCGGAGTCGGCCCGCCAGTCGGCAACAAACGAGCCCGGCGCTCGCCGGGCTCGTTCCTGAATTCCGATTCGTGAATCCGGCTAGCCTTTGCCCTTGAGTTTCTTGAGGGCGTCCAGCGCGCCCTTGGCCTTTTTGCCGCCTTCTTTGTCCACCGACTTCTTGGCGTCCAGGCTGCCGATGTTCGACTCGATGTCGTCCATGCCCTTGAACGCGGCGCCCAGCATCACGCCCGACACGGCTACCGCGTCGTCCATGCTGACTTCTTCCTTGCCGATGCCCGCGGCCGCGAACTTCTTTGACATCGACCCTTCGAGCTTGCTGATGATCTCGTTCATGTCGATGTTCGCGCCGCCGCCTCCGCCGCCGCCCTTCTCCAGCATCTCCTGCATCTTGGCCATCTGGGCCTGCAGAGCCTCGGTGTTGGCGGCGCCCGCGGCTACGGTCTTCTCTGCCAGGTCATCGCGAAGGGCGGTGATCTCGGCCTTCAACTCGTCGGCGTTGGCCTTCTTGATGTCTTCGCGCAGGGCGCCCAGCTCGGTTTTCAGGGCGTCCGTGTTCGAGTGCTTGATGGCGCCCGTCAGGTCGTCGAAGCGCTTGGCCAGGTCATCCTTCAGCTCGGTCAGCACCTTCATGATGGTGTCGGTGGTGGCGCCGTTGCGGCGTTTCTCCTGCTCTTCGAGCAGGCTGGTCATCTTGTCCACCACCTCTTCCAGCGCCTTCTTGGTGTTGTCCTCGGCGACCGCGGCGGCGGCTGACGGATTCCCGGCGGCCGCCAGGCTGGCTTTAAGGTCGTTGAAGTGGTCTTCCAGCAATTCCTGCTGCTGCTCCAGCATGGCCGTGCGCGTCATTTCCGCGCCCTGGCTCTTGCTGGCCTGGTTGATCATGAATGCCTTTAGTTCCGCGATTTCGTCGCTGACGTTCTGCATCTGCGTCGAGCTGGCGGACTTGCCTTCGCTGGCGCCCTTGGCCATCTGCTCGCGCAGCATGGCCAGCTCTTCCTGCAGGCTGCTCTGCTGTTCCTGCTCCTTCTTCTGCTCGGCGAACAGGCGCTTGAACTCGGCCATGGAGTCCATGACGATCTGGGCTTTGTCGTCCTTGATCGTCTGGATATCGGCGTCTTCCATCTTGCCGATAATGTTCGTCACCGCCTGCGAGATCAGTTCATTGATCTTCTTGGCGTTGATGACGTTGACCTTCTTCATGCCGCGTTCTTTGAACGCGTCAATGTCAACCTGCCGCGTCTGCGCGCGGATCAGGTTCGCGTAGTCAACACTTCCTTCAGTTTCCGCCATGAGCACCTGCCATCAATGCGGGCTCGACTGCCGGCCGCCCCGACCACTCAGCTGCAATCGACAAGACTCGGAGGCTATAACCCTTCGAATTGAATCACGTTACATTCGTTTCGACAAGGGCAAAGACGCATGGCAAGCTGGACGGCGGGCAGCTATGTTCCGCCTGTCGAGCCCACAACGCAGGTCTATCCCATGAACCGCACCACACGCACTGTGATTTTGTTCTTGATCGGCCTGGCGGGCGGTCCGCTTTTCGCCTCTTCTTTATCGGTCGTCTCCCTGGCCGATGCGCTGAAAAATCCCGCCCTTGAGGACATTCATTCCGAGGGGTTCCTACCGGCGATCCAGCCTGTCCAGGCTGCGTTGCTGAACCAGCCTGCCGACGACGAAGAGCGCCTGGCATTTCATGCCCGTGTGAGCAGCCTGGCGCGCCACCGGGACACTCGCCTGGGCAAGCTGTTCTTCGGCGCGCTGGCGGCGACTCCTGACATCGAAAACCTGCCCGATGATGCACGCTTGGCTGGTATTGAGGCAACCTGGCCCCTCGCCCTGGGCGCAAGCGCCCGCGTGCGCGTGGAGTGGCGCCTGGCCGACAAGACATGGCGCATCGCCGACCTGCAGGTGACGCTGGATGGGCTGGCCGCGGCGCCCATCGCCGGCATGGCACCCTACTTCGGCAGCGGCGAGTTGCGCGAGGGCATGCTGGACATGGAAGTGATCGACTACCTGCTCGGGCGCGACCCCGCCGACCGCGAGCTGCCGGCAAGCGAACGCCCCGCCTTCGACTATGACGCCGCCCTGGCCCGGGTCTTCAAGTCCGAGGCCGGCGCCTATGAAAGCCTGATCGCCGACCTCTCGGCCGGGATCAACCCCCAGCTCGAGGCAGAGAAGCGGCTGGATACGTTGAAGCCCCACCTGGAGAGCCAGGCTGAATTCGATGCCATCGACAAAGTCGCCCACAACCCCGAGCGTGGTCGGCAGTTCTGGGACACCGTCTACCTGCAGATCGAGCAGGCATCGGGCGGCCCGCGCCCATCGGCGGCCCCCTCGGCGGCCGGTGCTCAGGTGCGAGTGCGCTGGAGCGCGGCCGGCGCGCATGAAAGCTCCTGCGCGCTGCTGAGGCTGGAATCGGGTGAGCTGTCGTTGCGGGGCCTGGGCGAAGAGGAGTGAACATGGCGGCGAAAGCAACCGCGGCCGAGATTCAGGCGGCCCTGAAAGGCCTGCCGGGCTGGGAGTACGAGGACGATGGCCTGGTGAAATCCTTCGAGTTCAAGGATTTCAAGCAGGCTTGGGCCTTCATGGTGAAGGTAGCGGAAGCGGCCGACGCCATGGACCACCACCCCGAATGGACCAACGTCTACAACAAAGTGCTGGTCCGGCTCAGCACCCATGACGCGAGCGGCGTAACGGGGCGGGACTTCGAACTGGCCCGCAAGGTCGAGGCGGCCCTCTGATCCGCCTTGTGCCCTTGGCGGTTCCGTGCTTTGGTGGCCGCCCATGAAGCTGCTGGTCGAAATCTCGCAGGGCCTTGGTAACTGCGTGCAGGGTACGCCGCTGCTGCATGCCCTGTGGCTGATGGGCCACGAGGTTGACCTGTACGTCAACTCGCCCATCGCCGACAAACTCAAGCCCCTGTGGGACAAGTGGGAAATCCTCGGGCGCGTCTTCACCCATCACGACCAGTTCCAGATCCAGGACTACGACTTCGGCGTCAGCGCCTACGGCCGCCGCCAGTTGGTGCGCATGTTCCCGCCCGGCCTTTGCCTGAAGGTCGAGAAGCGCCATGTAAAGACGCAGTCCGAAACCGAGGCCAATGTCGAGCTCGCCCGCTGGCTGGGCTACGCCGGCCCCACGCCGCGCGCGCACGTGATCGGCCATGACCCGAACCTCGAGCTGCCGCCCGAGCAGCGCCACAAGCGCACTGCGCCCGCGGGCGCCGTGGTGGTGCACGCCGGCTGCGACCCCAGCAACGCCGTCAAGCGCTGGCCTTTCTGGCCGGAGATCTGCCGGCGCATCGCGGCCACGGGATGCGACGTGATCATCGTCGGCACCCACGACGACCGCAGCGAAGACAACTGGGAAGACGAGTTCATCTCGCGCTTCCACATGGAACTGCCCGAGCTGGCAGCGCTTCTTGACATGTCAAGTGTTTACCTGGGCAACGACTCCGGCGTCGGGCACCTCGCGGCCGCGGCGGGCTTGCCCGGCCTGATGCTGTACGGCCCCAGCAACCCGGTAAAGAACGCGCCGAACTCAAGCGTGATGCGCACGCTGGTCGCGCCCGGCGAGCAAGGCGAAGAACGCGACGTGAAGGCCGCGCGTCCGGTGCCGATCGAGCGACTGACAGTCGAGCAGGTGTGGAGCGAGGTCGAAAAGCTGCTGCAGAACCCGCAGCGCGAGCCGGAGCGCGAGCTGCCGCAGCGCGTGCAGGACTCGCCCGAGGCGCGCTGGGAGCACTACGTGCGCATGACCCAGGCGCAGTCGGATGCGCCCGGCGTTGAGGAACGGGGTGACGCGCCGGCCGGCGTCAAAGTCAGCGTGGTGATCCCCAGTTACAACCGCGCCGACAACCTGGAGCGCGCCGTGAAGTCGGCCCTGGCGCAGACCATGACCGACCTTGAAGTGCTCGTGGTGGACGACGGCAGCACGGACGACACGCCCGCGCGCTTCGCCGACCCGCCCGCGCGCGTGCGCTACATCCGCAAGCCCAACGGCGGCGCCAGCAGCGCCCGCAACGCCGGCCTGCGGCGCGCCAAGGGCGAGTGGATTGCGCTGCTGGACTCCGACGACGAGTGGACGCCCGACAAACTCGCCGTCCAGCTCGAGGCCATCGGCGAGCAGTACGTCGCCGCCGCCTCGCGCCACGTGCACGTCAACGCCGACGGCTCACGCGAGACCAAGCCGGAAATCCTGCCCGGCCGTGACAACCACCTGTTCCGCGACCTGTATGAGAACCTGTCGTTGAAGACCAGCAGCCTGCTGTTCAAGCGCCACCTGCTTGAGAAGGTGGGGCTGTTCAACGAGCGTTTTCCCATTTCCAACGACTGGGATTTTTTCCTGCGCCTGGCCCGCGCGGTCAGCAACTCCGGTATGCGCATGGTTGAGCAGGCCCTGCTGACCGTGCACCGCAGCGCGGACAGCATCAGCAAGGTCGGGCGCGAACGCGCGCTGGAGGAGGCTTACAGCCGCATCTGCATGGTGAACGCCCTGCTGCACAACCACGACGAGCAGGCCGTCCGCATGCACGTCAACCGCGCCGCCCGCAAACACCTCGAGCTGTCGCGTGCTTACCGCAAGGCCGGCGACAAGCCGCAGGCCAAACACCACGCCAAAGAAGCGATCCGCGCCGGCCTGATGCTGAAGGGCATCTGGCGCTGGCTGCAGGCGTGACGGATCGCGGGCGCCCCTGGCCGATTTCACGCGGGCAAGCCCGCGTGTCCCCAGCCTTTCGGCTTGGGCTCTAACTCTGTACATTCCCGGCGTGACGACCAACCCGGAATCGGTTGCCGAAGCCTTCGCGGACGGGCCTCTCAAGGCCACGCACAAGGCCACCGTGCGCGACGGCAAGAAGCGCGAGAAGCGCCTGGACCGCCTGCGCCTGCAGGGCTTCTGGCCGGTCTACGCCGCGTTCATTGCGCTGGCGCTGCGCCCGCCGCTCGCCGAGGAGCATGTCGCGCTAGTGGTCATGCGCTTTCTGGGCCTGGGTTTTGCCCTGCTGGGCGTGGCCATGCGCATCTGGTCGATGGGCTACCTCATGAAGAAGACCGAGCTCGCCACCGCGGGCCCCTACGGGCGCACGCGCAACCCGCTGTACGTCGGCACCTGGCTGATCGGCTGCGGGCTGGCCCTGCTGGCGGCGTGGCCCTTCAACCTGATTTTGCTGGCGGTTTACAACGCGCTGTTTTTCGTGGTGTATCGACTGCAGATCGGCATCGAAGAGGAGATGCTGTCCAGCATCTACGGCGAGCCCTACCGGGTGTACTGCGCGAACGTGCCGCGCTTCTTCCCGCAGTTCAAGGCTTGGCGCGTGGGCGACGTCAGCCGCTTCAGCCTCAAGCGCGCCTTCCAGAACCGCGCCTGGGAGCCGGTGCTGGGCCTGCTGCTGCTGCTGGCCCTGCAGGTGGCGGCCTGGGGGCTGATCTGGCCGGCGATCAAGGAATACACCATCAGTGAGGCCTGGCGCCAGTTCATCAGCGGCGGCTGAATCGGCCTGTAGGGCAAGCCTGTGGGGCAGGCTTCCAGCCTGCCCGGGCAGACAGGATGTCTGCCCCACTTCGCGTCGCCAAAAAAAATACTTTCTCCCGCCGTAAGTCCTGTTTCTGCCCGGCCTTGAGTCGTGGCGTTGGCTCAAACACTCCGAAAAATGTCGCGTGCGTGGGTATGGTTTCCGGTGTCGGGCGCGCTGGTTGCGCCGGTCCTTTCTGGAGTATTGACATGTCAAGGTATCCGTCAGTCAGGCCGAAGCCGGCCAAACCCCAGCGCGCGGACGACGCCGCCGTCAAGGTGGAGAACGCGATCCGCGATGCGGCCCAGGAGCTGTTCCGCGAGCGCGACGGCGCAAGCATCGACGCCGCCATCGTGCGCTACCAGAACATGCTGGAGCTGCACGACGAGGAAGTGGCGAAGCTTAAGGGCGATGAGGACAAGCCCTACCGCTGGAAGGTCTCGCCCTCGGTGGTGATTCGCGTGCAGCGCGAGATCGAGCGCCTGCAGGAGAAGCGCGAGGCCCTGCGCGCCGAGTGCTTCCACATGGCACAGCAACTGGTGGAAGACTGGATGCGCAATCCGCCGGCGCCGGCTGCTGAAACCGAAATGGGACAGGCAGCGAAGGTGCCTGTCCCTGTACCCGGGCATGAACATGAACAGGCACCGAAGGCGCTTGCCCCGGAAAGGAGCACGGCCGAGCCCGCCACCAGCGCGGCCTAGGCTGTCCAGGCCTGTGCTTTTGGCTTTGGCCCGGGGGCAAGCTAGACTGTGGGCCCCACAACAGCCGGGTAACCCATGTCGGCCGAGTTGAGCTGGCAGCAGCTTCCGATTGACACGCCCAGCACGGCGGCGTTCATGCTGAACGGCGCCTTCACCGGCGAGCGCATCGGCGAGTTCACGGTCAACCTGGGGCGCAGCCTGCAGCCTTTGCCCAAGCGGCTCTTCCTGGACATCCGCGGCCTGAAGCAGATCGACCGCGCGGGCATCGACACCATGGCGGGGCTTGCCGGCCTGTTCAGCGAGCACGAGTCGGGCTTTCTCGCCATCATCGGCGCGCCGCCGGCGCTGCGCGTGAAGCTGGGCGAAGGCGCGCCGGGCAGCGGCTTTCGATTCTATGACAGCTTCGGCCAGGCCGCGCAGAAGGTGATGGACGGCATGCTGGCCGCGCTGTCGGGCCAGTTCATGGTGCTGCCGGCCAAGCCCAGCATCACCGAGGAGATGCGCACCTGCTGGGGCGGGATGCGCGCGGGCACCGCGCCGCATACCCAGGTGCTGAGCCTGCGGCGCGCGTTTGATAAAGTGTCGGCCCCCAGCTTCGAGCGCCACTGGAACGAGGAGTTCAGCGCCGACACCCGCAACCTGATCCTCGACGTCAGCGAGCTGCGCACCCTGGTGGACGAGGGCACGGAGTGGCTGAGGCGCATCAGCAACGCCATCCGCGGCCGCGACGGCCGTCTGGTGCTGGTGAATCCGCAGCCCAAGGTCAGGGTGATGCTGGAGATGCTGGAGATGGACCGCCTCTTCGAAACCGCCCTCAGCGTGGAAGAAGCCGAGTCACGCCTGCGTTAGTCTGGTCCGGGGGCGACCGGACCCATCATGCGTTTCTTATCGATAGCGGCCGCCATGCTGTTGGCATCTGCATGCGGCGCGCAGGGCATCCCCCGAGAGGCCTGGAGCGTCGAGACCGCACGGTCGCCCGGCGTGCGCTACGCGCTGGGGCTGGAAACCGATGTCATCGGCAAGGACGACGCCGTGCGCTGGCAGGCCGGCGACGCGCTGGTTTCCGCGCCGGTGCTCACCAACCCGCGGCGCTCGCTGTTCCTGTCCGCGGGCTTCCGCTACATCGGCCTGGACAACCGCCGCAACAGCCTGCCACCCCGGCTGATCGACGCCTCCCTGGGCGCGTTCGGGAACTTCGGCATCGGCGAATTGACCCTGACCAGCTTCCTGAACATCTCCATGCGCTCCGACGCCGACCGTCTGGAATGGGACGCGTTCTCCATCAACGCCAGCGTCGGTTTGCGCATCCCGATCGACGCCGAGTGGTCGATCACGCCGTCGGTGTTCTTTTCCACGGCCGTCCGCGACCAGGGCGGCTTCTCGTTCCGGTACATTCCGCTGCCCGGCGTGTCCGTGGCGTACAAGCCTTCGGAGGATTTCGAGTTCGAAATCGGCCTGCTGAGCGCGAAGGTCAAGTGGAAGGCGCTGAGCTGGCTGAGCGTGCAGGCAGGCTACACCTTCCCCTACGGCGGCTCGCTGCGCGTGACGGAGCAGCCGGTGGAGTGGTTCCGGGTGACGCAGTTTTTCGGGCGCAACAGCGACCACTACACCCTGACGGGCGAGCGCTGGCCCGAACACCACCTGATCAAGCTGCAGACTTTCGCGGCGGGCGTGACGTTCGATTTCGTGGCGCCCCTGGGCAGCGAGCCGGGCAGCCCCAGGCTGGTAATCGGCCTGACCTACGCGCTCGGCTTCGGCGGCAAGGCGCGGGTCTGGAACTACGTCGAAGACGACGAGCTGTATGAGCTGAAAACGAGACCGTCGCACAACTTCGCGCTGACGGTCTCGTTCGTGTTCGGGCGCTGATTCAGGCCGCTTCGGATTCCTGCACCACCTGGGCGTCGGCCCAGGTTTCGTCGATCGCGTAGTACTGGCGGGCGTCCGACTGGAAGATGTGCACGATCACGTCGCCGAAGTCGAGCAGCACCCACCAGCCCTCTTCGCGCCCTTCCAGGCCGATCGGCGAGCGCTGGGTCTCTTCCTTCAGGCGCTTGCGCACTTCGTCGGCGATCGCCCGCGCGTTCACCGAGCTGGTGGCCGTGCAGATCACGAAGTAGTCGGCCACGATGGTCAGGCCGCTGACCTCGAGCAGGCGGATGTCGGTGGCCTTTTTCTCAGCGCAAGCCTGGTAGGCAACGCGCGCGGCTTCGAGCGTGTCTATGGCGAACTCCCGTTTGTGACCAAGGTAGATTCTACGAACGAGATCACCCGGTTTGAGTGACTGTCGGCGAAAAAGTTGCCAGTTGTCGGTAATCAGTTGTCAGTAGCTTTGCTCCGACAACCGACAACTGACAACCGATAGCTACCCCTTGTCTTCGTCGTTCCAGCTCCAGGCGTCCACGGCGCGGCTGTACTCAAGCAGTTCCTCGGGCTTGAAGAACAGGCCCAGTTCGCGCTTGGCGCTTTCGGCGCTGTCGCTGCCGTGTACCAGGTTCAGGCCGCGGCTGACGCCGAAGTCGCCGCGGATGGTGCCCGCGACGGCGTCCGTGCAGAAGGTCTTGCCCATCAGCTTGCGGCAGTTCTCGACGGCCTTGGGGCCTTCGACGGCCAGGGCCACCAGCGGGCTGCTGGTCATGAACTTGACCAGCCCGGCATAGAAGCCCTTGCCGACGTGGTCTTTGTAGTGCTGGGCGGCCAGCTGCTCGGTCATCTGCATCAGCTTCATGCCGACGATCTTCATGCCGGTGCGCTCGAAGCGGGCGACGATGTCGCCCACCAGGCCGCGCTGTACGCCGTCGGGCTTGATCAGGATCAGGGTGCGTTCAAAGGCCATGGCAATCTCCGTGTCGAATTCGGGGCGGGAGCCTACATTTGGAAGGCGGCAGGCGGGAGGCGGCAGGCGGCAGTTTTTTCGCCGTTGACGACCTGTACCAATTTGGTCCTTGAGAGCGCGTTGAGACGGATTATCATCCCCGTCCCCGGCGTTAGGGGCCCAAGAATCGGCCCGGCCGGTTCAAACCCGTTTACTGACTCTGACACAGAGAGGAATGCACATGGCAATTCAGGTTGGTTCTCTGGCGCCGGACTTCGCCGGGGACGCTGTCATCGGCAGCGATTTCAAGAACATCAAGTTGGGTGACTACAAGGGCAAGTGGGTGGTGCTGTTCTTCTACCCCCTCGACTTCACTTTCGTCTGCCCCACCGAGATCGTCGCTTTCAACGACCACCTCGAGGATTTCAAGAAGCTGAACACAGAGGTGATCGCCTGCAGTGTGGACAGCAAGTTCAGCCACCTGGCATGGAACAACATGGGCCTCGACAAGGGTGGCCTCGGCGGCGTCAAGTTCCCGCTGCTCGCCGACATCACCAAGAACATCGCCCGCGACTACGGCGTGCTGCTTGAGCAGGGCGGCGTCGCCCTGCGCGGCCTGTTCCTGATCGACCCCAACGGCGTGCTGCAGCACAGCACCATCAACGCCCTCAACGTCGGGCGCAGCGTCAAGGAAACCCTGCGCGTGATCAAGGCGTTCCAGTGGAGCGCGACCCACGGCGACGTGTGCCCGGCCAACTGGGAAGAGGGCAAGGAAGCCATCAAGCCCACGGCGGCCAGCACCGGCGCCTACCTGGCCAAGACCCACAAGTAGGCGGTTCTTGCAGAAGGGCTCTCGCCTCGCGCGGGAGCCCTTCATCTTTAACCAACTTTTACCGGGATGGACTTGCGCCCCAAGCCGCCGCGTTAGAATCCTGAACCTCATCCACAGGAGAATCCCATGGCCGCTCCCAGGATCGCTATCAACGGCTTCGGCCGCATCGGGCGCGCGGTGATCCGCATCGCCAAGCTGCGCGGGCACTTTGACGTTGTGGCGATCAACGACCTGGCGCCCGCGGATGCGCTGGCCTACAACTTCAAGTACGACAGCGTGCACGGCAAGTACCCCGGCACGGTCGAGCTGAAGGGCGACACACTCAGCATCGACGGCGACCCCTTCAAGGTGCTGAGCGAGAAAGACCCCGCCAAGCTGCCCTGGAAAGAGCTCGGCGTCGATTACGTCATCGAGAGCACCGGCAAATTCCGCAAGATCGAAGAGCTGAACCATCACCTGGAGGCCGGCGCCAGGCGCGTGCTGATCACCGTGCCCACCAAGGACTACCTGGAAAGCACCGTGGTGCTGGGCGTCAACGATGAGGTCGTCACGCCCGACGCGAAACTGGTCAGCAACGCAAGCTGCACCACCAACTGCGCGGCCCCGGTCGCCAAGGTGCTGCATGAAAGCTTCGGCATCAGGCGTGGGCTGCTGACCACCGTGCACGCCTACACCGCCGACCAGCGCCTGGTGGACACGCCCCACAAGGACTTCCGGCGCTCGCGCCACGCGGCGCTGAATATCATCCCTACCAGCACCGGCGCGGCCAAGGCGATCGGGCGCGTGATCCCGGCACTGGCCGGCAAGCTCGACGGCCTGGCCCTGCGCGTGCCCGTGCCCGACGGCAGCGTGGTGGACCTGACCGTCGAGCTGGACAAGCAGGTGACGGCCGAGCAGGTGAACGCGGCCATGAAGGCGGCCGCGGAAGGCACGCTGAAGGGCATCCTGGAGTACAGCACGGACGAGATCGTGAGCAGCGACATCGTGGGCAACCCGGCCAGCAGCATCTTCGACGCGCCGCTGACCCAGGTGATGGGCGGCAACCTGGTGAAGGTGATCGCCTGGTACGACAACGAGTGGGGCTATTCGAACCGCGTGGAAGACCTGATCGTAAAGGTCGCGCACCAGGATGGACTGAAGGTGGAGTTCAAGGGCTAGCGGGTAGTGGGAATGGAACAGGCGCCATGCTTCTGCATGCAACAGCGAATTACCAATAACCAATTTTCAGTTACCAATGCATCGGCCGACGCAGTCCAATTGGTAATTGAAAATTGGTTATTGGAAATTTGCTGTTCCGCAGCTTGCCCACGTCAAATGAGCGCGCAATGAAACGAATCGGCATCATCACCAGCGGCGGCGACGCGCCCGGCACCAATGCCTGCATCCGCACCATTGCCCGGCGCTGCCTGTATGACGGCGTTGAGCTGATGGGCATCTTTGATTCCTGGGACGGCCTGCTGAAAGACGAGGTCCGCCTGCTCACTCGCCACGACGTGACCGGCATCGTGCAGACCGCGGGCACGCTGCTGCGCTCGGCGCGTTCCCGTCTCTTCCTTAATAAGGGCGACGAGGACAAGGCCAAAACCGCCTTGGCCAAGCACGGCATCGAAGGCCTGATCGTGGTCGGTGGCAATGGCAGCCAGTCGGCCGCCGCCAAGCTGGCCGCCAGCGGCTTTCCCGTGGTGGGCGTGCCCAAGACCATCGACAACGACCTGGCCGGCACTGAACTGACCGTGGGCTTTCTGACGGCAGTGGAGATGTGCACCCACGCGCTCGACAACCTGCGCGCCACGGCCGAGTCGCACAACCGCGTGATGGTGGTGGAGGTGATGGGGCGCAACGTGGGCTGGATCGCGGTGGAGAGCGCGATCGCGGGCGGCGCGGACATCACGCTGATTCCCGAGTTCGCCTTCACGCTGGACGAGGTGTGCGACAAGCTGAAGCTGCGCCACGACAAGTACGACCGCAACTACAGCATCATCGTGATCGCCGAAGGCGCCGTGGATAAGCAGGGCCTGATCGATCCCCGCTCGACGGCGACGGACAAGCTGGGCCGACCCAAGCTGGGCGGCGTGGGGCCCATGCTGGCGCGCGAGATCGAGGACCGCCTGGGCTACGACGCGCGCTGCACCACGCTCGGCTACCTGCAGCGCTGCGCGGCGCCCTGCGCCGCCGACCGCATTCTAGCCACGCGCGTGAGTGACAAGGCCTACGACCTGCTCAAGGGCGGGCAAAGCGGCACGCTGGCGGGGCTGCAAGGCACCGAGGTGCGCGCCGTGCCCCTGCAGGACATCGCGGGAAAAGAAAAGAAGGTCACCAAAGAGTACTTCCGATTGGCGGACCTGTTCGGCTAGGAGCGCTGGCGTCTCGCCTGTGTACGGGAGCGCCGGCGTCTCGCCGGCATGGTCGTGGACGTCTCGTCCACGACTCTCACGTCGGCAGGATGCCGACGATAAGAGCCGGCTGGAAGCCGGCGCTCCCGCGCTACGGCAAAGCCCCCAGAGCGTCGCCTACCCTTAGCGTGCGGATGTTGTTGGGCGGCTGCTGCTCGCCCCAGGGATAGCGGCTGATTACCACGATGCGGTCGCTGGTGCTGACCAGCCCCTCGTCCACGATGGAGCGCGCAAGCTGCGCCAGGTCGTCCTCCATCGCCGGCAGCTCGCCGTGCTCGGCGCTGGTGCGCAACGGCAGCACACCCCACATCAGCGCGTGGCGCCGCAGCACCGCAGGGTCGTGGTGCACCGCCAGCACCGGGCAGCGCCCGCGCACCTTGCTGAGGTAGCGGGCCGTCACGCCCGACTCGCTGCGCACCACGATGAACTTGGCGCCCAGGGGCTCGGCAATGATCGCCGCGCCGATCACCATCGCCTTGCGCAGCGCGTCGCCGGCGCGCCGGGCGATGAACTCCTCGGGCGCTTCCGCCGCGACCAGCGCCTTCTCAACGTCGCGGCACACGCGCGCCATGGTGTCTACGGCGTGCACGGGGTACTTGCCGGCCGCGGTCTCGGCCGAAAGCATCAGCGCGTCGCAGCCGTCCTCGATGGCGTTGGCGATGTCGCTGACCTCGGCGCGCGTGGGCGTCGGGTTCTCGATCATGCTCTCCAGCACCTGGGTGGCGACGATCACCGGCTTCAGCGCCATGCGGCAGGCGCGGATGATGCGCTTCTGGTGCAGGGGCACGCTCTCGACCGGCAGTTCGATGCCCAGGTCGCCGCGCGCGACCATGATGGCGTCGCTGGCCTCGATGATCTGCTCCAGCTGTTCCAGCGCCTGGGGCTTTTCGATCTTCGCCACGATCTGCGCCTCGCTGCCCAGGGCCTTCAGGCGCGCGCGCAGGTCCTTCACCTCATCGGCGCTGCGCACGAACGAGAGCGCGAACAGGTCGGCGCCCAGCTTCACGCCGAACTCCAGGTCGCGGATGTCTTTCTCGGTAAGCGCCGGCGAGCTGATGCGCGTGCCCGGCAGGTTGATGCCCTTGCGGCTGCTGACCAGGCCGCCGACCTCCACCAGGCAGGTCAGGCGCTCCGGCGTTTTGCCCGTGGCGGTCAGGCGGATGGCGCCGTCGTTGATGTACACCGGCTCGCCGACCTCTACGTCGTCCAGGAACGCGCCGTAGGTGCAGGTCAGCTCGCGCGGACTGCCGAGCGCATTGCCGCGCACGAAGTCGATGCTGTGGGCCGTTTTCAACTCAAAGCTGCCGCCCTCGATTTCGTTCAGGCGGATCTTGGGGCCACTCAGGTCGCACATCACGGCCACGGGGCGGTCGCGCTGCTCGCTGACCTGGCGCACCAGCTCGAAGGTCTTGCGGTGCAGATCGTGGTCGCCATGGGACATGTTCAGCCGCGCGACGCTGAGCCCGGCGTCGATCAGCGCGCCGATCACGGCCGGGTCGCGCGAGGCCGGCCCCAGCGTGCAAACGATCTTGGTGCGCAAGGGCTGGCCGCGGACGGTTCGACGGGTGAAGCTCATGGCGGGAAGTGTAGTGGGAAAACGCGGGCGGGGTAGGGGCGACGCTGGCAAGGCCCGCGCGGCGGAGACGGGTGCCGCAAGCGTCACCGTTCACGCCGATTTCACAAGGCGGGCCCGCATATTCCCGATCCGCAACACGGGCGCAAACTCACTCCGGCATTCTGCGCGCATATCGGCAAAGGGCGGGTTACACTCCAGGCGACAACCACGGAGGTCTCCATGATCGGCTACAAAGTTCTCTCCAAGGAAGGCCTGAAGGGCCCTTTCAAGAAGTCCAGCATCCTCAAGGCCATCACCAGCGCCATGCTGCCGCTGCAGGCCCGTTTGCTCGACCTGCAGACCGGGCGCTACATCGTCGCGGCTGAGCTGGTGGGTGAAATGATCGACACCCCGGTGCCCGAGCCAAGGACAACAGTCCCCGTAAAAGCCGACAAGCAGGGTGCCAAGGAGACACTCAAGCAGCTGGCCGAAAAGCCGCTCACCTTGGACGAGCAGACGCCGGTGCCCGTGGAAGAGACCCCGCGCGTAATCCTGCGCGGCAAGATCCCGCTCAAGCAGGTGAAGCTGCCCAGGCCGCGCAAACTGGCCGAGCGCGCGCCCGAAGAACTCACGCAGCCCGCCGCTTGATGAAGCAGGGCCCCGCCCGTTAACCTGTCAGGGTTGCGGAGCACGCCATGATCGGCTTCAAAATCCTCACCAAGGACGGCCTGAAAGGGCCGTACCAGAAGAGCTCGATTATCAAGGCGATCACATCGGCGCAGATTCCCCTGCAGGCGCGGCTGCTGGACCTCGAGACCGGCAAGTACCTGTCCGCCGCCGAGTTGGTGGGTGAGCAGGTGGACGCCCGCAAGCCGGCCGAGAAGTCCGCTCCCACCGACAACAGCAACGAGCTCAGGCTCGACGAAGAAACCGGCAGCCGCGACTAGCGCCGATGATCCCGAGCCGGCCAGCTTGCCGGTTGGGCAGTCCGCGCCGGCGCCGCGAAGCTCAGCTCCAAGGCTGCCTGTCCTCGAGCGCGCCTCCCTCGCGGAATTGCCTGCGAGGCGCCGCCGATGTATGCACTTCCCTTCATGGCGCACCTCAAGAGTCTATGACCAGCCGAACTGTTGCGATTTACACAGATCGTGTCGCTGCCGGGGGCTTCACTGTCTGGGTGGCGCTCGCCGCCACCGCCGCCGCCGGGCTTGGCCCGTTGAACGTCGTCGAGGCGGTGTTCCTGGTGGCGCCGCTGGTGCTGATTCCGCTCTGCCTGGCTGTTCTCGGCGCAACCACCCGCCCCTCGCGTATCGCGGCACTCCTCATGCCGGTGGGCGCCGGAATGTCCGTCTGCTCTCTATGGCTTGAAGCAGGCAAGCCGGCGGCCTTTCTGGCCGGGGGATGGGTGCTGGTTTGCGCTCTTCTAGCCGCGGCGGGCGTGTTGCGGCTCTTTCGCGGTGAGTTCCGGTCGGTGCAGGGAATCTGCTCCAACGCGTGCTTTCTCTTTCTGCTGGCGGGAAGCGTCTGGTTTACACTCCACCGCGCCGGCGTCGCGCCGTTCGGGTACCCTCCCACGACTGTGTTTCTCGCGGCCGTTCACTTCCACTTCAGCGGCTGCGTGTTCCCGGCGGTGCTGGGGGCGACCCTTGGCCTGAGCCCGCGCACAGCGGGCCGAAAGCTGCTTTCGGCGCCGGCGGCGGTGGCCATGCTGGCCGGGCTGGCGCTGCTGGTCGCTGGAAACGTCAGGCGCGCCCCGGAAATCAAGTCAGCCGGTGCGACGCTTCTCGTTGCGGCCGCGTTCGCCCTGGCGGTCCTGGCGCTCTCAGCGAGAGCGCACCTGCGCACTTCTGCCGCCCGCCTGCTGCTGCCTTTGTCCGTCGCGGCGCTGCTGGCCGGAATGTCCCTCGTGGCGGTGTTTGCGGTGTCGGAGTTGCTGGGCCGGACATGGCTGGGCGTGCCTGAAATGGCGATGACGCACGGGCCGTTGAACGCGGCGGGTTTCGCGCTCTGCGCCCTGCTTGCGTTCCGGTTCGAGCTTCGAGGGCAGGAAAGCGGGACGAGCGGCGGCGAAGCAGCTAACGGTTCTCGTACAGCAGGTTGAAATTCTGGTCGTAGACCGCCGCGATGCTCTTGCCCGGGTTGCGGCGGTATTGATCCACCAGCGCGTCCAGGATGTGCTCCGGGTCGCGGTCGCTGCGGTCGATGCTGGGCGGCCTGTGAAACTCGATGAACCCGGCCCGGCTGGTGCCCATGATGCGGGTGACGCGGCTCTTGCGGCTGGCGTAGCTCTCCAGCATCTCGAGGCTGACGGTCGCGCGAAAGAAGGCCTCCAGCGTGTTCACCGGCGCGCTCCAGTCATGGATGCGCGTCACCGTCTCGATGGTATCCAGCATGCACAGCTCGGGCCCGGCGCCGATGTCCGTGCCCAGCACCCAGGGGATGTCCATGGCGCGCACTTTCTCGAGTTTCATGCGGCCGCTGCCCAGGGCCTCATTACTGGTGGGACAGTGCACCACGATGCTGCCGCGCTGCTTGATGGTGCGCCAGTCGAAGTCGTCCAGCCACACGCAGTGCGCCAGCAGCGTGCGCGGCGACAGCAGCCCGGCCTGGTCGTAGACGTCGAGGTATGACTTCGCGTCGGGGAACGCGCGCGCCACGGCCGCGCACTCGTCTTCGTTCTCGGCCAGGTGGGTCTGCACCCAGAGGGTGTAGTCGAAGGCGAACTCCTGCAGCTCCTTCAGCGTCTTCATGTCGCACGAGAGTGCGAAGCGCGGCGTGACGGCCAGTTGTTCCTCGAACTCGATCTGCAGTTGCTTCAACTCGGCGATCACCTGCGGCAGCGAGCGCACCAGATCCGGGGGCTCGCCGGTGGTCATTACCGACGGGCCGATCAGCGAGTAGCGGATGCCGGCATGTTTGGCGGCGCGCACGCTCTCGGCGTGGGGGCTGCACCAGCAGGCCCCGGCCAATGTGCCGGCCGCGAGCTGCTTGCGCACGAAACCCTCAGCGGCGACGTCGGCGAAAGCCTGGTTGCCGAAGCGGGCTTCCTCGGGCCAGGCGTCCTCGGCCAGCCAGCCCAGCAGGGATTTGCCCTTCACGCCGGCGATGCGGTGCTGCACCCAATGGAAGTGCCAGTCGCAGAAGGCGGGGGTGATGATGCCCTCAACCGGGATCGGCTCGTACTCAACGTGGGGCAGACCCAGGTAGCCCGATTCCGGCCGATGGAAGGGGTCGTCATAGGAGGTGTAAAGGATGGAGTTGCCCTCAACCCGAGCCTGGTTGGGGCTGATAGGCCAGACGCACTGGCCCTGCAACACGCGACGTTTGACAGGCTCGTTGTGCAACGATCCCTCGGAGTTTCACGCCCTCGGCCGTTCAGGCGCGGCACGCGCCGTCACAACCGTTAGCCCCCAGCGTAAGCTGGGGTCCCTGAATGTGCCAGAACGCAGGCAGCCAGTGTGCGTTGAGCATAATCCGGCGAAAGAGTTGTTATCGTTTGTCCGAGATTTGGTGATTTGACCGGCGCGTCCGAGTCGTTAATCGTGTGAGCCCTGCAGATTCCAACATCGATCCCACGACACTCATCGAACGGTGCGCCGACGAGTGTGTCGAGCGCGGCTGGCGCCTTGCCTGGCTGATGCTGCGCCACCGCGAAGACGCCGCCGACGCGGTCCAGCAGGCGTTCGTAGTTGCGCTCACCAAGCGCCACCTGATCCCTGCTGACAATCCGTGGCCATGGCTGGCGGGCGTCATCGCGCGCGAGGCCCAGCACATGCGCCGCAAGCGAACACGTGTCGCCGTCACGGACGCAGGAGGCCCAGCGATGCCTGTCGAAGACACGAAGTCCACGCTGGCGCTAGCTCAGCTGGTGGAGCGCGAGCGCGGTGAACAGCTCACTCGCGCGCTTGAAGAGTTGCCCACAGAGGAACGCGACGCCTTGATGATCACGAAGGTCGGAGGGCTCACCTACGCCGAGGCTGCAGAGGCCCTGGGCGTGCCGCTGGGCACGCTCAACCACCGGATCAGCCGCGCGCTGGCAGCACTGCGCCACAAGCTGCGTGACAAGGACGAACCGGCTATCGCGCGCGCGCTTGCGGTGTTGCCGGTGGCCGCCGTGCCTGACGATTTGCGCAACGCACTGAAATTGACCGCCTTCGGCGCCGCGGCGAAGGTCGCTGCGTCCATGGCTCTCGGAGGATTCGCTGTGAAGAAGACGACCGCGCTCGTTCTGGCCGTGCTGCTGGTGCTGCTGATGGGCGCGGGCGTCGGGGCGGTGCTGATGAAATCTGCCGACACTGAACAGGACCATCTGATCTCGACTCAACTTCCGAACCAGAATGCCGGCGTCGATTCCCCTCGGAGCAGTCCGCCTGAAGCCAGTGAGGCTTCGTCCCCCCCGGCAAACGCCTCGAATGAAGCGGTGGCGCTTGATAGCTCGAAGCTTCCGGAAGATGCACCGCCGCCCGACGCCACGAATCGGCGTGTGCTGGTCGCCAACGACCCGGGCGGCAACCCCGTAAGTTTGCGTTTCTTGGTGGACTGGAGAATGGACACCGACTCACCCTGGAACTCACAGCAGGTCTCAACCGGCACGGACGGCCGCGCGGTGCTCGACGTTCCGCTGGAGGCAATGCTGCGGCTGAATCTGGACCAGGCCGGGTGGTCGCTCGGGTGGCGAAATTTCACGTTATCAGCGGGGCTGTCGGAACCGAGGGTCACGGTGTATCCACTCAAACCCTTGCGCGTCCGGGTCACATATGCAGACGGCGCGCCATATGTGGGTTTGCTTACCGTAGAGGCAGATAAGCTGTGGCAGGCGGGATTGCAGCTTGAGGCGGGAAGCGGAAGCGGTACGCCAATCCCCGCAGGTTGGCCGACATTGCCTGAGCGATTCACGGGGTCGTACAAGGAACTTGTCGAGTTCGAAGGTCTGCCGGTGGGCGTGGAGATCACGTTTTCCACCACTGCGCCTCGCGCAGGATATGCCGAGTTGAAGCGTACTGTCACACCGGCTGAGATCGAAGCCGGCGAGCTGATCGAACTTGTGATTCCGGAAGGGGTGTCGCCGCGCACGCCCGGCCAGGTTCGCCTTGCCTTTGATGACGACGAACAACCCAAGGGAAAGACTCTCTTGTTCAAAGTGCAGCAGAACGGCAGCAGGAGCACCGCGATTTGGGGCTCAAGTAACCAGTATCTGAGCGGTAAAGTCTGGACCGGAAGGTATCTGGTTGTGTTCCTCGGCGCTAACGCCTGGCAGTCGGATGAGTTTGAGCTGGCCCCGGGAGAGATTAAGGAGTTGCGCCCTGTTCTGTCTCCGGCAGCAGGCCTTGCTGCGCGTGTGGTTGATGAGACTGGCAAGCCTGTCGCGGATGCGGTGCTCGCGTTTGGGACGGACGACTTGCCGAGCACGGTGAGAAGGCGAAACTCCGGTACACCACTGCCCGTCGCGGGCGAGGCCAATTCAGACCCGGAGGGACGACTGCGTCTCGCCGATCTTCCGGCCGGAACGATCAAGTACCAGATCTGGGCACGGGGTATGCAGCTTTGGGAAGGATATGCAACTCTGATTGAAGGTCAGGAGTGCGATATCGGTGAAGTAAGGCTGGAGACTGCGAAGGGGCGCATTGAGGTCCAACTCCCCGCTTGGGATTACTCGGCTCGAAAGCTGACGTGGACGTTGACTGACGGCGAGATGCGCACGATTGAACGGGGAACAGTGGAGTCCAATTCGCTGACAATCGAGGGATTGTCGGTTGGGCGGAGTTACATGTTGCAGATCCACATCAGCACGCCGCGTGGAGCGCGCACTTTCTGGTTCACCAAACCGTTCGAACTGACAACCGCCGTCCCGACACACAAGCTTGACGGGACCGATAAAGAGTGGCCCAAAGACCTGGATTGAGGCTTGCGCCAAAAAGGTGCGCCGCTTCGAGTTTGATCCCCCGGGCTTACGCCCTTGTCATTGCCCACAACTCGTCGAATCGGCCAGCCTCGCGGCTCGGCCGCCCGCTAACGCGGGCTTGGGAATGATGGAGCCCGAATCCCCGGGGTTCCTTAGGCGCATCGCGCCTCAGTCACCCCGGGCTAAGATCGGGACGCCCGCTGCGCGGGCTGAACTGACTGGAAACCTGCAGTTGAGGCCGCGTAGCGGCCGTCAGAGCTTAGCCCAGGGCAACGAGCGCCGCAGGCGCGAGGCAGCCCTGGGTTTTCGGCAACACGAATCCAGAGCCCGCGTGAGCGGGCGACACAGCAATTCGGCCAAACATGCGTGCAATGACAAGGGCTTACGCCTGGGGCTAACAGTTGTTGGCCTGCTCCGCAGGCAAACATCTCAGGTGCTGATTCCTGTCACCTGACTGGTGATCGTTCCCTCAGCGAGCTTGCTGACAATCTTATCTCCTGCCTTCACTTCACTCGCCTTCTTGATGACTTTACCTTGGGCGTTGCGGGTGATGCTGTAGCCTCTTTCAAGTACCTTGAGGGGGCTCAGGGCCTCTAAATGCGCGCCCAGGGCGTGCAGCTTCTCTTTGCGGTCTTTCAGCCGGTGGTGCATGGACCATTTTAAACCTTCCAGCAGGTAGTCGAGCCTCTGCTGCTCGCGCCTCAGCTGGTTCAGCGGGCCCAGGCCTGCGAGCCTTTCACTCATGGTCTCCAGGCGGCCGCGCCACAGCTCAAGCGTGTGCCTCAGGCCGCGGCCTAGCTTCAACTGGTACTCGGTCACCAGCTCGACCATGCCCGCCAGCTCCGGCACCAGGATTTCGGCGGCGGCGGTGGGCGTTGGTGCGCGGTAGTCGGCGACCAGGTCGGCGATGGTGGTGTCCACCTCGTGGCCGACGGCGCTGACCACCGGGATCTCGCTGTCGAAAATCGCGCGCGCCACGGCCTCTTCATTGAAGGCCCACAGGTCCTCGAGGCTGCCGCCGCCGCGCCCGACGATCATGGCGTCGATGCCAAGGCTCGCGTTCAGGGCGTTCAGTTTGCGGATCGCGCGGGCCACTTGCTCGGCGGCGCCTTCGCCCTGCACCTTGGCCGGGTAGACTAGGATTTCCACGAGACGATTGCGGCGCTGTGCCGTTGTGATGATGTCGTGGATCGCCGCGCCCGTGGGGCTGGTGATCACCGCGATGCGCTGGGGGTACTCGGGCAGCGGCTTCTTGTGCCCGGGGTCGAACAGGCCCTCGTGTTCCAAGCGCTCGTACATCTGCTGGAAGGCAAGCTGCAGGCCGCCCACGCCCTTGGGCTGCACGCTTGTCGCCACCAGGCTGTACTCGCCGCGGCGGGCGTAGACATCCAGCTTGCCGATGATGGTGACCTCGAGCCCGTCGGTCAGCTTGAACTTCAGGCGCTCAAATGTCCCGCGCCAGATGATCAGCCGCACCTGCGCGCCGGAGTCTTTCAGGTTGCAGTAGACGTGGCCGGAATGGTGCGGGCCGCGGTAGTTGCTGAGCTCGCCGGTGACGGCCACATTGCTGAACTGGGGCTCCAGGCAGCGCTTGACGCGGTTGGAGAACTCGGTGACGGAGATGGCCTCCATCATTCGCCCTTCTTCACGAATTGGCCGTCCTTGACCTCGTAGCCGAGCGCGTCCAGTGCCTCCTGGTTCGCGGGCTCGAACACCAGCACGCGCGCGTACAGCATTCCCGCCTCGGTCAGCATGCCCCATTCGCGGCATTTGCGGGCGAGCTGCATGTTGGCCTGCACGTCATCAAAGCGGAACTTCGCCACTTCACGCGCGTACTGCATCTGCGGCGCATCGTCGCCAAGATCGGTGACTTGCACCTTGGCCGGATCTTTGACGCTCAGCTTCGCGTCGGTCGTCAGCAGCAGCAGCTTTTCGTTGGCAAGCGAACCGTAGCCTTCCAGGCTGCTGCCGTCGGCCCCGTTAACGCGCATCCAGGCGCCGAAGTACTTGGTTGCCCAGAAGCGCCCGGCGAAGGGCAGTTCCTTGCGTGCCATGGCGCCCAGCTCGGCCTCGTAGGTTCCGTCCTGCGCGCGGTTCAGTGCCAGGTAGCGTCCCTCGAAATCGACGGCCTTGAGGCCCCTGCGGTTGGCATCGTCACGGAAAGCGATCCAGCGGTTGTCGGCCGCGGCTTTAATGTCAGCGGCGTCCACCACGCCGTTAGAGTCGCGATCCCAGTAGTTTTTGAAGGCCTGCTCGGCCGTAAGCTCGGGCCCGTTGTTCTGCTCGTGGAAGATGAGAGGCGGGCTGCCTTCGGACAGGGGCTTGCCGTAGCGCTGCTTGAACTCTTCCAGCGTGACCTGGCCGTCGTTGTCGAGGTCAAAGGTGGGTATGAAATCCTCAGCCTTGAAGTCCAGGTTGCGGTTGTCCACACCGCCATCGATGGGCGGTTTGACCGGGTCTTCGCCTGTCATCTTGGCGATCAGCCAGGCGGCCCCCATGGCCAGCAGCACGATCAGGAATACCGGTATCGCCTTTTTCATCGTCAGCGCTCAGGGGCTTGCCCAAGGGGCGTCCAGTGTAGCAATGAGCCGCGCGCGGGAAACCGGACTGGCATCGCGACCCGCCCCCTGCCAGACTGTATGCATGAAGTACGCCATCGCGATACTGCTGCTGTTTTTGGCCTGCCGGGCATTCCCTGTCCGCGCGCAGGCACCGACTGCGGCGCCCAGGGGCATGAGCGCTGTGGACATCGTGGATGCCCTGGTGTCCCCAGACGCGGCATTGCGCGACCGCGGCAGCAGCGAACTCGCCACCATGAGCATGGATACCGGCGAACAGGTCGGGATCGAGATCACCCGCGTCGGCGTGCGCGAAGCCGAGTCGGCGCTATCCGCCCTGGGCGTGGCCGATACCGCGGCCTGCGCGGCGGCGGCCTGCGCGGCCCTGGACAGCAAGGAAGGGCCGGTCCGCATCGCCGCGCTGGACGCCCTGGCGCTGATGACTCCCGCGCACGTTTCGGAGGGCGGCGCCAAGCACCTGAATGCCGGGCGGCTTGAAGTGATGCGCAAGCTGGTGGCCGAATCCGATTTCGTGAAGCTGGCCTGCGAAGGCTTACCGGAGGACGGCGACGGCGCGTTGGTGGCGCCGGTGCATCGCGCGATGGGGCTGGTGACGCTGCTCGATCGCTTCTTCGGCGTGCGTGGTGTGCCCCTGCTGATGAAGCGGATAGCCCATTACATGCTGGGCGAAGAACCGGGCGACGAAGCGCAGAAGACGGATGTCCAGCGCGGCAACGAGGAACGCCTGCGGCGCGGTGCAGCCTTGTGGTGCGAGGCGATCTGGATCGAAAACCCGGCCATCATCTTCAACTACACGCCGCTCGCGCCCTACGCCGACCGCGCCAAGGCCGTGGCGCGCCTGAACAAGGTGCTGGATGAGATGGAAAAGGCCGAGGTCGAGCTGGGCAACAAGACCACCGGGATTCAGACCTTCAAGGGCAAGCGCTACGGCGATTACCTGTTCGAGGTTGCAGGCAACTCCGACGTGACCGGCAACAGATGGGCCGCCCTGCTGCGCCTGCGCTGGTGGAGCGGCGAGGACGTGGTGATCCAGGGTGAAGGTTTCGCCGAGGCCGTGGAAGCACTCTCCAAGTTGCGCCCGCGCCAGCGCACCGAAATCCGGTCACGCATCGAAGTTTGGTGGAAGAACCACCGCCTTGCCACCGAGTAGCCTGCTGGCTCTGCGGCGCCGGCCGATCAACCGACCTGGAAACTCACACCCTGCCCGCCGCGCTCAGCGTACACGCGCAGACTGTGATCGCCCAGCAGCAGCGGCTCCAGGCTGTCCACGAACGTCACGCCGTATGCCAACTTGCCCGGTTGCAGCACCAGCGCTTCGCCGGGTTGACTGTCAAAGCGCACGTCGGACAACCTGCGCCCCGGCGCTTCATCGCCGCTCAGCAACCAGGCCGCGGCGCCGGACTGCGGCGTGAAGTCGGGGCCCAGCTCAGAGGCTGCCGGGCCCGCTGCGTCGGCCGCCACCACCAGCACGTGTTTGGCGCGGCCTTTCTCAACCCAACGGATGCCGGTCGCGAGCGCGGTCATGGCCGACAGCTCGCCGGTGGAAAGCAGGGTGCAGCGCCCGCGCAGGTGGTACGCGATGGCGATCTCGCCCTGGAACATGCTGGGCAGGGTGTAGACGAACAGGGCCGGCGAGGGGCTGCCCGCGCGGCGCGTGGCTTCGAACTGGGCGTCTACTTCCAGGCAGCCCAGCATGGTGCCGCCCACCTGGGCGACTTCGTCGCGCTCCAGCCCGGCAAGGTTGTTGCTCGCCTTCACGGCCAGTTGCGCCGCGGCAACGGCGACTTTGCACAGCGGGTCCATGCGGCCGTACTTGGTGAAGGGCTGGTCGAAGAAGAACTTCCCGCGCAGCTTGGGCACGCCGAACTCGCCGACCGGCCCGGCGTCGAGCTCGGCCCACGAAGTACGCAGCACGCCGCCCGGCGCCCACGACAGCAGCCCGGCGGGGGAGACGCGGCCGTAAGCGATCAGGCGCGGCATGAGGCCTCGCTGATTTTGGATTTTCGATTTTGGATTTTGGATTCAATCGAAGTGACGACGCCGCGAAGCGGATCAATCCAAAATCCAAAGTCCAGAATCCAAAATCGAGTCACGACAGTCTCCCGAATCACCCGCCAAGCCGTCCTGGACCAACGACTATCGCGGTGTTCATGCCGCCGAAGCCGGAGTTTGTGGTGAGCACGTAGCCTGGTTTGATCTTGCGAGGCTCGCCATGGACGACGTCGAGGGGAAAGTCGTCTTCGCCGTGCTCGAAGCCCACGGTGGGCGGGATCACGCCCTCGGTGGCCACCAGCGCGCTGATGATGACCTCGATCAGGCCGGCCGCGCCCAGTGTATGGCCGATGGCGCCCTTGATGCCGAACACCGGGGGCGGGTTGCCGCCGAACACGGTGTGAAACGCGCGCGCCTCCATGGCGTCGTTGTAAACAGTAGCGGTGCCATGGGCGCAGATGGCGCGGACTTCGGAACGGTCGATGCCCACCAGCGCGCGTTCGATAGCTAAAGCCAAGCCAGAGCCATCCCGCGAAGGCCCCGAGATATGGTTGGCATCGTTCGAGCAGCCGTACGAGACGATGCGGCAGTAGCGGCCAGGATTGTCGAGGTCATCCGCCCGCCGCATCCACACCATCGCACCCGCCTCACCAAGGCAAAGACCTGTTCGACTCCTGTCGAAAGGCGCTGCTGGTTTAGAAGCCAGTGCTTCAAGAGACGCAAAGCCCTGAACGATGAATTCCGAAAGGTAGTCCGAGGCACCGACAAACACGGAGTCACAGCCTCCATCCGTGATCGCCTCAACAGCTTCAATCACGGCGACTGCCCCGGTAGCGCAGGCGTTACTCACCTGCAGCATCGGACCAGTTAACTCGATCTGTGGCGCAAGCCAGAATGGACGAGGCGGTGTCCCGTAGTCCTTCGTCGACGCGTGCACCGTGAGTTTGTTTGGTGAAGGAGCGAGTTCACGTTCGGTGATTCCGTCCAGATACCCGCATTCCAGTAGTACCTGTTGCGGGTCTTTGTTGAACCACGTTGTGGCGACGGGGTAGTGCAAGGACAACTGTGGCACGAGTCGAAGCGCTGAAGTCCCGCTTACAAGCGCTTCCCATAGGCGAGCGAGACTCCCGAACGGAGTCGCGGCACGAGGTTTGAACAATCGAATGTCCGACGCTACCAGCATTCCGCGAAGGTTAGTCGCCAAGCAGGTTCGCGCCAAGGTGCAGCGCAAGGCAGGCTGGCAGCCTGCCCCACAGCCCCAACCGAACCCCTAACGTTGCAGGCCTTCCGTAGCAGTTCGGCCCCGCAGGGGCCCTCTATGGTAGCCGGGGGCGTCAGCCCCCGGTGTGCATGGCCCAAAAAGGCGCGCCCGCAGGGCCGCCTAGAGCGTTCCCTCAATATGCGACACCGAACCATCCGGGTTTCGCTTCATGCCGTGCAGCTCCAGGATCTCGTCCAGCTCCTCGTCGAAGGTCTGCTTCTGGTGCCGAGCCTCCTGGTTGCGGATGTAGTCCCGTGTGCGCTGCACCAGCGACGCGCTGACCGAAAACACGCCGTAGCCGTCCTGCCAGCCGAACTCCTGCTTCGGCCACTTTTCGTGAATCCAGCGCGATGTGTTGGTCTTGATGTCGCGCAGCAGGTCGGCGATCGATTTCGTCATCGACAAACCGATCAGCAGGTGCACGTGGTCGGAGATGCCGCCGCCTTCGATGAGCTTGCAACCGCGTTTGTCGCAGAGGCCATGGATGTATTGGAACAGCTCGGCTTTGATTTCGGGCGAGATCAGCGGTTGGCGGTCCTTGCAGGCGAAAATGACGTGTACGCGAACGCTGTGGTAGGTGGAGCCCATCGCCGGATTGTAGCCTTTAGGCGGCCCTTCGGGCGCGCGATTCCGCGTGACGATTTTCCGGGGGCTTACGCCCCCGGCTACCCTAGAGGGCCCCTGCGGGGCCCTATGTCTACCGCGGCATGCTGGAAGCGTGCCTCACGGGTGGCCGGGGCGCCGGCAACACGGGCGGGCGGGGCGCTTTCAACACGGGCGGGCGGGGCGCTTTCAACACCGGCGGCCGGGACGGCCGCGGTCCTTATGCCCAGGATTCGGTGGGCTTGTCTTCGAGCTTGATCTGGCCGGCTTGCCACTTTTGACGCAGCTTCTCCAGAAACGGTGGGAAGTTCAGCGCCAGCTCGCCTGTGGGGTGCAGCAGCACCTGGGTGGTTTCGGCCGTGGTCAGCAGTTCGTTGTCACTCATTCTGCGCACCTCGTAGCTGTGCACGAGCTTGGGCACGCTTTGCCAGTGCAGTGTGGCGGTGACCTTCAACTTGTCGCCGTAGCGCGCGGGGCGTTTGTACTTGAGCTGCATGTCCACGATTGGCGCCGCGAACTTCTCGCGCATCAGATCTTCGTAGCCGAGCCCGATGGCCGTGCCCAGGCTCTGGCGCGCGTCCTCAAGCCATTGAACGTAATGGCCGTGCCAGACGATCTCCAGCAGGTCCGAGTGCCCGAAGCGCACGGTGATGAGGATGGAGTGGCTGAGGGGGGCAGGATTCATGGATTGGTGGGCAATGGCATCCAATAGGGGTCAGGCACCTCCGCTGCGCACCGGAGCCAGACCCCTTAGAACTCAGCGGCGATGCGCAGCATGTAGAAGGTGTTGGGGATGTCGTTGGGCACGTTGCGGGTCTGTTTGAAGTCTTCCTCGTTGAAGATGATCTCGAAGCCCAGCGTCACGTTGCGGGCCAGGGTGAAGTTCACGCCGAGCATGAACTCGCGGCGGTTGGCGGCAAAGCCCGCGGCATCGGCCAGGCTGAAACCCGCCACGGCCCCGCTTGAAACACGCAGCGGGTGCGCGAACGGGTCCGTGATGTCCAGCGGGTTGTCGTTGTTGTTCGTCACCAGCTCGCTGTAACGGAACATCGGCGTGATGCGCAGGAAGAATGGAATGCGCGGCAGTTCAAAGGTGTAGCGCAGGTCTACTCCCCAGGCGTGGCGCACGAATCGGCCGTCCTCGGCATGGATGAAGTGCCCCTGCAGGAACAGGTCGCCGCCGCCGATGCGCAGGGCGAAGTCCAGATTCGCGCCCATGCGCCACTTGGCCTTGCGGATGCGCTTGCCAGGGTCGTCCTGGGTGCCGCCGAAGAAGGGTACGCGCTGCATGCCCTCGACCAGGCTGATTTCGTTGTAGCTGAGTCGGTCGATCGAGCCCCAGGCGAGAACATTGAAAAAGTTGGTGTTCTGGGCGGTCCACTGGCCGGGGTCGAAGTGCGACGCGCTGGAAAGGAAGCTGGCGGTGTTGAAATCAAAGATGAAGCCGCCGCCAAACTCGACCTGCAGGTAGCGGCTGACTTCGCGGGTATCCCCCAGGCCGCGGATATAGCGGGTCTTGTCGTCCTGCATCAGCGGGTAGTTGTTCGAGTCGTCCACCTGTCCGCGCCCCAGCAGGCTGCCGTCGGACAGTGCGCCCACCACGTAGAAGTTCTCCAGGAAGCGCGCGGTGTATCGGATCTGGGCAACCTCGTCCTGGTGGAAGGCTCGCTGACCCAACGCCATGGAAGCGCTGGCCCGCGCCTGGCGCCAGAAGTGCGCGTCGATGCCGAACAGGAAGCTGTCGGCAAAGTAGCCGGACGGCACGAACTGGCCCAGCGGCCTGTTGTAGACAATCACCCCGCGGGGGATCTCGATGATTTCTTCATCCAGCAGCGTGTAGTCGCCGTTGTAGCGGATGGTCAGCTCGCTCTCCACCACGTCGGAATATCCCGCGAACAGCGACAACCAGGCGTCGGCCAGGGAGATCCCGGCAGGGGCGCGCTGACCGCCGTCGGGCTGGTCACCCTTTGCCGACTTCTGGGCCTGGCGGTACTTCACGGTCAAGCCGCCTGAGAACTCGATGAACAGCTCGCGCCGCGAGCGAATGGGCGCGAAGTCTTCAAAGCGCCGGCGTACCGCCTGGTCCACCTTTTCATCCAGGTACTGCTCGTAGCCTTCGCGCTGCTCGGCCAGGCGGTCTTCGATGATTTGCTCGACTTCTTCCCTGGTGAGTCCCGTGGCTCCTGTCGGGTCCTCGGGCTTGGGTTCATCGGTCGGCAGGGGGGGCTGGGCGATCAGTGGCGCTGCAAGCAGCGTCAAGGTCAGGGTCAGCCAGACCAGCCGGTTGGGGGCGCACGGGACAGACAGACTGGAAATTTGTTTTTGCATGTCGGGTCCCGGCGCCAAAGGGCCGATTGTGTTGGTGATGCAGGTTACCGTCAACGGGCGCTTGATCCCTGTGCAATTCAGAAGATAATGGTGAGGTTCCTCGGGCAGTCGGTGCTGATTGACACCTGCCAAGTGGCTGGTAGTTTGGACGGCTTGTCCGAGAATTTTTGATCCCGGCGGTGAACGGGGGGTCAGGTTGTCTATGCCCCATACGGATGCCGGTTTTAAGGACGGCGTCATGGTCGTGCAGATGGTCACGGCTACAGATGTCGGTTTGCAGCGCAAAAACAACGAGGACTCCTGCGCACTAGTCGAGGAGGCCGGGTTGTGCGTTGTTGCCGACGGCATGGGCGGCCACCTGGGGGGCGAAATCGCCTCCAATATCGCCATTGAAACCGTCACCGAAGCCTTTAAGGGCCGTCCCCGCAACGGGCAGGACGAGCGCAAGGACGCCGAACTGCTCACCAAGTGCATCAAGACCGCTAACAAAGAGATCTACCGGCGCGGCAACGCCGACGCGGCCCTCAAGAACATGGGCACCACCATCGTGGCAGCCGTGCTTTCAGGCGATTACATCGTCACGGCCAACGTGGGTGACAGCCGTATCTACCGCATGCGCGACGGCAAGCTTTCCCAGGTGAGTGAGGATCACTCCTGGGTAGGCGAGCTGCGCAAGAAGAACCTGATCAGCGAGGAAGACGCCCGCTCCCACCCGCTCAAGAACATCATCACCCGTGCCCTCGGCATGGAGCCGACCGTCGAAGTCGATATCAAATGGGAGAAGGCCAAGTCCGGCGACATCTACCTGCTGTGCAGTGACGGCCTGACCGACCTGGTGCCCGACGCGGAGATCAGCCGCAAGATGCACGCGGGCGGCAGCAACCTCAGCGCCATTGCAACCCAGTTGATCGAGGCGGCCAACGCCGCCGGCGGCACGGACAACATCACCGTAGGACTGTGCCGGGTCGAGTAACCCAGGGGCGGCAGGTACCTGGAAGCCGGCGGCAGCGAGTGCCGCCGCTTGTGTTTTTTCGGCCCGCGGCGCTCGGTCGTGGTCAATGTGTATGGATTCCCGCAAAAAATAGCAGAATGCAGTGAGGTTTCAGGGCTGATTCGGCGTCACAAGAGTGGTGGAACTGGAAACGGAGCAGCAGACGGATGACGCGCTGGTCGCACGGTTCCGCCGTGGCGACCGTGACGCATTTGCCAAGTTGTACCAGCGTCATCGCCACGGCCTTTATGGCTATGCGCTGAGTTTTTACGGGCAGGAGGCGCCGGCCGCCGACGCGGTCCAGGCGTTGTGGCTGGACTTCCTGGCCGACGTGGACAGCCTGGCCGGGGTGGCCAACGTGCGGGCGTACCTGTATCGAAGCCTGCGCAACCGTGTGCTGGACGAATTCCGCAGCCGGAAGCGCGAGGCAAACGCGCTGGCCCAGAATCCTCCGGTTACTCTGGTCAGGCCCCGCGACACGGTGACGTCGCGGGAAGACGCGGAAAAGCTGAACGAGGCGCTGATGCGCCTGCCAGAAGAGCAGCGGGAAGTGGTTTTATTGCGGATTTACGGCGAGATGAAATTTGCGGACATTGCCGACGTTCTGCAGGCCAGCACCAAGACGGTGGAAAGCCGCCACAGGCTTGCACTTGAGAAGCTGCGCGAGTGGCTGCAACCAAACCCATGAACAACACCGACCCCATCGGAAATCGATTCCGCGGCCCCACGCCGCCGCCAGTGGTAGATCGCGAGGTCATGCGGGCGGCAACGGACCGGGCGGCCACTCTCGGCGTTCCGGGCGGGCCGCGCCTTTCAGCGCGGGGCGAAAAGTCATACAGTATTGACCCGAAAAAGAAGCAAGAAAGCACGGAGCAGACCGCGATGTCAGATGACAACATCGTATTTCCATGTCCCGCCTGCGGCACCAAGTACAGCGTGTCGCCGCACCACGCGGGCAAGAAAACCACCTGCAAGAAGTGCGGCGCGGCTGTGACCGTGCCCACCCCCCAGGTGGCCAACCCCACCATCGTGGGAGGCACCCGAACCATCCGCCGCGCGGACATCGACAGCACCGCTTCCACCCGCGAAGAGCAGGTGGCCGCGGGCCCCGGCACCGAGGTTGACATGACGGGCGGCGCCAGCGTTTTGCGCAAGGACGAAACCGTGATCGGGGCGCCGGCACCCGCGCCCGCGACGCGCGGCCACACCCGTCGCCCGGCCCCGGGCGGCGCCAGGCCGGCTCCCGCGCCGGGAAGGTCGATGCCCTACGGCGCCCCGGGCGGCCCGGCAAAGAAGAACAACATGCCGATGATCCTCGGCATCGTGGGCGGCGTGGTCGGGCTGATCCTGCTGATCGTGATCGTGATCGCCGCGACGGGCGGCGGTTCAGGCGACGGAGGCGGGCAGGTCGCCGACGGGAACAGTGGCGGCAGCGGCGGACAGAAGACGGATCCCGACGCTCTACTGCTCGCCGAGATGAAGAAGCAGTACAACAACTATGACGGGTTGACCCTGGACCAGGTCAAGTACTACTACCTCGAGTGCGGCAAACGCAAGGACAACGGCGAATTCAACGCAATGCGCGAGTCCTGGGCCAACGCCCTTTACCGCAAGGCCGATGGCAGCGCCGGCGCCGACGAATTGGCGGACATCGCCCTGATGCTCGACGACGACAAGCATCCCAACGGGCGAACCCTGCTTGAGAAGGCCTGCACCGCCATCAAGAACTCCGGCAAAGCCACCCGCGAGCAGACCGAAACTCGCCCCGACGGCACCACCAAGAAGACCCAGGTGGTGAACAAGAAGTTCAAGGACATCATCGAGCGCCTGGGCTGGAAGCCCTACACCCGCCCGCCCGAGCTCGCAGAGGCCGAACTGCTGGAATGCGAGGGCTTCCCCGACTACAACAACGCCTATCTCGACATCGACCAGGTCTACCGCGACGTCGGTTTGTATCCGCCTGACCTGATCGCCGAGCTGTCCCGCCTGCAGGAAGTGCCCCTCGAAGCGCTGCGCGTACTCAAGGAACAGGACAAGGACGGATTCGCCATCAAGTCGCGCAAGGCCTGGATCCGCTTCAAGCTGGCGCAGGACAGCAAGGCCAAGGTGGACCGCGTCAAGGGCAAGCGCTCGTTCAGCCCCAAGGCCATGGGCCGCGACAGCGAAGACTTCGCCGATGTCTGGACCTACACCTACGGGCCATCCTTCATGGTGTACGTCGAAAAGCCCATCGGACAGGACAAGCTGGACCCGGTCTTCATCGAGACGCTGGAAAGCAAGAAGGCCCTGCTTGCCCACCTGTACGACTGGTTCCGAGTGAACCTGATCGACAAGTACAACCTGCAGCGCCAGAAGCCCAAGGACAACGCCGCCATCGCCCAGAAAGAAGGCTGGCCGATGGAAATCGTGGTGCTGAAAGACCGCGCCACCTTCGAGAAGTACTGCGAGGACTCCATGGGCCAGCCCATGCCGGGCGCTCGCGCATTCTATTCGCCGATCGACGAGCAGGTGATGACCTATGACGACCGCTCCGACTCAAGCCCCGACACCCAGTGGTTCAACGAATCCGTGCTGATCCACGAGACCTTCCACATGCTGTCGGACTACTTCGCGTCCAACCCAAAGTTCACCGAGGCGGACCTGCAACAAAGCCCGCGCTACACCAGCATCCTGGTGCAGGAAGGCCTGACCGACTCCGTGTCCGGCTTCAAACGCGAGGGCGACGGCGCGAACGCGACCTACGAATTCTTTGAACTGAACCACCTGCGTCTGCAGGAGTTCCAGGCCGTTTACAAAATCCTGGGCAACGAACCGCTCTACCGCATCCGCGACACCATCGAGTGCCGCCACTACGGCCAGGTGCGTGCCAAGGCCCAGGAACGCTGGCTGGACCGCAAGTGGAAGGTTCACCCCATGTGGATCAACCAGATTTCCATGAGCATCTATTACGCCTCCGCCTGCCAGACCAGTTACTTCTTCCAGTTCTACAAGGAGGGCGGAAAGTACCCCTACCGCGACAAGTGGTGGGACTTCGTCGGAATGGACTACAAGGGCGAAATCGACCTCAACAGCTACGACGACAACAGCGGTATCGCCAAGTTCAAGGAAGTCTTCGGCATCAAGTCCGACAAGGACTGGGACGACATGGAAAAGAAGTGGCTCGAGTACACCATGGACCTCAGCCCCGAGAACGTCGGCAAGGGCGCCGCGGACCTCAAGGAAGACGAGGCCAAGAAGGACGAGTCCGTACGGCCCGGCCTGCCGCCCCTGCCCGGATACGAAAAAGACCACAGCCGCATGCCCGGCCTGCCCGGGCGCGAGGAAAAACGCCGGGCACCGGTCCGCTAGCGCAAGACATCCGTTAGAAGCAACAGGTGGGAGGCCCCGGGGCCTCCCGCCGTCTTGAAAGGGGTCTGCCATGAAGCTGCGAGCCGCTCTGCTGGCCTTTGTGATCTCTTGCGCCCTGCTGTGCGCCATGTCCGCGGGCTTTGCCCAGGACGACAAGAAGGTCGAATCCGAGAAGAAGGCACTCACGGCCGATGAGCTTGCCAGGCTCCTGGCCGAGCATCGCAAACAGCTCAACAACGTTGACGCGCTCACCCTGGACGAGGCGACGGCGCTCTACAAGCAGGCCGGCGAGAACAAGGAAGCCGACGGCTTCAAGGAGATCCGCGACAGCTGGGCCAAGCACCTGGCAGGCAAGGCCGAAAACGGCAACGCCGACCAGCTCGCCGACTCGGCCCTGCTGCTTGACGACGACGGCTACACCGAACTCGCCAAGCCCCTTCTGCGCCAGGCCTGGAAGGCCCTGAAGAACGCCGGCAAGGCCACCCGCGAGGTGATCGAAACCCGCCCGAACGGCACCGTCAAGAAGTCCATCGTGGCTAACCAGAAGTTCACGGACATCGTCGAGCGCCTCGGCTGGAAGCCCTACAGGCGCCCGGCCGACATGGACGCCTGCGACCTGCTCGAGGTCGAGGGTGCCGCTGAGTATCGCGACGCATACCTGGCCGTCGATCAGACCTGGCACGATGTCGGCCTGTACCCTCCCGAGTTGGTCGAGCAACTTACGGCCCTGGAGAAGCCGGCGCAGCAGGCCCTGAAACTGCTGCGCGAACAGGACGCGAAAGACGGCTTCGCCGTCAAGGCGCGCCAGGCATGGATCCGCTTCACGCTGGCGCAGAATACGCGCGCCAAGGTTGACCGCCGCAAGGGCAAGCGCAGCTTCAGCCCCAAGGCCATGGGCCGCGAGAACGAGGCGTTTGAAGACGTCTGGACCTACCGCTACAGCAAGCCGTTCGTGATCTATGTCGAGAAGCCGGTCGGAGGCGAACCCGAAGCAACGCACCTGAAGCAACTCGACGAAAACCTGAAAACCCTGGCCGAGCTCTACGCCTGGTTCGATGAACAGTTCATCCAGCCCATGGAGCTGAAGCGCCAGAAACCCCAACACAATGCGGAACTGGCCGATAATGAGGGCTGGGCCCTGGAAGTGGTCTGCTTCAAGGACCTGATCACCTACCGCAGCTACCTTGAAGACGCTACCGGCGTCCTGGCGCCGATCGCCCGCAACTTCTACTCGCCGATCGAGGAGCGCCTGGTCACCCTGTATGACCCCGAGGGGCCGGAGACCAACCGCGGCTGGTTCGACACCTCGACCATGCTGCGCGAGGCCTTCCTGCTGCTGGCCGACCACTATGCCGCCAACCCCCAGTTCAGCGAGGACGACTTGATGTCACGCCCCCGCTTTTCCAGCCTGATGCTGCGGGATGGCCTGGCGGACTGCGTTGCCGGTTTTGAGCGCGGAGAAAAGGGCACGGCGTTCAATCGCCTTAATCACGTCCGGCTCGCGGAGTTCCAGAACGCGCATGAACTGCTCGGCAAAACCTGCCTGTTCCGCCTGCGCGACCTGCCCGTCATCCGGCACTACGGCCAATGCCAGCGTACGGCCATCGAGCGCGCCCAGGCCGAAGGCATCAAAGTCCACCCGATGTGGATCCAGCGGGTGGCAGTGCCGATCCACAACGCCACGGCCTGCCAGGCGGTGTACTTCCTGGAGCACTTCAAGCGCGATGGCGAGTACGTCTACCGCGAAAAGTGGCGCGCCTTCCTGAAGGACGAGTTCACCGGCAAGCACCAGCTGAAGGCCTATGACGATGACGCCGCCGCGAAGGCCCTCCAGGAGGCCCTTGGCGTCAAGGACGACGCGGGTTGGGACGCCATCGAGAAAGCGTTCCTCGAGTTCACCCTGGCCCTGAAGCCCGAGGACGTGGGCGAAGGCGCCGCCGACCTGGGCAAGGACCAGGCCAGCGACGACTGAGCCCCTTAGCGGGCGCTAACAGGGGCGGGAATTGCAGACCGATCTGGTCTATAACTTCCGTCGGTCCCGTTTTATAAAGTAGGGTTTATGGCCGATTTACGCGCCTGTTCGGGCGCGCAGTGGGGTTTTGCATCCGCACTATGAAACAGGCGACACAGATAAAAACCAAGATCCGCTTCGTGACCGCCGCGTCCCTGTTCGACGGCCACGACGTCTCCATCAACATCATGCGCCGCCTGCTGCAGGCCCACGGCGCCGAAGTCGTGCACCTGGGCCACAACCGCAGCGTGGAAGAAATCGTCAACGCCGCCATCGAAGAAGACGCCCAGGGCATCGCCGTCAGCAGCTACCAGGGCGGCCACATGGAATTCTTCAAGTACATGTACGACCTGCTGCGCGAAAAGGGTGCATCCCACATCAAGATCTTCGGCGGCGGCGGCGGCGTGATCGTGCCCGAGGAAATCCGCGAGCTGCACGAGTACGGCATCAACCGCATCTTCAGCCCCCACGACGGCCGTGAGCTCGGCCTCGACGGCATGATCAAGCTGATGATGGCAGAGTGCGACTTCAGCACCCTGCACACCCTCAACGGCGAGCTCAGCCACTTCGACACCGGCCACAAGGGCTCGGTGGCAAAGCTGATCACGCTGGCCGAGCTCAATGAAGAAGCTCCCGTCGAGCAGGCAGGCACTCTGGCCAAGGCCGTGAAGGCCCGCAAGGAAGCGCGCAAGACGCTGGCCCCGGTGGTAGGCATCACCGGCACAGGCGGCGCGGGCAAATCCAGCCTGACCGACGAGTTGCTGCGCCGCTACCTGCTTGATTTTGAAGACCAGCACGTGGCGGTGCTCAGCATCGACCCCACGCGCCGCCGCACCGGTGGCGCACTGCTGGGCGACCGCATCCGCATGAACTCGCTCAACAACCCGCGGGTCTACATGCGCAGCCTCGCAACCCGCGAGTCCCAAAGCGAAATCAGCGAAGCCCTCGATGAAGCCATCGACATCTGCCAGGCCGCCGGCTACGACCTCATACTCGTGGAGACCAGCGGCATCGGCCAGGGCGACGACGCCATCACGCGCTTCGCCAACCTCAGCCTGTACGTGATGACCGCCGAGTTCGGCGCGCCCACCCAGCTCGAGAAAATCGAGATGCTCGACTTCGCCGACCTGGTGGTGCTCAACAAGTTCGAGCGCCGCGGCAGCAAGGACGCCCTGCGCGACATCCGCAAGCAGGTCTGGCGCAACAAGGGCGCACCGCGCAACGACGCGCCCGAAACCATGCCGGTCTTCCCGACCATCGCCGCGCAGTTCAATGACCTGGGCGTGAACGCGCTTTACATCGAACTGCTCAAGCGCCTGTCCGGCATCTCCAGCCGCAAGCTGGAAACCCGCTACTTCACCCAGGTCTGCGGCGCCGACGGCCCCGAGCAGAAAACTGTGGTGCCCGGCAAGCGCATCCGCTACCTGTCCGAGGTCTCCGAAAGCGTGCGTGGCTACCACAAGTGGGCCGAGCAGCAGCGCGCCATCGCGACTAAACTCGGCGCCACCTACAGCGTGCTGCAGGACCTCGGCGACAAGCCGGCCGCGCCGCTCACGCACCTGGAAGAAAAGCACGACGACGCCGCGATCCTCAAGCTGCGCAAGCGCTGCAACCAGCTGCTGAGCGAGCTCGACGGCGCCTGCCTCAACGAGTTGCGCGCCTGGCCCGAACTGCAGAAGTCCTACACCGCCGCCGAAAACGTCTACCAGGTCAGAGGCCGTGAAATCCACGTCGCCAACTACACCCGCACGCTCAGCGGCACCGAGCTGCCGAAGGTGGCCCTGCCCAAGTTCCATGACTGGGGCGATGTGCTGGTCTGGCTGCTGGAGGAAAACGTGCCGGGCCGCTTCCCCTTCACGGCCGGCGTGTACCCCTACAAGCGCAGCGGCGAAGACCCCACCCGCATGTTCGCGGGCGAAGGCCCCGCCGAGCGCACCAACCGGCGCTTTCACCTGGTGAGCGAGGGCCAGCCGGCCGCGCGGCTAAGCACAGCCTTTGACAGCGTGACCCTGTACGGCGAAGACCCGCACGAGCGCCCGGACATCTACGGCAAGGTGGGCGAATCGGGCGTGGCGATCTTCACGGTCGAGGAAATGGAGCTGCTGTACGCGGGCTTTGACCTGTGCGCGCCGACCACCAGCGTCAGCATGACGATCAACGGCCCGGCGCCGATCATCCTGGCGTTCTTCTTCAACGCCGCCACGCGCCAGCAGGCCCGCAAGTTCCTGATGGAGCAAGGCCGCCTCAAGCCCGCGCGCGGCCCGCAGCGGCTGTTCGTACCGATCCGCGATCCCAAGGTCGCGCCCAGCGAAATGTCCGACCCGCATGCGCTGCTGAATGCCGCATGGCAGGACCCGCGCTGCTTTGACGTGCCCTGGGAAGAAATCCGCAAGCTGCTGAGCGAGCCCGAGTTCGAGCGCATCGAGCGCGAGACCGTCAGCACCGTGCGCGGCACCGTGCAGGCCGACATCCTGAAGGAAGACCAGGCCCAGAACACCTGCATCTTCAGCATCGAATTCGCGCTCAAGATGATGGGCGACGTGCAGGCCTGGTTCATCGACCACAACGTGCGGAATTACTATTCCGTCAGCATCAGCGGCTATCACATCGCCGAGGCCGGCGCCAACCCCATCACCCAGCTGGCCTTCACGCTGGCCAACGGTTTCACCTACGTCGAGGCCTACCGCGCCCGCGGCATGGACGTGAACGACTTCGCGCCCAACCTTTCGTTCTTCTTCTCCAACGGCGTGGACGCCGAGTACTCGGTGATCGGCCGCGTGGCCCGGCGTATCTGGGCCGTGGCGATGAAGCGCCTGTACGGGGCGAACGACCGCTCGCAGATGTTGAAGTACCACATCCAGACGTCAGGCCGCAGCCTGCACGCCATGGAGATCCAATTCAACGACATCCGCACCACGCTGCAGGCCCTGTACGCGATCTACGACAACTGCAACAGCCTGCACACCAACGCCTACGACGAGGCGATCACCACGCCGACGGACGAGTCGGTGCGCCGCGCGCTGGCCATCCAGCACATCATCAACAAGGAACTGGGGCTGGCCAAGAACGAGAACCCCATGCAGGGCAGCTTCATCATCGAGGAGCTGACCGACCTGGTGGAAGAGGCCGTGCTGCAGGAGTTCGACCGCCTGACCGAGCGCGGCGGCGTGATCGGCGCCATGGAGACCCAGTACCAGCGCGGCAAGATCCAGGAAGAGTCGATGGTCTATGAGCAGCTCAAGCACAGCGGCGAGCTGCCGATCATCGGCGTGAACACCTTCCTGAATCCGCACCCGGCCGAGCGCGAGCAGAAGATCGAGCTCGCGCGCGCCACCCAGGCCGAGAAAGAAAGCTGCATCACGCGCCTGGCCGACTTCCAGCAGCGCCACCAGCAGGGCGCGCCCAAGGCGCTCGAGCACCTGAAGCGAGTGGCGCTGGAGGGCGGCAACATCTTCCACGAGCTGATGCGCACCGTAAGGTTCTGCTCACTGGGCCAGATCAGCCACGCCCTCTACGAAGTAGGCGGCCAATACCGCCGCAACATGTAAGCGCTATTCGCCCAAATCCCGGAAGCAGGCGTAGCCTTCTTTAAACTGTTGCTGGAAGAACTGGCGGGCTTGCGTTGCCGGCTCGGCTGCTTTGCCCTTGGCCTTGGCGAACAGCTCCAGCGCGTTGCGGTGGTGCAGGCCCAGTTGCAGCACCGGGATCTGGTAGCGCCGGCCCAGCCCCTGCAGCAACTCCTGCGTCGCCTCCCACTCGTCGCGCGCGAGCTTCTCCTGGCCGGCCGCCAGCGCCAGGTCGCAGGCCGTGGCGTGCCCCCGGAACCGGTCCACAGGGCTCTCGGCCTCGATGCGCGCGCGGTGCGCGTCTGACTTCAGAAACTCGCGCACGCCCCCGCCCTTGCCCTCCAGTACCCGGCAGTACAGCTCTGCGTACTCCGCCAGGAAGGCCGACACACGGCCGCGCACCGCCGCATGGCCCGTGTATAACGCGAGTGCGTCCCTGATCACGCGCGGGTTGCGCTCCCAGAAACAGAAACTCAGCGCGGCCGTCACTGACGCGCCCACGGCCTCCTCGCGCCCGTCGCGCAGCCATTGCTTGTGCTGGGCCAGTTTTGACGCCGGGTCGCTGAGGCCCATGAAGAACTCGGCCGTGGCCAGCTCGGCCGCGTAGTACTCGAGCTCCGGCGGTCCCAGCCGGTTGGCAGCGTCGATCACCCGCGGGCCGCCCTCGCGCAGGCGCCCCAGCAGCATCAGCGCCATGCCTTCCGACAGGCGCAGCAGCTGGTAGTCGGGCGTGGCTTCCAGGTCAAGCGCGAGTTCCTGCGCCGCCCGCGTGGTGCGACGCGCGTCCTCGATGCGCCCCACGCGCAGCAGGTAGATGGCGTGGGCGTTGATCTCGTGCATGGCCATCAGGTCGGGCTCGGCCAGCGCCAGGTAGCGCGCGATCGCCTTGTGCTGCAGCTTCAGCGCCGACTCGTCTTTGCGCTGCACGGAAAGCAGGTGCGCCTCATAGTGGTCCAGGCGGCGCAGCAGCACGTCGTCGTCGCAGAAGCGGCTCGCCTGGCGCGCGGCATTGCACAGGAAGTCAGCCTTCTGCATCTCGCGCGCCTCGATGGCCGCGTGCAGCTGGTCCAGCAGGTCTCTCAGGAAGCCGGCCGTGCGCAGGTGCAGTTGCGCGCGCAGCTTCTCGAAGGCCTCGATGTTGTCGCTCAGCTCGCGCAGCAGCTTGCGGTCGGGCTTGCCCGACAGCGCCCCCAGGCGCACGCGGGCCACGGCCTCCATGGCGCGCACCAGCTCGAGCATGTCGCGCGCCTGCACGCCGCCGGCGGCGTCCACGTCGGCCAGGTAGGTGGCGCCCTCGCCGGTCAGCAGCCAGGCCGGGTTCACGCCCAGTTTCTCGACCAGCCGCATGCAGAACTCGGCGGGCACGCGCATGCCGGCCAGGTAGCGGCTGACGTTGCTGGGCGTGACGCCTGTGTCGCGCGCGAGCCGCGCCTGGCTGTGCTCGGCGACCAGTTGTTCAAGCCGCGCGCGCAGGCCGGCCTCCTCGGTGCTGATCTGCATGGGTTCCCCCTTCCGTGCGGAACTGCACGGCCAGTGTAGCAGAGAATTTCGAAATGTCGTGCGGATACGCTATCAATAGGGCGTGGCCAAGGTGGCCCGAACATGGGGGCGAAGCCCCGGACGGAGCAAGGCTCCACAGCGCGGCAAGAAAGGAAGTGTGCCATGAAGAAGCTCATGAGTGCGGTGATGGCGGTGGTGATCTGCGGGGCGGCGATGCTGGCAAGCGGCTGCGGCCCCGGCGCCGACGAGACGGTCAAGGGCTATCTCGACGCCCAGCAGGCCTACGACAGCGAAAAGGCCGTGGCGTCCCTGTGCGAAGAAGACCAGGCCGAGGCCCGCGAGACCGTGAAGGCGAAGATGGAAAAAGACAAGGCGGCCGGCAACAAGCTGGTCAGCTACGAGATCACCAGCGTCGAGAGCGACTCGGACGAGGCGATCGTGAAGGTGAACGTGACGCGCACCCGCAACGGCAAGGAGAAGGTTCGCGAAGAGATGTATTACGTGAAGAAGGAAGACGGCGGCTGGCGCGTCGACAAGGGCATGGACGACCTGCTGAACACCGACTACGAGGCCGAACTGGAAGAAAGCTGGAACACGGAAACCGAGGTCTCTGAAGAGTAGCCGCGCTGCCGGCGCCCACGAGCCGGACAGCTGCAAGGGCCGCGACCGCAAGGCCGCGGCCCCGGCCATTTGCACACACCCGGCGCAGAATTGCTAAGATGAATAAGACCCCGCAGCCGACCCCAACGGCCGCCCAATGCGCCGCGAACTTGCAGTCATCATCGGCCTCACCGCGCTGGTCGTGGCGCTGGTCCTCTTTCTGGGCCCGCAGCTGAGCAGCGTACGGCCGGCTGTGCCGAAGCCGGCCGACTCGATCCCCCTGCCGCCGCTGAAATCCGAGCGGTCCACGCCCGAGCCCGACCAGCCGCAAGATCTGCCGCCCCTGCGCGTCGAGGTGCTCGACGCCGTCACCGGCCGTCACATCGAACGCGACACGGTCGTGGACCTCACCCACTTGGATGGCACCTGGCTCGACCAGATGCGCGGACGCTTTGACGGCGAGCCGATCGGGTTTACAGAGCCGCCAATCGGACGGCCACTGCTGTTGCGCCTGCGCCTGCCCGGCTACGTGGATGGCGCGGCCGGGCCGATCTTACTGGTACCGGGGGTGCCGACGGTGATCAGCGTGAAGCTGCTGCCGCTCTATCGCGTTGACATCGTCCCGCGTTTGCCGGAGGGCGACAAGTTCTACGCCGTGCGGGTGTTCAGCGTCGCGCCGCCCACGTGGCCGGAAACGCGGCCTTACTCTGAGTGGCGCGCGCCGGTGGGGGGATCGGCTGGGTTTATGCTGCCGCCGGGGCGCTACTGGTGCCAGCTTCCGAGGCACAACCCGACGGTTCACACGGACTATGAGGACCGCGGTAACTGGACTACCACAGATTGGCTGAGCAAGACGCCGGGCTACCCCATCACCTGGCCGAACTTTCTGTTTGAGTTCGAGGTCAAGGATGCACCGGTGACCCTGGCACCCGAAGTAGCCTGGCCCAAGGGCGAACTGATGATCAGCGGCCGACTGGTGAATGCCAAGCAACAACCCCAGCCGCGGCGGCGCGTGCTGGCGATCCGCATGGGCCCGGGCTGCATGCGCGAGGTGGCGGGCAGCGCCAGAACCGACGAAGACGGGCGCTTCCTGTTGGACGGCCTTTTGCCCGGGGACTATCGAATCGCTGAGCAGGAAGGTGAGTACAACGATGGCGAAGAAGCGGACTGGCTCGGACGCTTGAAGGAAGGCGAACCGCCGCCCGAAGTGCTGCTGGTTACCGGCCGTGTACAGAAGGCCGTTGATGAGCCCAAGACGGGGTCCATCGCGATTCGCATGCTCCGCAATGGTGAGCCGATTGCAGGAGCCAAGCTTGAGTATCGCGCCCCGAAAGCGCCACGAGGATGGTGGCAGTCGGTCCGCAACGAGGATGGATCTGATGGTCTTTCCGACGCGGCCGGTTGGATCCACCTGTTGAACGTCCCCGCCGGGGAATACCTGCTGAGGGGCAAGGCGCCGCGGTCGCTTTACTCGATGGACGTCACGGTGAAAGCCGGCAACCGTAACTCCTGCGATTACGAGTTGGCCCCCAGGGGAAGCGCTTCGCTTTCCGGCTACCTCAGATTCGAGGGCGGCACCTACCCGATTTGTACGTTGCAGGGTGCAACGGAAACCGATTCGGTCAGCCTGGATGTAGCCGAAGACGGGCTTGTTTCAGCGATTGGCATCGCCCCCGGAACGTGGCAGCTTCGAGCATACGACCGCGTGGGTTTCAAGCACGAGTACCCGCTTGAGTTCACGGCGGACACGACGTTGGCGTTTGAGCGTGAGGAACGTTTTGCGCGCCTGACAGGGCAGCCGCCATATCCCGGCTTCTGGGACTTGCTGGCGAGCATCGACTATGTCGACGCATTTGGCCTGCAGGATGAAAGGTGGCACCGCAAGCTTCGTGGCAGCCCGGACTGGACAGAGTCAATCTCCATCGACCACCTGCCGCGACGCAAGTTCATGCTGGTCGCAAGGTCGGGCTACGGGAAGCGCGCGGTTGCTTTGGCTGACGTTGATACAACCGCCGGTGATGTCGCGGAGATCAACTGGACGTTACTCGGAACGCCCGAAGGCGCCTCGGGCGGCACACTGGAAGTCGAGAGTCTGCGGTCGGTGGACCAGCCTTCAGCGGGATACGTTAACTTGTTTGTGGCCGAGTCAGCTTTCGGACCTGTCCTCGTTGTCCGGAAGCCGATTGAGATTCGATACGAGAAACTGCTGGTCAGCATTGGCAACCTGGTGCCAGGTAGCTGGAACGTCGCGTTGGAAGCTGACGGCTTTGAAACACTAAAGACCGCGATCACCATCAAGGAGAACCACAGAACAGTGGTTCAGCTGCGACCGGCTGCCAGCGCGCACAACGACGCGCATGACAGGCCGACGGGTGGAATCAACATCAAGCTGCCGGCGCCGCCGGCATCGACGGGGCCGCCGCCGGGGCCGGAGCCTGCACTGCCGCGCGAGGCGGTGCCGCCGCCTTTGCCGCCGCGTCCGCCGTCCAACGACGAGCCGCTTGCCGGCCGCGAGGTTTGGCTCTATCCGACTGGCGCGGAGGTGGCCGAACTCTGGCACGCGCTGATCCACGTGCGCTACGGCAGACATTCTCGCCCCATTGCCGTCGCCGAGTCCACCTGGCACCTGCGCGCCAGCCTGGTCTATGCCCATGGCCGCCCCGCCATTCTGCTGCAGGGCATCGAAAGAGGCGCAACGGGGTTGACCCTGCGCCTGCCGGGGCGTGAGCCCGTGCGGGTGGAGCTTCAGCCCGACCAGTCGGCCTACAGTGTGGATGTGCCTTGACGGGTCAAGATTGCTTGAAGGCCATGCGCAGGATGCGCATGCCACTTTGCGCATTCCACATTGCGCATTCCACTTTGCGCATGCCACTTCGTGCAAGCCACTTTGGGTCTAGGCGCCTACGCCCTGGGCTGCTGTGGCGAGCGCCGTTATCAGCGCATCGGCGAACTGCTTGATGTGCTCGGGCTTTACCGTCAGCGGCGGCAGCAGGCGGATCATGCTGGGGCGGTCGCAGCCGCCCACGATGATCTTCTGCTCCAGCAGGTTCCTGACGATCGGCTTGGCCGGGCACTCCAGGTCTACGCCCAGCAGCAGGCCTTTGCCCGTGATCGCCTTCACCTCGGGGATTCGGCCAAGCTCGTCGCGCACCACCAGCTCCATGGCCGCGGCGTTGGCCACCAGGTTCTGTGCCTTGAGAATCTCCAGGTTCGCCTTCAAGGCCGCCATGGCCAGCGGCCCACCGCCAAAGGTGCAGCCGTGCTCGCCGGGCGCGGGCGCGCTGGAAATCGCCTCGCTCAAAATCACCAATCCCAGCGGGAAGCCGCCCGCGGCGCCCTTGGCGCTGGTGCAGATGTCCGGCTCAACGCCCCAGTGCATGCCGGCGAACATTTCGCCCGTGCGGCCGAAGCCGGTCTGGACTTCGTCGAAGATCAGCGCGGTGCCGTAGCCGAGGCACAGCTCGCGCAGGGAGTCGTAATACTTGCGGCTGGCGATGCGCACGCCGCCCACGCTGGTGATGGGCTCGAGGATGATGGCGGCGACGTCCTCGCTCATCATCGCTTCCAGCGTGTCGAAATCGCCCAGCGGCACGAAATCGGTCAGGTTCGCCAGGTTGTCCGGGAAGTCGTCGCGCAGCTTGGGGTTGCCCGTCACGCTCAGGCTGCCGATGGTGCGTCCGTGGAAGCCGGATTCCATGGCGATCACGCGTGAGCGGCCGGTGGCGCGGCGCGCGATCTTGATCGCGGCCTCGTTCGCCTCCGTACCGCTGTTGACGAAGAAGACTGACTTGCTGTTGGGGTAGGCGTTTTCGAGCAGCAGCTTGGCGGCGTGGGCGCGGGTGTCGTTGTAGACGGCGTTGCTGAAGAAAATCAGCTTCTTGGCCTGCTCATGGATGGCTCCGACCAATTTTGGGTGCGAGTGGCCGATGCCGCAGACTGCGTGGCCCGCGTACAGGTCGAGGTATTTTTCACCCTTGTCGTCCCACACCCAGACGTCTTCGCCGCGCACGACGCTGATCGGCAGCTTGGTGTAGCTGGGCACCAGGCAGGCGTCTTCCTGTTCGCGCAGGTTCATTTCTTCTCCGACTGCGCCTGGCAGCGTTTCGCGGCCTCGGGCAGTTCCTCGATGATATCCGTGGCAATCATCCCGATCTCGCCCATTCTGGCGCAAACCAGGTCGCCTGCAAGTCCATGGATGTAGGTTCCGAGACAGGCGGCCTCGAAGGCGTCAAAGCCCTGGCAGCGCAGCGCGGCAATCGCGCCGCTGAGCACGTCGCCCACGCCCGCCTTGGCCATGCCGGGGTTGCCGGTGTGGTTGGCGTACACGCGCTGGCCGTCGGTGACCACGGTGTGGTAGCCCTTGAGCACCAGCACCACTTTGTGCTTGCGGGCGAATGAGACGGCCACCTCGCGGCGGTGTTCGTCGCCATCCTTCAGGCTGGCGCCGTCGTAGACATCACCCAGCAGGCGCAGCATTTCACCGGGGTGCGGGGTCAGGATCGGCAGCCCGTTCGCCCGTGGGATACCGGCCAGCATCTCCGGGCCCTCGTGGGCGATGGCATTCAGGCCGTCGGCGTCGATCACCAGCTTGTGCTTCACCTGGGGCAGCAGGTTGACCACGGCCTGCACGGTCTGCGGGTTCTGGGACAGGCCGGGGCCGATCAGCATCACGTCGGAGCCTTCGGCCGCCTTCAGAATCTTGGCAGGCGCCATGGCGCTTATGGCGCCGTCTTCGGTTTCGGGCAGGGCGCTGGTCATCACGTTGGGGTCGCGCCCGGCCATCACGGCGGCGAGGCGCCAGGGCATGCCCACCCGCACCAGGCCGGCGCCGCAGCGCAAGGCGGCCCTTGAGCACAGCACGGCGGCGCCCGCCATGCCGACCGACCCGGCGACACAGTAGAGCCGACCTGCCTCGCCTTTGTGCATGGCGAGAGGCCGGCGCTTGAGCGGCGGCAGTTCGGTCACGATGTCCAGCTTGTCAGCCACGCCGGGAGTATGGGTTTGACCGCACCCATGACGCAAGTGGCAGAAGAGGGGCTACCTCCAGCGGCCGACCCTTGAGGCTTTGGCTTCGGTCTCGAGTTGCTTGAACTCGTCGGCGTGCCTGGTGTTGGGCGGGATGCGCATCGTCTCGGCCCAGCCTTCCTTTAACAGCAATTCGTTCAGCATGCGCCCGTCGGGCAGGTAGACGTAGGCCAGTGTGCGGCCGTACTTGTCTTCGCGCTCGGCGTCGTACTTCAGCTTCACCTGCGGGTCCTGCTCGAGCAGCTTGAACAGGAACATGGTGGCGCGCCAGCCGTCGCTGTCCGGGTCAACCTGCTCGCGCCCGAGCTCGGCGGTGTCGATGCCGATCAGGCGGATGCGTTCGCCCTTGCCGCGGTCGATCTCGATGGTGTCGCCGTCGATCACTTCGGTCACGGCGTAGTAGCCGGCCTTCTTTTTGTCAGGCGCGGGCAGGTAGAGGCGCGGGCGCTCAATGGTGGTTGAGCCCGCGGCGGGCGTGGGCGCATTGCCCGCGTAAATGCCATCGTCACGCAGGCGGAACGGCAGGTAGCCGCTGCTCCAGAGCACCACGCCGATCAGCGCCACCAGCGCGACCATCAGCGCCGCCGTGCGCCCCGTGGAAATCCGGCCGCTTTGATTTGTCCGGCTCATGCGCACAGTATAACGAAAATTGACATCGCACGGGGACCGCAGAGGGCGCACGGAAAGTGCCGATTTCTCGGCGTCCTCTGTGGTCTCTGTGCGCGCGAGCTGTTGTAGTTTCTGGTTGCGAACAAGATGAAACAGCTCGACCACACACTTTCCGCGCGGATTCATGGCTGGCGGCTGGGAGCGCTGGACTACCTGCTGGTGGTGCCGGGCATGCTGTTCGGCAGCTACGTGATGCCGCTGACCGTGCTGGCGCTGGGCCTGTGGCTGGGCTGGCGCTTCGGCCTGGTGTGCGTGATGACCGCACTGACCACCGTGGCGATCACCGGCCCCATGAAGCACTGGGTCGGCCGCGAACGCCCCGCGCCGCTGGAAGTCCCGCGCGCCTTCAAGCTGCGCAAGCTGGTGAACAACCCCAGCTTCCCCTCCGGCGACAGCGCGCAGGCCGGTGCGATCGTGACACTGCTGATTTTGCTGGGGCCGCTGGCCTGGCCGGCGGGGCTGCTGTTTCTGCCGCTTGTGCCTTTATGCATGCTGGCGCGGGTGTACTACGGCGCGCACTGGATCGGCGACACCATCGCCGGGGCCGCCATCGGGGCCGGGGTGGCAGGTGTCTACACGTTCTGGTTCGGCCAGTTTGTCGGCAGCGGGCTATTCGCGGCCTGAGGGTTTTCTATAAGGCAGTGCTGTTTTTAGAGTCTAGCGGTCAGAGGCCAGAGGTCAGGGAACTACAAGAGGGTCGGCGAAGTGCTCGGAGCCGGGGCCGTGTCCTGGACTCTGACCTCTGAACGCTGATCCCTGATGGAGCAGTGATGAGCGAGCGTACGTTGTTCACTTCGGAATCGGTGGGTGAAGGCCACCCGGACAAGCTTTGCGACCAGATCTCGGACGCGGTGCTGGACGCGCTGCTGGCCGAAGACCCCAAGTCCCGCGTGGCCTGCGAAACCGCCACCACCACGGGCCAGATCGTGGTGATGGGCGAGATCACCACCAAGGCCATCCACGTGCTGTCGAACATCGGCGACATCGCGCGCAAGACCGCCTGCGAAATCGGCTACACCAACGGCGACTACGGCCTCGACGGCAACTCCTGCGGCGTGCTGGTCGGCGTGCACGGCCAGTCGCCCGACATCGCCATGGGCGTTGACGAGAAAGCAGACCACGAGCAGGGCGCCGGCGACCAGGGCATGATGTTCGGCTACGCCACCAACGAAACACCCGAGCTGATGCCCGCGGCGATCGCCTGGTCGCACAAGCTGACGGCGGCGCAGGCCGCGGCGCGCCACGGTAAGAAGATCGCCTGGCTGCGCCCGGACTGCAAAAGCCAGGTCACGGTCGAGTACGACGGCGGGAAGCTGAAGCGCATCCACACCGTGGTGCTTTCGACGCAGCACAGCCCGGACGTCACGCTGGCGCAGGTGCGCGAGCAGGTGATCGAGGAGATCATCAAGCCGACGCTGCCCGCCCAGTACCTCGACGACAAGACCATCTACCACGTGAACCCGACCGGGCGCTTCGTGATCGGCGGCCCGCACGGCGACACCGGCCTGACCGGGCGCAAGATCATCGTGGACACCTACGGCGGCATGGGCCGTCACGGCGGCGGCGCCTTCAGCGGCAAGGACCCTACCAAGGTGGACCGCAGCGCGGCGTACATGGCGCGCTACGCGGCCAAGAACGTGGTGAAGGCCGGCCTGGCCGAGCGCTGCGAAATCCAGCTGGCTTACGCGATCGGCGTGGCCGAGCCGGTGAGCATCCACGTTGAGACCTTCGGGACCAACGCGGTCAGCGACCATCGCATCATCGAGCTGCTGCGCGAGCACCTGAGCTTCAAGCCGAAGTCGATCATCCAGACGTTGAGCCTGCTGCGCCCGATCTACCGCCAGACGGCGCGCAACGGCCACTTCGGTCACGAAGGGGACAGTTTCCCCTGGGAGAAGACGGATTTGGCGGCGAAACTGAAGTCCTCAGCCGGGATTTAACGTTACGTTCTGAAAGAAAGTGTATTGCGTGACCTAAGGCAGAACTGTAAATCCACTTACAGTCAAACAGGCTTGAACGCTTTGGGGGGCAAAATTCATAAAAAGCAGGTAGTCAAGTGCTTTTGTCGCTCTATATTGCCGACCTTTGCGGGCAAGATTTCAAACAGATCGTTCACAGGTACCGAAAAGAAAAAATAAGGGGATGAACCCATGACAGAGAATGCACCGGCAGCGGGTGGCGAAGGTCAGTCGATCGAAAGCCTTGGCGGCACGCCCGAACTGATCGCGCACGCCAAGACGATGTGGATGGCCAACATTTTCAACTTCGGCCTTCTCTACCTGATGTTCGTGGAGAAGCCGGGCCAGTGGCAGAACGCCTGGTTCGTTTCACAGGTTCGCGCCCTGATCCGCGCCTCCCTGTTCAACATGTTCTGCTGGCCCATCGGCGCGTTCTTCGCCTTCAAGGGCATGAGCGCGGTCGGCGCCGGCAAGGACCCGCAGATCCCGTTCGCCTGCCCCAACGGCGCGCACGCAGACGCCCAGAAGTAAGCACGGAAAGGCCTTACTTTTACCGGGGACGCCCAGGCGTCCCCGGTTGCGTTTTCCGGCTTCCGGTGACAGTTTTCAGGCGTCAACGCGAAGACTCGGACTGTTCCCTGACACCTGGCCACGGAAACCTGCCTTGCGCCTGAACGTGGACCTCAGCATCAACGACTACGACCGCGAACTTTTCGCGGAGCGGCGCATCGTGCTGGAAACCCGGGAAGGCGAGGGGCTGCCCCACATCGTGCTCAAGATTCTGGCGATGGCCATGTTTCATGACCCCGGCCTGCAGGTTGAGCCCTCCATGGACGACGACGACCGCTTCAAGCCCGACCTGCTGCTGCGCTCTGGGGACTTTCGCCCCGCCCTGTGGGTCGAGTGCGGCCAATGCCGCGTGCAGAAGCTGGACAAGATCACCTTCCGGCACTACGACGCGCGCGTGATCATGCTCAAGCGCACGGCGCGCGAAGCCCGCGAACTCATGGAGCGCTGCCGCGGCGAAGTGCGGCGCCTGCAGGCCATCGAGTTCATCGGCTTCGACAGCGGCTTTATCGAGAACGTGGCGACTGCTCTGACCGGCAAGAACGACGTCGTGACGGTGATTTCGGGAGACTCGCTGCAGCTGGTGATCGGCGGGACAACGTACTCCACCACCATCCATCGCTTCCGCACGGAGTAGAGGTCGGAGGTCAGGGAACCAGTTACTGCTCAGAGCTTGACGGCCGCGCGGCCCCAAACCCCAAGCCCAACAACGTAAAACCTGACTCCCGTCCCCTGAAACCTGAAACCTGACACCCCGCCGCCTTGCTACACTGTCTCCATGAGACGCTGCCTGCTGCTGCTGCTGCTGCTGCTGCCTGCCCTGACCGTGGCGCAGGACGCCAAGCCGACATTGCCACGCGTTCCGCGCGGCTTTGATGAAGGACGCACCGCGCTGCTGCGCGAAGTGGGCGAGGGCTTGATCCCGCCCGGCACCCTGGTTGAACGGCTGTTCGAGCACGCCGACCTGGCCGAGCTGGCCGGCTTTATCCACCTGCACCTGCCCAGGGATGAAAAGCGCGCGCTGGGCGCACGACTCGAAATCGCGGAAGCGTTGCCCCGCTGTGCCGACGCGGCCGCCGTGCAGGCGCTGCTGGCCGGCAAGTCATACAGCCCGTCGCAGGTTTCCAGAGCAATCGGCGAAATGCTGGTCGCTGAGAAGTTCAGCCTGGCGGACGTCGCAGCCTGGTTGTACGCACGGGGTTACAACTATCGAGTCCTGCAGCGCGCACTGAACGGCGAGCGCCTGGATGCGTTCCGCCTTCGCTCGCAGCTGCGCGCCGCCAAGGATCGCTCCGCTGCCAGGCTGCTGGTACCCGGCGCCTGGGAGTTCAACCTCAAGGACGCGCGCGAGGAGAAGGGCGGGATCTACGACGGCGCGCAGATGATCGATTTCCTGCTGTCCCTGGGCTGGGGGCCTTCCGAGTTCGCGAAACTGCTGGGGCTGGCGGAGTTGCCGGAAGTGCGCCGGCGCATGGTGGAATGGGGCGACGCGCGGCTGATCTGGCCGATGCTCGAGCAGTACGTCTCCGAAGCGGAACTCATCCAGAAACTGATTGCACACTTCGAGGGCAAGGACGACCCACGCCTTTTGCAGGCCGCGTGTGACCGCGCAGCTACAACCTTCCGCTGGTTCCGAACCGGAGGCCCCGGAGTGAAGGGCGTCTACAGCGGCCCCTGGCCCAGCGCCAAAGGTGAGCCGGCGCCGCCGACCGCAACGGTGATCGAAATCGGGGACCTCGACAACGAACAGTTCATCAACGCCCTCGACAAGCCCATCCTGGAGCACTTCCAGTCGGGGGGTACGCGCCTGACACTGGTGCTCTACGACGATGGCAGCGCCCGCGCCCTGCTAGACCAGGTCGGGCGCGAGCCCGTGAACCACGGCGCCGCTTCACCATTCGGCGACATCGAGACCACTGCCCAGGCCTACGAGGGGCGCGTCAGTATCGCGGGCCGTACGGGCCTGCTGTACCTGGTGTTCGCGGACCAGGCCAAATCGGCACCCGCGGAGTTTGAGTTTGCGAACGTGAAGCTTGCAGCCGGGGAGTCGTTTTTCCTCGCGGACATCGACGACGGCTTGAATCTCACGCCCATTCTGCTGCGGCGCGTGAACCCGCTGAGGTAGGGAGATGCGGCGGCGTGTTCTTACGCCATGCGTTGCGCAAAGAAGCGGTCGATGCGGGTCCACAGATCGCGTTCGGCGGCTTCTCGGTACTCGCCGTTACCCTCCTCGTTATCGAAGAAGGCATGGCCCACGCCTGGGTAGGTGTAGCTTTCGTCGTCGGAGGGGCTGGCCGACAGCACCTTCTCCAGGGCTCGCACGTCCTCGATGGGCACTTCGCTGTCCAATTCGCCGAACACCGCCAGAATCGGGGCGCGCGCTCTGGTGATCACTTCGAGGGGCTGGCGGATGATCACGTCGTCCGCAACCGGCAGGCGCACGAATGGGCACACCACCACCGTGGCGTCAAACTCCTCGTCACTGGCCAGTAGCGCAACCGTGCCGGCCAGCCACGCTCCGACCACGCCGACCTTTTTGTCGCCGCCCAGGGTTTTTCGCAGCTCTCGCGCGGCCTCTTTTGCAGCCCGTACGCTGCCCACGATGTCGTCCAGCGTGACGTCGTCGATCGTGCGCGCCTGCCCTGCCAGCTCCGGCACGCTCACGGCAAACCCGGTGTTGGCAATGCCTTGGGCGCTGTGCAGCACCGCTTTGTCGATCACGAATCGCTTGGGCAGCAGCACAACGCCACCCTTGATCGGACCAGTTCTCGGATTGACAAGCATGGAGACCTCGGACGGGCGATGATCGAAGATCGGCCCGGAATGATCAAGGGCGCAGGGCGCCCGTTCCCCGCGGCCGGGCAACAACCTAAAAGCTTAGGCCTGGCCCCGTATACCGGCCTTGACCATGTCCGACTACCGCATCTTATGCGGCAACGCACTCGAACTCGCGCCCGCGATGCCGCCGGGTGAAGCCGCGCTGGCGTACCTTGACCCTCCCTTCTTCAGCGGGCGCAGGCGCCGCAACCAGGCCGGCGGACCAGCCTACGACGACCGCTGGCCCGGCGGGATGGTCGAATACCTGTCGTTCCTGCGAGGGTTGCTGAATGCCGTGCATCCGCTTCTGAAACCGAACGGCGTGCTGGCCTTGCACCTGGACTGGCGCGCCGCGCATCACGGGCGCCTGGAACTCGAGCGCCTGTTCGGCCCGGACGCATTCGTCAACGAGATCATCTGGTCGTATCGCACCGGCGGCGTCAGCAGGCGCAGCCTGGGGCGCAAGCACGACAACATCCACGTTTTCGCGGCGGGGCCTCAATACACTTTCCATCGGCTGCGTGAAAAGAGTTACCTGGCGCATCGCTACGGCTTCCAAAACATCGAAATCCATGAGGACGAAGATGGCCCCTACACACTGAGCGCCATGCGCGACGTCTGGGAGCTGCCGGCCCTGCGCGGCAATCAGAAGGAGTACGCGGGCTATCCGACACAGAAGCCGCTGGCCTTGCTGAGCCGGCTGATCGAGTGCTTCACCAACCCCGGTGACCTGGTGGTGGACCCCTGCTGCGGTTCCGGCACCACGCTGGTCGCGGCCGTGCGGCTGGGCAGGCGCGGCCTGGGTTTCGACAGCAGCGCCGAGGCAGTCGAGTTGGCTTGTCGCAGGCTATCGGAAAATGCCAGTTGAGTTATACTGTCCAACTTGCTGGCAATTTACTTGCCCGGGAGCACACCGGGACACAAGATTCGGACTGCAAGTCCCGCCGATTGCTTGGCTTAAGCAGCCGGCGGAAGTGAGAACCCTCAGGGGACCCCGCAACCCATGCCGATTAACCTCCGATACGGACAACAGGCGGTCGCTCGCGGCTTCCTGAACAAACAGCGCCTCGACCAGGTCCTGGCCAAGCAGAAGCAGCTTGCGGCCCAGGGCAAGAAGGTCAGCGTGCGCATGATCCTGGAAAAGGCCAAGCTGCTGAACCCGATGCAGCTTCAGGAAATCGACCGCGACCTGAACATCAAGGTCGTCAAGAAGCACACCAGCAAGGTGCAGAAGCCCGGCGTGAGGCAGGCCCCAAGCCCCATGGGCGCACAGGACTTCGCGGGCGAGGCTGTGCCGCAGTTTTCGGGCATGAGCGGCGCCGATCCCGACGCCACCGTGTTCAGTCCCCCACCTCCCGACATGCAGGCCAAGGTGCGCCACGAGCGCGAACGCGCCAAGCAGGAGGCCAAGCGCAAGCAGGAGCAGGAAGCCGCAGCCTTCTTCGACGACGGCGCCAGCCCCTTCGGTGGCGATCCTTTCGGCGGCGGTGACATGGCGCCCGAGCCTTTCGGCGGCGGTGACATGGCGCCCGAGCCCTTTGGCGGCGAGATGCAGCCCGAGCCCTTTGGCGGCGAGATGCAGCCTGAGCCCTTCGGCGGCGACATGGCGCCGGAGCCCTTCGGAGAGATGCAGCCTGAACCCTTCGGCGGCGGCAACCTTGAGCCTGCCGGCTTCGGCGACGAATCACCCTTCGGCGACGACCCCTACGGGGGTGGATTCAGCAACGAGCCGCAGGAACTTTCGCGCATGGATTCAAGCCCGAAACTGGCCAGCCTGGGCGCGGAATACGACGGCTTTGCCTCGCCAGACGACGAGCAGTTGCCGACCATTGGCGCCTTCGACGAAGGCCCCATGGGTGGCGGGTTTGACGCTGCGCCTCCGCAACCCACCTACGGTGGGCCGTCGCTGGCGCCGGCCGGCGATGATTTCGCCGACTTCGGGAACGATATTCGCTCGCCTGAAGAGCTTGAATCCGCGCCTTCCGGCGGCACACGCCCCATGGGCGGCGGCGACAACCTGGATGCCACCATGTTCAGCCCGCCGCCGCCGGGCATCGGCAAGAGTCCGCGCCAGAAGACCGGCGCCATGGACCGCACCGTGTTCAGCCCGCGCCCGCCCGAGTTCGGCGGACGGCCGCAGATGGAAGCGCAGCCTGCAGGCGATGACTGGGGTGAAGAACCCGGCATGGACGCCGAGCCATTCGGAGCGGAACCGGAGCCGTTCGGCGCGGAAGCAGAGCCGTTCGGGGCGGAGCCCTTCGAGGAAGCACCCGTCGGCGGCGGCATGGATGCCACCGTCTTCAGTCCCCCGCCGGCGCAGATGCCGCCCTCGCGCCGTGACACCGGCCGTCAGCGCGGTCGCCAGGGCGCTGACGATTTCGGCGATGTCGAGTTGCCAAAGGGCAAGGTGATCGACGACGTCCCGACCGCGCCCGCGGCGATGGAAGACGTGCACCCGCTGCGCCGCGGCGTGGGCACCTCGTCGTCTCCGGTCAAGCGCCCCACCGAACCGCCGCGCTTCGAGGAGGAAGTGGCCGAAGAGCTGCCTTATGAAGCGGGTGTGGAAGCGGGCGTAGACGTGCCGGACGAACTGCCCGAAGAGGAAGAAGCCGCACCGCCGGTCGGCAAGGGAAAGGGCAAGCTTCCGGGCAAGGCGCCGCTGAAGTCCGCTGCGGGCAAACGCGAGCTTCCACAGAAGGAAGTGCCCTCGGCCGACACCGCCGTGAAAGAAAAGAAGGGCGCCGGCAAGCGCGTGCTTCTGATTTTCACGTTCCTGCTGCTTGTCGTCGTGGCGATCCTGACCCTGCCGATCGTGCTGTACGATCAGGTACCCCAGGTCCGCCAGCTGCGCGACAACGAGAACGCCAAGCCGATCTACGACTATGTGGAGTACGAAGTCTTCAACCGCATCCGCGAGTGGACCGGCCAGCCTACGAAGCCGCGCCCCAGCGGTCAGCCGACGCAGATCATTCCGACCACACCCCCCGACAACTCGGCGGATACGCCGCCCGCCCCCAACGGAGAGGGCGAGCCCGCCGACAACGGCGAACAGCCTGCCGACAACGGCGGATAGCAGGACAGGCACACGCGGGGCGGAAGCGACAAGCTTCCGCCCCTTCCATTTCGCCTGACGCATCCTTCATCTTCGCCCCCCTTGCGCGGCCGGGCCGTTTCGCAAACATGCCGGCATGGAAGAGCTGAGGGTGAAGTTCGAGGCCGTGGGCCAGGGCCATGTGTTCCGCTGGTGGAATGAACTGGGCGAGCGTGCGCGTCGGCGCCTGGCGCGTCAGCTTGAGGCCGTGGACCTCGATCGCCTGCCCGAGTTGCAGGCAGCCATAGAGGCGCTGCAGTCGCCGCGCACGCGGAATCTTTCGCCGGCGCCCACTTTCACCTTGGCAAACGAGAACTACCCGTACCTGCTGAATGACGCCGCCCGCGCGCTCGCGCCGCGCGGTGACAAAGAGCTGCGCGAAGGCCGCGTGGCCGTGCTGCTGGTCGCCGGCGGCCAGGGCACGCGGCTCGGCTTCGACGGCCCCAAGGGCTGCTTTCCCGTCATGCCGCTTTCCGGCATGACGCTGTTTGAGGTCTTCGCGCGCAAGCTGCGCCGCGCCGGGCGCGACTACGGCCGCGTGCCGCCGCTGTACGTCATGGTCGGCAACCACAACGAGGCCGCCACCCGCAACTTCTGGGAAGACCACGACTGGTTCGGCCTGCAACCCGAGGACGTGCAGTTCTTCGCCCAGGGGGAAATGCCCGCGCTGGATGCGCAGGGCAAACTTGTGATGGCGGGCAAGGACCAGCTGTTCACCGGCCCCGACGGCCACGGCGGCGTGCTGCAGGCTTTACACGTCAAGGGCATGCTGGCCGACATGCGCCGCCGCGGCATCCGCACGATCAGCTATTTACAAGTGGACAACCTGCAGACGCCGGTGGTGGACCCGGCCTTCATCGGCCTGCACCTCGACGAAGGGGCCGAGGTTTCGCTGAAAGTGGTACGCAAGCACGAGCCCGCCGAGCGCGTGGGGATTTACTGCCTCGACGACGGCGTGCCGGGCATCGTCGAGTACAGCGAATTCAGCGAGCAGCAGGCCGGCGAGCGCGACGGGCAGGGCCGGCTCAGGTACTGGCAGGGCAGCATCGCCGTGCACCTGTTCGAGGTGGATTTCCTGGGCCGGCTCATCGACCGCGGCGCGGACCTGCCGCTGCACGCCGCGCACAAGAAGGTGCCGCACGTGAACGATCAGGGCGAGCCGGTCGAGCCTGCCCAGCCCAACGCGTACAAGTTCGAGCGCTTTGTGTTCGACACCATCCCCATGGCCGGCAACGTGATGTGCCTCGAGGTGCCGCGCGATGAGCAGTTCCTGCCGGTCAAGAACGCCGAAGGCGCTTTCGGCCCCGAAGGCGTGAAACAGAGCTACCAGGACTACTTCGGCCGGGCAGTGGAGATCGCACTCGGCAAGAAACCCCCGGCCTTAGAAGTAGACCCCCTGGTGGCCGAAAACGCCCGCGAGCTGATCGAGTACCTGAAGACCAACGACGACGCGAAGAGCTGGGACCTCACCAAGCCGCTGCACATCACCTAGTGGCACGCGCTGGAAGCGCAATACTGCGGGGTTAGGAAAATTCGGGAAAGACCGCAACGTGATGAATCTATCGGCAGTCAGGCGCGGAGCGCCGCAACAAATGTTAGCCCCCGCCGGTTGTCGCCAAGCGAAGCGCGGCGACAACAAGGCGGGGGTTACCAGCGCCAGAGAATGTGGAGGCGCGGAGCGCCGGCACAACGGCCGCTTGCGGCCGATTGGCACTCGCGGCATGCGCCGCGAGTGTGTCGGCGCTCCGCGCCTCTGAAACTTCTTTCGCCGAGTACCCCCACCGAACGCCGGTGGCGTTCGGTGGGGGCTTCCACTGTGAAGGCGCTCCGCGCCAAACAACAACAGCGACAGTCGTGCCGCTTAAGCCCGCAGTATTGCGCTGGAAGCGCGTAGCACGACTCACGCGCTGGCCTGCCCGAAGTAGCCTTGGCGAAGTCGGGAAGCGCATGCCACGGCCAAGCTACCGCACCTTGGGTTTCTTGCGCTTCTTCTTGGTGGCTGTGGCTGAGGCCGTCTTGGACTTCTTGGGCCGAAAGCCTTTGCGCGGCATCAGTTCCTGCTTGTCCACCACCTGGCCGCGCTCGTTCAGCACCGGCTCGCCGCCGGCCTTCTTGATCACGCTGGCCTGCTGCATGCGCGTCATGATGTCCTGCAGGCTCTCGCCCTCCGCGATCATGTAGTGCAGGTCGCGCAGGTGCGTCTTCAGGCTGATCCAGAAATACGCAAGCATCACCAGCGTGATCGCCGGCGCGGCCGCGCGAATCAGGAAAATCCGGCCGGTCTCAAGCAGTTCCGGGTCGGTCGCGATGCCGTAGCCCACCTGCGCCGCGAACAGCACGATCACGCCACTGATGATGTTGGGCACCAGGCCGTCGCGCAGAAAGCCCATCACCAGCATGGCGAACATGGTGATCGGGATGCTGATCAGCAGCGTCAGCCACGGGCCGATCTGCACCTGCACGCCCGCAAATTCCAGGATCAGCGGCAGGCTGATCAGCGCCATCAGCACTACGCTGAAAATGATCGACAGCCGCTTCGCCTTGGGCGGAAACGGCTTCTCCGACTTCAGGCGCCGGGCTTCATCCTCGCGCCTGAAAGTCGCCGACGACTGCATCACCTGCTGCGCGGCCTTACGGGCGCCGCCAAAGTTCGGGTCCACGCTCGATCACCTTCGTCTTCAGGTCCGGGTACTGCTGCTTCAACAGTTCTGCCAGCCTGGGCCAGTGCTGCTGTTCCAGTGTGTAATGATCCGTCTCGATCAGCGCCATGCCCTTGTGCGCGGCCGCGAGCCCGTGGTGGTGCTTCTGCTCGGCGGTGAGGTACACGTCTGCGCCCTGGCTGATGGCGGCGCTGGTGAAGTCGCTGCCCGCGCCGCTGCACAAGGCCACGCGTTTGACCGGCTTCTGCGGGTCGCCCAGCACCCGGGTCACCAGGATGCCCAGCCCCTGCACCTTGCGCACGAAATCTTCAAACGGCAGCTCGTCGCACTTGCCGATGCGCGCCAGGCCGGTTCCCGCTTCCTTGTTATGCAGCGGGATCAGGTCGTAGGCCACTTCCTCATAGGGGTGGGCGCTCAGCAACGCACCCACCACGCGCCCTGCGATCTCGCGGCGCAGCATCACTTCCAGTTTCAGCTCGGCCGCTTTCTCCAGCTTGCCGGGCGTGCCGGTGAACGGGTTCGTCCTGCCTTCGATGCCCCGGAAACTGCCTTCGCCGGGCGTGCTGAAGCTGCACTGCTCGTAGTCGCCGATCACACCGGCGCCCTGGGCGCACATCGCCTCGCGCACTTTGTCGGCGTGGTCCGCGGGCACGAACACCGCCAGCTTGTAGAAGCGCTCACGGCCGGAATCGACCAGCGGCTTCACCTCGCGCAGGCCGAGGATTTCGCAAAGAGTGTCGTTCAGGCCACTCACGGCCGAGTCCAGGTTGGAATGCAGTGCCACCAGGCTGATGCCGCGCTGGAACGCCTTGGCTACCAGGCCGCCCTGCAGCTCGCTGGCGTTCAGGCACTTGATCGCGCGGAAAATCACCGGGTGGTGGGTGACCAGCAGGTTGCAGCCGGCCTCGGCGCATTCGTCCAGCACGTCGTGGGTGACGTCGAGGCACAGGCCCACGCCGGTCACCTCGGCCTTGCTGTCGCCGACGATCAGGCCGACGTTGTCCCACTCTTCGGCCAGTGCGAAGGGGTACAGGCGATCGAAGAAGTCCACCAGCGTCGAGACCTTCATGGGCCGGAGAATAGCACCCCCGGCGGGCAGGGCGTAGGGGATGGATTGCGCGGGCGATCCGCGTCATCATTCAGGCATGCGAAAGATCAGCCTGCTGCTGTTGCTTGGCCTGCTGGCGGCCTGCGGAAACACCAGCCGCGACGAAACCATCCGCGTGGCCGCGGCCGCCAGCATGACCGACGTGGTGACCGCCCTGGGCACGCAATACACCAACATCACCGGCCACCCGATGCAGGCCGACTACGGCGCCAGCGGCACGCTGGCCCGCCAGATCAAGGACGGCGCGCCCGCAGACGTTTACATCTCGGCCAGTCGCCAGTGGGTCGATTTCCTGAAAGAGAACAACCTGCTGGAAGGTGAGCCGCTGGTGATCGCACGCAACCGCATCGCCTGCGTGGCGCGCGCGGACTCGGGCCTTGAGTACAAGGACTTCGCGGCCCTCGCCGCCAGCCCGCAGAAGATAGCGGTCGCCGACGAAGGCGTACCGCTCGGAGACTACACCCGCCAGGCCATGACCAAGGCCGGCGTGCTCGGTACGCTCAAGCCCTCGCTGGTGGGCCAGGCAGACGCGCGCGCGGTGCTGAAGGCCGTAAAGTCCGGCAACCTGCCGCTGGCCTTCATCTACACCAGCGACGCCTACATGGAGAGCGAAGAGCTGCAGGTGCTGTTCGTGGTGGCCGCCGAGCTGCATGAGCCGATCGAGTACTTCGCCGCGCAACTCAAGAACGCAAAGTACCCCAAGGCCGCGCGCGGCTTTTTGCTGTATCTGCAATCGGAAAAGGCCATCGACGAGTTTTCGAAACAGGGTTTCGTGGTGCCCTAGCGCCACGCCCCGGCGTGGCGTCGTGAACGATGCTGACAGACGCGGAAATTGAAATCGTGCGCCTTTCCGCCATCGTGGCGGGCTGGAGCGTGCTGGCCTCGGTCATCCCGGGCATCCTGCTGGGCTGGCTGCTGGCGCGCTGGAACTCGCCCCTGCGCGGACTGCTGCAGGGCGGCGTGATGCTGCCCCTGGTGCTGCCGCCCGTGGTGACCGGCTTCCTGCTGCTGGCGTTGCTCGGCCACAGCGGGCCTTTGGGCAAGGCCTGGGAGGCCGTGACCGGCGGCCAGATCGCCTACACCACCGGCGCCTGCGTGATCGCCGCGGCGACCGTGGGATTCCCGCTGATGGTGGAAAGCATCCGGCTCTCGATCGTGAGCGTTGACCCAAAACTGGAAATGGTCTCGCGCAGCCTAGGCCGCGGCCGGCTGGCGACCTTTCTGCGCGTGACGCTGCCGCTGGCGCTGCCCGGCGTGCTGGCCGGCGCGGTGCTGAGTTTCGCGCGCGCGCTCGGTGAGTTCGGTGCCACCATCGTGCTGGCCGGCAACATCGAGGGCGAAACCCGCACCATCCCGGTCGCGGTCTACACGCTGATGAACACGCGCGACGGCGAGTCGGCCGTGCTGCGCCTGGTGGCGGTAAGCGTGGCAATGTCGCTGGCAGCGCTATTGGCCGCAGGCTGGCTGGCGCGCCGGCGGCGCAAGGGGCAGGCATGAGCATCGAGGCCCGCATCCATCACGCCTTCCGGGGCTTCACGCTTGACTTGAAATTCGAGTCGGCGGGGCCCGTGGTCGGCTTGTTCGGCGCTTCCGGCAGCGGCAAGACCACGCTGCTGAATTGTGTCGCGGGCTTCATCAAGCCGCGCGAGGGCAAGATTGCCGTTAATACCCGCGTGGTCTGCAACCGTCCGGGCGGCACCTGGTCGCCGCCGGAGCGCCGCAAGCTGGCGATAGTTACCCAGGAACCGCTGCTGTTCCCGCACCTCAGCACGCGCGCCAACCTGGCTTACGCGCCCGGCGCGGCCGACCGGCTGGAAGACACCAGCGGCTGGAAGATCCTCGACGTGCTGCGCCTCAAGCCGCTGCTTGAGCGCGCGCCCGCCACACTCAGCGGCGGCGAGAAACAGCGCGTCGCGCTCGGCCGTGCTTTGCTGAGCGCCCCCGAGATGCTGCTGCTGGATGAGCCGACCAGCGCCCTGGACGCCGAGCTCGCGCGTGAAGTGCTGGCCCTGCTGCTGGACGTGAAACGCGAGCTGAAAATCCCCATGCTGTTCGTGACCCACAAGGCCCCCGAGCTGATGGCCCTGGCCGACGACTGCATCGTGCTGGCCGAGGGCAAGCTTCTCGCGCAGGGGCCGCCGGTGCAGGTGTTGTCACGGCCGCGCGCGATCGGCGTCGCCAACCTGGTCGGCGTGGACAACCTGCTGCGCCTGCAGGTGGTGCGCCACGATGAGCCGGGCGGCGTGACGCTGCTCGACCTCGGCGGCCACGAGCTTGCCGCGCCGCTCAGCACGGCCGACGCGGGCAAGCACGTCAGCGTGGGCATCTACGCGGACGAAATCATGCTGTGCCTCGAGAAGCCCGCCGGGCTAAGCGCGCGCAACGCTCTGCCCTGCCGCGTGCTGCGCGTGGACGCCATCGACCACGAAGTGCTGGTGGGAGTGCGCGTCGGCGCCACGGAGCTGCTGGCGAGAATCACACCCGCCGCGGCCGAAGAGCTGAAGCTGCAACCGGAAGCCGCCGCCGTGGCCGTAATCAAGACCGCCGCCTGCCACCTGCTGGGGTAAAAAGGCGGTCAGGCCACGAAAACACAAAAGCACAAAAAGAAAGGCGCACCAAACGAACCTGTTTTTCGTGGCAGTACCTTTTGTGTTTTCGTGTTTTCGTGGCCCATCCGTAGTTTGCGACGAAACGTGAAGAGTGACGCGAAGATCGCGAAGGCCGCGAAGAACAGCCGCGCACAGAGCACACAGAGAACACAGAGAGGCCGGACACGTCTGCCGTTCTCTGCGGATTCAGCGTTCTCTGCGCGAGGCTGCCGTTCGACGCAAGCAGAATGTTCACGCCACGACAGATGATCCTCGGTGGCCTTGGTGTCCTTCGTGGACGACCACCGTTCGTGAAGTGAAAGAGCCCGGCTTGCGCCGGGCCCTCGAATCACGATCCACCAGCCACAATCCTACTTGTAGTTCTCCGCGAACTCGACCAGCGAGCGCACCGGCGCGCCGGTGGCGCTTTTCTTGCTCCAGAGTCTCCAGCCGTCGCCGTCGTTCATGGCCGGGCCGGCGATGTCCAGGTGCGCCCACTTCTGGCCCTTGTCGATGAAGCGCTGCAGGAACAGGCCCGCGGTCACCGTGCCCGGGTTGCCACCGATGTTCTGCATGTCGGCAATCGTGGAATCCAGCTGCTTGTCATAAAACTCCGGCAGCGGCAGACGCCACACTTCCTCGTGCACGGCCTTGAAGGCCGACTCGAGGCCCTTTGCTACCTTGTCGTCGTTGCTCATCAGGCCGACGACCTTGCCGCCCAGCGCCACAACCTGCGCGCCGGTCAGCGTTGCCATGTCCACCACCACGCGCGGCTTGAACTTCTGCTGTGTGTAAGTCAGCGCGTCGCACAGGATCAGACGGCCCTCGGCGTCGGTGTTGCCGATCTCGATGGTCTGGCCGCTCATGCTGGTGAGCACGCTTCCCGGGTGGTAGGCCTTGCCGTTGATCAGGTTCTCGGTGGCGGGCACCACGCCCACGGCGTTGACCTTCAGCTTGAGCTTGCCGATCGCGCCCAGGGCGCAGATGGTGGCCGCGCCGCCGCCCATGTCCATCTTCATCCCCAGCATGCCCGCGGCCGGCTTGATGTCGTAGCCGCCGGAGTCAAAGCACAGGCCCTTGCCCACGTAGGCGATCGGTTTTTCGCCCTGCTTGCCGCCTTTCCACTCGAGCACGATCAGGTGGGCGGGAATGTCGCTGCCCGCGTTCACGCCCAGGAAGGCGCCCATCTTCAGTTTCTCGATTTCGGGCTTGTGCAGGATCGTGCACTTCAGGCCCGGCACCTTCTTCGCCATATCCTGCGCGAACTTGGCCAGTGTGGCCGGGTTGATGCGGTTGCTGGGCTCATTCACCAGGTCGCGCGCGTGGGCGGTGTACTCGGCCGTGACTTCGCCGTAAGCCACGCCTTTCTTCAGTTCCGCTGCCTTGCCGCCGGCCAGCGTCACTTTGCTCGCGTGGTGCTTCTTCTTGTCTTTCTTGCTGAACAGCACGTCGAAGTGGTAATCGCCCAGCAGCGCGCCCTCGGCGCACCAGCGCCCGATGGCCTGGGCGTCGTCATGGATGCCTTCCAGGGCCACGGCCACGTGCTTGAGCTTGTAGCTGTGGATCGAACCATTGCGGAAAAAGCCCGCCAGGGCCTCACCCAGTTGCGAGGCGCCGTCCTTGTCTTTCTTGCCCAGGCCCAGCAGGAACACGCGGTCGGCGGCGACGCCGTCGCTCTTGTGCAGCATCAGGCTGCTGCCGGCCTTGCCCTCGAAGTCGCCCTTCTTGAACAGCTTCGCGAGCTTGTCGCCGTACTTGTAATCTTTCAGGCCCTTGCCGCCCTCGTACACCGGGACCAGGAGCGCGTCGGCCTTCACCGTGGCGCTGTTGTCTGCGTATGCGAATTGCATGGCACCCTTCTTTTCTAGGTTGTTAATCCGTTCGGCCGGGAACTATCCTACCCCCCGCCCCCAAGCGCAAGGCCAAAGCAGGCGGGAGCGGCCGGGCCACCTTTGTCTGTCGCGCGGCGCCGGCCCATACGTAATGTAGGAAGCATGCGAAAACTCACGCCCACACTGCTGCTGACGCTGGCCCTGCTGGCGCTGTGTCATGTGCCCGCGCCGGCGCAGGACGCGGACACTGCCAAGCCCGCGTTCCTTCGTGCCGACCAACTGAAGTTGTGGGAAAGCTGGAGCCGCGGCGACCTCAAGGGCGCGTATTCAACAGCACAGGAACTGCTGGAAGGCGGCGAACTTGCCGGCGACGAACTGGTCGCGACGCTTGCCTTGCAAGCCGAAGCGGCTGACGACCTGGGCTGGCACGAGGCCCACGCCCGTGACTTGCGCGGACTGCTTCAGATCTACGAAGGGCGCGAGGAAGGCGCGCAGCTCCGCTGGGAGTTGATGCAGCGGCTGAAGCGCACAGGAAAATCCGACGAGATCGCGGAGCAGGTGAAAGCGCTCGGCATGCTTACGCACTGGTGGGTGTGCGGGCCTTTCAGCAACGACCGCGGCCAGGGCTTCGAGGACGTGCAGGAGCCCGAGGAACTGATCTCGCTCGATTCCGAGTTTTCCGGCAAGGAAGGCCAGACCGTGGGCTTCCGGCGCCTGCCCGTCAAGCCGCTCGACGGCACCATCGACCTGGCCGCCATGCTGCGGCCGAACACGGAGGCCACAGCCTTCCTGATTACCGCCGTGCACTGCGCTGCAAACGTGGGCGAAACCCGGTTGGAGGTCGGTTCAACCGAGGACGTGAAGATCTGGCTGCGAGGCCGGGTGGTGGTGGATGACAGCGGCGAGCCGAAGGATGCCGACTCGCCCATGGGCGTACCGCTGCTGGAATGCCGCGAAGAGCGCCCCATCGGGCTCGACCAATGCGGCTGCGTGGTGCAGCTGCGCCCGGGCTGGAACGTGCTGGTGGCCAAGGTGGGCATCGGCGACACGTCCTGGCAGTTCAACGCCCGGCTGCAGACCGCGGGCGACTGGCGCGAATGCACGGATGAAAATGAGCTGCGCGCGCTGCTTGAGTTCGAAGAACCGTTTGATGCCAAGGCGGCTCCCGCGTTGCCGGGCGATACCACGCCCGCGCGGACAGAAGACCTGATCTGGGCCACGGTACGCGAGCTGCTGCGCCCGCGGCTGGACCTGGCCAGCACCAAGCCGCGCCGCCAGATGGATAAGGTGCTTGAGGCGGTGCGTGCGGAGTTGGAGAAAGCCGGCGAGGCGCGTCGCGCGGTACTGCGACGTGAGAAGGCGGTGCTCAACTACATTGCCGCCTGGGCCAACCGCAGCTCGGCGCGCTATTCCGCCGGGCGCGAAGAAAACCGTCGGCGCGAACTTCTAAAACAATGCCTGGAGCTTGACCCCCAGGCGGCGCGCGCGGCGCTTGAGCTTTCGCAGTACTACACCACCACCTTCGCCAACCCGGCCCTGGCCGACGAGTACGCCCAGGCCGCCGTGAAAGCCAACCCGGGCTGGACCGAGGCGCGTATTTACGCGTCAAGAGTGGTGCTGATGAAAGGCCTCGACATCGAAGTCGAGCGCGAGCTGGCAACCCTGCTGCAGCAGTTCCCGGAAGACGCCAACGTGCTGCGTTTCTCGGCCTACTACGCGGGCCTGCGCCGCGACTACAAGCTCAGCAACGAGCTGTTCGCCAAGGCGCTGAAATCCGATTTCGCCGACACCTACTCGCGCGCCCGGCTGCTGGAGCGCGCCACCAGCCGCGGCGACCTGCAAACGGCACTCAAGCTCGCGGCCGACACACGCAAGCTCGACCCCTTCGACACCTCGGCCGCGAAGGAACTGGCCGCGCTGCTCATGTATTCGGAAAAGTATTCGCTGGCCGAGCGCGAGCTGACCAGGGCGCTTGAGATCGCGCCCCGCGACGACACCCTGCTGGAAAAACTGGCCGGCGTCTACAGCGGCTGGGCCGACGCCAGCGAAGGCGAGAAGGCCGTCGAGCTGAAGCAGAAGGCGCTAGACACCTACACCGCCGCCCTCGAGGCCAACCCCAAGCGCGAAGACATCGAGCGCTACCTCGAGTACCTGGAAGGTGACCAGCCCCCGTTCGAGGCCGCGCTGCAGGAGAACATCGAGCAGCGCATCCAGCTCGCGCTGCAGCAGCCAGTGGACGAAGACAACCCCTACGAGGTGGTGTATCGCGACGAAATCGTGGTCGTCAACGAAGACGGCACCACCAGCCAGTACATCCAGGAAGCCTACCGCATCACCAACGACAATGGCCGCGAATGGCTGCAGCGCATCCCGGTGCCCGCTTACTCCGAGCAGCAAGGCCGCTGCGTGGAGGCCCGCCTGTGGCACGCCGACGGTGATTATGAGGAAGCCCGGCGCTCGCGTTTCAGCGCCAACTTTCCGCCGCTGGAAATCGGCGACATCGTGCAGGTACGCTTTCGTGTTACCGACCGCGAGCAGAGCTTCTTCGGCGACTTCTACGGCGCGCGCAACGCGTTCTCCGATTTCGTGCCCGTGCACGAAGTGCGCTATGCCTGGGTGCTGCCCCCCGGTCGCAAGTTTCACGAGTACAGCACAGGCGCAGCGCCCAAGCGCGAGACGCAGACCGTGCAAGGCCGCGAAGTCTGGAGCTACCGGGCGAAGGACCTGCCCAAGCTGCACGACGAGCCGCTGGCGCCGCCGCTGCACCAGCGCAGCGCCACGGTGCAGCTCAGCACCTACGCCAACTGGCACGAGTTCGGGCGCTGGTACTACAACTTGATCAAGAAGCAGATGGAGCCCACGCCGGAAATGACCGCCAAGGTGCGTGAGCTGACACAGGGGCTCGCCACCGAGAAGGCCAAGGCCACGGCGATCTACAACTGGGTGGTGACGCAGGTGCGCTACAACGCCGACTGGCACTTCGGCGTGCACGGCTACAAGCCGTTCAGCGCCGGCGCGGTGTTCGCGCGCTGCATCGGCGACTGCAAGGACAAGGCGATCCTGATCTGCACGATGCTCAAAATCGCGGGCATCACCGCGCACCCCGTGATCATCAACCTGGAGAGTTTCCGCGGCGAGGAAGACATCACGCTGCCCATGCCCGCCCACTTCAACCACGCCATCGCCTACATCGAGTACAGCGACGGCCAGGGCCAGTTCGTGGACGGCACGACCACCTACAACGGCATCGACGAGCTGTCGTCCGGCGACCGCGGCGCCAAGGTGATCATCGTGCGCCCCGAAGGCGGCGAGCAGGTGCAGATACCCTGGGGCAAAGCCGAGGACGACTGCGAGACGGACGAAATCGAGGTCGAGTTCGCGCCCGGCGGCACGCTGAAGCTGAATGTCACGCGCAGCGCCGTCGGCGACAGCGCCAGCATCCTGCGCGCGCGCTACGAGCGCGAGGGCGACCGCAAGAAACGCATCGAGCTCGAGTGGTCCGAGTTCTTCCCGGGCGCCAAGGCCGGCGCCATCGAGGTCGGCGACCTGATGAACCTGGACGCCGCGCCGCGCATCACCTTCACGGTCGAGCTGCCCAACGCCTACGCAACCAAGGACGGCCGCGTCGAGTTCCGCACCGCGCTTGACCCGCGTGAGTGGACGCAGACCGAGTTCGCGGCGCTGACCACGCGGCGCACCGACCTGCTGACGCCGGCGCCGTTCCGCAGGCTCAGCGTTACGCGCTTCAAGCTGCTGAAAGGCTACAGCCTGGCCAAGCTGCCCGAGGCCCTGCAGCTCGAGCACGCAAACGCCAAGCTGGCCATGAAGCTTGAGCAGAAAGACGGCGTGCTGACCGTGACGCGCGACTATTCGCTGCTGGGCGGCACCGTCGCCGCGAAAGACTACCCCGAGTTCCGCCGCAAGCTGATCCAGTTCGACAACGCCGAGCAAGCGACCATCAAGCTGACGAAGTAAGGAAACCCATGCGACTGACCGCCGCCTGTTTGTTGTTGTGCCTGCTCGCGCCTTTGCTTCGGGCGGATAAAGCCGCCCTGACCGAGCAGCAGGCGAACGACTGGACGCAGAAGCTGCAGCGCGTCTATCTGGATCCGGCCTTGGCCCGGGGTGACCTCGATGCGCATGCCGCCAACCTGGTGAAGCTGATCAACGAAGACCCGGGCCACGGCTGCGCACTGTTCGCGCTCAGGCGCTTGGTTGCCCTGCAGGACCAACTGGCGGACCTGCGCCCGCTGCATGACGCGCTGGGGGAACTGGCCAAGGATGACTTTCAGGCCTGCACCCGGCCACAGGAGTTCGTGGAAGCCTGGGTGAAGCTCGAACGTCGGTTCAGCAGCGGCCTGGCCTGGCAGACCACGGCACGTCGCTGGGGCGGCGTAACCGAAGCCGCGTACATCGGGCCTTTCGCTGACGGTGTCGCGCCGGCGCACGATGATGTGTTCCCGCCGGAGGTAATGCTCGACTTCAATGCCGAGTACGAAGGCGCGTATGGCCGCGTCAGCTGGAGAAAGGTCCGTCACGAAAACCCGCTCGAGTTCGAATTGGAGCTGTTTGAGCAGCAGCGCTGGGCCGGCTACGGCTACTACGTTGCGACGGCGCTGATCTCGGACGAAGAGCGCGAAGCCCGGCTGCACTTTGCCTTCGGGGGGCCGGGAAAGATCTGGTTGAACGGCGAGCCGGCCCTGGACGCTGACGCGCGCCGCGAGAAGACGGCCAACGAGTTCTCGCTTCCGGTCAGGCTGCGGCGGGGGCGCAACACTGTGCTGGTCAAGATCAGCAGCATCTCCAGCCTGCGTATCCTGTTACGCGACCCACGTGGCTTTCCCCTCCGGGGTGTGCTGGCGCAGGCACCCGGCCCCGACTCTCCGCGCCAGGCCGTGCGCGGCGGCACACCGCCGCACGAATCCGGCGCGCTTCGCGAAGTGCTCGACGCCGCGTTTCTCTCCGAGGCCGGTTCCGGGTCGATTCGCGGCCTCGGCAGCCTGGCGGAGGCCGAGGCTTTCGAGTTGATGGGCATGCGCGAGCGCGCCGGCATTGCCGCGGACCGCGCCCTTGAAACGCTGCCCGGTCAGCCGCTCGTGCGACTGGCGTGGCTGTATTGGATGGGACGCAGTTCCCTGTACAGCGGCAGCGAAGCGCGCAAGCTGGCACGCGCGACCACAGACGAGCTGCTGCGGGCCGATCCAGCGCTGATCCCTGCGATCTTCGAGAAAGCCCGGTTGCTGGCCGGTGACGAGCGATTCAGGGAGGCGGTCGCGCTGCTGGAGAGCGCGCTTGATCTCGCGCCCGCCAAGTGGCGCGTGCACCTGCAGCTGGCTCAGGTGTTTCGTGACGCCGGCTGGGTGACGGAACAGGAAACCGCGCTCAAGGCAGCACTGAAGGATGCGCCAGCGGCTCTGCCCGTGCTGGCCGCCGCCTCCGATTTCTATGGAGCGCTCGGTGCCTTGGCCCGGGAAATCGAGCTGGACGGCAAGCGCCTCGAGCTGTTGCCCGGTGACCCGGATGCTCACCTCTCACTCGCCGGCACGCTCGCGCGCACGGGTGATCTGGAGCAGGCCCTAAAACACATGCGCATCCTTGTCGCCGCCGATCCTGGCAGCGACTTCCTGCAAGGACGGCTGGCGGAGGCGCTGGCGGCCAACGGGAAGCTCGGCGAAAGCCTGGAAGTTTACGAGCTGCTGGCTGCGCGCAGCGAACGCCCGGAGCAGGAGCTCTACCAGGCCGCGCGCGTCTGTCTGCAACTGGGTAATGCTAGGCAGGGCGCGAAGTATCTGGAGCGCACGATCGAAGTTGATCCCGGCCATCACCTGGCGCGCCGCCAGCTTCAGCGAATGCGTGGCGAAAGCGAGGACTTCTGGACGGCGTACAACGTGAGCTGGGAAGAGATGCTGCGTCACGACGTGACCCGCGAGCAGTTTCCCCGCGCAGCAAGCGCGCTGATTCTCGATGAGCAGATACAGTATGTCTACCCGGACGGCAGCTCGCTGATCTATGTGCACCAGGTGCGCAAAATCCTCACCCAGGACGGCGTGGATGCCCGAGGAAAAGAGCGCATCCAGGGCGAACTGGTCACGGCGCGCACGATCAAGGCGGACGGCACGGTGCTTGAGCCGATCTCGCAGGCAGGCGGACTGATCGAGTTTCCCGGCGTCGAAATCGGAGCCCTGCTGGACGTCGCCTACCTCCAGCGCGTGGACGGGGGCCCCGTTGAGACCTTGAACGGCGATGCGTTCTACTTCATCGACCAGCACTTGGCTGAACCCTTCGCGATCAGCCGCTGGGTGCTGGTGGCGCCCAAGGCCATGCCGATCAACCCGGTCTTCCACAACCTGCGCGCGGGCGATCCTGGAGTGGTCCTTCAGGAGGAAGCCGAGGGCGAACTGCTGGTGCGGACCTGGGACGTCCGCAATCCGCGGCTGCCTGAGCACGAGCAGTTCATGCCTTCCCCGCTGGAGGTGATTCCGTGGGTCGAGTGTGTTCGCCCCCGCGACTGGCGTGAACGCGCCCGCCAGGTGGCTGACGACGGCCTGAGAAAGATCATCAACACGCCGCTCTTGCATCAGCGTGCAGTCGAGCTGACGCAAGGGCTGGATACCGACGAAGACAAAGCCCGCGCCATCTACGCATGGGTGAACGCCACCTTCACGACCCTGGGCGATGCCTGGAACGCGCACCAGGCCCTCAAAGCAGGCGCCGGTGATCGCCTGGAAATCTTTGTCTCGCTGTGCGCAGCGGCCGAAGTCAGGCTGGGCTTTGCCTGCGCAGACCCACCGCCCGTCTACAAGCAGCCACCTGAAGAGAGTCTGCCGCGGCCGCACTGGGCCTACCCGCACAAAGAGGACTTCGAGCACTTCTTCGTCGTTGTGACCTGCAGCAACGGCGCACTGAGGTACATCGAGCTCAAGGACCGCATGCGTCCGTTCGGCGAAATCCCCGCACGTATGTTCAACGCGCCGGTGATCCTGTGGCTGGCGGGCCGATATGAACTCACGCACCTGCCGGGCGGCGACCGCGAGAAGGACCGCTTCGAAAACCGGGTGCACGTCAGGCTGGACGCTGACGGCAGCGCACAGCTTGAGGGTTCGATCACCGTGGTGGGCGAGCGCTCGTACGGCCTGAAGGAAGCCATGCGCACCACGCCCAACGACGAGCTTTGCAACGAGCTGGAGGCCGACCTGGCCCAGCACTACAAGGGCTTCGAAGTCAGTGAGTGCCGCTTCCCGCAGATCGGCGACGTCGGCGAGCCGCTGGTGCAGGAGTACGACGGCGAAGTGAAGCAACTGGCAACCGCGACCGCGGACGGCCTGTCCCTGGCGCTGCCGGGCGAGAAGCTGGGGCGGCTGCTGTCGCTGTTGGTGGGGGCGCGCAAACGCGAGTTTGACGTGGTGCTGGACTTCGACCTGGTGCAGACCGACGAGATCCGCATCAGCCCGCCCGAGGGCTACGTGTTCAAGGACCTGCCGAAGGACCTGCTGTACCCGACCGCGCCGCTGGTCTATGAGCTGAAGTTCCGCATCGAGGACGGCGACATGGTGGTGCGCCGCAAGCTGGTGCTGGGCCCGGGGCGCTTCACCCCGGCTGACTACAACGACCTGGTCGAGCAGGTGAAGCAGATCCGGCAGAGTGAAGACAGCACGCTGAAGCTGGCGAAAGACGGCTCTTGACCCGTCAACCCGGGATTGCGGATGTCGCGCGCTGCGTTATGGTGGGTGTGTCTTTGACAACCGGGGGTGATCGGTTTCGACCGTGGAGTCGATTGCCAGGGAAGCGTGTCGAGGACGCCAGTGACCTCGTAAATCATCCGGCAAAACCATAAATGCTGACAACAGCTACGCTCTCGCAGCCTAAATAGTGCTCCGAGCGTGCTGCATCCTTCGCCTGAGGGGATGCAGAGCGACATTGCTATCAGGCTGGCGCGAAGGCTGTGTCTCAGGGCCAAGCGCGAGATCTACTGGGGCTCGTCCTTCGCAAGCCTGTTCGTCGGCGTGCGGGGGATTAATCCAAAGACGAACTACACACGTAGATGCCCTGATGATCCGTTTCGCGGCACGCGGGTTCGATTCCCGCCACCTCCACCACTTCCGAGCGGGCGTCCTGATTGGGCGCCCGCTGTCGTTTTGTGCGTCCATCATTGCGTGTTTGGAACGACGCGAAAACCGCTAAGAACCGCAAAGGACCGCTAAGAACTGTTACTTTGCGGCCCTTGGCGGTGCTTCGCGGTTGCATTTCAAGCCGGCCTGCAGCTGTCGGAGATCCTGCCTGAGTACTGGCACGATCCGCCCGGTGTTTGCACACCGGGCTTTGGTCCCGTACTTGTCGCGCCCCGTGGCTGCCCTGCTATCATCCCGGCCGGAGGATTCCATGCGCATTGGCCATATCGAACTGTTCGTGCGGGACCCGGCGGCCATGAAAGAGTTCTACACCGCCGTGCTCGGCGGCGAAGTCACGGCCGAGCAGGCTGACGGCCTTCTGGTATGGGTGCGGCTGGGTGAGGTCGAAATCCTGCTGCGGCCGGGCACGCCCGATCCAAGCCCCGACCTCTACAAGCTGGCCCGCAGCGCCATCGTGCTCTACACGGACGACCTGGACGCGCAGGTCGCCGCCCTGAAACGCCGCGGCCTCGCGTTCGAAGGCGACGACGGCCCCGGCTGCCCCACTTTCCGCGACCCCGAAGGCAACTGGTTCCAGTTGGTCAACCCCGCGTAGGGGCAACGCGCGCGTCGCCTGTCGGCGCGGACGGCTTGCCCAGCACTCCCAGCAGGAGCACCGCCGCCGCGGCCATCCCGGCGCCGGTCAGGAACGCCGCCCGGCTGCTGACCAGTTCCCAGATCGCGCCGAACAGCACGCTGGCAGCCAGGGCTAGCAGTCCGAGTGTCAGGTAGTACCAGCCGAAAGCCGCGCCCTGCTTGCGTTTGGGGGCAAGCTCCGAAATCAGCGCGCGCTCGGCCCCTTCCGTCAGGCCGTAGTAAACGCCGTAAGCGCCCAGCAGCGCCCACACCAGGTAGCGACCTTCCGCGAACGCCAGCGCCGCGTAGATGGCGGTATACAGCACCCAGCCCAGCGCAATGGTGCGGCGCCGGCCCCAGCGATCGCTCAGTTTGCCGCCGGGCACGCTGGCCAGCATCTTCACCACGTGCAGACCCACCCACAGCAGCGGAAAGGTCGCGAAGTCGGCGTCGTCGCCCGCAGCCTTCAGCAGCAGGAAGACGTCGCTGCTGTTGCCCAGGGTGAACAGGCCCAGCGGCAGCAGGAAACGCAGTAACGGGCGTCCGGCAGGAGTTTCCGTCGCGGCGGGTTTGGCCGTTGCAGAGACCTGGTCCTTCGGCTGCTCTTTCACGCCGAACAGCACCAGCAGCACCACCAGCCCGCCTGGAATCAGCGTCAGCAGGAACAGCAGCCGCAGGTCTTCCGACCACCAGGCCAGGAAAGCCGCCGCCAGCAGCGGCCCCAGCACGGCGCCCGCGTGGTCCATCGCGCGGTGCAGGCTGAACGCCGCGCCGCGCTGTGACGGCTCAACCGAGTTCGAAATCAGCGCGTCGCGCGGGCTGCTGCGCAGGCCCTTACCGATGCGGTCCGTGGCGCGCACCACCACGATGTGCCAGGGCGCCGTCGCCAGCCCGATTAACGGCCGCACCAGCGACGACAGCGAGTAGCCGAACACCACGAAGGGGCGGTTGCGCCCGAGCCGGTCGGCCCACTTGCCCGCGAACAGCTTCAACACCGCCGCCGTGGCCTCGGCCACGCCTTCAATCCAGCCGAGCGCCATGGCGCTGGCGCCGACCGTCAAACCCATACCCAGCAGGAAGACCGGCAGCAGCGGGATGATCGCCTCGCTGGCTGTGTCCGTCAGCAGGCTGATAAGCCCCAGGAACAGCACGTTGCGAGAAAGCCAGCTGCGCGAACGGCTATGAGTTGTTGGGGTCGGCTCTGGCATCGGCGCATTAACAGATGGAGCCCGTGAACTGTCGATCCTTTACGGGCGCGGCCGGTTCAGCGAGACTGCTTCCATGGCGTACAAGATCGAGCGCATCGTCGAGAAAGACAACGAAGACCCTTGGTTCCCCAAGCAGCAGGGGCGCTGGGAAGTCCGCGATGACGCGGGCAAGGTCATCTACAAGTTCAAGTGGTGGTTCACCGGCGACCGCGCCGAATGGGACGACCGCGAGTTCTGGGATGGCCCCATGGTGGTCCGCATCAGCACCGACGGCAAGTGGGTTGAGTGCGTGTACCAGACCGGCGTACAGCATGGCATCGCGTTTGAAGGCACCCTGGGCGAGAAGATCGAGCGCCACCCGCTCCCGCCGGCCTGACGCTTTGCTCAACCCAATGCATACTGGTTACTCATGGACCGCAAAGTCGTCAGCTCCGGCTCGCCCTGGGAAGAGAAATTCGGCTACCGCCGCGCCGTGCGCGTCGGCCGCCACGTCTACGTGGCCGGCACCGCGCCCGTGGGCGACGATGGCAACACCTTTGCGCCCGGCGACGCCTACGCCCAGGCCTGCCGCTGCTTCGAGGTCGCGCTCAAGGCAGCCGCTGAGCTCGGCGCGCAGCCCGAAAACGTGGTGCGCACGCGCATGTTCGTCACCGACATCCGCTTCGCCGAAGACTTCGGCCGCGCCCACGCCGAGTTTTTCCGGCAATACCCGCCGGCCGCCACCATGGTGGAAGTGCGCAAGCTGATCCTGCCGGAGATGCTGATCGAGGTTGAGCTGGAGGCGCTGCTGCCGTGAAAGCACTCGAAGGCATCCTGATCGACGCGGGCGGCGTGCTGGTGAACGTGCATGAGCAGGCCATGTACGAGGCCTGGGAGGCCAAGACTGGCCTGCCCGCCGAGGTGCTGCGCATCGAGCTGTACGACCGCGGGCTGAAGGAAGAATTCGACCGCGGCTCGAAGCACCCGTCGGGTGTCGCGCTGTTTTTGAAGTGGCGCTTTGAAATCGAGTTCACGCGCGAGGACTGGGCCGAGATCTGGAACCAGGCCATCAGCATGGACGCCGAGATGGACAACTTCGCGCGCGGCCTGGCCGTGCACCTGCCGACCGCGCTGGCCAGCACCACCGACAAGCTGCACCACGCGCGCATGCAGCGCGAGCTGACTTGCCTGGAGCTGTTCCGCGCCCAGGCCGTAAGCTACGAGTTCGGGCACCTGAAGCCGGAGCCGCAGTTCTACCAGCGCGCCCTGCACAAGCTCGGCACCGACCCGGCCAAGACCCTGTTCATCGACGACCGCGAAGAGAACGTCCAGGGCGCCGCCGACGCCGGCCTGATAGGCCTGAGGTTCACCAGCCTCGAAAAATTGAGGCAAGACCTCATCCAGTTCGGCCTGCTGTTCTGACCGTCGCCTCTACAGAACCTGTGGCGGCCAAGCCATAATGCGGCCTTGGGTTCCGTCGCAGGCTTGGGAATGCGCAAGGCGTTTGATCTTCGGCCGCTTGACTTCAACGACGTGCTGGGGCGCGGCTTTTCGCTGTTCATGGCGAACTTCGTCGGCTGCCTGCGCTGGTTCCTGGTCATGTGGCTGCTGCCCATGCTGGCCGTGGCCGTGCTGTTCTACTTCGCGCTTGAGCCCTACGACTGGGTCGGCAGCCTTGACCGCGAATCCCCCAGCCTGTTCGAGCCCAACCGCTACGCCATCTACTTCTGGCTGCTGAAGTTCGCAGGCTTGTCGCTGGCTTTCAGCACCGGTGCCAGCGGCATCTACTACATGACCGCGCGTGTGTACGTGGGTGGCAACCCGTCCCTCAGCGAAGTGATGCGCGCAGTCTACTCCCGCTTCAGCCAGGTCGCCGGCATCGCCTTCCTGCACGTGATGATTGTCGGAGGCCTCACCCTGGCCTGCTGGGCGCCCCCCTTCATGCTGTGGGATTCCGGCGAAAAGGGCACGGCCGTGCTGCTCGGCTTCCTGCTCTGGAGTGCCTGGCTGCCGCTGCTGTTGTGGTACTGGTCGGTGTACGGGCTGAACACGCCGGTGGTGATGCTGGACGATGCCGAGGCCACGGAGGCCTTCACGCGCAGTGCTTATCTCACCAAGCGCGCGCGCATGCGGCTGATCGGCGTGCTGGTGGTGGTGACGATGGTCGTCGGCGCGCCGGGCATCCCCGGCCTGCTGGGCATCCCCGGGGCGGTGTTCGAGTTGCTGCTGGTGAAGGAAGAGCTGCCCCTGCTGGGTGTGATCGCGAACGTGGCCTGGGACGCGGTATTGCTGCCGCTGTTCTTCACGCCGTTCGTGGTTTACTACTTCGACATGCGCTGCCGCAAGGAAAGCTACGACCTGGCCGTGATGGCCCGCAACTTCGGCATTGAAGAGGGCGAGATGCAGCGTTACCGCTTCAACCCGGGCCTCGGCTACACCCCCAAGGGCTGGACCGGCCAGCCGGGCCGCCGGCGCCCGGCCGTGCGCAAGCCCGTGCAGAGGCCGGCGGCCGTGCGCCACGCTTCGGCGGGCATGCCCGTTGCCCCCATCGACTTCGCTCACGGCGCGCAGCCGCAATGGGGTCCGCAGCCCGGAATGCCGGGGGCGTTTCCGGGCGGCAATCCGCAGTGGCAAGCGCCGCCGCAATGGCCGCAACAGATGCCTCCGCAGCCGGGCTGGCCTCAGCAGGCATCCCCGCAGTGGCAGGCGGCGCCTCAGCCCAACCCGAACCCACCCCCTTTGCCGGGTGTGCGCCGGCCGGGGCCCAGTTTCCCGCCTGGCGGGCCGAGGCGCTCATGAAGCTGCCCCTGCTGACAATCGGCTTGCTGGCCCTGCTGTTCGCGTTCGGCTCGACGATGGCAGCCCAGGGCCACGACGAGCAGGCCAAGCGCATCACCAGCCAGCCCGAGTATAAGGGTTATCGCATCGAGACCCGGGGCGCGCCCGGAGGCGGCGACCCGACAGAGCCTGACGGTTCCACCAACGGCAAGGGCTACCGGCGCGGCTCGAACCCGGAAGGCACGCCGCGGCGCGACACGGGCGTGCGTTCCAATCCGCGCAACGGCGGAGGAGGAGAAGGACTGTCGCTGCCCGCCTGGATCGGCGCCCTGTTCGAGGCCGTGGCCTGGATCGTGCTGATCGGCGGCGCGGCCGTCGCGCTGTTCTTCATCATCAAGGCGCTGCTGGGCATCAAGCGCAAGCCAAAGTCGAAGTCCGAGAAATCGAAGAAGTCGGAAAAGAAGCAAGCGGGCGAGCCGGAAGTCGAGCCGCTTTCCGAAGAGCCCGCCCTCGAACATGTGTTCGAAGACGCGCTCGCCGTCGCCCTGCGCGAATACGACGAAGCGCTGGCCCGCCAGGACTACGCGGCCGCCACGCTGCTGGCCTATCGCATCTTCTGGCTGCGCGCGGGCTGGCGCGGCTGCGTGGAAAGCAGCGACGTGCGCACCTGGCGCGACGCGTTGCGCATGGTGCGCTCGTCGGAGACGCGGCGCGAGGTGCGCGAACTGCTGCCGATGGTAGAGCGCGTGCGCTACGCCGAATACAAGCCGAACCACGGCGAGTTCAACAGCTGGTCCGTGAGCCTCGGGCGCATCGAGCCGCAGGGGGTGCTGAAATGAGCGAAGCCCCCAAGCCCCGCGACGAAGCGCGCCAGGAAACCCTGATGCGCGTCATCATGATCGGCGTGTTCGGCGGCGTCACGCTGCTGTACCTGCTTTCGGCCGTGTTCGAGACGCCGCTGGAGGCTGACAACTTCACCAACTCGCATTCGACCTCACCGGGCGGGCACTCCGCGCTGCTTGCGCTGCTGCGCGAAAACGGCCGCCAGGTGCGCAACAATGAGGTCTCACTGCAGCCGCCCCAGTACGAGGGCCGCAACACCGACACGCTGGTGCTGCTGGAGCCCGGCCCGGACTACGTGAGGCACTTCGACACCGAGTTCCGCAACCTTTTCAGCTCGGCCATGGAGCGCGAGACCAGCGTGTTGGTGGTACTGCCCAAGCGTCACTACCGGGTGCTGGATGCGCCCCAGGACGGCGACCTGGTACTGGAGGAAGAGCTGCACAGCCTGGGCGAAGTGCAAGACATCCTGCAGCGCAGCGGCTTCGACCGCTGGCTCAATGTCACGCGCGTCGAGGCACCGGCCATACGCGTGGAGTGGTGGGGCGAAGGCGGTGCGAGCGAGCTGAGTGTCGAACTCGAGGAAGTCGCGCAGGTCTTTCGCGCGCCGCGGGACCTGCCGGACTCATTCGAAGTGCTGGCCGCCACGGTTCACGGCGACCCGGTGGCCATGCGTTATCGCGGCGAGAAGTACGGCAGCGAAGGCGGTGTGCTGCTGTTCAGCGACCCGGACATCTTCACCAACCGCTTCATCGCCCAGCCCGGCCGTGCCGAGCTGGTGATGCGATTCTTCGAGCTGACGCCGCGCAACGGTACGCTGCTGGTCGATGAAGACCTGCACGGTTTCTCGACCGACGCGAGCCTTGAGTACCTGGCCGTCACGCCTCCCGGACTGTGGCTTACGCTGTCGGTGGTGGTGCTGCTGGCGATCTTCGGCTGGCGCCAGGCCACGGTGCTGCGTCCGCGCTCGGCCGAGCCGCAGGACCGGCAGGCACGCAAGTTCGCGATCGAAGGGCTGGCCCGCATGATGGAACGCGCGCAGGACCACCACTCGGCGTACAAGCGGGTGCTGAAACGCTCACGCCTGGTGCTGGGTGCCGGCGGCGCCCAGGTGCAAGGCGCTGGCATGGCAGGTGGCACGCGTGCCATCCGCAAAGGCAAGACCGGGCGCATCACCCGCATCCAGGGCGGCGACGACCTGGAGCGGCTGATCAACGCCGCCCGCAAGGTGGCGCACCAGAAACGCACGGGCGAGGCTGACCACAGCGACTGGGATTTCGGATAAAAGCAGAGCATCACGAAAAGGGGTGACATGAACGAAGGCATCGAAAGCGGCCTGCCGGAACAGCCGGCCTCGCAACCGGATGAACCGCCCGCGGTGAGCCACGCCGAACCGGTCGAGCTGCGCATCGGCAAGTTCGCCAACGTGCTGGAAACGCACGTCGAGCAGGTGGTGAAGGGCCAACCGGGCGTGGTGCGGCACATATTGGTGGCGCTGATGGTCGGCGGTCACGTGCTGCTGGAGGGCAATCCCGGAACGGCCAAGACGCTGCTGGTGCGCACCCTCAGCAAACTCTGCAACCTGGAATTCCGCCGGATTCAATTCACCCCCGACCTGATGCCCAGCGACATCACCGGCACCAGCATCTTCCGGCCGGACAGCGCTGACTTCGAGTTCCGGCGCGGCCCGGTTTTCACCCAGATGCTGCTGGCGGACGAAATCAACCGCGCGCCCGCGCGCACGCAGGCGGCGCTGCTGCAGGCCATGCAGGAGCGCATCGTAAGCGCTGACGGCCACGACCACGAGCTGTCGGAAGTGTTCACCGTGATCGCCACCCAGAACCCGCTCGAGAACGAGGGCACCTACCCGCTTCCCGAGGCCGAGCTTGACCGCTTCCTGTTCAAGCTGATGGTCGATTACCCCGCCGAGCAGGACGAACTGGCGATTTTCCAGCTGCACGGAGCGCCGAAATCCGGTGACGAGTTCGCCGGGCTGGTGAAGCAGAACCTGTTCGGCACCGGCGAGATCATGGCCATGCGCCGCGCCGTGCATCGCATCGAGGTGCGCCCCGACATCGCCAACTACGCCCTGCAGATCGTCCGGGCCACGCGCGAGCACCCGTTCCTGCGCGCCGGGGCAAGCACGCGCGCGGGCGTAATGCTGCTTCGCGCCGGTCGCGCGCTGGCGGCGACCTACGGACGCAACTTCGTGGTGCCCGACGACGTGCGCGAGCTGGCGCCGGCGGCGCTGCGCCACAGGCTGTACCGAACTGCGGCCGCCGAACTGGAAGGCACCAGCACGGACCAGATTCTCGACGACATCGTGAGGCGCATCCCGGTACCGAGGTGAAGCAGGTTTCAGGTGTCAGGGAAGGACCACTCCCGCACCCCCAGCCCGACGCCTGAGGCGAGCCCGATTGAGACAGTTCACGATGCCACCCCTGCAACCTGAAACCTGATCCCTGAAACCTGACCCCATGGGCTACTCGCCGACCAGAATCGCACTGCTGCTTGCCATCGCCCCCGTTGTGCTGGGGGTCATGGTGCTGGCGCAGCCTTCGCTGCTCCTGCCCTGGCTGGCGGTCACCCTGGGTCTGCTGCTGGTGCTGGGTGTGGATGCCTTGCTGCTGCCGAAACGCGGCGCCGTGGAAGTGATCCGCCAGATGCCCGCCGACGTGGGCGTGGGCGCCAGCTTCAGCATGCGCCTGACCGTCGCCAACGACGGCAGCTTCGGACTGCGCGGACGCCTGTACGACATCGTCCCCGCCGAGCTGGATGGCCCGCGCGAGCCGTTGCCGTTCAGCATCAAAGCCGACGAGCAGGAGACCTGGACGCTCGAGTACAACGCTCTGGACCGCGGCGAGCACCAGTTCGGCGATGTCACCGTGGAGGCGCCAGGTCCCCTGCGCCTGATGCGCCGCATCCTGCGCGTGCCCGCAGCCGGCAGGATCGCCGCCATTCCCGGCGTCGAGATCCTGCGCAGCAACGAGCTGATTTTGAAGGCCGCCCGCGACGCCGACGCCGGCATCACGCGCGCGCGCGGCGTCGGCCACGGCGGCGAGTTCGAGGCCCTGGCGCCCTACGTGCCCGGCGACCCGCCCCAAAGCGTGGACTGGAACGCCTACGCCCGCACCGGCACCCTGGCCGTGCGCCGCTACATTCCTGAGCGCCGTCGCCACGTGATGCTGGCCTGCGACGCCGGCCGCCTGATGGGCACCCGCGTGGGCGGTGTGCGCAAGGTTGACCTGGCGCTGGCGGCGCTGGCGCGGCTGGCCGCCGCAGCCTTGCAGCGCGGCGACCTGGTGGGCCTGATCATCTTCGACGGCTCGGTGCAGACGCTGATCCCGCCCAAGGCCGGCAGTGGGCAGTTGACTCGCATCGTGCGCGCCAGCGTGGGGGTGAAACCCTCGCACACGGAAACCGCCTTCACCAACGCCTTCGTGCGCATGAACCATGCGCTGGGCCGCCGCTCGCTGGTGGTGCTGGCCACCGACTTCGACAACGAGGCCCAGGGCTGGGAACTGCAGCGCAGCATCGCCCAGATCAGCCGCAAGCACGTGGCGATCGTGGCCGCCATGCGCGACCCGGTGTTCCACGAAACCATCGCGGCCGAGATCAACGAGGTCAGCGACGCCTACCGCCAGCTGGCCGCCCTGACACTGCTTGAGGAGCGCTTCAACATCCTGGCGAAAATCCACGCCACCGGCGTCCATACCATCGACGCCGAGCCCGCCGAGCTGACGGGACCGCTGCTGAACCTCTACGGCCGGGTAGTCACCAGCGGCAAGCTGTAGCGGCGCCGGGGTCAGGCGGTGCGGCGGCGCACGAAGAACAGCCAGCCGGTGCAGCTCACGAACATGACGGCCATCAGGCCGTAGCGCAGGCCCAGTCCGGCGTGGCTCTGGCGGAAGAGGCCCTCGATCACGCCCGCGGTCATCAGCAGCGGCACGCAGCCGAGCGCGACGATGGACGCATCGGTGGCGGTCAGTGTCAATGCGCGTCGGCGCGGCAGCTTGCCAGGGTTCAGCAGCCGGTGGCCGATCGCCATGCCCGCGCCGCCGCACAAAATGATCGCGCCGATTTCCGGAACGCCGTGGGGGCCCAGCCAAGCCACGGCCTCCACGCCCAGTCCCTTGCTGAAGAACAGGCCCAGGAACGCGCCCAGCATCAGGCCGTTCTTGGCCAGCAGGTAGATGGTCGGCAGCCCGATCAGGAAGCCCCACGCGAAGCACAGGAACGCCACCTGCGTGTTGTGTGTGAAGAGGTAGCCCGAGAAAAACATCCCCTCGTCCAGCGCGCTGTCCTGCGGGCCCAGCCCTTCCGCCAGGTACTCGCGGCTGGCCGAGGGATCGCGGCCTGACGCCAGCTCGCGGTCCACGAACAGGTAGTAGGTCTCGGGTGCCGCGGTCACGGCCGTGAACGAAATGGCCGTGGTCAGCACTGTGATCAGCAGCGACAGCGTGTGGTACTTCCAGAGTTTCTGCACCGCGGCCGGCACGCCGAAGAGGGCGCCTTCTACCACCTGTCGCAGGGTGGGGCGCTTGCGGCGGTACACCGCAAAGTGCGCCGTGGCCACCCCTTGCTCGATGAAATCCGCCAGGCGCTTGTCGGGGCTGAAGGCGCGCACGCGCGCGAGCTCGGTCGCGCTGCGCCGGTAGGCAGCGGTGAAGTTCTCGACCACGTCAAGGTTGCGCGGCCGCGCGCGCACGCGCGACCAGGACAAGCCCTCAAAGGCGAGGTAACGCCAGCGATCCATGGCGCGGGTCGCGGTCTGCGAGATGTGGTGATGGTGCATTCCGGCCAAGCGAACACCAGGTTGTGGGTACCAGGTTGTAGTTCAGGATCGGATGCGCAGGACGAAGACCCTACAACCTACAACCTGAAACCTATAACCTAACGTTATGCAGCCCGTATCCTACCGCGCGGGATTCACCGATGCCACCCGGCCCGAACAGGGCGCCGACCGGGTGGGCACCCTGGCGTGGAAACACGAGGTAATGCTGCCCGAGGATGTGAAGGCCGCCTTCGAGGTCGCCAGCCCCTTCGCTCGCACGCTCGCGTTCCTGATCGACCTCGGGATCATCATGCTGGCCGTGCTGGCCCTGTTCCTGGTAGGCATGGTGGTGCTGATCGCCACGGCCTTCAGCGGCGGGGCCAACCTTACCGCACTGCTCATCGTTCTGGCGTTCTTCCTGGTCAACGTGGGCTACTTCTTCTTGTTCGAAGGCGTTTTCTCGGGACAGACGCCCGGCAAGCGCGTCATGAAGCTGCGAGTGGTGAAGGAGGACGGCGAGGAGATCGGCCCCAGGGAGGGCATCGTGCGGGCCTTCATGCGCTTCCTGATCATCGGGCCGGTACCATGCCTGTTGTTTCTGGGGGTGTTCAATGCCGAGTTCCTGTTCGGCCTGGCGCCGTTCCATTTCCTGGCTGTGGTGATGTTTGTGGACCGCAAGACCCGCGGCATCCCTGACTTCGTGGCCAACACCCTGGTGGTCGTGCAGAAGGTGCCGCACCGCAACTGGAACACCCCCTTCGTACCCGCCTACTTCATGCTGCCGCACCACGAATTCCCGCTGAATGCCGAGGAAATGGCGAAGTTGACGCCCGAGGATTACGTGAAGTTGGAGGAGTTCGGTTCGCGTCTCAGCACCATCAGCAGCGAGGCGCGCCAGCAGGCCGCCATGGCCGCCGCCGCGGCGCTGGCGAGCCGCATGAACTACAGCAAGCCCGTCGAGCCCGAATACGCGGAAGTTTTCCTGTACGAGATGCATGCTGCCCTGAAGCAGCAGCTCCAACAGCTGTACCCGGACCTGTACGCGTAATCCCTGAAAAACCTCGAACCGACCTGCGCTTTGCGTCGTAATATACATGGAAGTGTCCCGATCCCCTGACCGGAGGTGGCCATGAAACGAGTGCTGTTAGCCCTGGCCTGTTGCGGCCTGCTTGCCGCGCCCGCTTTTGCCCAGGAAGAGAAAGACCTGGGTTCAAAATCGCGCGAAGAGCTGCTGGCTGAGCTGCATAAACTGATGAAAGACGCCAGCAAGGAAATGGACGGGCTTGAAAAGGAGCTCGCCAAGACCTCGCTGGGCCCTGCCAAGGCCGACATTGTGGCCGAGCGCATGAAGAAGGTGCGCGACGCCATGAAAGAGGGCAAGCTGGATGAACTGCCCGAAGGCCTGCGCGAGTACATGAAGGAAAATCCGGACGAAGCCGCCAAGCTGGCCGGCAAGTCGGCCGAAGAGTTCAAACAGCTCGCGGAAGACGAAGAGAAGCTGCGGGAGTTGCTGGGCAAGAACCCGGAATTGCTGCGCAAATTGGCCGAGAACGAACACGCCTTCGAAGACATCATGCAGCGCCAGGTGGCGATCGAGAAGCGCGTTGAGGACGCGCTCAAGCGCGCGGAGGAATCGACCAGCAAGGCCGAGGAAAACATCGACGGGAGCCTCGAAGTAGCCCACGAGCTCAAGTCGAGATCTTCCTGACAGGGCGGCTCATGACAGAGCAAATCGGCTGGTCAGCCGAAAGCAACCGGAAACCCCCGCGAAGGCGAGAAGCAGGGCGACGCTAAGAACCCGAGCAGCGGAGCCAAGACAGGGTATCAACCCGGCCCCGGTGAAAACCCCGAAGACCCCAAGAATGAAGAGTACGTCAACAACCCCGACGCCAAGGGCTGGCAGGGAAACCGCCCCGGCGAGAAATCCGGCGACGGCGCAGGCAGCGACGGCCGCATCGAACCCAGCAAGTACAAGGGCTTCTGGGAGCGCTTCAACCGAGAAGTACGCGAGAAGGCCGAGAAGTCGAAAGACAAGTAACGCGGGTGATCACACGACGCCGGGGCAACCCGGCGTCGTGTCATTTGCGGCGCCTGGCTGAGATCCAGTCCGCCGCGAAATCCACCAGCGCCCGCTGGTTCATGAGCTGGCATTTCGCGCACGCCACCTGCGCGGTCTTGACCTGCCCGGACTGCACGAAGTCCCAGCCGATCTCGGGGAAGTCGCCGGAATCGTAGCGAAGGTTCTCGTACTGCACCCATTGACGGCCGTGCTCCATCATGACGGCCGCGCCGGTGCGCAGGTTGGCCTTGCCGGGCCATTCGGCCTTGTGCTCGGCGTAGTGCAGCGACGAGTTGCGGTCGTGGCCGACGCCGAGCAGCAGCACGCGGCCGTCGAGGTCATAGACGCGCGCCAGCGGCGAATCTTCGCCGAAGCTGGAGTTCAGCCGGTGATCGGCGGTGATGGCGTGGGCGTAGCGGCCCCAGGCGCAGAAGCTGGTTTGCGGGTGGTCGCTGCGGCGCACGTCGGGCAGGGTGCGGAACAGTTCGGCGATGGCGCCCATCTGGCGCGTGGGCGTGAGCTTGCGGTCAAAGGGGGGCATGTGGTCGCGGATGATCTGCCACCAGGCCTCCTGTACCGGCGGCTCGCGCCAGTGGGAGGGCTCGGAGTTGCCGGTGCTGTAGGCCGGCAAAACCAGCGTGCCAAGCTCGCCCACGGCGCGCTGCAAGGCGGCGATCACGGTCTGCGCCCCGCCCACCACCCAGCCCAATGCGCTGAGCGAGGAGTGCGTCAGCACCACCTGCCCCGGCGCAACACCCAAGGCAGCAAGGTCCGCCACCAGCGACTCCAGAGTCGCCGGCGTCTCGGCCTTGGCAATCGCGTCCGTTTCGGTCACCGCGAGTCATCCTCCACGAATCCGCGCAGCTTGAGACCCAGCCAGCGACTGTAGGCCTGTGCTGACTTGCTCGTCAGGTGGGTGTAATCATATGTCGGCAGATTCCGGGTTGCCTCGAAGTCGGCAAAGTGCCAGCAGTGTCCTGGAAACTCACCTTGTAAACGGTTCCAGTACTCGGCGCGGGGAAACAGTTTCTCTTCTTCGGCCGCGTATTCGCCGTCGCTGGGCATTCGCAGGAACACTACCTGCACGCCGCGGGCACCGAGCAGCCTGACGTCCTGCCGCAGACGCCGCAGGACATCGGTGAATGCATTGGGCGCATTGCGGGATGATGTGTCTCTCAGGTACTTGACCTGATCAACGGTCAGGCTGATGTCAAAATCACCGGTGTACTCCTGCCACCCGTCGGGGTGCATGACTGTCGGCTTGGGATGAGGTCCCCCGGTTCCAGGCGCGGCCCCCAGATCGAGGGCATCTCGCATCACGTTTCGCAACTGACTGCTGGGCGTGGACGGACTCCTGCGGAACACCAGGTGCCCCCGCAACCACCCCCAAATCTCCCTTTCCAGTGGAGTGGCTCCCGTGCCCTTGAGGCGTTGTTCCAACTCGGACTGGTGATCGTTGCGAAGCCCGGTGTAAGTTGCCACGGGCAAACATTCGACGACTGCCACGTCTCCGTCGCGGAACAGGTCTATTCCAGCGTGCAGTTGCGCAGGGCCGTTGCCCAGCGGGACGGCTACGTGGCGCACGTCCCAGCTTGGCCCCAGCTGTTCCAGTACATTTTTCGGGCTGATGCCCCGATAGGCGCGCGAACTCCCGAGAACGAACACACGCCGTTTATCCCCGACCGCGGGCCGATGTGCCCTTTCCGCTGCCAGCTCCGCCGCCCGGGTCACGGGTTCACCAGCGTCCAGGGAGCGCAGGTAGACTTCCCAGCTCGCCAGCATGACGATCGAGACCGTGGCGAGCAGCGCCATGGTTCGGAAGCGCGCGCTGCCCGGCACCCGTGCCATTGCGTCGTGCTCTCGCGCGTCAGAACTGGAAGTAGATGAACTCGGCACCACGGTCTCCAGCGGTCAGAGCCAGGAAAAGCATGACGGCGGCGACGGCCCCTGTCACCAGCCAGCCGGCCTTGGCACTCAGGTCCTCGATGCGGCGCTCGCGCCACAGGCTGTGCACGGCGATCAGTCCGCCCACGCCTGCCAGCACCAGCGCCATGTTCCAGCGTGAGAACAGTTCAAGCCCCGGGGCACTCTGTAGCCCGGCCATGGTGCTGATCAGCGAGCCGGCATCCAGGAAAGTCTCCGCCCGGAACAGGATCCAGCCGAAGCAGACCAGGTGGAAAGTCAGCAGGATCAACGGGGCTTTCACAAAGCGGCTACGCGTGACGCGTTCCGGCACATAGCGACGCGCCACGCGCTCGGCACCCAGGTAGATCCCGTGCAAGGCGCCCCATGCCACGAAGGTCCAGGCCGCGCCGTGCCACAGGCCGCCGAGCAGCATGGTGACGAACAGGTTCAGGCGCGTGCGGATGCGGCCTTTGCGGTTGCCGCCCAGCGGGATGTAAAGGTAGTCGCGCAGCCAGCTCGACAGACTGATGTGCCAGCGCCGCCAGAAGTCGGAAAAGCCGATTGCCCCGTAGGGCCCGCGGAAGTTATCCGGCAGGCGGAAGCCCAGCATCAGCGCGCAGGCGATCGCCATGTCGCTGTAGCCGCTGAAGTCGCAGTAGATCTGGCCTGCAAATGCGTATGTTCCCACCCAGGCCTGCAGCGCCGTGGGCGTGGCGCCGGCCGCGTAGACCTGGTCGGCAACCGGTGCGAATACGGCGTCTGCCAGGAATGCCTTCTTGAACAGTCCCAGGATGAACAGCAGCACGCCCCAGTAGATCTGCGGCGCCGTGCCGCGGCGCGGCTCATTGAGCTGCCACAGAAAATCAGAGGCGCGCACGATGGGCCCCGCCACCAGCTGGGGGAAGAACGTGACGTAGAGGGCGAAGTCGGCCAGGTTGCGCGTGGGTTGCAACTTGCCGCGGTAGACGTCGATGGTGTAGCTCATGGTCTGGAACGTGTAGAAGCTGATGCCCAGCGGCAGCACGATGTTCCAGATCGTGTAGCTGACTTCCCAGCCGACCAGGCCGCTGAAGTCGGCAAAGCTCTGCGACAGGAAGTTGGCGTACTTGAACGCGGCCAGCACGCCCAGGTTCACGCAGACGCTGACCACCAGCAGCGCCTTGCGCGCGCGAGGCTTTTCGCTGCGACCCATGCGCAGCGCGACGATGTAGTCCACCAGTGTCGAGCCGATCAACAGCAGCACGAAGGGCGGGTTCCAGCTCGCATAGAACACGTAGCTGGCCAGCAGCAGGATGCCCTTGCGCAGCCCCCAGTTCAGCGGCAGCCGGCTCAGCAGCAGCACCGCCAGGAAGAACAGGACGAAGACGGGTGAGGTAAAGAGCATCTGGTGAGCGCGCCTAGTTGCCGAACAGTTTCTGCATCTTTTGCTGCAGGTCGGTGGCGAGTTTCTGCATCTCCGCCGAGACCTGCATGACAAGCTTCTGGTCGTTCATGTTCGCCATCATCTTCTGCGACAGCTCCTCCATCCGCTTCGTGTAGTCGTTCTGCAGGCGTTCCATCTCCGCCTGCTGCTGGTCGCGGTGTTCCTCTTCCTGCTGTTTCTCTTCCTGCTCGCGGGTGTACTCGGCACTCAGCGGCAGCGTGGCCGGCTCATCGCGCAGAAAGATCGGCACATCCAGCTTGCGGGCCTGTTCACGCAGCTCTTTGCAGGCTTCGCGCGCCTGATTGTACTGGTCCACGGCCGCGCGGATGCCCTCGTTCCAGTCATCAACCAGCTTCTGCATCTCGGGGTCGAAGCCGCGCTTTGGGTCGCTCTGCCACCAGTATTGCTGGCTGGTGTCGAGCAGCCCGGTTTCCGGGTTGCGCCGGATGTACTCGCGCTTCACACGATAGCTCAGGCTCTCGCCGCGTTTCTCGACCAGCTTGTGGATCGCCTCGCCGGTGACGTCCGCGCCGCAGATCAGCCGGTACAGCGCGCCCTCGGCCGCGATGCCGGCCTGCGGGTCATCCAGGTCGGCGTCGATCAGCGCGACGGCCTCGGCCATCAGCTTCGTGTCATCGACCGGCTGGTACAGCAGCTCGAGGCCGGCCGCGCGCCCGCCCCAGCCCTGGGCGTTGCGGATGAAACCCAAGCGCCTGTCGAACTCGGCGGCGTCGGCCTCGCCGGCATACAGGCAATCCAGCAGGTGTTCGACCACTTGGGGGCGCTCGATGCTCAACTCGTCGATGGCCTGCACCAGGAACTCGAGCGGAAAGCGCCCGCGCAGGTAGCTGCTGCGCATGGTGTACAGCGCCCAGCCCAGCACCGGGCCGGTCACGTAAAACAGGCGATACAGCACAATCTGTGCGATCACCGGATGCTCGTCGAAGTTGCGCCCGATCAGCGTGTTCACCGCCCACAGCGCCTGGCAGGCATAGTCGTGCGCGCCGTGCGCGGCCGCGAACTCGGCCGTGTCGATCAGCGTCTTGACGCACACGCCCTTGCCCAACCCCAGCTCATGCAGCACGCAGGCCTTGGCGTTTACGTCGAACACCGAGCCGCGGCAGGCCTGGATCACGCCCGGCCACAGGGTCGGGTCGCCCTCGCACAGCAGCTTGCCGATCGCGTCCGCGGCCGGGAACGCCACGGCGTCGTGGTCACGCTGAAGTTGCCGCAGCAGCCACGGCAGAAAGTGTGCGGCCGTGTGGTTGATGAACGACCAGCTCTCGAAGGATTGCGCCAGGTTGACGCGGGGCAGCAATTCGGGCTCTTGCAGCACGCGCCAGAACAGCTGCTCGGTCTGGACGTCCCACGGGTAATCGAGTCGGTCGCGGCGCTGGTTCTGGAAGTCGGCCTTGGTGCGCTCGGCAGGCTCGGGTACGTCGTCGGTGGTGATGGGCACCAAGCGGGTTTCCAGCTTGCTCTGGGCGCCGCAGTATTTGCAGGTCTGGATGCTGTGGCTCGCGTCGGCCTGGAATGTCGCGCCGCAGCCGGGGCAGGTGCAGTCCTGGTAGGTCGCCTGCTTGCTGAGCCAGCGCGTGGCGCCTTTGATGACGGCCTTCTCCAGCCTGGCGGCCTCGGGCTCCAGGGCGCGCAGCGTGAAGCGCAGCTGCGAGTTGCCGCCGCAGAAATCGCAGCGCGCCTCGCGCCCGGCCTCGGCCAGGCGCATGGGCGCGCCACAGGTGGGGCAGATGCCGCGCTGCGCCCGCGCGAGTGTTTCCGGAAGCACGTCGTACATGGCGGCAGTTTAGCCGGGGGCATACAGCTTGGGCAGGGTCGCTATGCTGTACGTATGAGCGTCTACCGCAAGACCACCCGCGCGCTGTTCTGGGGTATCGCGCTGCTGCTGAGCGCAATCTCATGGTTCGTGATGGAACGGCTGGATCTGCTCTGGAACATCTGGGCGCAGGTGGTGGATTCGCTGGTCGTGCTCGTCGCCGCGCTGGTGCTTTCGCGCCTGATTCCACGCTGGTTGAACGTGGACGACGACAGATAAGCCTATAGCGCCGCGACCAGCGCCGGCAGCAGTTCGCCCGCCTTGCCGCGCAGACTGAAGCTGGCGGTGTTGCTGAACGGCGTTTCCGTGGGATTGATCTCCACCACCGTGGCGCCCGCCTTCAACGCTTCGATGGGCAGCGCTGCCGCCGGGTACACCAGGGCGCTGGTGCCGATGGTGAAATAGACATCCGCATTCCTTGCCGCGCGGGCGGATTCCAGCAGTGCGGCCTCGGGCAGGGCTTCGCCGAACCAGACCACGTCCGGCCGCAGCAGGCCGCCGGTGTGCGGGTGACGCGGCGGGGGTTCGTCGCATGCGGGGATCTCGCCCTCAAGCAGGCGGCCGGTGTCAACGCACTTCACGCGGGTGATGCTGCCGTGCAGCTCCAGCACGCGGCGGCTGCCGGCGCGCTGGTGCAGTCCGTCAACGTTCTGGGTGGTGAGCGTGAATTCCTCGAAGCGGGTTTCCAGCTCAGCCAGCGCAAGGTGTCCGGGGTTGGGCAGGGCCTTGGCGCACATCTCGCGGCGGAAGGCGTACCAGTCCCAGACCATGCGGGGGTTGCGCGCGAAGGCCTCGGGCGTGGCGAGTTCTTCCGGGCTGAAGCTGGCCCACAGGCCGGTCATGGCGTCGCGGAAGGTGGGGATTTTCGACTCGGCGCTGATGCCGGCGCCCGTCAACACCGCCACGCGCTTCGCCTTGCGAAGCTCGGTGACGAATTCGGATGGGACTTCGGTGCTCATGGCGCATCCGGGTTACACGAAGAAGCGAAGGAACGAAGGACGCAACTACTGAATCAGCCACAAAAACACAAAATGGTCGGTAAACCCGAAGGCGCCCTTTTCTGGCTGGGGGCTTGGACTCGCAGTTCTTCGTTCCTTCGCTTCTTCGTGTTCCTGACAACTGCAAAAACATGATAACCGCGAAGGGCCGCTAAGGACCACGAAGTAAAGAGTGACCCGCCGTTCTTCGTGGCCCTTCGTGGCTCTTAGTGGTTTACCGCAGTTGTTTTTCTTCAGGTGCCTGTTTCGACTTCACAGGGTTAATGAAGAGATCAGTAAGTCCGAGTTCCTTCGTTTGGTCGCGTTAAGCCTTTCCCAGTTCCTCGGCGCGGTTCCTGGCTGCTGCTACTGCCTGCTTAAACGTTTCCTTCCACTGTTTGGTTTCAAGATGCGTGATGGCCGCGTGGGTGGTGCCGTTGGGGCTGGTTACCCTGGCCCTTAACTCCTTCGGGCCGGCGCCGTCGTGGGCCAGCAACGTGGCCGCGCCGCGCAGGGTCTGGTACACCAGCGTGTAGGCCTGCTGCTTGCTCAATCCCAGTTCCTGCGCGGCCTCGATCATTCCCTCGGCAAGATAGAACACATAGGCCGGGCCGGTGCCGCTCACGGCCGTGACGGCGTCCATCTGTTCTTCGTCAACCACGACAACCTTGCCCACGGTGCTCAGGATGTTCAGAGCGTGGGCCAAGTGCTGGTCGGTGGCGTGGCGGCCGCGCGCCAGCGCTGTGACGCCGAGGCCGATGGCGGCCGGGGTGTTGGGCATGGTGCGGATGACCGGTGCGGCGTCCAGCTCGCGCTCGTAGGTGGCGATCTTCACGCCCGCGCACACGCTGATCGCCAGCTTGTCGTGGCTGAAGGCGGGCTTGGCCAGGCGCAGGGTTTCGTGAATCTGCTGCGGCTTGACGGCGAAGATCACGGTGTCGGCCTGGGCCACGGCCTCGGCGGCACTGTCGGTGACGGGCACGCGCAGCTGTTGCGTGATGAATTCGCGCCGCGCGTTGCGCAGCTCGGCGATCGTGATGCTGTCGCGGCCCCAGCCGGAGTCGATCAATCCCTCGGCCAACGCCCCACCCATGAAGCCGCCGCCGACGATGGCAAGTCTTGACATGGCAAGTCCCCTTTGTCGCGAGTGTACAGGCGAGGTTGCCCCCCGCAATCGGACGATCGCCGGATTGCGCGGGCGATTGCGGGCGTTAGGATCACGCGCCACGGGCCACGCAGGGCGATCGGGACAATGGCATGAGCGATACAACCCTCAGTAGCGACGAACTGAAGCGCTACGCGCGCCACCTGATTTTGCCGGAGTTCGGCAAAGCCGGGCAGGAAAAGCTGAAGGCCAGCAAGGTGCTGTGCGTGGGCGCGGGCGGCCTGGGCTCGCCTATGGCGATGTACCTGGCGGCCGCCGGCGTCGGCACAATCGGCATCGTGGACTTCGACGTGGTGGACGTTTCCAACCTGCAGCGCCAGATCATCCACGGCCAGGGCACGATCGGCGAACGGAAGGTGGTCAGCGCCGCGAACCGCCTGAAAGACCTCAACCCGCACGTCAAGGTGCGCATCCACGAGACGGCGCTCAGCAGTGCCAACGCGCGCGAGATCATCAGCGAGTACGACGTAGTCGCCGACGGCACCGACAACTTCCCCACCCGCTACCTGGTCAACGACGCCTGCGTGCTGGAGGGCAAGGTCAACGTCTACGCCAGCATCTTCCGCTTTGACGGCCAGGCCACGGTGTTCGGCCTGAAGGACGGGCCGTGCTACCGCTGCCTGTACCCGGACCCGCCGCCGCCGGGCATGGTGCCGAGCTGCGCCGAGGGCGGCGTGTTGGGCGTGCTGCCGGGCATCATGGGCACGCTGCAGGCGCTTGAGGTAATCAAGGTGCTGACCGGCATCGGCGAGCCGCTGAAGGGGCGGCTGCAGGTGTTCGACGCGCTGACTTTCAATTTCCGCGAGCTGAAGATCCGCAAGGACCCCAAGTGCCCGATCTGCGGCGAGCACCGCACGATCCACGAGCTGATCGACTACAATCAGTTCTGCGGCATCCCCAACGAGGAAGCGCTCAAGGCCATGCAGGCCCAGGAGCGTCAACAGGAGCGCATGCCCGAGAAGATCACCCCCGCCGAGCTGAAGCAGCGCATGGACGCCGGCGACAAGCCCTTCCTGGTAGACCTGCGCAACGCCAACGAGCTGGACATCTGCAAGCTCGACTACGACGCCTGGATCCCGATGCCCGAGTTCGCGGAGCGCATCGCCGAGCTCGAGCCCTACAAGCACAAAGAGTTCGTGGTGTACTGACGTTCCGGCGGGCGCTCGGCGAGGGCCCAGGCATACCTGCAGGAGCAAGGGTTCACGAAAGTCCGCGACCTGGTCGGCGGCGTGCTCCGTTGGGCCGACGAAATCGATCCGACGATGGCGAAGTATTAGGGAACAACCAAAGCCCGGCCTGCAAAGGCCGGGCGGTTTTCTTTGGACTCGCGCTGCACTCTACCGACAACTGCAAAAAACACATTAACCACGAAGGGCCACGAAGGACCACGAAGTTAATGCCTCACACGCCGTTCTTCGTGGCCCTTCGTGGTTCACCGTAGTTGCCTTTCACCAGCAGCCTGTTTCGACGGTAAGCAGAGATCGCGAGTTCGCCCGGGATTGGCAGCCCGGGCTTTGGTTCTGGAGCCGTGGCTATCCCCGTCTTCGAATCCGGGTTGAACAGCGAATTACCAATAACCAATTGCCAATTGGGTGGCGGATGGCGGGGCATTGGTAATTGAAAATTGGTTATTGGTAATTTGCTGTTCTACGCCCCAGCCGCATCGCCAGCGTGATCCCGGCTAGCGCACCTAACAGAAGCAGTAGTCCGCCGGACGATTCCCCTGTGCTGCAACTGTCGTTGTCGCCTCCTGAGCCCGGGTCGCCTACCAGGCTGATGTTCACGCTGCACGGCGCGTTTACCGCCCACGACGCCGAACCCCCGCTCAGCGCCTCCGCCTGCACGTTGATGCGCATCGTCGCCTTGCCGCTGTGGGTCATGGGCACGGCCGTGACGTCGCCGGCGACAGGGTTGCTGAATGTGGCCAGCACCGTGGAACTGCCGCCGGTGGTGTCGATGAACTCGATTTTCACGATGTTGGTGCCGATGCCTTCCAGCCGGAAGAACTCGGTGTGGGAGGTCGGGCCAAAATCCAGCTCGAGGCTCTGGGCCAGCGTGGTGTTCTGCGGCACGGCGCTGCTCCAGAAGGCGAACTTGCCAACTGCCAGCTTCAGGCCGGTAGCGCTCTTCACGAACTGGTCCTGCAGCTTGAACGTGATCGCGCCTGCATTCACCGTCAGGCTGCCCGAGTAATCCGAGGCCGTGGTGCCCTGCGCGGTCTCGATTTCGACCGCGAAACAGTGCACGCCCGCATAGCTGCCGTTCAGCGTGGCGGCCGCGGTGCCGGGCACGGTCACGACCGCGCTGTTGATTGCAGTGGGGGTGGGGCTGGCGCTGGCCGCCAGCGCGTCCACGTCGATCAAGTTGATCGCCAGGCCCGTGGACGCGTTGGTGTTCAGGCTGACGTTGAGAGTCCAACTCTGGGCGCTGGCGCCGAAGTCGATCTCGTACAGGTAGGTCAGCCGCCGGTCGCCGGGCACGGAGCCGTTCAGCGTCTCGGTGTCCTGCGCCGAAACGGCCGTGGCGCAGGCGGCGATGAGAATCAAGGTAAGCAGTCGTGCCATGGGTTCCCCCGTCCCTGTTGTACGAAGTGCTAACGCCCCCGTTGGCACCGACCGTCCCTTGACCGGCCGTTTCGGCCCGTTACAGTTGATCGCGGTGGGTGCGGCGTGACGCCGTGAACCTGGTCAGGCCGGAAACGGAGCAGCCATAGCGGGCTGTTGCGGGTGCGCCCACCACTCCTTCAAGCGGACGGCGAAAGCCGTCCGCTTCGCAATTGGGGTGTTCGCGCGCGCCTGGGCATGACCTTGGCGCTAGGCGCGGATCAAGGTGATATTGCCGACCGCGGTTTTGGCTTCGATGTCGCCCTGGCCCGGGCCGAGCTGCCCGTGGGCCCTGGCGCCCACGATTGCCGTGTGCACCGGGATCGCGCCCTGGTCGCGCCCGAGGTTGATGCGCCCCACGGCCGTCTTGAAGTCCACGCGCCCCAGGTAGTGGGAAGGCAGCTCCAGCGTGATGTTGCCCGTGGCGACCTTGAGGCTGGCGTGGGCCAGCGCGATCGAGCCCGCCTGCAGGCGGATAGCTCCGACGCCGGTCAGCAGGCCGGGCTCGCCCTCGAGGCGGTGAGCGTTCACCTCGAGTTTGCCCGTGCCGGCGCGGAAGCGGCTGGCGCCGCAGATGCGCTCTGCGCGCACGGTGATGCTGCCGACGCCGGTGCGCAGGTCGTGTTCGCCGTTCAGGCCCAGCGCTTCGATGTCGCCCATGCCGTTGCGGGCGCGCACGTCCAGCGTCATGGGCAGGCGGATTTCCCAGCAGACCTTGCGGCGCTGCAGGGCGCGGGGCGTCTCCAATGCTCTGATCTTCAGCTTGCCGTCGCCGCTGGTGACTTCGACGTCGTGCTCCGAGACCGCGTAGTCGGCGCCGTCCGGGGCGGTGAAGCGCGCCGTGATCTCGACCAGGCCGGCGCGCCCGGCCTCCAGTTTGATGTCGCCGTGGCCGTTCTCGATGATCAGGCGCGTGACGTCCGCGCCGATGCCGACCACACGGCTGACCGTGCCGATTTCCTGGTAGCTTCCGAAGATCATGTTCGCCTCCGTGCGTGATTCGGAATTGCGTGGCCGCGGATTTCAGTAGAATCAGTCCATGCCGCGAGAACGTCGCAACCAACGCGCTTACGCGGGCCTGCTGGCCTGCCTGCTGCTCGGCACGGTGTTCGTGCTGGGCATCGGCGGCCTGGCGTGGATCGGAGAAGCGGCCGAGGTCGGCCCGGCCCGCATGCTGCTGGTGAGCCTGATGGTTCTGGGGCTCAGGCCTGCTCACGGGCGTGACGGTGTTCTGGTACCGTACGGTGTTCATCGTGGTGGTCGCTGGCTGCGGCTGCGCGACCAGAAGCGCGACGAGCTCGCCGCGCTGCCCGACGACAACACGGTCGGCGACCCTGATGGGCAGCGCAAGTTGCATGAATACTTGACTGCCATCAACAGCACGGAAGCTCGCATCGGGCTGCTGCAACGCTCCGAGCCCTGGCTGGGCGAGTCACCGCCCGACGTGGCGAAAGGGCCGATCTGGCGGCTTTCACCGTCAGCGCGCACGATGGTGCAAATCTGCATCGTGGCCGGCTTCGTACTTGGATTGACTCTGGGCACGGCAAGGATTGCGGCGACGGATGCTGAGGAGTTGTCAGTGACACTCAAGCGCACGCTTCTTGTCCACTTGGTTGTATCAGGACTGCTCGGAGCGTTGTTCGCGGCGCCGCTGGGCTGGATTGCAGTGCTGCTGTTCGGTAAGACCGAGCGCGTTGAATCCACGCAAGCCGAGGAAGAGGATGACACCGGAAGAAGTGGTCCAGAAACAGCTTGAGGCCTACAACCAGTGCGACATTGACGCTTTCGCCGCCACCTACACTGACGACGTCAAAGTGGTGGACGGCAATGGCAAAGTGCGCTGCGACGGCATCGCCCAGCTGCGCGAAGTCTACGGCCCGCTGTTCAAGGCCAACCCGAACCAGATGGCGCTGATCACCAAACGTATCACCGCCGCCGACTGGGTGATCGACGATGAAGAAGTGATAGGCCGCGCCGACAACGTGCGGCGCAACGCGGTGGCGATTTATCGCGTGCGCGGCGACAAGATCTGGCACGTCACGCTGGTGGCGAAGAGTTAAAGCCCGTTCTGCAACCGGGGACAGTCACCCGTGGCGACTGTCCCCTATTCGCGTTCATGGCAGAAAACAAAGGGACAGGCACCAAGGTGCCTGTCCCTCGCGCGTTTCAGCGTTGGCCTAAAACTCGTCTTCCTTTTCGCCTTCGCCCTTGGGTGCCTCGCTGTCTTTCTTGGGCGCTTCTTCCTTCTTCTCGCCTTCCGGGGCCTGGCGGTTGGGACGCTGACGCTGGGGGCGCGCGGCCTTCAGCTCTTCCTGCGTAATGAAGCCGTCGCCGTCCTTGTCCAGCTTGTCGAAGTTTTCCTTCAGCCGTTCCGGCGCTTCTTCCTTGCTGATCTTGCCGTCGCCGTCCTTATCCACCTGCTCCATGATGTTGCCGCGCTGGGGGCGCTCTTTCTCGGCCTTGGCCTTGGATGCTGCCTTGCGCGCCTCGTTGAACTCCTCGAGGGTCAGCTCGCCGTCTTTGTCCTTGTCGCCGCTTTCCAGCAGGCCGGCGAAGTCCGTGCCCAGCTCTTCCTTGTTCAGCTTGCCGCTGTCGTCGCGGTCAAGAATGCCGAACTCTTCCTTCATGGCCTCAGCTTCGCGCTTCTCGACGCTGGCTACCACGGCATCCTTGTCGGCCAGCATCTCCTGCACGGTCAGGAAGCCGTCTTCGTCCTTGTCGAGTTTCTTGAACAGCTCTTCGTCACCCAGCTCATCGCCGCTGACTTTGCCGTCTTTGTCCGCGTCCAGGGTACGCATCACGCGGCCGAGTTCCTGCAGGGCGGTGCGGTCCATGCGCTTGCGTTCGGGCTTGGCGGGCTTGGCTTGTTCTTTCTTGGGTTCGGCCTCGGGCTTCTCGGTTTCGTCGGCGGGCTTTTCGTCCTCGCCCATTTCCTGGGCGAACAAGGTGCCGCTGAATGCGAACAATCCGAGGAATGCGGCCAGTGCCAGAACGCGTTTCATGTTTGCTCCTTATGCCCCGGGGGGCAGCGTGGTATTGTCTGCATGGAACACGCCTGAGGCTACGCGGTAGCGGATATTTTGACCATGAAGTATTTGACGCCCCTGATTGTGATCGCGCTCGTGGTCTTCACCGGCTACGCAACGTATCTCTTTATGCCGGAAACAGTTGAGGAGTGCTGCGAGTACCTTGGCCTGCTCGCGCCTGAGGGCGTTTCCGAGACACCCGGCGTTGAGCACGTCGATTTCGAGGCAGCCACCTCTGACGGCAGCATACCGGACACTTTGCCCGGCCTGAAACTGAACGACCCGGCCGGTGAGATCTCGCTGCAAGATATCGACGGCAACCAGCACACCATCGACTTCAGCGCGAACAAGTTCACGGTAATCGTGTGGGTTTCCAGCTTCTGCCCGACCAGCAAGATTTACGAAGAACGCCTGAACACGCTGGCCTCGGATTTCGCGGGCGACGTGAAGTTCTGGGCCGTGAACAGCAGCGCGATGGAAAGCCTTGAAGAGTTGCGCGCGCACTTCCATGACGGCGACGCGGACCGCCTGCGCCTCACGGTACTTAAGGAAGAAGGCAACGCGCTGGCCGACCGCTTCGGCGCGCGGGTCAGCACCGAGTGCTTTGTGTTCGACAGCCAGGGACGCCTGCAGTACCGCGGCGGCATTGACGACGCGCGCAACCCGCAGCGCGTGAGCGTGCGTTACCTGCGCCTGGTGCTGAAGCAGCTGCTTGCGGGCAAGACTCCCGACTGGCGCTACCTGCCGGCCAAGGGCTGCTGCCCGATCGACAAGCTGGGCGCCGACAAGCCCGAACCCGAGCCCGCCAAGGTTCAGCCCGCCCGGGAGCAGCAATGAGGCAGGCCAACTGGCACGAAGAGGGCGGCAACGCCCGCGTACTCAAGGGCACCGAAGAGGACGCCCTGGCGCAGCACGCTCCGCCCGCCATCAAGGGCACCCACGCCGGCCGCGGCACACAGCAGGGCGGCCAGCCGGGCCACAAGCAGGCCCTCTACCCCAAGTTCCCGCCCCGGCGCAAAGGGTGATTTTGGATTTTCGATTTTGGATTTTGGATTGCGCCGTTTCGGCTGCACAGGTCAGTCATTGACTGCAATCCAGAATCCAAAATCTAAAATCCAAAATCCAACCCGGAGGCCGCCATGAAGACGACCCAACTGATTCTGACCGTGTCCGCTGCTCTGCTTGGCGGGGCGCTGGCCCAATGGCTGTTCCAGCCGGGTGCTGTGCACGCCCAGGACTCGGACACCCTGCGCGGCAAGCGCCTCGAGATCGTGGACGACCAGGGCCGCGTGCGCGCACGCATGTCGGCCGCGGGCGGCGCCACCGAGTTCGAGCTATGGGGCGATGACATGACCACCAACGTGGCCGTGCGCATCAAGAAAGACGGCGCCATGGCGATCAACCTGACCGACGCGAAACAGAAGTCGCGCGTGGTGCTGGGCGCCACCGCCGATGGCTGGAGCGGCCTCGCCTTCGCCGACAAGGAAGGCCGCCAACGCGCGGGCCTGGGCAACGACAAGGACGGCGCGCCCACCCTGAGCATGAACTTCGCCAACGGCAAGCTCGCCAGCCTGCTGACGGTGCAGGGCGAGAAAGACTCGATCCTGGTCATGAACGACCCCAAAGGCGCCAACATGGCCGCCTTCGGGAACAGCAACGGCCAGCCCAACCTGCTGCTGCTGGATGCCAAGGGCAACGAGCGCATGAAACTTGTACTGAAAGAAGACAGCTCGCCGGCCATGATGCTGCGCGACGCGGGTGGCAAGCCGCGCATGGTGGCGGGCGTCAATGCCGACGGCTGGGCTGGCGTCGGCGTGCTGGACGAGCGCGAGACCGTGCGCACCCTGCTGTTCAGCGAACGTAACGGCAACAACGGCCTGACCATCGCCGACAAGGCCGGCAAATCGCGCGCGGCCGTAGTGGTGACCGACAAGGACAAGCCGGTGGTGGAGCTGCTGGACGAAAATGGAAACCAACTATTCAAGGCGCCGCGTTGAACTACGACTCCGCATGGGAGCTGCATAACCGGCACGCGCAACGCCTGGCGCGCGGGCCCGGCCGCGTGTTCACGCCGCGCGATGTCGCGCTGCAACTGGCGCGCCTGACGCTGGAGCCGCTGGACGAGCCGCCGATGCTGCTGGACCCGGCCTGCGGCGCGGGCGCGCTGCTGCTGGGGGCGCTGGAGTGGTCGGCCGTCGAGCGACCTCACTGGCTGCAACACTGGCTGAACGGCGGCCTGCAGGGCTGGGACATCGACACCGCCAACGTAGCCGCCTGCAACGACGTGATGGCAGAAGCCCTGGGGCTCGATGTCGCGGCCGTGGCGAGTGTGCGCGACGGGCTGGAGGCTGCCGGCGAGTTCGATGTCGTGCTTGCCAACCCGCCCTGGGTCAGCTTTTCCGGTCGGCACGCCGTAGAGCTGGCTCCCGCGCGACGGGCGGCGCTGGCCGCGCGCTTTGCCGCCTTCGCGGGTTGGCCGGCGCTGCATACCGCGTTCGCCGAGCAGTGCGCAAACTTGACGCGTCAAGAACTTGGCCGGCTGGGCATGCTGCTGCCGATGCAGATGGCCGACCTGGCGGGCTACGGCGCGGCGCGCCGCGCGGTGACGGCGCGCTTCAGCCTGCAGCACGCGCTTGAGCTGGGGGAAGGCGTGTTCGAGGGCGTGACGGAGCCGACGGGAATGTTCGTGTTCGGCGCGGGCGGCGGCAGCGAGCGCCCCTGGCTTGCCGATTCCGATGCCGCCCTGCTGGCCCGCGTGCGCCGCTTCGCATGCCTGCCGGCCGAAAGCTTCGGCGACGTGGGCGTGCACACCGGCAACGCCGCGCAGCTGATCGTCACGCGCGAGGCGCAGGGCCGCCCCCTGCGCGTGGGCCGCGACATTGAGCCTTTCCGGCTCGCCAATCCCTCTCACTGGCTGCGCGAGGTGGAGCTGCCGCAAGGGCGCTACGCGCGCGTGGCGCCCGAGGCGCGCTACCGCGAGGCGCTGATCGTGCTGCGCCAGACCGCCTCGCGGCCGATTGCTGCGAAACATCAGCCCTGGGCGCTGTTCCGCAACTCGGTGCTGGCCTGCTACGGAGCGCCCGGCCACGACCCTGACTACCTGCTGGGCGTGTTGAACAGCGACATCGTTGCGCGCATCCACCGCGCGATGTTCCGGGACGCGCGCCAGAAGGCGTTCCCGCAGGTGAAGGTCAGCCACCTGCGCGCGCTGCCGATCCCCGGCCGTAACATCGGCGGTCTGTACGAGCGCATCGCCAACATCGCCCGCTCAGCGCAGGCGAACGATAGCGGCGCGCACGGCCAACTTCAGGAACTGGTGGAGCAGGCGTATAGATAGGAAGGGGGGTCTACCTTCCCCCGGCGCCGTCACCAGATCATGGGTAAATCGATCGCACCTCGCAGTGTGCCGGAGCACAGGCGCAAGCGTTTCCTTCAGGCGCTCAGCCTTGCACGGGCCTCTTCGTAGCGCGCCTCGCGCTGGGAAATCGGGCTTTGTTCCAGGCGGCTCAGCGGGTCACCCTCGATGACGTGCTGCTCGATGTTGCGTTCGCCTGCATCCATGCGCTCGCGTATCGGCGCGTTGATAATCTCCCGAATGCGGTCCGCCACAACTTCCTGCCAGTCCTTGTCGCGCATGTCCCCGGGCATGTCGGCCGTGTATTGCTCGTAACTGAGGGGCTGGTGGATCTTGATATGGTGCTTCCGGAACAGCCGCGGCCGCCACGAGCTGCGCGGCCAGAATTCGCCGGCCGTCACAAACGTGATGGGCAGGATGGTCGCCTTGGTAGCAAAGGCGGCGCGCAGGGCGCCCGGCTTCCAGGGGCCCATCAGGCGGCCCGTGGAGCGGCTGCCTTCCGGAAACACGCCGGCAGCGGCGCCGGATTTCAGGATGTGCAGCAGCGTGTGGTACGGCCCGCGCCCCGGGTTCTCGCGGTTGACCGGGTAGGCCTTGTAGGTCTTGGTAAAGAAGCGCACGACCGGTATGTGGAACAGCTTGTGCCAGGCCATGATCGAGACGTCGCGGTCGGCGAAGTAGATCATCACGCAGACCAGCGAGGGTGGCTCCAGGAAGCTGGGGTGGTTGGCGACCACCAGCAGGCCGCCGTCGCGCGGGATGTTCTCGGTGCCCTCGACCTTCCAGAAGAAAAGCACGCGGCCCATCGCGGCCGCAAGGTTCACGGCGGTGCGATAAATCCAGCCGCGCCAGCCGGTGGGGCGGGTCTGGTCAACGAGGACGTAATCGTCGCGGCTCATGAAACCTAGTCAATACTAATAACTACGTTATGTAAATACCCTCGTGTGCGCGAATCAAACATACCTGCAACTTCTTCGTCCACCGTGGCGTTCTGTGTTCGGGGATGCAGACCATGGCGATCTACTTCTACGGGCGCACAGACGAATGGGGCGAGTTCAGCAACTTCGCCCACTTTCCGTTCCATCTCGATGGCAAGACCTGGCCAACCAGCGAGCACTACTTCCAGGCCATGAAGTTCGCGGGCACCGGCCACGAAGATGAAATCCGCGCCGCAAAGCGCCCCAACGATGCGGCCCGCATGGGACGCCAGCGTTCACGCCCCCTGCGCAAAGACTGGGAGAGCGCAAAAGACGACATCATGCGCAAGGCAGTGTGGGCAAAGTTCAGTACACACCCGGCCCTGAAAGCGCTGCTGCTCTCGACGGGCAACGAAGACATCGTCGAGAACGCCCCGGGCGACTACTACTGGGGCTGCGGCGCTGACGGCAGCGGCCGCAACATGCTGGGCCGCATCCTGGTCGAAACCCGCGCACGCCTGCGAGCCAAGGCCTGAACCCACGCGCGAAAGCGGTCACAGACCCGCCGCTTCGCGTTTGCGGCGCTGGTGCTATACCGTGGCCATGAAGCATGTGGTGGTCATCGGTGGCGGCATCAGCGGACTGACTGCGGCGTACCGCCTGCACAAGGCGGGCGCGCGCGTCACGCTGCTTGAGGCTTCCGACCACCTGGGCGGCGTGATCGGCACCGTACACCGTGACGGCTGCCTGCTGGAGACCGGGCCGGATTGCTGGGCCTCAAACAAGCCGGCCGCGCTGGAACTCGCCAATGAGCTCGGCCTCGCCGATCAGGTGATCGGCACGCGCGAGGGCGTGCGGCGCAGCTTCATCCTGCACCACGGCACGCTGCAGCGCCTGCCCGAAGGCTTCTTCCTGATCAGCCCCATGTCGATCAAGGCGCTGCTGAAAACCCCGATCCTGAGCTGGCCCGGCAAGCTGCGCATGGCGCTGGAGCTGATTGAGGGAGTGCGCCATGACGACAGCGACGAGTCGCTGGCCAGTTTCGTGCGCCGCCGCTTCGGCCGCGAAGCGCTTGAGCGCATTGCGCAACCGATGATCGCCGGCATCTACACCGCAGACCCCGAGAAGCTGAGTTTAAAGGCCACCTTCCCCGCCTTCATCGAGATGGAGCGTTCCGAAGGCAGCGTGATCAAGGCACTGAGGAAACGCGCGAAGAAAGAACGCGCCAAAGCGCCCAGCGGCGGCGAAGTCAGCAAGGCCGCCGGCCCGCGCTACGGCCTGTTCGTGACGTTCAAGAACGGTCTCAGCACCTTGCCTGACGCGCTGGTCGCGTCGCTGCCGGAAGGCGCCATCCGCAAGGGCGCGCGCGTGACGAGCCTGACGCGGCAGGACGCGGGCTGGAGCGTGCAGCTTGAAAACGTGTCGCTGGCCGCCGACGCCGTGTTGCTGGCGCTGCCGGCCCACGCCTCGGCGGCGCTGCTGCGCGACACCGACGCCGCGCTGGCCGACGCGCTGGGCGCCATCGAGTACGCCGGCGCCGCGGTGGTGAATTTCATCTTTGAGCGCGCGCAGATCGCCCACGCCATGGACGGCATTGGCGCGGTGATCCCGGCCGTGGAGAAGCGGCGCATCGTGGCGTTCAGTTTCAGCAGCGTGAAGTTCGAGGGCCGCGCGCCGGAGGGCAAGGCAGTGGTGCGCGTGTTCATGGGCGGCGCCCTGCAGCCGGAGATCGCGAGCATGAGCCCCGAGCAGCAGACGCAGGTGGCGCTGGAAGAGCTGCGCGATCTGGTGGGCATCACGGGCGAGCCGCAGTTGTCGCTGGCGGGCTCGCACCAGGGCGCGATGGCGCAGTACCACGTGGGGCACCTCGAGCGCGTGGCAAAGATCCGCGAGCTGACGAGGCCGTACACCAGCCTGGCGATCGCAGGCAATGGCTTCGACGGCGTGGGCATACCGGACTGCATCCGCAACGCCAACGAGTCCTGCGCTGCGCTGCTGAAGCAGATGAACCCGGCCTGATACCAATTCGAATTAGCTTCTTGGGTTTGTGCGCTCACCAACTGCGACACGCGAAGACGCAAAGGGCGCGAAGATCGCGAAGTTAAGGCCTTCTTCAAGCAGTTCCTCGCGTCCTGCGCGCAATCTTCGCGCCTTCGCGTGAGGCAGTTGAGAGACGCTCAAACCAGAGGAACTGCTTCGTAATGGCGAGAGCACTCCACGCTCTTCACTTGAAAACAAGAAAGTGCGAAGAACTTTTGGTGTCGCACTTCCTTCGCTTCTTCGTTACTTCGTGTTCCAACGCCGTTAACGCAATGAACCCGGCAGGGGGGCTGCCGGGTTCGTTTTGCAAAGCTCGATGGGATATGGGGGAGGGGCCATCGAGCCTCTAGGGTTTTTTGCTTGCGCGTTGCGCGCGTGGAGAAGGGTGCTTCTGAAGAAACACCGCGTTGATGAAGTCCTTTCCGTTTCCGTTCTTACTTCTGTTTCCGTTTGGTCCTTCAATTCAGGGTCGTCGTCTGTCCCCTCTTTCTTCCGATTCGTCCCTGTTCAATTTCTTAAACGGACTCCCCGCGATTTGAGTTCCACAAAATCGCCGACCCTGCCGCGAATTTTTCGAAGTGGGAATACTTACAGCGCCAGCTGACTTAGCAGCGCCTTGACCGCCGCCCGAGGCGAAAGTTGTCGCGCTCTCACCTGCCCACGAAGCCCTTCATATGCGGCGTTTGCGCGCCCATGCCCCTTCAGCGCATCGAGCACCGCGGCGCCGGCCAGGTCCGTCAGGCGCGACTCCGCGCGCCTCTGCCTGACACCTGGCAGTAACCCGTTACTCTCCAGAAACGTGCGATGTTGTGCAATTGCGGCCGCCAACTGCTCCGCGCCAGTCCCCTGCGTCGCCACCGTGCGCACGATCGGCGGGTTCCAGGCTCGCGCGGATTCCGGCCGTAACTCCATGCCTTCGCGGATGTCTTCTTCCAGGCGCTCGGCGCCTTCACGGTCGGCCTTGTTGATCGCGACCACCTCGGCGATTTCCATGATGCCGGCCTTGAGCGCCTGCACGCTGTCGCCGGCGCTGGGCGTGAGCACGACGATGGTGGTGTCGGCCAGGCGCGCGATGTCCACTTCGCTTTGGCCGACGCCGACGGTTTCGACGATGATGGGGTCAAAGCCGGCCAGGGCCAGCACGTCGCAGGCGTCTTCGCTGCCGATCGCCAGGCCGCCGAAGCGCCCGCGGCTGGCCATGCTGCGCACGAACACGTCGGCATCGAGGCTGTGGGCGGTCATGCGCAGGCGGTCACCCAGCAGGGCGCCGCCGCTGAATGGGCTTGACGGGTCAACAGCGACCACGCCGACGCGCTTTCCCTGTTTGCGGTACTCGGTCAGCAGGGCGCTGGTCAGCGTGCTCTTGCCGCTGCCGGGCGGGCCCGTGATGCCGATGCGCTCCGGGTGCGGAAGGTTCGCGTACTCGGCGTCGAGCGCGGCGCAGAAGGCCTCGTCGCCGTTTTCCACCAGCGTAAGCGCCCGCGCGATCGCACGGGTCTCACGGGCCTTGATACGGTCAATCAGGTCCATCGGGCCAGTATGGCAGGATTGGGCATGCAGCGAAACTGGTGCCCCGGGCGGAAGCCCGGGGGTGATGATTGGTCCTAGTCCGCCGTGGCTTCCGCGTACTTGCGGGCCGCGGAGCGGATCACCGGCGAGTTGTCGCGGTCTTTCATCTTCACGAACCAGCCGTGCAGGTCTTTGCGCTCACGCTCGCTGGCCGGCTGGATGCTGCCCACCCTGTTCAGTGCCGCCAGCCGCACTGTGGGCGACAGATCTTCCTCTGCCACGCGCTGCAGGCGCGCGACGTCGCTCAGGGGCACCGCGGCCGCCGCCACCGCGCGCAGTGCCGCGTCCTTGTTGGGGTCCAGGTACTCCTCCAGCAGCGCCGACTTGTCTTCCGCGCGCGACAGCAGCGCGCCCAGAGCCTGCGACTTCACGCCCAGGTTGGTGCCTTGCTCAAGTACCTTGCGCAACTCGGCGTCGGCAGCGGCCAGTGAGCTCTGGCGCAGGCCCTCGATCGCGCCTCGTGCGGCCGCCACGTCCGGGTCGTCGGCGGCGGCGGTCAGGCGCTGCAGGTCGGCATCGGTCGAGGCGAAGCTGCCGAAGGCGGTCAGGTAGTCGGGGTAGTTGTCGTCCTTGCGCGCCAGCCCGGCCTCGATCATCGCTCGGCCGTCGGGCACGTCATACGCCGCAATGCGCTGGATCAGCAGCCGCTTGTGCTCTGCGGGCATGGGTCCCTGCAGCAGGCGGGCGAACAGTTTTGGAATCTCGTCGCTGGAGCTGAACTCGTTCACCCACTCGACCATTGGCGCGACGGCACGAACATGGCCCGGCTGCCCGCGTCTGTCGTACAGCAACGCCAACGCGCTGGCGTAGTCCCACCACTCGCTGCGCTCCAATTCGGCCAGCACCTGCGTGTGCGGGTCGAAAGTCAGCACGAATGCGAAGAACTGCCATTCGCGCAGGCCCAGCTCGGCTTTGCGGCGCAGCAGGGCATTGCGCAGTTCCTGCTCAAGGGCGCGCGCGAAGCTGACCATGTGGGCCTCGATCATAGGCGTGAACACATGCCGCACCGCTAGTTCGAGCAGCCAGTCCGGCCTTTCGGTGTCGAGCAGGTTCCGCAGCAGGGCCATCAGGCGGGCGTCGCCGCTTTCGTCGCGCCGCCAGTTCTCCACAAGCGACTGGAACAGTGTCTCGGCAATCAGCTTCAGCTCTTCGATTTCGCCCCCCGCGAACTGGTCGTCCGTGCCCAGCAACTTGCCGGTGCGCGTGTCGTGCACGTGCACTGCCCAGTCAAGCCGGCGCTCCGCGGCGTGGAACGCCAGAGAGTACTGGATGCGCACCAGCGCGTTCTGCTCGCTGTCCAGGGCCGCGCGCACGCGCTCGTCCACCAGCTCGTGCGGCCGCGCGTTTGCCAGCATCTCGTGGCTTAGTGCGATGCCCCTGCGGTCGGAGGCGCGGGTGGCGACGGCCAGGTTGCTGAGCCAGATGTCGATCTCGCGCGCGCTGTTGGCGGCCTCCGGCTCGGGTTGCGGCTCTTCCCCATCGCTGGGGTTTTCGGGCGCGGCCTCGTCGTTCGCGGCGGGCGCTGCGTCGTTGGCGGCCTCACGCATGGGCTGGCCGCGCGAGCCGAGGTCCGGGATCACTGATGCGGAATTCGATTTCGCCGCGTCGTTGCCCTGCGCAGTCGTGTCCCGGTTCAGGAGGTAGTGAACGCCGAACGCGCCCGCGGCCAGAACCGGCAGCAGGACGGCAATGGCAACCCACACCCGTCGTTTCGAATCCATGCTTCCTCATTTAACGCGTGACGGCCGTATTCGTCGGTCATCATCCTGGAACGTCGCGCTGCCTGGCTATTCCGCGGGCAGCCCCAGCCGCCTTCGCATGCGCGCGACCTCTCGCGACTGGGTCTCCGCTTCCTGCTGCCGCTCGTGCTTGGCGAGGTAATGAGCCAGGTGACTACGGAAACTGAGAGTAAGCTGGCTCTCGCCCAGTTCGAGGCCTAAGCGTACAGCCTTCTCCAGGGCGGCGAAGCCTTCCTTCACCCGGCCGGATTTGAACAGAATCCCGGCCAGGCCATCCAGCGCGACCGCTTCCCAGCGATGCAAACCGCTTTCCTTCGCGCAAGCCAGCGCCTTTCGCAGCACGTCCTCTGCTTCCGGTCGATCCCTGGCGCTCAGTGAGGCTCCATAGTTGGCAAGCGCGGCGGCCGCGGCGGCCCCGCCGAGCCGGTAAGCCAATTCGCAGGCGCGGCGATAGCTCTGCTCGGCTTCTTCGGTGCGCCCGAGGTCCTCCAGAACAATGGCCAGGTTTGTCAACCACAGCCGCTCGCTATCGCCATCGGCGGTTTCGACGGCAATTTCCAATGCGTTGCGGAAAGCGCTTTCGGCCTTTTCTGGCGCACCCGCTGCGTGATCCAGCACACCGATGTTGCCCAAGGCCTTGCCCAACTCCGACCTGGTGCCATCCCGGCGAACAAGTTCGAGCGCCTTCTCCCGCAGGGCGCGTGCTTGTTCCAGGCGACGGTCCAATACGCACAGGGCACTGAGCGAGTTCAACGCCTTGGCCCCGTACCGCGCGCTGCCGAGCTTTTCCGCCAGCTCGGCTGCTTGTTCGTAACTGTCGCGAGCTTCCCCGATCCGACCCAGGATGCGGAGCACATTGCCGCGTTCACTGCCGATGCGGGCCTTTTCCTCGGCGCCAACGGAGCCGTGTTCCAGCAACCGGTTGCAGAGGCGCAACACAGCCGGGTGGTCAAAGCGCTTCGTAGCCGCCACCAACGCCTGACTTAGATAGGCGGCCTCCTTGCCCGCCAGCTGCTTCTTTGCATCCAACCCGCTGGTGCTGTGGCGTGCGCCCGCGATCCTGGCGTGGTCGGCCAGTTCTTCCGCCATCGTGGAGATTTCGGCTTCATCGAAGAGTTCCTCGATCACGCGCAGTGCAAGCTCGTGCAGTATCGCCCGCGCCGTAAGCGTCTGCAGCTCGTAGGCGGCATCGCGAAGCAAGGCGTGGCGGAACAGGTAGGCGGCTTCGGCATCCATTGGCTGGATTCTACGCCCACACGGTCCCCGGCGCGAATCGCCAGCCTGACGGCCCCGATGATCGCGTAAATCCGGGAGTTTTTCCGTATCCTGCTCAGGGCATTGCCCGTCCTATCGCCGTACCTGCGGAGCCAGCCGTGACCGAGCCCGTCAGCAAAGACTTCACCGTCGTGGTGCGCAACGCGCGCCGCCAGTTCCTGAACCAGATCGAGCCCCTGCGGCCGGAGCTGTATCGCTACTGCCGCTCGCTCACCCGCAACGTGTGGGATGCCGAAGACCTGGTGCAGGACACGCTGCTGAAGGCCTTCGGCAAGCTGGCCGACGTGCACTGGCAGGTGGACAACCCGCGCGCCTGGCTGTTCCGCGTCGCCACCAACCACTGGATCGACGTCCTGCGCGCCCGCCGCGAAAACGCCGAACTGCCGGAGGCCGAGATGCAGGCACCCGAACCCCAGCCCCTGCCCGGTGAAATCCGCGAGGCCGTCGCGCGCCTGGCGCACACCTTGCCGCCCGTGGAGCGCGCGGCGGTGCTGCTCAAGGACGTGTTCGGCTTCAGCCTGCAGGATTGCGCGGGCTACATGCAGACCACCGTGGGCGCCGTGAAGGCGGCGCTGCACCGCGGCCGCGCGTCTCTTAACGAGCAGCGCGAGCAGCCGCCCACGCAGCTTCCGGCCCGGGTGGACGCGGCGCTGCTGGACGCCTGGTGCGAGGCTTTCAACGCCCGCGACCTGCAGCGTCTGGCCGGACTGATGCTGGAGGACGCCACGGCCGAGGTGGTCGGCATGGTGCAGGAGTACGGGCGCGAGCAGATCCGCGACGGCAGCCTGCACCACACCATGTTCGACGAGGAAGGCCAGCCGACGGCCGAGCGCCGCCAGTACCTGGGCGAGCCGATCGTGGTGCTGTGGTATGACGTTGACGGCCGGCGCGTGGTGCGCGACGTGCTGCGGTTCGTCAGCGACCGCGGCGGCATGGCCGACCTGCGCTACTACTACTTCTGCCCGGAGACGCTGAAGGAAGTAACGGAAGCGCTGGGCCTGCCGCTGGTCGATAACGGTTACCGTTACCCGAACATGTAGGGGCCTAAACCCGCTCTTCGTGGCGGAACACAGGGCGGACGCACTCCAGCTCAAGCGCGCTGACCAGCCCGGACGAAAGAGGCGAGCCGTAGGGCACGCCCTCCGGCACCAGGCGCACTTCGTGGGGCAGGGCCTTGTAGGCCGCTACTTCCCGGCGTTCGCGCCGACGCACCAGCAGCCACAGCGGCAAGGCCAGCGGCCAGAACACCGGCGCCAGCAGCCACAGGGCGCTGCCGCGCGTGATGCGGCCGGACCACGCGCACAGGGCCGCCAGCATGCCGAAGCACCAGAGCAGCGGTGCGCCCAGGATGGCAAGCCAGATGTCGAAGGCGTGTTCCATGGCGTTCTCAGCTTACCATTTGAACGCCCGGCGGTTTTTTCCGTATCCCCGGGGTGGGCTCGGCCGTCCGTGTCGCAGGCAATGTTAAAGATTCGGTGTTCCGCTTCGGCCGGGGCGGATAAGTTGTATAAGCAACCCGGACCAGACAAAGGAGAGCAAATGAGCGAGCAACCCAAGGTGGCTTTCGGACCCGGCAGTTTCTGCTGGAACGAGCTCTACACCACCGACCTGAAGAAGGCCGCGAAGTTCTACGAGAAAGTGCTGGGCTGGAAGTTCGTGCCGCACGGCGAAATGGGCGGCTACAACATGATCATGGTCGGCGACAGGGCCGTCGGCGGCGCGATGGACATCAGCAAGCCGGAGTTCGGCGGCATGCCGTCGTGCTGGGGGTACTACATCGACGTCGAGGACTGCGACCAGACCGTGGAGCGCGCCACCAGCCTCGGCGCCGAAGTGATGCGAGAGCCGGCGGATGTGCCCGAAGTCGGGCGCTTCGCCGCGCTGAAGGACCCGGCAGGCGCGGCCATCAACGTAATCGCGCTGAAGCAGCACGCCAATGAGCCGCCATGCCCGGTGCCCGGCGACTTCCTGTGGGTCGAGCTGCTGAGCCGGGACTTCTCCAAGGCCGCGAAGTTCTACAGCCAGTTGCTGGGATGGCAGGGCATCGAGATGCCGATGCCGGAAGGCGTTTACACCGTTTTCCAGTCCAAGGGCGCCAACGCCGGCGGCGGCATGCCCATGCCCGCCCAGGTGCCGGCCGAGGTGCCGTCGCACTGGGTCGGCTACATCCACGTAGCCGACATCGACAAGAGCGCAGAGGCTGTGAAGGCGGCCGGCGGCCAGGTGCTGTTCCCGGTGATGGAAGTGCCCAACGTCGGTCGTTTCACGCAGATCGTAGACCCCACAGGCGCTGTGGTCGCACTGATGACCCCCGCGCCGATGTAGCCGGAGCGCGTCCGGCGCCGGGAGGCTAGCTGCTCCCGGCGCCGGCTTCGTTCAGTGAATCCAGCAGTGCTTGGGCTTCACTCAGGACTTCCGGGTCGTTGTAGCGCTGGGCGGCATTGATGGCGTGCTGCGCCAGCTGGCGGGCTTCGTTGGTGTCGCGTTGCGCAACCAGCGTCGCCAGCTCGAACAGCGAAATCGGCAGGTTCGTGCCGTCCTCCACCTCCTCGTGCAGCGTACACGCCTGGCGCAGCAGCGTTTCGGCATCCGCGTGGTTGCCGGCCTCAAGCTGGATGCCGCCAAGTCGCGCGAGCAACCGGCCCTCGGAGCGGCGGTTGCCGGTGCGGCGATGCCCATCGAGGGCCTGCTGGATCATCGCCAGGCCAGCCGCCTTGTCTCCGCGGCGGTAGATGATGAACCCGACCGATGACTGGGCCTGGGCATAAATGCTTGCGTCGCCGACTTCCACGGCGACCGTCATCACCTCGCGGAACAGTTTCTCCGCCTCGTCGAGACGTTGCAGGTCCAGCATGGTGTTGGCGAGATTGTAGCAGGCGATGGTGCGGCCGCGCGCATTGCCGGTGGTGGCGTGGATCGCCAGCGCGCGGCGCAGGTAGGACTCCGCCTGCTCCGGTCTTCCGGCCTGGTTCAGCAGCATGCCCATGTTGGTGTTGGATGCGCCGAGGTACCAGGTGTTGCCCGAGCGCTCGCAAACCTCGATGGCCTGGCGCAGGTGCTCCAACGCTTCCTCGTTGCTGCCGCGGTTCGCCAGGCTGAGGCCGAGGTTGCCGTGGCTGCTGGCGATCGCGTCCTGGGCCCCGTGTTCCAGAGCGAGCTGCAGCGCCTCACGGAAGGCGGCTTCCGCGCGGCCTACATCACCGCGCGTGTCGAGCAGCATGCCCAGCTTGCGCAGCAGGCTGCCCTTCAAGCTGGGGTTGGCCTGCGCCGCGGGCAGGTCCTGCACCTGCAGAAGCTCATCCTCGGCTGCATCGAGCTGTGAAAGCATGCGATAAGCGTCCGCCAGCTCTAAGCGCATGGTGACGGTTTCGTGCTCACTCTTCAGCTCTTCAGCGTGGTGAACGCACTCCTTGTAAAGCGCGGCTGACTCTGACAGGCGTCCTGAACTCTTCAGCATCTTTGCCCGGGTGTGCTTCGCCTTCAGCCTCAACATCGAGTCCGACAACGGGTGGGCCTCGACGCGCGATGCCAGCGCCAGCGTGCGCTCGAGGTTGTAATTGTCGTGGTGGAATCGGACCGCGCGCGTCAGGTATCGCAGCTCTTTTCGGCGCAGGTCGGCGTCTTGCTCTTTCAGGTCGGCAAGCGCAAGGCTGGGCCTACGCCCGCTCGCGTTCTTGGTGACGGTCGCGAGGGCCGCGTGATCTGCGAACTCCTCAGCAATGGGGTCACGCTGGGCATCGGGAACCAGGTCCTCAAGCACATCCAGCGCGAGGCGATGCAGGCTGCCGCGCTCAGTTGGCGGCTGCAGTTCATAAGCCGCTTCGCGTACCAAGGCATGGCGGAAAAGGTAGGCGGTTTCCGCGTCCATCGCGGGATTGTAGCCACACAACCGGCGCAATGGAGAGGAATCAGACGCCTAAATCGGACTCCAGTCGTTTCAGCATGTCCAGGCTGTTCCTGACACTGGCTCGTGTGGCCTGGGCCTGCAGGTTGCACTGGTCGGCATACTTGCGCGCGAGCTTTGCCGCGTCGCGCGCTTCCTGCCTGCGGCCCATTTCGTGCAGGGCCTCCGCCAACGCGATCTGAAGTTGCGCGTCCTGACGGTTGATTTCGGCCCCGTGTCCGCGGCGGGTCTGAAGGCTGTGCCGGTACAGCTCCACGGCTTGGGCGAACCGTCCCTCAGCGGCGTACAGGTCCGCCTGGCGCGAGATGTGTGAGGCGACTTGCAGGGGTGCATGGGCTTGGCGCGCGAGCTGCTCCGCCCGCTGGAACTCGGACAGCGCCTCCGCGTATCGCCCCATATCCTGCAGCACCAAACCCCTGTTCGCGACGATGCTTGAGGCCTCCGCCAGGTTTCCCACTGCGGTCATGAACGACTCGGCCTGTTCATATGCCGCCAAGGCTTCGACATGCCCGCCGCGCTTTCGGTGCACGCCGCCCAGCGCCATGGTGTACAGGGCGGCGTGCGATCGCAGGCCGATTTCCCGGCACATGGCGATGGCAGCCGTGTAGCACTCCTCGGCGTTGGAGGGCTCTTCGCGATCCATGTGAATATTTCCCAGGTTGCCCAGCGCGATGGCCTGGCCCGGTACGTCGCCCGTCTCACGCGCCAGCCTTACGGCCTCGCGATACTGTATTTCAGCTTCACGGATTCGTCCCTGGCGCCACAGTACGTTTCCTCTTGCGTTGCTGGTGTTCCGAGAGGCAGCTCCGTCTTCAAGCGGCAGTTGCTCGAGCCTGTCCAGGCAATCCAGCGCGGTCGAGTACTCTTCTTTCGTGCGGTACAGGATCGCCAGCGCGCTCAGTGTGTTTGCGACGAGCGCCCATGCGCCTTCGGCGCGCGCCAGGGCTTCGGCCTTCTGCAGGTTCTCGGCCGCAGCGGCAAGTTCATTGCGTTGCAGTTGCAGGCGCGCGCGGCTCAAGAGCATGGTCGCCTGCGATACGCCGTCGAGCGGCGCGACAGCTTCGGATTGGCCCTGGGCCTCTTCGGCGTCCTTCATGTGTCCGCCGTTGCGCTGCATCTCAGCCAGACGGTTAAGCGCGCGGAACTTTGACTTGCCCTCTGATGCGCCGGCGACTTCGGTGCAGACGGCGATGCACTCTGCCAGCCGGCCCAGGGTCATCAGCGGCCCGACCTGCTGCAGCCGGTACTCACCGCGTCCTTCGCTACTGACACACGAATGCGAGGCCAGGCGGCGCAGGCACGCGAGTTCAACCTCGGGCTCGAAGCGCGTGCGGGCCAGCTCAGCGCCGTGTTGCAGCGCCTGTAGTTCGATGTCGGCCAGCTGCTCGTGAGGGATGACGGATTGCCGCTCCATCGCCGCGAAGGCCGCGTGGTCGGCGAGGTCCAGCGGCGCGGTTTTCACGTCGCCCTGCAGGATGCGCACCGTGAAGGCGTGCAACTGCGCGCGGTCGCCCGGCGGTTGCAGCTGGTACGCGGCCTCGCGCACCAAGGCATGACGGAACAGATAGGCGCTCTCCGCATCCATGGCTGGAGTTTAGCGGGGCTACGCGCGCGTTGCTTCAACCCATTGCGGCCGCGATCTGCTTGCGTGGCACTGCTTTATGCAGCAGCATCCCCGCCAGCATGGCCGCCACGAAAAGCGCGAAGTCAACGCTCCCGCGCCCAAGCAGCACCACGCCAGGGCCCGGGCAGATGCCGGCCATTCCCCAGCCTATGCCGAAAATGCCGGCACCGATGAACAGCCTGGCGTCGAGGTCGTGCGCGACCTTGCGGGGAAGGGCGACGGCGGCAAACACAGGCCTGCGGCCGCGCATGAACGTCCAGACAGGCAGGTACACCGCGATTGCCCCGCCCATGACAAACATGAGGGTCGGGTCCCAACGGCCGAAGAAATCGAGGAAACCGGTCACGCGCGTGGGCAGCGTCATTTGCGACACCACCAGGCCGCCGGCGAACAGTATCCCGCACAGGAATGCAACGATCGGCTTGGCCATCACGCCCCCTCGATCAGTCTGGCTGCCAGCACGGTTGCCGCGCCGAAGGCAATGAAAGTGACAGTGCCGACAACAGAGCGCACGCTTAGGCGGCCGATGCCACACACCCCATGGCCGCTGGTGCAGCCGCCGCCCAGGCGCGTGCCGAAGCCGACGAGCAGCCCGGCCACGATCATCAGCGGCCAGGAGCGCAAGCCTGTTTCCGCCAGGTTTTCGGGCAGCAGAAACACCATCGCCACGCCGCCGGCGACGAGCCCGAGTACGAAGGGGATCTTCCAGTCCAGCTGGCCTCGCTCGACGCGAACGAGTCCATCCAGCACGCCGCTGATGCCGGCCGTCTTGCCGGTAAGAGCCAGCAACGTTGCCGCCGCAACGCCGATCGTGCCTCCGCCGAGGCCTGCCATTGCCCAAGTCTGCCAATCCATGTTGGCCCTCCCGTCGGGCGGGAGTTTGACAAACACGAGGCGCAGCGGAAGAGGCGGCTATTCGCGCAGCTCGAAGGTGACTTTCATGTGCACCACGTAGTTCGTGATGCCCTTGCCGTCGAATTCGACTTTCTGTTCTTTCACCCAGGCGCCCTTGATGCCCTGCACGGTTTTGGCCGCGCGTTCCAGGCCGGTGCGGATGGCCTGTTCAAAGCTTTCGGGCGAGCGCGAGCTGATCTCCATTACCTTGGCGACAGACATGGCAATCTCCTGTAAGGGTACAGGGGCCTAATGCGGCCGACGCGCACTCGCATCCACAGAAAGCAGATTCGAAGGAGTGTCAGTTCGTGTCGCGGGATTCCGGTCCGCGCAAAGGAAAGCTGCGGACCAGAGGTCCGCAACACGGTCAGTTCGCTGGGTCGTCGTTCTTGTGTTCTTCGTAGTCGCCAAGGCCCATCTTCGGAACGATGCCGGCGACCGGACGGGGCGGGGGTTCGGAAGCGGCTTCCACCACATCGTGCCCGGCCTCGCCATCGTTGCGCGCGGCAAGGGGTGTCGCCGTTGAGCACCCAGCGTATCACCGGCCATCCGCGCCAGCCTTTGCGCACGCGGGGTGCGGGAACACCCAGTTGCGCGTCCGCGTTGCGGTAGGCTGCTTCACCTTTCGATTGCGCAGTGGTTTGCTTCACGCCTTATCCCCAACTCAGAATCGAGCAGGAAGTTACAACAGCAGTCTCATCACTGGCAACATGGGAGTCACCAATGCGCGCGCCACACTGGCTGATTTCATTGCTGCTGGTGTTCTGTGTTGGGGTGGGGCTTGGCTATTGCGTGGCACCCGCGCCTGAACCTGTACCTCCTGCCCCTGAGCCCACTGAACACCGGGTGGCGGATGTGCCGCGCACCGATGCTCCCCTGCCTGCGACTGCCGGCGCTTCCAATCTATCGGTACCCGAAACACCTGTCGCGCCCGACCACGACCCGCTGATTGAAGCCCTGAAACAGTGGGGACTGGCCGACCTGGAGCCCGTGCCGGGCAGCATCACCGCCCGCGCCGTCAACGCTGACGGCATGCCGCTCGCGGGCGTGCGCATCGAGCTGTACCCAATCCTGCCGTGGGGTCGCAGCAGCGGACGTGCCGATATCTGGGCGCCAGAGGACGAGTTCTGGCGCAGCCTGGCCGAGAACAATCTCGGCACCGCCAAGACCATGGTGCAGCTGCGCCGGCACTCGCAGACGCTCGAGACGGACGCCCGGGGCGAAGCCGTTTTCAGCGGCCTGGTCGATGTCCCCTATCGAATGGGGGCGGCGCTCCCGGGTCATGTGCTGACGGCGCAGGGGCCTACCGAAGCGCTGAAACCCGGTGATAGCGTGACATGGGGCGTACGGCACCATGGGGGGCTGCGCGTCACGGTTGAGGCCCCCGCGGACGCCGGTCCGCTGCGTGTGTTTGCGCGCTACGCAGACTACGCCGAACCGACCACCCTCGAGTTGCTGCCCGGTGAAACCGCCGACTTGCGGCTCAAGCCGGGCGACTGGACCGTCCGCGCCCACGCCAGGGACGGCCGCCACACCTGCGAAGCGGTCAAAGTGACGGTGCCGGATGACGGCGAATTGGCGCCGCTGACCTTACGGTTGAATGCGGTGGCGCGTGTGCGTGTGCGGGTGAAGTTCACGGGCGGCGTGCCGCAATGGAATGAGAAGGTTCTTCTGGCGCCCGTTCGTGCGGAGTTAGCCGATGCAGAGCATTTCGACGAGCGACGCCGGCTTGCAACGCCGCTGCAGCAGCTCTACCAGCAGCCGCGCGAATACCAGGCCGCGGACCTGGAGCCGGGCCCGTACCTGGTCCAAGTGGCGCTGACGCAGGGCCAGTCCGAGATCAGGCGGGTGGAAGCCGTCCCCGGCACTACCACGGTCGAGGTCGAGTTCAGCGCGCCGAGCGAGACGGCCGGCATCGTCTGCGAGGTGGAAGGCCCGCCTGACAGGGGCCAGCCGGGTGCGCTGCACTTTGAAGCTTTGACGGCTGCGAAAGACGGACGGGTGTCGGCTGACCACGTTCACCGGGTCTGGAAGCTGTCGTCCGGCCGCTACCTGCTGCTGGGTGCAGAGGGGGCCACGGCGATCAGAGCGACCTGGCACCCGCTTGGAACGATCACGCGCGAGGTCGGCAGGTCCACGCTGCGATTCCATTTCGAGTCGCCCTTTGAGCTGGATGTGCGGCTGGAAGGCCGCCCGGATACGTTGAACCGACACGTACAGGCCTATCTGAAATGGCTGGACACCGGGAACGCAGAGTCGGGCTCGTTCGCAAGGGCTGACAAGAGTGAGAAATTCAAGGGTCAGCCCGGCCGAGTGGAGTTGCAGGTCGAGCATCCCGAGTTCCACGGCATGCTGCTGGCACGCCAGGTGCTGACACTGCGAGCCGGTGAGACGCGCGAAGTCACACTGAGACTGCCCGAGATGTTCGAGCTGGTGATCGAAGCCCCGGCCGATGAGGTGTACGAGTTGAAGATGCAGCCCGCTGGTGAGGACAGCAGGGAGTACCGACTGCAGTTCGGCCAGGACGGTCGCTGCATCCTGCCGCATGTGCCGACCGGCAGCTACACGCTGAAGTACCGGCTGCGAAGCCGGCCGCGGGATGAGCTGCAGCGCAGCGTAACAGTGCAAGGTAACACGACCACGCGCCTGAGATAGCGGAACTCCGTTGTGCGGTCTGCAATGCGCGCGCAAAGCATCGCCGTAAAAGTTACGATGCGAATCTCAGGACAGCAGGAGCGGCACTTATGCGCACCCCACACTGGCTCGGCATGATCCTTCTGGCGCTGGTTGCAGGCGTTGCGACGGGCTGGCTGGCGCGCGGCGGAGACGAAGCGCTACCTTCGCGCCCTGCTGCGGCGCCTCTGGCCGACCCGGATGGCTCGCGGGAAGGCGCCACGGGGCCGCTGGCTTCGACACTCCTTGAGCCGCCGAGTACGTCGGCTCCCCCCGCGGCGGCCGACCCGGCCCCTGTCAATCCGGCCGGTTCACAAGTCATCATCGATGGGATCGTACTGCCTGAGCCCATAACCGGCGATGGGAAAGTCACCGTGCTGGTGGCGGACCTCCAGGGCGCGCCTGTCGAGGGCCTTGAGTTGAGCCTGGCCACTGAAGGCAACAGGGAAGAGCTGAAGTATCCGCGGCGTGCTGACTTCGAGACCGACGAAGAGTACATGGTGGCAAAGTTGCGCCACTCCTACGTGCGATGGAAGCTCGAACAGCAGGCTACGCACATTCAAACCAGCGACGTCAACGGTCGCATTGAGTTCGTCGGCCTGCCTGGCGAGCACGCGCAGCTCAGTATGCGCTCGCAGGACTTCCTGCTGGAGGGCCGGACCGACACCATGTCGCGGCCGGTGAAGGTCGGCGAAGAGATCACCCTTACGGTTGCGCGGGCGCGGCAGGTGGAGGTGCTGGTGGAGGGTGCGACCTCGAGGAGCTGCAGGGTGAGTTGGACGTTCGAGTCAAGAACCGACTCCACCTCCGTCACTGTCGGCAAGAGCGCGAAGATCCGGCTGCCGCTGGGGCGGGTTGAGATTAGGGCGGATGCGGGCTCATCTGGCGGCAGGAGCGAGCCCGTGGTGGTTGAGGTTAACGACAGCACCCCCGCCGTGGTTCTGAAGCTTGGAACAGACGCAGTCCTGACCGGCGTGGTGAAGTTTGAGGGACCGCGCCCGCGCTACTACAGCGTGTACGCGGCCAAGGTGGTTGCCGGCGCGACGGACGCGGAATTGCTGCAGGACTCGCGGTCAGCGCCAGTCGTACGCATCGATGTCGATCAGGAGTCGGGCAAGTTTGTTGTGAACGATGAATTGGAAGGGGAGTACGCCATCGGTGTGATCGGTGAATCTGAGTTGCTGTGCAGCACTCGTGTCGTGCTGGGAAACTCGCCCGGGGAGGTCGAACTTGAAGTGCCGGCGCCGGATCAGGCCGGCGGGCTGATCATAAACGTCGAACGCCCCAAAGATGTCCGCATCGAAAATGAACAATTCACCGTTCGGGACAGCCTGAAAGGCAGGTATCTCTCATGCAGGGTGTGGGAGTATTCCGACAATCGCTTCTTGCTGATTCTGCAACCAGGTGACGCCCAGTCATTCCCGCAGGAAGCGATTGTGAGCATGCACAACGGATGGCTTGGATTCGTAGAGAGTAGATTTCGGCCAGGCGTTGATACCGAGGTGAGCCTGAAGTTCGAGGCGGGGTGCATGCTCCGCGTCTCAATCACAAACCCTCCTCCGTCTTCCAGCTGGTTGGCGCTGGACTGTTCAAAGGGCCCCGAGTTCGCTGAATGGCGCAGCGTCTCAAGTTCAATTCGCCCCAGGGAACGGGCTGAACGAGTCGCCGCATTGCAACCCGGCGAGTATCGGTTCCGCCTGCGCTCCGCCCACCACACGGGATGGGTGCTGGCCCAGCTCGAAGCGACATTGAAGGCCGGCGAGCAACTGATTGAGATTGCTGTACCCGAGTTGCACAGCGTGCTGCTGGATGGCAGCGGTTGTTCACCATACACGCATGGGGACCTGAAGCACGTTGAGTCCGATATCTCGCAGCACTTCACCTTCAACGACAATGGCAATTGTCTGCTCGGCGGACTGCCGCCGGGAACCTACGAAGTGAGCTACACAGCGAACGGCATCCACGGCAAGAAGCAGAAAGTGACCTTCTCTCTGCCGGGTACTGAGAAAGTCGTCCTCACCGGCGGCCAGGATTGAAGGGGGATCACTGTATCAGCCCAATGCCCGGCGGGTGGAATGAACAAGGGCGGCCTTGCGGCCGCCCTTGGGGTTGGTGCTGGGGCTACTTGACGCACTTCCAGGTGTCGCCCTTCTTTACAAGCTCGAAGCCTTCGCCTTCTTCTTCGGTTTTACCGTCCTTCATGGTGAAGGTCATGGTTGCCTTCACTTTCGCCTTGTCACCCTCGACGCTGATGTCGGCGTCTTCGAACTTGATGGTGATCTTGGAGCCCTCGTCCGAAAGCTCCTTCATCTCCGCGCGCAGCTTCTCCGCGTTGGTCTTGCCGTCATCGCGCTTGGCATCGAGGTATTCCTTGTCGTAGCAGGCAAGGATCTTCTCGATGTCGCTGGCGGCGAAGCCGGCCGCCAACTCGGTCATCGTGGCCTTGGGCGTGCTGAAGTCCGGGCCGCTGGCGCTTGAGCTGCCGCCGCCTCCGTTGCTGCTGCTGCTGGCATTGCCGTCGTTGCCGCCGCCGCAGGCCGCCAGGGCCAGCGCGAGTACCATTACCAGGCAGATGCTACTTAGCGATTTCTTGGCTTCTCCCTTTCCGTTTGCCGCGGGCGAGGCGCCCGCGGTCTGTGCAGGCGAGGCGCCTGCGCTACGTTAGAACATGCCGATGATTTCGCCCTTTTCGTTGATGTCTATGTTCTGGCCGCCGGGGGTCTTGCCGAGGCCGGGCATGGTCATCATGTCGCCGCAGATCAGGTACACGAAACCCGCGCCGGCGCTCAGCCTGGCGTCGCGGATCGGCAGCGTCCAGCCTTCCGGCGCGCCCAGCAGCTTGGGGTCGTGGCTGAAACTGTATTGCGTCTTGGCCATGCACACGCTCAGCTTGCCGAAGCCGGCCTCTTCAAACGCCTTGATGCGCTTGCTCGCCTCTGGGCTCCAGTTCACGCCGGCCGCGCCGTAGATCTTGGTGGCGATTGCCTCGGCCTTCTTCTTGATCGGCGCGTCGCTGTCATAGGTCAGCTGGAACTTCTTGGGCTCCTCGCAGGCTTTCACCAGCGCGCTCGCGAATGCCGCGCCGCCCTCGCCGCCCTTGGCGAACACCTCGCTGATCACGCAGTCGTGGGCGCCCGCGGCCATGGCGGCCTTGCGCACCATTTCGAGTTCTTTCTCGGTCTCGGTGCCGAACACGTTAATGCCCACCACCACCGGCAGGCCGAAGCCCACGCAGTTGCGGATGTGGCGGGTCAGGTTGGGCATGCCCTCAGCCAGCGCATTGAGGTCTTCCTTGACCAGGCCCTCGGGCAGGGGCTTGCCGGCGACCACCTTGAACTTGCCGCTGTTTGATTTCAGCGCGCGCACGGTGGCGACCAGGCCCACGGCATCGGGCACCAGGCCGCTCTGGCGGCACTTGATGTTCATGAACTTCTCGGCGCCCATGTCGGCGCCGAAGCCGGACTCGGTCACCACGTAATCGGCCACCTTCAGGGCCACGCGGTCGGCCACCACGCTGCTGTTGCCGTGGGCGATGTTGGCAAACGGGCCGCAGTGCACGAAGGCAAGGCTGCCGCCGATGGTCTGCAGGATGTTCGGCTTGATCGCGTCGCGCAGGATCGCCGTCATGGCGCCCGCGACCTTGATGTCCTCACAGGTGACGGCTTTGCCTTCCTGGTTGAAGCCGACAACCATGCGGCCCAGGCGCTTTCGCAGGTCTTGCAGGTTCTCGGCCAGGGCGAGGATCGCCATCACTTCGCTGGCCACAGCGATATCGAAGCCGGTTTCGCGCGGGATGCCGTTGTCGCGCAGGCCGGTGATGATGTTGCGCAGGTCGCGGTCATTGATGTCCATGCCGCGGCGGATGTTGATGGTGTCGGGGTCGATGCCCAGGGCGTTGCCGTTGAACAGGTGGTTGTCGAGGAAGGCGCAGGCCAGGTTGTTGGCGGCCTGCACGGCGTGGATGTCGCCGGTCAGGTGAATGTTCAGGTCTTCCGGCGGGATCACCTGCGCCTGGCCGCCGCCGGCCGCGCCGCCCTTGATGCCGAACACCGGGCCGAGGCTGGCCTGGCGGATGCAGCAGGCGGCCTTTTTGCCGATGTGCGTGAGGCCCATGGTGACGCCCACGGTGTTGGTGGTTTTGCCTTCGCCGAGTGGCGTGGGGCTGATGGCGGTGATGTCGATGTACTTGCCGTTGGGGCGATCCTTCAGCCGGTCGAGGATCGAGAGTTTCACCTTGGCCTTTACGTCGCCGTAAAGCTCGAGGTCGTCGCGGTTGATGCCGTAGCGCTTGGCAACGTTTTCGATCGGTTCCAGCTTCGCGGCGCGTGCGATCTCAAGGTCCGGCTTCATCCTCGGTCTCCGGTAAGGTGGTTGGCTGAATTGCGGGGGACGCGAAGTTTATCCACAGGCACCCGGATGTCCAATCGCATGGCCCTGAGTTGCCACGGCGCGATCGGGCCTTTTGGGCCGCTTTTGGTGAACGCTTGGGGCCGGCTGTGCGTAATATGGAAGGAGCGCCCTTGGGCGCTCGTTAATTGCTTGGAGGTTTTCATGCGCTATCTGCTTGCCGGGCTTCTGCTTGCGTCATTCTCGCCATTTGTTTTCGCCAACCAGGTGCCCGACTTCCTGCGCGGGGCAAACCCGCCGCAGCTTCTCGCCGGCGACGACGAAGAAGAAGAGGAATCCACAGGCCTGCCCGACGCCGAGCTGGCCCTGGACACCGGCCGTTACAAGGCCGCCAAGCTAGAGTTCAAGAAGGTTTTGAAAGACCAGCCCGACAACCAGGTCGCCGCGCGGGGCCTGGCGGAAACCTACGCCCAGACCGGCGACTACAAGCTGGCGATCAAGACGCTCGAGAAGTGCATTGAAGACAGCAAGCAGGTCGAAGACGCCACGCTGGTCCGCCTGGCCCGCCTGCAACTGCTGGTGGGCAACTTCACGGCCGTGGAGACGCTGGCCGACAAGCTGCTGGCCTCCACCAACGCCGTGGCGGGCATCGACGCCCACCTGCTGAAGGGCAACGTGCTGCGGCTGAAGGGCCTGTACGCAGACGCCGCCAAGGAGTACGTGGCCGTGCGCGAGGTGCTGCTGGCCCAGCGCGGCGCGCTGAAGATCGACAAGAGCAAGGGCCGCCAGCCCGACCTGGCCGACCTGTGGTCAAGCGGCGGCGAGGCTTACTACTGGCTGCACCGCCTGCACGACGCCAACGAGTGCTGGGGCAACGCGCTGATGGCCGACGAGTACCACGAGCGCAGCAACGCCTGGATGGCGCAGATTTACCTCGAGCAGAACCACGACTCCAGCGCCATGGTCAACTACGCCGCCCTGTACGCCAAACACAACCCCAACTCGGCGCTGATGCGCCTGCGCACCGCGCAGATCCACTTCTTCCGCTGGCGCGGCGGCGCGGGCATGAAAGAGCTGGATGAGGCCGTCAAGATCAACCCGGACAACCCGGAGGTGCTGGCCTATCGCGCCGTGAAGTACATCGGCACGGACCAGTACGACCTGGGCCAGAAAGACTACGAGCGCGCCCTGAAGCTGAATCCCAATCACGAGGAAGCCCTGGGCGCCAAGGCCCTGCACGGCGCCACGCTGGGACTGAAGGACGTATACAGCGCGGCCGAGCAGGCCATGCTGGCGATCAACCCCAAGCCCGCGCGGTTTTACGAGATTTTGGCCGACGGCCTGAGCGAGCGCTTCCGCTACGTGGAGGCGCTGCCGCTGTACAAGAAGGCGCTGGAGTGCAACCCCGAGCACTGGACCGCCTACAAGGGCCAGGGCATGGCGGCCATGAACTTCGGCGACGACGAGCTTGGCAAGAAGTCGCTGGAGGTCGCGCTGGACAAGGACCCCCTGCGCAACAACCTGCAGACCGTCAACCTGCTGACCCTGCTGGACAGCTACAAGAACTTCGAGCGCGTGGTGACCGAGGACGGGCGCTGGCGCCTGCTGGTGCACAAGTCCGAGGCGGCGGTAATGAAGGACATGTACATCGAACACCTGAACGCTTCCTGGGACTCGATGACCAAGAAGTACGACTTCACGCCGCGCACGCCGATCGTGATCGAGGCCTTCAACCGCCACGAAGACTTCGAGGTGCGCACCGTGGGCATCACCGGCCTGCCGGCCCTGGGCGCGTGCTTCGGGCAGCTGGTGACGCTGGACTCGCCGTCCGCGCGCGGGCCCGGCACCTACAACTGGGCCAGCACCCTGCGCCACGAGATGGACCACGTGTTCCAGCTGCAAATCAGCAACGGCCAGATCCCGCGCTGGCTGGCGGAAGGCAGCAGCGTCTACGAAGAGAAGCGCACCCGCCCGGAGTGGGAGCGCCACATGGAAGACCAGTTGTTCATGCACTACCACATGGACGACATCCCCAGCGTGCGCAAGTTCAACGAGTGGTTCCGGGACGGCAGCAAGATCCTGTTCGCCTACTACCTCGGCAACGTGATGCTGGAGTACATCGACAAGAAGCTCGGCGGCTTGGGCAACGTGCGCAAGATGATCGAGATGTTCGGCCAGAAGAAGACGCCCGAGGAAGTGTTCCGCGCCTGCCTGGACATGGAGCCCGAGGCCTTCGACAAGGGCTTCCGCGAGTACGTGCGCGACGAGCGCATCGCGCACCTGCGAATGATCCCGCTGGTCAGCCCGGACCGCACCGACCAGCTGTATTTCAAGTACGAGGACGGCGAAGCCGGCACCGATGACCTGGTGCAGCTGGCGCTGGCTTACGTGCAGCAGGGCTCACGCTTTGACGCCGAGACTTTCCTGGGCCTGGCAAAGCGCGCCGGCGCAGACCAGCAGAAGGGCCCCCAGGGCGCCACCTACTGGTATTGCGTGGCGATGCTCGCCCGCAACGACGAGGACCTGCCCCGTGAAGAGCGCGGCAAGAAGATGCGCGAGGCACTGGAAAAGGCGCTCGGTTGCGGCCTGGAAGACTTCCAGACCTACCTGACCATGGCGCAACTCGCGCAGCAGGAACGCAATGCGGGCATGACCCTGCATTGGTTGAAGGAAGCCCAGCGCGCCTTCCCCGAGAACCCGCAACCCTATGCCTACCAGTACCAGCTGTACCAGCAGACCGGCGAGAACGAGCAAGCGATCGCGGCCGCCGAGAAGTGGATGAGCGTTGACGAGAACAACCTGAACATCCGCCTGTGGCTGATCCAGAATGTGTACGACCCGGCACGCAACTGGACCAAGATGGCCGACATGGCGGAGCAGGCTGTCAACGTGGCGCCGCTGGACGCGCGCACGCACCAGTACCGCGGCTTCGCGCTGCGCAAGCTGAAGCAGTGGGACAAGGCGGTGGAAAGCTTCGAGTACGTGCGCCGCCTTTCCAAGGGCGACACGCCCGAGGAAGCCCTGGCCGCCGAGGTGAACGCCCTGTGCGACATCGCGTCAACCTGGCTGCAGGCCGAAGAGAACGAGAAGTGCCGCAAGGCGCTGGAGGAAGCCAAAAAGCTTGACCCCAACAACCCACGCGTGAAGACCATCGAGAAGGAACTCGAAGGCGGCGGCGAGGAAGAGGAAGAAGAGTTCTAACGATTTTGGATTTTCGATTATGGATTGGGCCGGCCCCACGCCGGCCCTTTTCGTTGAGGCTGCTAACCAGTGGCGCGGACATTCCTGTCCGCACATGGCACTGCGGCTTAACCACGAAGGACCACGAAGGGCCACGAAGCACTACAACTGCATGGCTCACGCGAAGGCGCCAAGGCACTAATAAAGACGGGCAGGCACTGCAGTTCTTGGCGGCTTGGCGCCTTGGCGTGAGACTGCCTTTGAACAAGCGCGGACAGAAATGTCCGCGCCACTGACTGGACTGCGCATGCAGCGCTGACGACGGGGACACTCCCCAGCTGATTCTATTGCTGCTTCGGGTCCGGCTCGCCCAGTTCGATCAGTTTCTGGCGCGCCTTCTCGGCCAGGTCGCCTTCGCCTTGCATGGCGTTGTAGCAGGCGCGGTAGTTGGTCACCGCCTCCGGCCGGTTGTTGTCGCGCTCAAAACTCACGGCCAGGTAGAACAGGCCCACCGGCGATTCCGGTATCAGGGCCAGCGCGTTCTTCAGCCGCGCCTGCGCCACCGCGTTGTCGTTGCGCTGGATCGCCACCAGGCCGCCCATGAAGTTGGGCCAGAAGCCGCCGGCCTCAAGCCGCAGCGATTTCACAATCGCGTCCTCAGCCGCCTGGTAGTCCTGCAGGTAATACTGCGCCTGCGCGACGTTCACGTGCAGGATCGCGTGGTCGGGCTGCCTGGCCACGGCCGCCTGGTAATAGCTCAAGGCGCTGCGGTACTTGGGCGCGGCAGCCTGCTGGCCGCCGCTTTCGAACAGCTTGAAGGCCTCGGCCATCTCGGCGTCGCCCTGGTCGGCCAGGTCGTAGGCCGGCTGGGCCGCGCGCATCTCGACCATGGCGGTGGCGAAGCCCTGCTCGTTGCGCGTGTAGTTCTCGGGCTTGTAGTCCGAGTATTCGCGCCGCAGTTGATCGTTCAGGTACTTCACGCGGTTGCCCGGGTCCGGGTGCGTGGACAGAAACTCGGGCCCGCCGCCGCCGTGCTCCTGCGTGTAATCGTTCAGCATCTGCATCACGCCGATCACGCCGGCCGGGTCGTATCCCGCGCGCGCGGCGAAGCGCATGCCGAAATGGTCGGATTCTTCTTCGTCGCCG
>JACKIE010000005.1 GCA_020638635.1 Planctomycetota bacterium
TTCCTTGCCTGCCCCAGCTGCTGTTCGAGCTCGCGGGCTTTCTCACCGCCGCCTTCCTGCAGCACGTCAAGCCGCTGCAACAGGTCGTCGTTCGCGCGGCGCAGCGCTTCGTTTTCATCCTCGATTACGTTCAGGGAGCGTTCGGCAACATCGCGATCTTTGAGCGCTTTGTTGCGCTCTGCTTCAAGCGCGGTTACTGCCTGGAGTTTTTTTTTCCGGCCTCGGTCTCTGACTGCGCGTCCGCCAGCTCGGCTTTCATCTTCTGCTCAAGCTCGCGGCGCAGGTTGGTCTCATTGGAAAGCTGGGCCGCCATGCGGCGCTTTTCCTCAAGCCACTTGCCCTCCGAGGCGCGCAGGCTTTCGAGCTCGGCCTCCACGTTTTCGAACTTGCGCTTCAGCATGCCGAGTTCTTTGGCTGCGTTTCCGGCCTTGCCCAGGTCTGCGTTCAACTGCTGCAGCTCGGACTTGGACTTTTCTAGTTCGGCCTTGGCCTTCTCCAGCTCGCCGCTTACAGCGTCTGCCTTGCTGGCGCCGGCCTTTGCTTTCTCGAGCTCTTTCTTGAGCTTGTCGAGTTCCTGCTTCACGCCCTGGGCTTCGGCTTCCGCCTTCTTGGCTCGTTCCTCGACGGCCTTGCTTGCCTCAGGCAGCGTCTCGCCCATCTCGATGGCCTTAAGCTTCTGCTCGGCCTCGCGGCGGTTGTTTGTTTCGTTGCTGAGCTGGCTGGCCAGGCGGCGCTTTTCCTCGAGCCACGCGCCTTCCTGGGTGCGCAGCTTCTCCAGCTCGATCTCCATGTTCTCGTACTTGGCGTGGCTGCGCTCGCCCTGCTTGAGCTGGCGCTTCAGGTCTTCAACCTGCTGCTGCAGCGCCTGGGTCTCTTCGGATGCGCCTTCGCTGGTCTGCGCCAGTTCGCTGCGCACCTGCTCCAGCTCGGATTGCAGGGCGGTGATCTGGCCGCTGAGTTCGTCGCGTTCGCGCTCGGCCTGCTCGCGCAGGCTGGCTTCCTGGTTGATGCCCTCATTGGCCTCGGCGCTGGCGTTTTCCATGTCGGCCAGCTGCTGCTCGAGCTGCGCGATCTGCTCGCGCAACTGGTCGGCTTCGGCCTGGGCGTCGGCGGCGGCCGCCCCACCCTGCTCGGACTCCATCAGCTGTTGCTGAAGCTGGGCCAGGTCCTCGTCGCGCTGCTGCAGGGCGGCCTCCAGGGCGCTGTACTGCTGCGTGACGTTGTCCAGCTGCTGCTGCAGGTCCATGTAGGTGTCTACGGCCTGCGCGTTGCGCTGCTGGAGTTCCTCAATCTGCGCTTCGTACTGGTTGAGGAACTGCTCGTTGCCCGCCTGTCCGGCCTGGGCCTGCTTCAGGAGGTTCTGGGCGTTCTGGAAGGCCTGGTAGACCTTGGCGTACTCGTTCTTGTAGTTCTCGACCTTCTCGGTGGCCTGCTGCAGGCGCATTTCCATCTGGGTCTGCTGCATCACCAGCTGGTTGAATTCCTCGCGGTCGATGCCGGCGTCCATGCCGAACTTGTCGGTGACGGACTGCACGATGTTCATGATCACCTGCGGGGTGATCACCTTCACCTTGCTGGGCAACTGGCTGCGGTCGCGGATCTGGGCGCTGGCGTCCAGGTCGGCCATGGCGCGCCCCACGTCATCGGAGGGCGGCGGGCCGGCCGGGCGGCGTGCGGGCTGTTGCTGGGGACGGGCGGGCTGGGCGCCCCCCGGGAGTTTGATGCTGCGAGTGCCAGTGTCGCGTCGCGCCATCTTGTGTTCCTCGATCGTGCTGTGGAGAGCTTTTGTATAGCTGATTTGAGCACTTGCTCCAAGCCACTGCCACCACCGGGCGGCAAAAAGGGACAGGCACCAAAGGTGCCTGTCCCTGGCGGCCGTATGCAGGCTTTAGCGGCGCTTGCCTTTGCTGGCCTTCTCGATGGCGTCTTTCAGGTCCTTGGGCGACTCACCCTTGACCTCTTCGAACTTGATCAGGTCGGGGCCCTGGTCGTAGTCGAGGCAGCGGCTGCCAACCAGGAACAGCTTGGCCTCGCCGTCGCTGCCGGACTTGATGATCTCATAGAAAGTGATGCAGTGGCGCATCTGCCCGGGCTCGAACGGGTTTTCGGCGTACTTGGTGACGGCCACATAGCCGCCCTGGCGGTTTGCGCCGAAGCTGATCACGTCGAAGCCTTCCTTGGTATCGACGCCGTCGGCATGGGCGATCTCGGCCCTGTCAACGAATGTGTTGTAGGCGTACGTGCCGGCGGCAATCAGCGCGGCCAGCGCGAACACTCCCTTGACCAGTGTATCGAATTTCATGCGTTATCCTCTCGACCGGGGGAGGGTAGGTAGCGGGAATTGTAGCGTGAAACACCATCACAGGCACGCAGAAGCGCGGAATTTGAGGGCCGGGAATGGGGCCGGCCAGGGAGACCGACCCCCAAACCTGCTAGTCGCGGCTACCCCGTAACTTGGAGGGGGAGCTGGAGTCCGGTTTGAAATTGATCAGCTCAAAGCCCCTGTCCCATTCCACGCAGCGGCTGCCGACCAGGATCAGCTCGGCCTTGCCTTCGCCCTTGCGCACCACCTCGTAGATGGTCACGAAGTGGCGGGGCACGTGCTTCAGCTCGTCTTTGCGCTCGCCGTCCAGGGGCATGGCGGCCGAGATCACCAGGTACTCGACGTCGCCCACGCGCAGGGTGGTGACTGCGTAGCCGTCGTCGGCCTTCTCGACGCTGGCGCCGTCGGCATACACGGGCTGTGGGTCGCCGGCGAAGCGGTCAAAGGCGTAAGTCACGGACGCCAGCAAGGCCGCGAACACCAGCGGCACGCCCAACAGGATTGCGGTAACTTTCATGGTTTTGCTCCAAGGGGAGTGGTGGGGGAGACGCTGACAGGGCAAGCCGCGACCCATGCGCCGAAACGGGCGCTCAGCCGAGCGGGTGACGCAGTCACCTCAACTCACGAAACGAGCCTGCGTGGTTGCCGTTCTGTCCGGGTACGCATGCGCCCCGGACAATCGATGACTTTCTCGATCTCTACGCGGGAAGACCGGCAGGGGCGGGAGCGGGGTCCGTCAGAGATAAGTGGTGTTCGGCCCCGAAGGCTTACAGGTTTCCGCCGGGACAGGCACCTATGGTGCCTGTCCCTCTTGAGTGTGCAGATCGAAGCTGCCTTGAACGCTGAAAGGGGACGGTCACCAAGGTGACTGTCCCCGGTTGTGGTTTGCTTGCTAGCCCTGCGGGATGCTGGCCCAGTTGGTGGGCATGCTCTGGCGCAGCTCGAAGCGCGTGAAGCGCTTGCGGAACAGCATTTCCACGTCGCCGGTGGGGCCGTTGCGGTTCTTGGCCACGATCAGGTCCACCTCGGCCAGCTCGTTGGTGTCGATGGCGCCGTCCTCAGATTCCTTGCGGTGGATCATCAGCACCTGGTCGGCGTCCTGTTCGATGCTGCCCGATTCGCGCAGGTCGCTGAGCATCGGGCGCTTCTCCCGGCTGCTGCGCTGCTCGACGCCGCGGTTCAGCTGCGCCGCCGTGATCACCGGAATATTCAACTCGCGCGCGAGCGCCTTGAGGCCTCGGCTGATGTTGCCGATCTGCAGGTGGCGGTCCAGCCGCTCGTTGTCCTTCACCAGCTGCAGGTAGTCCACGAACACGCACTCGATGTCGTGGCGCTCTTTCATGCGGCGCGCCTTGCTGCGGATCTCGGACATGTTCAGCGTGAACGAGTCGTCCACGAAGATCGCCGCCTGGGCCAGCCGGCCGGTGGCCTCTTTCAGCTCTGCCTCTTCCTGCTTGTTGTAGAGGCCCAGCTTGACCTTCTTGAGGTCCACGCCGGCGTTGGCGCAGATCACGCGCTGCACCAGCTCGGTGGCTGTCATTTCCAGGCTGAACACCAGCACGCCGCCCTTGCCGTCTTCGCGGCGGTTGTGGGCGTCCAGCGCGATGTTTTCAGCCAGATTCAGCAGCAGCGAGGTCTTGCCCTGGCCGGGGCGCGCGCCGATCACGATCAGCTCACCGGGCTTCCAGCCCGTGGTGAAGGCGTCGAGGTCGCTGTAGCCGCTGCTCAGGCCGGGCAGGGCGTGGCCGTCGTGGGAGAGGCGCCACTCGCGCATTCGTGCCTGCTGCTCCATCACCTTCTGGATCAGCATCTGCACGCTGTGGGTTTCGCCGTGGAAGCGCTGGGCGGCGATCTCGAACACGTCGCGCTCAAGCTTTTCGATCACGTCGCCCGGCGTGCGGGTTTCGTCCAGCGCCATGCTTCGGATGTCGCTGGCGCGCAGAATCACCTCGCGCATCAGCGCCCGGTCGCGCACGATGCCGGCGTAGCGCTCGGCCCCGTAGGCGCTGGGTACGCTGTGGCTCATGTCCGACAGGTAGGCGTGCAGCGCGTCATTGCCGCCGCACTCGTCCAGCGCGCCGTTCTTGCGCACCTGTTCGCCTACGCTGACCCAGTCGATTTCGTGCCCTTCGGCCGAGAGCTGCTGGATCGCGCGGTAGATGTGCTGGTGGCTGGCGCGCCAGAACATCTCGGGCTGTTTCAGAATCAGCGTGACCTCGGGCAGGCAGCCCGGGTCAACGAAAACCGCGCCCAGCACGGCCTGTTCGGCCTCGATGCTGTGCGGGGGGATGTAGCCTTGCTCGGTTGCCATGATGCGTATGTGCTCCACACGTCCAATCCGGACGCGAACATGTTAGCGGCCAGTGCGACATATTCTGTCGCCCCTGACGGGGCTCAGTGGTTTGATGCACGGTAACCCGGGGCTTACGCCCCGGGCTAAGTTCTTGCGCCGCCTGCGGCGTCTTTCGGCCATCCGCGGCAGCTTTTCGGCCATCCGCGGCGGCTTTAGGCCATCCGCGCAGGCTTTCGGCCATCCGCAGCGGTGCCTGGCCCGCTTGCGGCAGCGTTCAGCCCGCTTGCGGGCGTCAGAACTTAGCCCCGGGCGTGAGCCCGGGGTCCGGTTTGCATTCAATCCAAGGAGCCCCGTAATGGGCGACAGAACTTCCAAGTTGTAGCGCGGAGCCGCCGACCGCGAGGGGTGTGATCGGATTTCGGAAAAGGTGTCAGTGCCGCACCCTTGTGGAGAACCGGTGCAAGGTTGCTATATCGGTGCCATGGAGATCTACAAGACCTTCCGCATCGAGGCCGCGCACAGGCTGCCGAACGTGCCACCCGGGCACAAGTGCGGGCGTCTGCACGGCCACTCGTTCGAGATTTCCGTGCACGTGGAGGGCCCGGTCGGCGAGAAGACCGGCTGGGTGCAGGACTTCGCCGAGATCAAGCAGGCCTTTGCGCCGCTGGATGCGCAGCTTGACCACAACTACCTCAACGACATCGAAGGCCTGGAAAACCCCACCAGCGAAAACCTCGCGATCTGGGTCTGGCAGCGCCTCAAGCCCGCCCTCGCCAACCTGAGCAAAATCGCCGTGAAAGAAACCTGCACCGCCGGCTGCGTGTATCGCGGCAGGTAGAAACGAGTAAGGGGACAGTCACCAAAGGTGACTGTCCCCAACCCGGCCGTCCCACGATACGGCCGGGCCTGGAGGCCTAGTTGCCCCCGGCGGTTCCGGAAACTCGGGCGCGGTCAGCCTGTTCGTCGATCCACTTGTAGAGGCGCGGTTCGCGGATGGTGGAGTGGGCCACCCCTTGTTGAACCAGGAACTCGTGCTCGATGCCCTTGCGGTTCAACTCTTCGTGCAGCAGGCGGTTCTGCGGGTAGAGGCCCATCTGGTCTTCCGTGCCGGTGGTGATGAACAGCTTGAAGGGAAGCTTGCGATCCAGGCGGCGAACCTGCTCGAAGGGGCTGTAGGCTTCGAACTGCTTGATGTCGCCGAACTTGCCGGCCACGCCGCTCTGCCAGCGATCCAGGTAGAAGCTGTCACCGTACTCATCCTCGAACGCCTGGATGCGCTCTTCGGGCTCGAAGGGCGACACGTCGTAAGCGAAGGGGCTCGCGGCCGCGACGGCGTCGAAGGCCTGCGGGTGGCGCAGGCTGAGCATCATGGCGCTGAGGCCGCCCATGCTGTGGCCGAAGGCGATGGTTGTGTCGTTGGCGCGGTACTCGCGGCGCACGCGGGGAATGATTTCCTCAAACAGGACTCGCTCGGACTCGCCGGCGATCACGTCCAAGCGCCCGACGCTGGGGGCCAGCACGATGAAGGGGCCGAACTCTTCGGCTTCCATCTTGGGCAGCATGCGTTCGCCGAGGCCGCCCTTGGCGCCCCAGGTGCGGTGGCTGCCGCCGCCGCCGTGGAAGTACACAAGCAGCGGGAACTCGCGTGCGCTTTCGCGCTCGTACTGGGGCGGAAGGTAGACGCGGTACTCGAGTTGTTGCTTCGGCAGCGCGACTGCCTCGTAGTCGCTTTCGATCTTCTCGGACAGCTCGATGGCGCAACCGCCGAGCAGCAACAAGGGAATGGTGAGCAGCAGGGTTTTCATGGGTAATCCTCCAGGTTTGTTCAACGTGGAATGAACAGCGGAGTGTATTTTCGTATTCCGAAAACAAGTTTGAATAGAATGAATTTTCTATCCGGAGTGGTGCGTTGTATCCTCAGGAAAACCGACGGCTCCGACCAAACCGGCAGGGAGGACAGCCATGCTCTCCAAGACACTCGAGAAGGAACTATCCGCCTACCGTATCGGCGAGAAGGTCAAGGAACTGCGCGCCAAGCGCGGCCTGCGCCTGGTTGAGCTGGGTTCGCACACCGGCCTGTCGGCCGCGATGCTGAGCAAGATCGAGCGCGGCAAGCTGGTGCCGACGCTGCCGACACTGATGCGCATCGCGCTGGTGTTCAGCGTGGGGCTGGACTACTTTTTTACGGACCAGGCCAACCGCCACGCCTTTGCCATCACGCGCAAGGGAGATCGCGTGCGCCTGCCGGCCGCGCTGGACAAGAAGGTGGTGCCCTACGACTTTGAAAGCCTCGATTACGAGGCTCTTGAGCCGAAGCTCAACGCCTTCCGGGCCGAGTTCAAGGAAGTAAGCGAGCCGCCCACCCATGTGCACACGGGTGTGGAGTTCATCTACCTGGTAAGCGGCAAACTCGAGCTGACCTGGCACGGCGAGAAGCACGAGCTGCAGGCCGGCGACAGCGTCTACTTCGACTCCACCATAAGCCACGGCTACCGGCGCCTGGGCAAAGAGGAGTGCGCCGGCGTGGTGGTAACCCTACCGAGCACATAACCGGGAGCAGTTGTGACCTGCAGATTGCACGAGCCACCGCCAACGAGCTGTCCCGGCCGAAGGGCTGGGACAAGCCCACGCCCTCGCAGGCCTGGGCGGACCGCGAGCCGATCCAGGCTGAGCTGCGCCGGCAGTTTGTCGAATTGCGTGAGAGCATGCTGGCCGACTTCTGCGCAGCAGAAGTCGGCCTTAATAGGAGCCGTGCGGACATCTCGCGGCTCCGGTGGAGCCGCGAGAAAGCGGAGCTATGCGGAGCGGCCGGCGCGTCAGTGCCGCTCCGCGCGCATCGAATCATCGAACAGGAAACATCCGGACCCGGGGCGGGGGGCATTAAGCCCCCGCCCCCGGGTCCGGGCATGGACACACCCGAAGTGCTTTCAAAGAGAGAGCTCGCCAGTCTGGAGCGCAAGGGGCGCAACGCGCCGCGCACGCAGCCTGGCCGCACTGCGGCCAGGCAAGGGCATGCCGGCGCGCTGGTCGATCTCGGTTTTCTTAGCTACCGGAAGAGGACAATTACCCCACCCATTAAACCCGGAAAACGCGCAAACAAATAGCGAAGGACACACGTGACAGGCCTACTCTACTTCCGAACGCGGCACTACGACCCGACGTGCGGCCGATTCGTCAGCAGGGACTCTGCGAGCGATCCTGCATACAACTTGTATTCGTATACAGGGAATTCGCCGGCCAGTTATACGGACCCGCACGGAACTGGCCTGTTTTCTGATCTGTTGAAGCCGTTCAGACGCGTCTTCAGGCTACTGGCTGAGATTGGAATGGACATACTAAGTCTCCTCGCTGGCGGAACGAACAGCCGTCGCCTTGCCACTGGGACGGTTAGCGAATGGCGGCAGCCAAACGGTTCGCACGCGTGGGAGATACACTGGTATCTGACCGCCGGCTGGTTCACCAGATTCCAAAGGAGACAGAATTGGGTGATCCAGCGGATACATATGTTCCACCCCGTCGGCACTACTAACTGCGCAACGCCGCCCCAAACAGGGGGATTCTTCGAAATGCACTATCTCGAGGCATGGGAGGTTCACTTTCTCGCAGGAGTGTTCCCCTTTGTGACGACCAACGACATTTGGGACAATGTTGGTGGCTATCCCGGCATGCGGGGTGAGTTTCGACAGATCGGAGATGCGATCTGGGTCGGGCGGAAGTGGTCTGTTAGCCACTGGCCACGTGGAGGCGCGACTGACCTTGCAGGCAATGGTGCGGCACCTTGGCAGCGGGGCGTGTGGCTTGAGAGCGCCGACCCAGGCGTTCAGCAGATGTATACGGCTGAGAACATGATTGTCTGGCGCTGGCGGTTCCGAAGCAATGTGGTCGACAGATATAGGAATTACAAATTTAACAACTGCCCGTAGCTAGTGGGGAAAGTGAATCTCGCCAAAGGCATTGAGGCCAGATATGAAAAAGTTACCCATGCTATGCGTGATGGTCGTGGCGTTTACGGGGATTGGCGGCTCCGCCCTTTGGGGCCAGGTATTGGACTTGCAGAAGTCGCCAATTTCACAGAATCCACAGTACTTGCAGTCAGGAACCGCATTCGATCACCCCATGTGTGCATTTCGAGCGCAGGCCACAGGGGGCGATGTCACGCTCTACGGTTTGCGGCTAACGGTCGCGGGGTCGGGCAGTTTCACTTCAGATGTCTCCTCAATGTCAATCTGGCTGGACGACGGCGATGGTGCCTACAGCGCTTCGAGTGATCAGTCGCTTTGGTCTGGCACAGCAGCCAGCCCCACCATTGACATAACATTTCCATCGGCACTAACCATTGCCAATACTAACGCCGAAGACTTGTGGATCGTTGCATCCTTTGTTAGCGGCGCCGGGTCTTCGCTTGGCAAGAGCTATCAGGTAAGTGTGGCGTCCGCTGCTGATGTGTCTGTGGATGCAGCTTCAACTGTGAATCTCGGCAGTCCCGCGCCGCAGTCAGCGACAGTTACACTAATCTACTTCGAGGTGACGAGCGTTATCAACAATGCAAACACCTATATGTCGATCACGGGTAGTGGCTTCACACCGCCGGTGAAGGTGTTCGTCGGCGGTGTTCAAATCCAGGGCACTATCCAGGTAAATGCTGCCCAGACTGAAATACTCTTGTACTATGTGGCCCCAAACCCAGTTCCGGCCGGCAAAGACGTAGAAATAGAAACAGCATCTCTCGGTCTAATGAACACGGGATTCTGGTACCAGTTCAATCAAGTTGTTGGAAGAGAGCGCACCACGCCAGCCGGTGCCTGTGCCGCGGCCAACGCAGCCCCTCTTTGGCCGATGGTAATACTTCTATTGGGACTTTCGTACATTGCACTGCGGGCCAGCCATATGAGACGGCGTTCAAACTGATCGGCATGGATACGGCAGGCTGACGTTTGGATCGCGCTATCTGAAGGCCATCTTGGCCGAAGAAGGTTCGGGTGCCACACTCTGGATGAGGACCGACCCGTGCGCTGTTTCCGAATACTTGTGTTGACTGCGCTTTCGGAAACTAAAAAGGGGTCAGGCTCCTTATTCTTGTGCATTTTCGGATCAGTAGGACGTCGGGCTCTGTTTTACGTGGCGCTGGTGCGCCCCGTAAAATGGTGCCTGACCCCGGGGAACGCCGGATTCGGAAAAGGTGTCAGACCCGGAACTGTGCCCGTGGGGCGGGCTTCCAGCCTGCCTGGGCAGACAGGATGTCTGCCCCACGGCGGGGGACACGCGGCGGCGTGTCCCTACATGGCAGCGGGGACACGCGGCGGCGTGTCCCTACGGCGCCCTGCAAAATACCGGGATCCACACGGGGTCTTGGCCTGATCTCAACACTTGCGCGCTATCTTCCTGACACACTTGGCAGCGCGGGATGATGTTGGACGAGCCTGACAAACCTCAGAAACTTCAATTCCGCACGGTCTGGATTTCCGACCTGCACCTGGGCTCGCGCTTCTGCCGGGCCGAGCGCCTGCTGCACTTCCTGAAGTCGATCCAGTGCGACTACCTCTACCTGGTCGGCGACATCATCGACATCTGGGCCCTCAAGCGCAAATGGCACTGGCCCAAGTTGCACAGCGACGTGGTCCGGCGCATCCTGAAATCCGACCACAAGGGCACGCGCGTCGTCTTCGTGCCCGGCAACCACGACGAGCTGTTCCGCAGCTACAACCGCCTGGTGTTCGGCGGCGTCGAGATCAACAACGAGCCCATCCACGAAACGGCCGACGGCCGCAAGGTCGTGATCCTGCACGGCGACATTTTCGACGCCGTGGTGGCGAACCACCGGCTGATCACCTTCATCGGCGACTGGCTGTACGACGTGCTGCTGCGCGTGAACATCTGGTTCAACGCCCTGCGGCGCTGGTGCGGTTTCGGCCACTGGTCACTCAGCAGCTACATCAAGCACCGCGTCAAGAAGGTCATCAGCTTCATCGGCAGCTACGAAGAGGCCGTGGTGCGCTACGCCCACCAGAAGAACGTCGACATGGTCGTGTGCGGCCACATCCATCACCCCGAAGTGCGGGAGATGGGCGACGTGCTGTACTGCAACTGCGGCGACTGGGTTGAGAACTGCAGCGCGATCGTCGAGCACCACGACGGCCGTATCGAAATGCTGCGATTCGGCTTCGAAGGTGAGCTGGACAGCGAGGGCACGCAGCGGGTGGCCGAGCCCGAGTCATCCCGCCGCCGCGCGGCCCGCGAGCCTGAGGAAGCACTGGCTGCGCGATAAAGGGACAGGCACCTTTGGTGCCTGTCCCTCTTTGTCTGCACACTCATTGCGGAATGCTTGCGCGGGCACGGACGCCTAAAGGGGACAGTCACCGAAGGTGACTGTCCCCGGTTGTGCGCTCGTGCATTCCGTCCCGATCCGGCTATACCGGTACGGGCATGGCGAAACGCGGGCAAGCGGCGCGGCAGCAGTCCAAACGTTACTTCGACCCGGAGTTCGCGGCCGGGCTGGTTCTGCGTCGCTGGCAGGCGCCGCGGCCGGGCGTGTTCAGCGCGCGCAACGCCTGGAACCTGATGCTGGCTTCCTACGTCGCCTACGCGTTCCGTGACACCGCCACACGCGAGCTGAAGCGCCTGGGGCTGCTGGGCCCGCGCGGCGGCCTGGTCTGGAGCGAGCGCAAGAACGACGCCGCTTTCGTGGTGAGCAACGGGCGCCACGCGGTGATTGCGGCCCGCGGCTCCGACGAGCTGCGCGACTGGCTGGATAACCTGAATGTCAGCCTTGACCGCGACGCCATGGGCAAGGTGCACGGCGGCACACGCGAAGCGCTGGCGCGCGTGTGGGAAGGAATCGCCGGGCCGGGCCTGGAGCTGGCAAAGGGCGCAAAGCACTTGTGGCTCACCGGCCACAGCCGCGGCGCGCTGATGGCGACGGTGATGGCCGCGCGCCTGTCCGAGCGCGGCGTTGCCATCGACGGGCTGTACACCTTCGGTTCGCCCCGCATCGGCGACGCCGGGTTCTGTGCGACCCTGCAAGCGGCGCTGAAAGGCCGCATCCATCGCGTGAAGTCGGCGGACGACTGGATGGGCGAGATGCCGCCCAATCCGCCCTACAAACACGAGCATGTCGGGCTGCTGACGGAGCTGGATGACCGGTCCGAGGAATCCGCGCCCGGCACACCCAGCCAGCAGGCAAGCCGTCTGCGGCAGTTGCTGCAGCAGTCATACACGCGGCTGCGCGACGGCATCCTGAGCCGCCACATGCCGCGCAGTTACATCGAAGGGCTCGAAAGGCTGATTCGCGGGCGGAAGTAGCGCCGCTTCAGGCGCTTTTCACCGGCTGGCGCAGCGTGTCGGTGGGCTTGACCATCACGATGCGGCTTTTACCCGTGCGCTTGGCGCGGTACATCGTGTCATCGGCGCTGCGCACCACTTCGCGCGCGTCCTGGGGCGGCGTGTCGTACCACACCACGCCGGCCGAGGCGCTGAGACTGCTGCCGGGGTAGCGTTCACCCAGGTCGTGGACGGCATCCAGGATGCGCTGCGCGATGGCGCGCGCTTCGCGCGGATCGGTCTGCCACAGCAGCGCCGCGAACTCGTCGCCGCCCAGGCGCGCGGGCACGTCGCCGCCGCGCAGGTAGCGGCGCAGGATCACCGCCACGCGGGTCAGCACGTCGTCCCCGGCCGAGTGGCCGTAAAGGTCGTTGACGAGCTTGAAGTTGTCGAGGTCGAGGTACATCAGGCAAAGCGGCTTGCGCAAGCGGCGGCAGCGGGCGATCTCGGGCTCGAGGCGCTCGCGGAACTCGCGCAGGTTGGGCAGCTCGGTGAGGGCGTCGGTGTGGGAGGCCTGGGACTCGCGCTCGAGCAGCACGCGGATGCGCGCGGCGGCGTGCAGTGAATCATCGCGCTGGCGGCGCAGCGCGACGATGATCAGGCCCACGAACAGCAGCAGGGTGAAGGTGGTGGCGTCGTGCCACACCAGCGAGAAGCCGTTCAGGTCCGCGACATGGTTGGCGTCGGCCATGGCGTAGGCCATGGCGCATGCCATGCTGATGAAAACGGTCGCCCAGGTGCCGGCAAACCACGCCACGAACACCACGGGCAGCAGGTAGAACAGCACGCTGCGATACTGGTTGGTGGTGGAAAAATCCAGCCAGCCCACCGCGGCAACGGCGAACAGGGCCAACGTGATGTTTGCGATGCGCTCTCTCATAAGCCGCCTGTGAATAACGTAACACACAGGTGCGCGGCTTGCGTCCGTGGCGGGTCTGTCACTTTTTAAACAGTGCTTGGAGGGCCGGATTGCCTCGCGCACTTGTTGCGCGGAACGGTCAGGACTTCTCGGCGTTGGTCTTCAGCAGGTCGCGGATCTCCGTCAGCAGTTCCTGGTCCTTCGTCGGTTTGGCAGGCGCGGCTTCCTGTTTCTTCTTCAGCTTGTTGATTGCCTTGACGACCAGGAACAGCGCGAACGCCACGATCGTGAAACTGATCAGCGCGTTGATGAACAGCCCCGCGTTGATGGTGACCGCGCCCGCGTCCTGCGCCGCCTTCAGACTGGCGTAGGGGCCGGTCACCTTGCCGTCCTTGAGGATCACGAACAGGTTGCTGAAGTCCACGTTGCCCAGCAGGTAGCCGATCGGCGGCGTGATGATGTCCTTCACCAGCGACTGCACGATGGCCGTGAACGCTGCGCCGATCACGATGCCGACTGCCATGTCCACCACGTTGCCTTTCACGGCGAAGTCACGAAACTCCTTGATGATCCCCATGGGATACGCTCCTGTTCCAGTATGGCGCCAGTAACGCAGCAGAGTATGGATGCGATCCCGGAAAATGAAATCTGAATCGCACGTGCCGCGTTTCAACGGCGAACCGCAAGTCAGGAGTGCACACCCGCATGGTCTGGATACCAGGTTTCGGCAAGTATTCGCCCCGCTTGGGCAACCGCGTCGGCGACCCCGCGCCCGACTTCACGCTGGTTGACCAGGACGGCGGCGAGGTGACGCTGTCGGCTGAGCTCGGGCACAAGCCGGTAGTGCTGGTGTTTTACCCCATGGCTGGCTCGCCGGTGTGCACGCGCCAGATGTGCAGCCTGCGCGAAGGCTGGCCCGAGTTGATGAGCAAGGCCAAGGTGTTCGGCCTCAGCTACGACAGCGTCGAGGCCCTGCGCCGCTTCAAGGAAAACGAGCACCTGCCATTCCCGCTGCTCAGCGACCCGGACAAGGCCGTCGCGAAACTTTATGGCGTGGACGGGACCTTCGCGGCCGCGCGGGTCACGTTCGTGATCGGGATCGGCGGCCAGATCCAGGCGGTGATCGAAAACGTGAAAGCCGGCGACCACGCGAAGCAAGTGCTGGACGCGCTGTAGGCAACGGAGGCACGGAACGCTGAAATGGGACAGGCACTCGCGGTGCCCGTCCCAGGTTGTGGCCGGATCAGCTTACGGCGGCGGCCTTCTTGGCGCGCTTGCGGGCGTTTTCGTCCAGCTCGCGCTTGCGGATGCGGTAGGCCCTGGGCGTCACCTCGACCAGCTCGTCGGGCTCGATCCACTCCATGGCTTCCTCGAGGCTCAGGTCGCGGCGCGTCTTGAGGCGCGTGAAACTTTCCTTGGTGCTGCTGCGGATGTTGGTCAGGTGCTTGGTGCGGCACACGTTGGCCACGATGTCGCCCTCGCGGCAGTTCTCGCCGACCACCTGCCCGGCGTACACCGGGTCCGTGGGCCCCACGAAGAAATCACCGCGGTCATTCAGGTTGTCCAGCGCATAGCTCGTTACCTGGCCGTTGTCCATGTTGATGATCGAGCCCCGCGCCCGGCGCGCAATCTCGCCGGCCATGCGCTTGTACTCGCGGAACCTGTGGCTGAAGATCGCCTCGCCCTGGGTTGCCGTCAGAATGCGCGTGCGCATGCCGATCAGCCCGCGCGAGGGCACCTCGAAGTGGATCACCGTGCGCTCGCCGTGGTTCTCCATGTGCGTAAGCTGCCCCGCCCTTGAGCCCAGCAGCTCGATCACCTTGCCAGCATGCGCCTGCGGCACGTCGATCACCGCGTCTTCCCAGGGTTCTTCCTTGTGGCCGTCCACCTCGTGGATGATCACCTCGGGCGCGCCGATCGCGAACTCGTAGCCCTCGCGGCGCATGTTTTCGACGAGAATGCCGAGGTGCAGCGTGCCGCGCCCCATCACCTTGAAGCTGTCGGCCGCGTCGCCGGTGTTGACCCGCAACGCTACGTCGGCCTCGGCGGCGCGCTCGAGGCGGTCGCGCACCTGGCGGCTGGTGACGAACTCGCCTTCCTTGCCGGCGAAGGGAGAGTCGTTGACGCGGAATTCCATGGTGATGGTGGGCTCGTCGATCGGCACCGGGGGCAAGGCCTCCGGGTGCTCGATGTGCGCGACGGTGTCGCCGATGTCGATGTCTTCCAGCCCCACGATTGCCACGATGTCGCCGGCGCTTACCTGCTCGACGTCCACGCGTTTCAGGCCGTCGAACACCTGCACCTGCTTGGCCTGGGCCTTGTGGACGGTGCCCTCGCGCTTGACCACCGCCACCTGGTCGCGCGCTGTCAGGGTGCCGCGCATGATGCGCCCGATGCCCACGCGGCCTACGAACTGGTCGAACAGGAAATTGGTGATCTGCACCTGGAACGGCTTGTCGGGCTGCACCTCCGGGCCGGGGATCTTGTCGATCATGGCGTCCATCAGCGGCACCAGGTTCTCGCCCCGCGTTGACGGGTCAAGGCTGGCCACGCGGTCGCGGCCGGAGGCATAGATTACCGGGAAATCCAGCTGCGCGTCGTCGGCGCCCAGGTCGATGAAAAGCTGGAACACCTCGTCCAGCACCTCCAGCGCGCGGGCGTCGGGGCGGTCGATCTTGTTCACCACCACAAGCGGCTTCAGGTGGTGGGCCAGCGCCTTGCGCAGCACGAACTTGGTCTGGGGCATGGGGCCCTCGGCCGCGTCCACCAGCAGGAAGCAGCCGTCGGCCATGCTCAGCACGCGCTCGACCTCGCCGGCGAAGTCGGCGTGCCCGGGGGTGTCGATCAGGTTGACCTTCACGCCCTTCCACACGAACGAGACGTTCTTGGCCAGGATGGTGATGCCGCGCTCGCGCTCGAGCGGGTTGCTGTCCATGAACGCTTCCGCGTGCTCGGACTTGTGGCCGAAGAAGTTCGCGGCCTCCAGGAAGCCGTCCACAAGCGTGGTCTTACCGTGGTCAACGTGGGCTACGACTGCGATGTTGCGGATGTCTTCGCGACGCATGGGTGTCCTGCCAAGAGGTGCGGTAGGGTAACGAAGCGGCGCGTGACCGCAATCCCGGGTCAGCCAAACAGCGCAGCGGGACAGGCACCTTCGTGCGGAACCTCCGACACTCCCGAGCCATCAACGCGAACGGGGACAGTCACCAGGGTGACTGTCCCCGAGACTCTTCGACTCTTGATCGTCATACTGTGACGGCCGCCGCCTTTGGCGCCGGGGCGACTCCGAGCGCCGGGCGCAGCGCCTGGCGCAGACTCAGGACGTGCCCGGCAAAGGCCAGCGGCACCAGGAACGCCGGCAGCCAGATGTAGGGGAAGGTTGCCACCACCTCCGGGCCCGGCTGCACGAAGAACTTCTGCATCGGCCCGGGCATGGACAGCACGGCGTGGACCAGCACGTTCAGCAGCAGCCCCAGCCCCAGCAGGTTCCAGCCGATCACCAGCAGCTTGTTCGGCTTGCGCAGCACCAGCCACGCCGCGAACGGCGCGCTCAGGCCGGTGATGATGTCGAAATTCCGCCCTTCAAAACTCAGCAGCTCGGGGCCCGCGCCGTTGACGGCCAGCATGAACAGCACCAGCTCAACGGGCACGCGGAAAACCTGGAAGCCGACCAGCTTCGGCGCGCTGAGCACGCCGACCACGCGCCGGCCGACGGGACCGAGCGTCAGCAGCAGCGTGAGGACCAGGCTGACCGCCAGCACCGTCAGGTTCGGCGGAACGCGGTCCGGCGCCGGGGCCAGCACGCCCGAGGCGGCGATCGCGGCCGTCAGGCCCAGCCACGCCGCAACCGCCAGGGCGGCGACGGCGGCGGCGCGCGGGGCCTGTTCGCGGAAGGCGGCGCCGACCGCGCGCAGCACCAGCAACCCGCAGGCGAGGACCAGCAGGATGAAGAAGACGTCCACGAAGATCTGGGGCATGGCGAAGTCTCCACTCGACGGCGGTGACTTTAGGGGAAACTAGTTGTACCTGCAACTTAATTCCGGAGCCGCAAGAGAACGGGGACAGTCACCTATGGTGACTGTCCCCGTCTGTGGACGAACTAGAAGCCGCGGATGCGTTTGCTGACCCGGAACAGCGTTTCCATGCCGCCCTTGCCCAGGGTTTCTTCGGCCTGCTGCTGCGCGACGCGCCAGTGGGGGATGGCATCAGTGAGCTTGCGGCGGCCGGGCTCGGTCAACTCCAGCGAGTGCGAGCGCGCATCGGCGCCGGGCTTCTTGATCAGCCAGCCTTTGCTTTCCATACGATCCACGTTGCGGCTGAGGGTAGACTTGTCCAGCTTCAGTGCGTCGCACAGGGCGCCGGGCTGCACGCCGCCCGTGTGCTCGAGCGCGACCAGGATCGTCATTTGCGGCGAGGTCAGGCCCACGGCGCGCAGGGCGTCGTCGTAGATGCCGGTAATGACGCGCCCCAGCAGGCGCGTGCGGCTGGCAAGGCAGCTAAGCGCGATCTCATCCGCAATGGACTTCAGTTGTTTGGCCATACAACGGATTTTACCGGCCCAACCGGACTCCCCGCAAGCAAGAAACTGACCACTGGGTCAGTTATTGTCTAGGCTATCGATCTTGGCAGGATAAACTGTTGCGACTTCAAGGACCGCACAGGCGGTCGTTTTAACAGTTAACAGCAAGGGCAATCGGCATGGCACGCACGTTTGATTTGTCGCCGGAAGAGAAGATCGACTGGCTCCGCACCCTTCCGTTCTGGCTCGTCCACCTGCTGCCGTTCGCGGCTATCTACACCGGCCACGGGCACTGGTCGGCCTGGATCGTGATGGTGGCGCTTTACTACGCGCGGGTGTTCTTCATTACCGGCGGCTACCACCGCTACTTCTCGCACCGCAGCTACCAGATGGGCCGCGTCATGCAGTTCCTGATGGCGCTCGGCGGCACCACCTCGTTCCAGCGCGGCGTGCTGTGGTGGGCGGCCCACCACCGCCACCACCACAAGTACTCGGACCAGCCCGAAGACGTGCACTCGCCCAAGCGCGGCTTCCTCTGGAGCCATATGCAGTGGTTCCTGTGCAAGGTCCACTTCGACACGCGCTGGGAGCTGATCCCCGACTTCAAGGACAACCCCGAGCTCAAGTGGCTCAACAAGCACGAATTCGTGCCCGGCACACTGCTGGCCACGGCCGTGTTCTTCATGGGTTACGGCATCTCGGGCAGCTGGATCGGCGCGGCCGGCTACTGCATCATCGGTTTCTGGCTGTCCACGATTCTGCTGTGGCACGGCACCTTCACGGTGAATTCGCTGGCGCACGTGTTCGGCTCGCGCCGCTTTGCCACCCGCGACACCAGCCGCAACAACCTCCTGATCGCTCTGCTGACGGGCGGCGAGGGCTGGCACAACAACCACCACCACTACCAGGCTTCCTGCCGCCAGGGCTTCTACTGGTACGAAGTAGACATGACCTATTACATCCTGCTGGCCTTCAGCAAGCTGGGCCTGGTGCGCAACCTGCGCCAGCCGCCCGAGCGAGTGCTGAACAAGCACCTGATCAAGAAGGGCGCCGCGGACCTGGGCATGTTCCACGCCCAGTGGGAGCGCGCCACCAAGGCCCTTTCCACCATGCAGTTCAAGACCGCCGAGCAGAAGAAGGCCCTCGAGGACCTGTTGGCCAGCACGCGGGCCAAGATCGACGAGATCGCCCGCATGTCGCACGAAAAGGCCGAAGAGCTGCTGAGCAAGCAGGAGCCCGAGGCGGCCTCGTAGCGGAAAACATCACAACTGACTGGTTAAAAAAAGCGGGCCGCCTGAGGAGTGCGGCCCGCCACTACAACCGGTGCTGAGGGAGGCACATTTCAACAGAAACCTGTCGAAACTTGGAGGAGGACAATTTCCCCAGCCCCGGCTTACAAAGAGTATAACGGACGAGCTCGTCAAGCAAGCTCCGCAATTTCCCGAAAACTCTAAAAAAAGCTAGCAAGATGACACAAGTCCCCGGTATCAAACTGCTTACGACTATCGCCGAGCGGGTCTCAGAGATTCAATTGAAATACTTCGATCGTCTGGAAGACGCACAGATCCAGCACAAGCAGGACCGCCATCGCGACCTGCTGACCATCGCCGACAGCGAATCTGAGCGCGTCATCATCGAGACCATCCGTGAAGCGTTTCCCTCCCACGGCATCCTCGGGGAAGAAACCGGCGCCGACCTGCAGGGCAGCGACTGGGTCTGGATCATCGATCCCGTGGACGGCACCACCAACTTCGCCCGCAGTTTCCCGTTCTTTGCCGCCAGCGTCGGTTGCTGGCACAAGGGACGGCCGGTGCTGGGCCTGGTTGAGGCGCCCTACCTTCGTGAGCGTTTCATTGCCGAGGCGGGCTCAGGCGCGTTCCTGAACGGCAAGCGTCTGGCCGTCAGCGCCACGCCCGACATCGCGCATTCGGTGCTGGCCACCGGCTTCGCCTACGTGCGCAACGAGGTGGTCCGCAACAACGTGGACAACTTCAGCCGCCTGATTCTCAAGTGCCACGACATCCGCCGCCCCGGCGCCGCCAGCCTTGACCTCGCCTATGTGGCGGCCGGGCGCTTCGACGGTTACTGGGAGCCCTACCTGAAGCCCTGGGACGTGGCGGCCGGCTGCCTGCTGGTGACCGAGGCCGGCGGCAGGCTGACGGATTTCCATGGCGGCGACGACTGGCTGTTCGGCGCCAACCTGGTGGCCAGCAACGGGCTGGTGCACGAGGAGCTGCGGGGGGAGCTGTCCGGCACGGAGCCCGAGTACCAGCCTTGGGGCCGCGAGATCGAGCAGCAGATACGAGGCTGAAACCGGTTTCCGCCCCGGCCGCTCATTGAACATTGGGCGCGATTGATTGATTATTGCCTGCCATGGACACACTGGTCATCGTTCGAAAGATCCGCGAGGCGGAGGCGCTGGCTGATGCCGGCCAGCACGGCGACGCGCGCCGACTGCTCGAGCCCCTGCTGGACGACGACGGCCTTACCGACACGCACCGCAAGCTGGTCAGCAAGAAGCTGGAGCTGTTCGAGAAGCAGCAGCAGCGCATGACCCGCATGATCTCGCGGCGCGGAACCTCCGCCGGTGTGCGCAGCGAATCCGACCAGTCGTCCGAGCGAACCTCGATCCGCGCGGCAGTGGCGGACAAGTCCGAGCGCCCCACGGACCGCAGCATCGACAGGGAGGATCGATCCGAGCGCCCGACCGACCTGAGCATCGAGAAGGAAAACCGCGGCGCCGCCACCGAGGTGGTGCCCAAGGCGCGCAACGTGGATACCGAGGTACCCGAGAAGGGCCACAAGCTGAAGGTCGAGCCGCGCAAGAACAGCGGCCAGAGCAGCGGCATGTGGCGCGCGATCGAGGAGCGCCGCGAGGTGCTTCGCCCGCCCGATCCCAGCGATTCGCAGGAACTCGCGCCCGTCGTGGACAGCGATCGTTTCGAATCCGTCAGCGACAACGACGACCACGATCCGCGCAAGACCGATATCTTCCTGTCGCCACCCGCGGTTTCGGACGTGATGGTGCAGGTCGCCCCGGATGAAGACAGCGCGCCTGTCATCCGCAGGATTGATCTGGACAAACCGGCGCCAGGCAAGCCCCAGGACACGCCGGCGCCTTGGAACGACACGCCCGTGCCTCAAGCCGCGGCGGCCGGCGCGACGCCCGCCGGTACGAAGGCGCCCGCCAAGCCCCCGGTGCAGGTGCGCGACAGTTTCGTGATTCCAGAGGCGGACACGGTGATGGTGCCGGCCCTGCCTGAGAAAGAAGACGACTCCACCTACATCATGGCGGACGACTACTTCGCCGCCCACTCCAGTCCGCGCAATCGGCGCGAACGCAGCAACCCCGAGTTGAAAGCCCTGGCGGATCGCCTGCCCGACGACGACCTGCGGCGCGAGCTGGCGCTTGAGGTGGTCAAGCTGCGCGAGCAGGTCGAAGCCCTGAGCCGCGAAAGCAAGCGCGAGACACGAGCTGGCTCACGCAAGATCGAGCGCGAGGACCGCCCGGCCTCGGGCTCGTTCCACATCCCCGCCAGCCAGGTCAACACCATCGTGCGCCGCGCCGCCGGCACGGACCAGATCGAAGTCCATATGCCGGGCCGCGACGAAGAAGCCTCTGAGCTGCAGGTGCTGCGGCGCGACAGCGTACGCGGAGAGAAGGCGCCGGCCAAGCCGACCGACCGCATCGCGCTGGCACAGGACTACATTGATGCCGCGCAGATCGCGAAACCGGGCCTGCTCAAGCCGCTTGCCACCTGGCTGGGCGTGCTGGTCGTGCTGGGCGTGATCGGGTGGGCGGTTCACCTCGGCTGGCGGTCGATCAGCGGCGCTGGACCGCGGAACATCGAAATCAGCGCCAACGCGGTGGGTGACTACCGGCTCGGCAGCAGCAAAGCCGTGTATCCCGACATCGCCAAGAAGCAGAACCTGATGACCTCCGCGGTGCTGAACGAAAGAGGATGGCTGGTGCAATACGAGGACGGCACCGACCTGCTCACCGCCGTTTCGATACCCGGGCCGGCGTTGACCGAAACCGCAAGCAGCGGATTCAGCGCACTGCAGATCAGCTTCAACAGCGATCTGTTGGTCATGGACGGCGATGCCTCCGTGGAAGCAGTCCGCGAGCGCTTCGGCGGCCCTACCCCGCCCTTCAGCCAGGCCGTATGGGACAGCGCGGAGACCTACATACTCAGCTTCCTCTCGCGCCAGGGCGACCGGGTGCTTGAGTTCTGCTACGCCACCGGAAACCCGGCCACTCCGCTGTGGATTCGGCTGGTGGACGGCACCAAAGCCCCCAAGCAGCCGACCCGCGACGATTTCGTGATCGAGTAGGCGGGGGTGGCGCTCGCATGCCACGGGCTGCTATCTTCCTGCGCCGAAAGGACTGAATGAAGATTCGCTTCTGGGGAGTGCGAGGCAGCCTTCCTACGCCGGGGCCGGATACGGCCCGCTACGGCGGCAATACCACATGCATCCAGGTGATTCGCGATTCCGGCCCTCTGATCATTATCGACGCCGGCACCGGCATCCGCGTGCTGGGCGACCAGTTGATGAAAACGGCCAGGCCGCCCTTCGACATCAAGCTGCTGGTGACCCATACGCACTGGGACCACATCCACGGCTTCCCGTTCTTCACGCCGATCTACACCCCCGGTAGCAAGGTCGAGGTGATGGGCATCGGGCCTTTGCGTGAAGGCAAGAGCTTCGAACAGGTGATGCGCGACCAGATGACCTACAGCTACTTCCCCGTTGAAAACACAATGCTCGACAACGTCGTGAGCTACCAGGACTTCAACCGCAAGTTCTCGGACGGCGTCGAGAAGAGTTTCGAGCTGTGCGAGGGCGTGAAGGTGACCCTCAAGCTGACCAACCACCCGGTGTACTGCATCGCCTACCGCATCGAGGCCGACGGCAAGAGCTTCATCTTCACCGGCGACCACGAACCCTGGGCCAAGACCACCACCGAGGACCGCCCCGGCGACACGCGCGAGCTGTTCCGCATCATGAACCACCGCATGGTCGAGTTCTGCCGCGGCGCCGACCTGATCGCCATAGACACCACCTACACCCAGGCAGAGTACGAGAGCGCGGACAAGCCGCATTTGTCCAAGCGCGGTTGGGGCCACAGTTACTTCGAGTTCAACATCGGGCTGGCCAAGCAGGCCGGCGTGAAGCGCATGGCGTTCACCCATCACGATCCCACGCGAACCGACGACGCGCTGGACCGTTTAATGAGCGAAAGCTACTTGCCGCAGGGGAAGAAGGAGGCTCCGGATACGGAGTTTTTCGCCGCCCGCGAAGGCATGGAGATTGACCTGTAGGGGCGATGCTCGCATCGCCCGCCCGGGTGGTACAGGCGATCCTGCCTGTACGAACATCAAAGCGTGATGGCGAAGAAGAAACTCGACCTCGGCTCTCTCGAAATTCCCGACGAAAAGAAACGCCGGGGCTCGTTCATCGTGCGCCTCGCCCTGCGCCGCATCGCCCTGCGCCAACATCGCGATGCACTCAAGGCCGCCGCCCGCATGGTGCTGCTGCTGCCGGGCCTGCAGGCGGCGCTGCTGGTGGGCGTGTTGCACGCCGAGTTGTGGATGCTGCTGCTCGGGCTTGAGGGCACGCTGATCGCCTGGCTCGCGGCCGGGCAGCTTTCACGCCCGACGCCGGAAAGCAGGCTGATCGGCTTCGGCATCGCGCTGCTGAACGTGGTGTTGCTCAGCGCGGTGGGGCTGTTCCTGGGCAGCCACCTGTATTGGGTGACAGGCTTGCTCGGCATCCTGCCGGTGGTCTACCTGGTGTTCTCCCGCACCGGTGCTCGAACACTGAAGCTTGCATGGGTGGCGTACGTGCTGCCGCTGTTGCTGGCGGCGCTGGCCTGCGGCGCCGGGCGCGCGGCCATGGAGCTGTCCGAAAACGAGACGGACCCGGCCCTGCGCGGCAGCGAGCTGCAGCTTGCCTGGTACGCCCTGGCGGTGCGTGGCGGCAACGGCACCGAGCGCGCCCTGCTGCGCCTGCGCCAGGCACAGGCGGCCTTTGAAGCAGGCGACTACGAGGCTGCCTGGCAGCTCGCCGACGACGGGCTTTACGACGGCCGGCGGCAACTGCGGGCGATACCCGCCTCGCTGATCGGCGCCGACCTGGTCGAAAGCCTGCTGCGCGTGAAGGCGCAGGCCTTCTACAACGCGCGCTGGGACAAGGACGGCAATATCTACCAGCCCATCACGCCCGAGCCCCTGGGCGAAGATTCCGCCAAGGACCCTACCGTCAGCCTGCGCTGGGGCTGGTAGCCTGCCCGAACAGCGCAAGCAGCCGCGCGGCCCGTTGCCCATATCCATGCCTGGCGCCTTCCGCCGCCGCATTCGCGGACAGCCGACTCGCCAGCGCGCCGTTTGAAGCCACTTCCGTCAGCGCCGCGGTCAGCGCCCGCGCGTCGCCGGCCTGGTACAGCCGCGCGGTCTGGCCGTCGCGCAGCACCTCGCGCGCGCTGGGCACGTCGGCCGCCACGATCGGCAGGCCCATCGCCATGTACTCGAACAGCTTGAGCGGCGAGGTGAAGCGCGCGCTGATACTATGCTCCGGCGGCAGCGGGTGCACCGCGCAGGCGCAGGTCTTGACGTGTAAAGGGATGTCCGCCTGCGCCACCCGCCCGGTCAGCTCCACGCGCTGGCCCAGGCCGCGCCGCTCGATCTCCGCCCGCAGGCGCTGCTCGTCCTCGGGCTTGCCGCCGCCCACGATCTTCAGGCGCAGCCCGGGCGCCAGCTCAAGCGCCTCCAGCAGCAGCGCCAGCCCCTTCCAGAACTGCAGTGTGCCGACCCACGCCACGGTGCGGCCGTCGCCGCCCTGCCACACCGGCTTGAACAGGTTCGTGTCCACCGCGCTGGGAATCACCTCGCCCGGCCCCGTGTAACCGAAGCGCGTGCGGATCTCGTCCAGCAAGCCCTGCGTGATCGCCGCCACGCCGGACGCGTGACCGTAGATGTCGCGTTCGAGCTCATGCAGGCGCGCGGCCTTGCGCTCCGACACTCCGCGGTCGCGCGCCCACAGCTCGCCGACCAGGTGCGCCTCGTAGACCAGCGGAGCCTTCATGCGCCGATGCGCCGCGTGGGCGGCCAGCTTGTCGCTGCGCAGCCACAGTGCGTCCGGCCTGGCCTGCGCCACGCCCTTGCGGAAGGCGCGGAAAAACACGCTGTTCAGCGTCAGCCCCATGCGCTTGTGGATGCTGGGCAGCGTGGCGATGGTCAGCCCCGCCGGCAACTGCAGCGCCAGGTGCCGGGCCGCGTATTCCCGCACGCGCCCGGGGCTGTCGGGCGTGAACCAGGTGACCGGCGTGAGCTCGGCCACCGCTGCCAGGCTGCGCACGATGGCCACCCAGCGCGCGCGGCCGGCGTCAATCGGTTCATGGTGTGCGAACACTACACGCATGCGCCCATTGGAGCCGCCGCGTATGCTGGGCGCAAGTTTCCGGAATTCCGGCGAACCTTTTTGCGCCTCGCGGTCTCCTGTACATGCCTATGGACGCCGAACTGATCCAGCAGCTCAGGCAGGCCGCTGACGGCGACGTCCAGGCATTCAGCTACGTGGCCACGGCTTTTCGCGACAAGGCGCTTGCCTGGGCCCGCGAAGTAACGGGCAGCAGCCACGCGGCCGAGGACGCGGCACAGGAGGCGCTGATGGTCGCCTTTACGCAGCTTCACACCCTGCGCGAACCCGGGGCCTTCCCTGGCTGGCTGCGCACCCTGGCACGCACCGCGGCGATGCGGCAGGCGCGGCGCCGGCGGCCGGACACTGTGGAAGCGCCCGAGCGCGAGGATGCGGCGGCAGATCCGGTGGTCGCCGCGGAAGTAAGGCAGGCCGTGCGCGGCGCGGTGCTTGAGTTGAGCGCGGCCCAGCAGCAGGTGATCGAGCGGTTTTACCTGCAAGGCCAGAAGATCGAGCAGATCGCGATCGCCCTGGGATTGCCGGCCGGCACGGTGAAGCGCCGGCTGCACGACGCCCGCGAGAAACTGCGCGTCAGGCTGGCCGGCTTCGGCCCCGCGCGCGACGAAGGAACGTTCTGGAAAGGATGAACCATGACCGACCACACCACCGCCTGGGAGCGCTTTGAAGGCTGGATCAAGAAGGTAATCGAGCTGCGGGGCACGGACCTGCACCTGGTGCCGGGCTACAAGCCCATGGCGCGGGTCGAGGGCAAGCTGCAGCCGGTTGACGACCTGCTGCTCACGCGCGAGCAGACCCACTGGGTCGGCGTCAGCCTGTTCGGCAACTCGGTACTCTATGACATGGGCCACCTGGCTTGCATGAACCAGTCGCGCACCTACGGCGACACCATTGCCGACATCGCGCTGGCAACCGCGGGCGGCGCCAAGACCGTGGCCGTGCGTCTGCACGGGGGCAAAATCCCGTCGCTGGAAGAGGTCAACCTGCCCGAGCGCGTAACCGAGCTGCTGAAGGCGCCCAATGGCGTGATCCTGGTCTCCGGCCCGCACGGCTCGGGCAAGACCACCACCCTGTACGCGCTGGTGGACTGGATCAACCGCAATCGGCCGGTGCACGTCTGCACGGTCGAGAAGCCTCGCCACTACCTGTTCAAGCCGCTGCAGGCGGTGGTCAGCCAGCGCGAAGTCGGCCTGGACGGCCCCTCGCCCGCGGCGCTGCTGCACGCCTGCATGCAGCAGGACCCGGACGTGCTGATGATCGGCGACATCGAGGACTTCGACACCCTGGCCGGCGTGCTGCACGCCGCGGAAACCGGCCACCTGGTGATCGTGCAGGTGCACGCCCGCGACGCGCGCGACGCCGTGGAACGCATCATCAGCGCCGCCCCCGAAGGCATGCAGCGCCAGGTGAAGCGCCAGCTTTCGGAGACCTTGCGCGGCGTCACCGTGCAGCGCCTGGCAAAGCACACCGACGGCAAGCGCCGCACGGCGATTTACGACATCATTGGCGAAGGCGCCCGCAAGTTCGTCGAGGGCGGCACGCCCGACGCGGGCTTCTACCTGGCCCGCCAGCAGGACGGCATCCACGGCCTCGAACAGGCCGGCAGCATCAGCAAGGAAGAGGCGGAACGCCTGCGCCGCGAAGTGGGGGCCTGATCGCCGGACCGGCGCGGTTCCGGCGGCGTGCCGGCGTACACGGTCTGTTTCCACTATCGGCTTCCAAAGGCTACACTGTGCCGGGCCGACAGAGGGCGACATGACCGACGTTTCAACGACACAGCATCCGCGTTACTCGGAGCGCAAGGAAACCCATCGCAAGATCGGCGAGTTGCTGGTCGAAGGCGGCAAGCTGCGCCGCGACCAGCTGGAACACGCGCTGCGCATGCAGCAGACCATGGGCGGGCTGATCGGCAGCGTGCTGGTGGAACTGGGACTGATATCCGACGCCGACCTGACGGAGACGCTGGCGAAGTCACTGGGTCTCGAGATGATCGACCTCAACCGCATCGGGGCCGTGGACCCGGATGCCGCCCACTTCATCCCCGAAAGCATTGCGCGCCGCCACAAGCTGATCGGTATCCGCTTTGAAAAGAGCAAGCCGGAACGCCACTCGCCGGATCGCGTGGTGGTTGCCATGTCCGATCCCAGCGACTTCATGGCGCTGGACAGCATCCGGGCATCCACCAACATGGAGCCCATAGCGGCCGTCGCCACCCGCGCGCAGATAGGCGATGCGTTGCAGACCGCCTACCTGGAGAGTCCGCTCAGCCTCGAGGAAGCAGTCGGTGAGTTGAAAGACTTCAAGGTCGAGACCACGTCCGAGCTGGGGGAAGCCGACGACTTCCAACGCCTGAAATCCGAGGCGGGGCTGGCACCCGTGGTGCGCTTCGTCAACAGCATGCTGTTCGAGGCCGCGCGCATGAAGGCCAGCGACATCCACATCGAGCCGCAGGAACATCACCTGCGCTGCCGTTTCCGCATCGACGGCGAGCTGCGCGTGGTCGCGCCGCCGCCCAAGGAGCTGCAGAACGCCATCATCAGCCGCATCAAGATCATCAGCGCGCTCGACATTGCCGAACGCCGCCTGCCCCAGGACGGCCGTCTGATGATCCGCTTTTTAGGCCGCAACATCGACGTGCGCGTTTCCACCATGCCCACCGTGCACGGCGAAAAGGTCGTGCTTCGCCTGCTGGACCAGAGCGGCGCCGCGCTGCACCTGGATGACCTGGGCTTTGAGGATGATGTGGTCGCCGCGATGCGGCGAATCATTACCGCGCCGCACGGGATCGTGCTGCTCTGCGGTCCCACGGGCTGCGGCAAGAGCACCACCCTGTACAGCTTCCTGCGCGAGTTGAACACTACCGGCGTCAACATCGTGACGGTCGAGGATCCCGTTGAGTATCGCGTGGAGGGCATCAATCAGACGCACGTGAAGGCCAAGATCGGCCTGACCTTCGCCAATTGCCTGCGCACCATATTGCGCCAGGACCCGGACATCGTGATGGTCGGCGAAATCCGCGACCTGGAGACGCTCGAGGTCGCCGTGCGCGCCAGTCTGACCGGCCACCTGGTGTTCAGCACACTGCACACCAACACCGCGATCAGCAGCGTGACGCGCATGGTGAACATGGGGCTCGCGCCGTATCTGATTTCCGCCACGCTCAACGCGGCGCTCAGCCAGCGCCTGGTGCGCAAGGTCTGCAAGGCTTGCGGCAAGCGCGAGGCGCTGAAGCCGATGGCGCGCGAGGCCCTGGAGCGCGTGCTGGGCCAGACCATAGAGTTTGAGGTAATGCAGCGCGTGGGGTGCCCCGAGTGCGGTTACAGCGGCTACAAGGGCCGCCTTGCGGTCAACGAACTGTTTGAGCCCACCGACGAAATCCGCGACTTGATCAGCCACGCTGCCGACGAGCTGAAGTTGATCGAATCCGCCAAGGCTGCCGGCATGCAGTTCCTGATCGACAACGCATGGCGCAAGCTCAAGACCGGCGTCACGACGGTTGAGGAAGTTCTCAGCCTCGGCTTCCAGAAGGCCGAGGACGCAGCCTCTCTTACCCGCGACAAGAACCGCGGCGACAGCGAGGAGCTGGTGTTCGAGGAAGACAAGCCGGCCGCGACGGTGATCGATTTCGACCAGCCGCCGGCATAGGTGGCGCGGGCAGCCTGCCGGCGCCGGGGTCAGTTCGCCAGCTTGTCCACCAGCTCGCGGGCGTGGTCGGCCGAGATGGCCTCGCCCAGGGTGCCCTCGAAGCGGCGGGTGATCACGCCCACCACCTTGCCGCTGGTGTTGATCAGCGGGCCGCCGGAGTTGCCGGGGATGATCGGCGCCGAGGTGCCGATCACGCCCACTTCCAGTTGCAGGCTGCGTATGTCGCCGGTGGCGGGGCTGGTCGTCACCGTGGTGCCCTTGATGACGCTGAGGCCCAGCGGGTAACCCAGCGACATCACCTTGTCCGTGACGTGCAGCGCCTTCAGCTCGTCGTCGCTGGCGATCGGCAGCGGCGTCGTCAGTTCCTTGGCGCTGCGCCGCTCGAACTCCAGCACCGCCAGGTCATTGAAGGTGTCCATGTTGTGCACGCCGGCCGCCTTCACGCGCGCGATGATGTCCTCGGGCAGGTCGGTGCGGAAACCGGCGCTTGTCAGCCAGTCAGCGTAGTTGTCGCCGAAGGTGGTCCAGTCGTCCGGCGCGAAGCCTTTTACCTTCAGGCTGCCGTTGCCGCCGCGCCCGCCGGGCAGGGTGGCCCAGGCCTCGGAGACGCTCAGGTTGGTGTCGCCCACTTTCTCGCGCAACTTGGCGCCCGGGTGCCAGGCGGCGATCACCCAGTCCTTCAGGGGCGCCGGGTGCACGTTGCGGATGGCGTGGCTGATCGAGAGCTCGGGCTTGAACAGGTAGGGCTTGATCACGTGCTTGTTGGTGACGATCCAGGACTTCTTGTCGCTGGTCTTTGCCAGCCAGCCGGTGCCGGTGCCGCTCTCGATGCCGACCGCCTTGCCGTCCGCGTCCAGCAGCGGGTACTGCACGAAGATCAGGAACACCGAGTTGTTGTAGGTGTCCATGATCTCGCGGAACGCGTTGTCCGAGGGCGCCTTCGACAGCTCTTCCAGGCGCTTGAGCTGGTCCGCCGTGGCGTCCTTCAGCTCCTTGAGCTGCGCCTCGCTGATCTCGCGCACGCGGGCGGCCGTCTGCTCGTCTACGTCTTTCTTGAGTTCTTCAAAGCGCTTGTCCTGCTCGGCCTTCAGAGTCGCCACCTGCTCGGCCAGGGTTGATTCCAGCGCCGTCATCTTGGCGCGCAGGTCATCGAGTTCTTTCTGGCGTTCCTTGTCGGCGTCCTGGCGCTGCTTCTCTGCTTCCTGACGCTTGCGCTCAGCCTCGTCCAGCGCCGCCGTGGAATCGGCCTTCTCTTTCTCGTGTATCGATTCGTTGTGCAGGTAATACCAAACACCGACGGCCGCGGCGGCCACGATCAGCATGAACAGCGCGCCCACCAGGGTTGTCAGCCCGGCGCGGCGGCGCGCGGCCCGGGCCTCGAGCTTTTCCGCCACGGCCTTGATCATGTGGCGGGTCTTGTCGCCGGCGCCGACCTGCGCGCCGACTTCGTTCACCATGATGGTCAGGCTTTCCGGGTCGCCCTCGTCGGCGGGCTGGGCCTGGGGCACGGTCTGGGCGGCCAGCGTCGGCGGCGCCGCGGGGCGTGCGGCCTCGCCGGGGATCACGATGCGCATCGTCGCGCCCTCCAGCCCCAGCGAGATTTCGTCGCCGTCGTAAAGGCGCGTGCCCTCGACCGTGGCGCGCATGCGGTTGACGTACAGGCCGTTGCTGCTGCCCTGGTCGCGCAGGAACAGGCCGTCGTTGCGTTCTTCCAGCAGGGCGTGGTGGCCGGAAACCTTGAGGTCTCGGGCGCCGTCGAAGCGCAGTGTGCAGTCAGGCGCGCGCCCGACCATCACGCCGGCGCGGAGTTCCTTGCTGGTGTAGCCGAAGCGCCGCCCCGCCAGCGAGCTGGTGAGGACTTCAATGATCGCGCGAGGCGCGGCCGGCTCGTGCCGGGTGGGCTGAACGTCTGCCGTCATGATGGGGAAAGCATATAGCATCCCCACCAACGGGCAAGCCGTGCCTGAGGCGGGCATCTGTGGGTGGCCGATTCGTCGAGCGGGACGCCCGGCGGACGCATCGACGGGACGTCGATGTCACTACTCTTCCGTGTCGCGGCCTGACTTGCGGGCCTTTTTCTTGGTGCGGGTCTTCTTGGCGGGGGTCGGGATTTGCAGGTCCAGGCCTATGATGGCCTTGCTGAGGTTTTCCCTTACGTCTTCCGTCAGCGTGATCGTGAGCGCCTTCTTGGCCTCTTCCGGCACGTCTTTCAGGTCCTTGTCGTTCAGCTTGGGCAGCAGCACTTCTTTCAGGCCGCTGCGGTAGGCCGCCAGCACCTTTTCCTTGATGCCGCCCACCGCCAGCACCTTGCCGCGCAGGGTCACTTCTCCGGTCATGGCGATGTCGCCGCGCACCTTCTTGCCGGTGTACAGGCTGGTGAGCGCGGTGGTGATGCTGACGCCCGCCGACGGCCCGTCCTTGGGCACCGCACCTTCCGGGAAGTGCACGTGCACGTCGTACTTCTCGAAGTCCTCAACCGGGATGCCCAGCGCCGCCGCGTTGCTGCGCACGAAGCTGAGCGCCGTGCTGACGCTTTCCTTCATCACATCGCCCAGGCTGCCGGTCACCTTCACGTTGCCCTTGCCCGGGTAGCGCGTGCTTTCGATCAGCAGTGTGTCGCCGCCCATGCTGGTCCAGGCCAGGCCGCTGACGACGCCGATCTCCGGCTTGCGCGCGCCGGCCTCAGGCAGCCACAGCCGCGGCCCCAGGTACTCGAGCAGGTCGTCGGGCTTGATGATCACCTCGGCATCAAGGTTGATTTCCTCGGCCGCCACGCGCGTCGCCAGCTTGCGGCAGATGCCGGCGATGCGGCGCTCGAAGTTGCGCAGGCCGGCCTCACGCGTGTAGCCGCGCACGATTTCGCGGATGGTCGCCTTGGGGAACTTGACGTTGCCGGGCTTCAGCCCCGCGTTCTCAATCTGGCGCGGAATGATGTAGCGCTTGGCGATGGCTTCTTTCTCTTCCAGCGTGTAGCCGGCCAGGCGGATCACCTCCATGCGGTCGCGCAGGGGCCCGGGGATGGTGTCCAGCATGTTGGCCGTGCAGATGAACAGCACGCGGCTCAGGTCGTAGGGCACATCCAGGTAGCGGTCCACGAACTGGTGGTTCTGCTCCGGGTCCAGCACTTCCAGCAGCGCCGCGGCCGGGTCGCCGCGCAGGCTCTGGCTGAGTTTGTCCACTTCGTCGAGCATCAGGATCGGGTTGGCTTTGCCCGACTTCTTCATGGCCTGCAGAATGCGGCCGGGCATGGCGCCCACATAGGTGCGGCGGTGTCCCATGATCTCGGCGTCGTCTGACAGGCCGCCCAGGCTGATGCGCTGGAACTCGCGGCCCATGGCGTGCGCGACACTGCGCCCGAGGCTGGTCTTGCCCACGCCGGGCGGGCCGACCAGGCACAGGATGGGGCCCTTGAGTTCCTTCTTGAGCTTGAGCACGGCCAGGAACTCGATGATGCGGTCCTTCACTTCCTCAAGGCCGAAGTGGTCCTTGTCCAGCACCGCGCGCACGCGCTTGAGGTCGAGGTTGTCGATGCTGGTCTCGTGCCAGGGCACGCTGAGCAGCCAGTCGATGTGGGTGTGGACCACGTTGTACTCGGCGCTGGCTTCGCTGATCAGGCTGAGGCGGTCGATCTCGGCCTCGCATTCCTTGCGGGCAGGTTCGGGCAGCCTGGCCGCGTCCATGCGCTCTTTCAGCTTCTCGATGGCGGCCTCGGTGCCTTCGACGTCGCCCAGCTCAGAGCGGATCGCCTTGAGCTGCTGGCGCAGGAAGTACTCGCGCTGGGATTTTTCGATCGCCACCTGGGTGCGCATCTGCACTTCGCGGTCCACGGCCAGGCGCGCGATTTCGTCCTCGATCAGCTTGATGACCTGTTTGAGGCGCTTCTTGCAGTCCAGCTCGCATAGGATCTCGGCTTTCACCTTCACCGGCAGCGACATGTAGGTCGCCAGCAGGTCGGCGAAACGGCCGGGGCCGCGAATGTTCATCTTGAGGACGTTCACCAGTTCGTTGGAGTAGGCCGGGTCGAGGCTGACCAGGGTTTCGAACTTTTCCAGCGCCTCCTGGATCAGCCGCATCATGGCCGGTGACTCGTCGTCGCCGCCCACGGTGCGCGCGGGCGTGACCTCGGCCACGGCGAACGGGTCCAGGCTGGTCATCTTCTTGAGCTTGACGCGCGTGAGACCCTGCACCGCGCACTGGATGGTGCCGTCGGGCAGGTACATCTTGTGGATCAGCCGCCCGCTGACCGCGATCGGGTACAGGTCTTCGAGGCCCTTGATGGTTTCGGCCTGCTGGTCGCGCTGGGTGGCCAGGCACAGCATGGTGTCGGCCGTGGGCAGTGAATTCAGCAGGTTGATGTTCGGTTTGCGGTGGACGGAGAAGCTGGCAACGTGGTAGGGGAACACCACCACGGAGACCAGCGGCAGCAACGGCAGCGTGTTCGGCACAGATTGCGCCAGGATCTTGGTGCTGTTGTTTCCGGAGTAACCGGACATAATCACCCGCCAGTGCGGCCGTTTGTAGCAGCGAAGGCTGATGGACACAACGCAATCCGGGAAACCCAGGCAGGCGCTGAAGACGCGGCAGATCGCCGCGGGGGTGGTGCTGTCCCTGGGGGCGTTCCTGTTCGGGGGCTTCATGGCGCTGCCGGCGCTGATCGCAGTGGCGCCGAGGCTGCGACGCTACTGGCCCTTTGCCCTGGCGCTTTTCGTGGGCGTGCTGGGGGTGCGGGGACTGACGCTGCTGGGTTTGAACCCGGTGCTAGCCTGGGCGCGGGCGCGGGCAATCGAGGAGCTTGGGAACGCCCTGGGCGGCGAAGTCAGCCTGGAGGGCTTCAGCGGCGACGCAACGTCCGGTTCGCTGCACTTCGAAGGCGTGCGCGTGACCCTGCCGGAGGTCGGCGGCGAGGCAAGCCTGGAGAGTGTCGATATCGAGACCGGCCTGTTCATGCTGTTCCGTAAGGGCTACGTAGTCACAGGCCGGAACCTGAGCCTGCGCGTGGATGCTTCGGGCGGCAAGCTGGAGAGTTACCTGAGCCGGATCGAGGCTCCGAACCAGACGGCGGCTTCCCTGCTGATCGAAGGCGGGCGCATCGAGGTGTACGGAAGCCCCACCAGCGCGGTGCTGACCTTGAAACAGCTGCAGGCCGACAGCGGGCCCGCGGGCTGGGCACTGAGCGCGGGATTCAGCCGCGCGCAGTTGACGCTGATCGGTCGCACGCACGACCTCAGTATCGTGGGCGGCATCACGGTGGGGGACGCCGGGCAGGGTCTGGTGGTGCAGGCGGACCTGCGCGCGATCGACGAGGAGGTCGGCTTCGGCATCCTGCGCGGCGAGCTGCAGCCGGGGGGTGCAAGCTCGATGACCTGCGTGCTGGACCGCGTGGAACTGCACCCGTTGTGGGCGCGCTACCGCAAAGTGGACAACTACGAAGGCCTGCTGCGCGGGCAGGTGCGGATCAGCGGCAACCTGAACCGGCTGGCATTCGGCTTCGACTGCGAAGTCCAGGAGTTCGACTACTACCACTTCACAGCCATGGCGCTGGACCCGGCCCACAGTTTCAAGCTGCCTCAGGCTCGCTTGACCGGAACGCTGGTGCTTCTGGAGGGCGAAACCTGGGAGTTCCGCCAGGTGGCGGTTGAAGCCGCGGACGCCACCCTGGCAACCGGCGACGCGTTGAGCGCCCGGGGCGGCGGCAAGTTCACCCTGGAAGGCACGTTCCCCGAATTGAGCGGCACCCTCGACGCCACGGTGGAAAGCGGCCGGCTGAGCGAGCAGATCAGCTGGAGCCCGCTGCATTCCAAGGGTCTGAACGCCGTGGAGCCCAACATCGTGCTGCTGGCCGAGCAGTTCCCGCAGCTGGAGCTTGACTGGAAAGTCGAAGTCAAGCAACTGGCCGTGGACTGCGAGCCCCTCACCGGCACCTTGAGCGGCAGCCTGTCCGGCACATTCCATAAACAGAAGGACGTGCGCCTGGGCACCCTGCGCGCGGGCGGCGAGCTTGCCATGACCGATGGGCGCGTGCGGTGCCTTGGCATCGACGGGCAACTTTCGGCCCGGCTGGTGTTCAACCCCAACGCGCCCACCAACCACGCCAGCCTGCGCGGCACCCTCACGGCCGAGCTGGGCGGTACGCCGATCAACTGCGAGGTGACCGGCGACCTGCAGCGCCCGGGCTTCGTGTTCACGGGCGCGAACCTGGGCCCCGAGGCGCTGGGCCGCAAGATCTACCGCTACAGCCCGGTCGAACTGACGCCCGCCGAGCTGCTGGCGCGGCGGGAACAGTGCACGCGCATTTTCGGCCCGGACGCTGCGATGGCGGAGAATCCGTTACTGGCCAAGTCCGGCGGCAAAGTGTTTTTCACCGTGAAGTAGCGGCACGCGGCGGCGTGATTCAATGATACGCACCCGCGTGTCCCTACTTGATGGAGAGCGTCGTGGTAGTGCGCTCGCCGCCGACGTTGAGGGCAAGTTCGACGTCGCCCTTGAAGTTTTCCGGCAGCTCGAGGGCCCGCAGTTCCGCGTCAACCAGCGGGTTGAGGGCGCGGCTGCTGTTCACCTGGCCTTCGCGTTCGCGGACCATCTGGCCGCCTCGAGTCATCTGTATGCTCCAGCCGATTTCATCTTCACGCCACAGCACGGGCTGCTGGCGGCTGTCGTCAAAGAAAGCGCCCCACAGCACGCGGCGTCCGTCCTGCCAGGCCAGGCAGCGGATGTTGCGAACGCGGTTGAAGTACAGGGGCGGCGCCCCGCGCGCGCCGACGATGCCGCTGAGCTGCAGGCTGCGGGTCAGCTGGTCCATCTCCTGGGACAGGGCTTCGCGCTGCGCTTCGGGCGCCTGCATCAGGGCCACCATGTAGCCGCCTTCCAGTCTCGCGAAGGCGATGCGCTGCACGAACTCGTCGGTGCCGAAGTACTCGCCCACGAATCCTTCGCTGCCCGCGATGGTCGGTTTCAAGCCGGCCGAGCGGTTGATGCCAGCGGCCTTCAGCCGGGTCTCGAGCTCGTTCTGGAGCATGCCCATGCTTTCGAAGTCGGTCAGCGGCACTTGGAATACGCGCAGGGAAAACCAGCCTTGCGGGGTGCGACGGCGCAGGCGGTCCGCCTCGCGGTGCCAGCCTTTCAGCACCACCGCGTAGCGGCCGCCGAACAGCAGGGGCGCCAGGGCGTTCGCCTCGACTCCCTCCAGTTGAACCAGCTCGCGCAGCAGCTCGTCCATGCGGCGCGCTGCCTGGTCCGCCGTCGCATCCGAAACCAGCAGCGCGTAGCTGCGCCCGCCGGTGGTCCAGTCCACCAGCACGCCGCTGCGCCCGCCCGCGAGCTGCACGCCGCTGCGGTGCGCGGTGACTTCGCCGGAGTGCTGGCGCGGACGGAACGGGTAGTTCTCACCGCCGGAAAAGCGCGCACCTTCCGCCTCCAGGCGCTTCTGCAAGGACGAAAAGCCCTCGGGGCCGAGCTCCCACAGCGCCGCCGAGCGCCCGGCATCGATCCACTTGCCGGCCAGCAGGCGGGGATACTCGCCACCGGTCAGCGGGGCGGGAGGCAGCTCAATGCCCAAGCCGCATTCCTCGATCCAGGTGTAATCGCCGAGCCGCAGCGCCGCGGAATCACTTGACGCGTCAAGTGCGCGCGCGACCACCTCGCCTGCGTCGGCTCGCGGCGCGGGCAGCAGCGCCAGCAGCAAGGCGGCCTCGATGAAGAACAGCAGGAAGGCGAGTCTGCCCATGGGCTCAATTCAAAAGGGGGCCACGGTGGGGTGCGTCACTTTGAATTCTGCATTCTGAATCTCGCATTGGCCAGCGCCCTAGTGCGCGCGGCGCACGCGGCTGTCGGGGATGCCGAGCTCTTCACGATACTTGGTCACCACGCGACGCGACGCCTTGATGCCCGCCTTGTCCAGACGCTGGGCGATCGCCATGTCGGATAGCGGCTTCTTCTTGTCCTCACCGTCCACGATCTCCTTCACCTTCTCCTTCACGGCCTCGCGGCTGGTTTCGCCGTCGTCCTTGGGCAGGCCGCCGGTGAAGAAGGTATTCATGGCCTTGATGCCCTGGGGCGTCTGCATGTACTTGCCGTACACCGCGCGCCACACGGTGCTGTGGTGGATGCCGAGCTCGTCGGCGATGTCCTGCATCTTCATGGGCTTGAGGCCGCTGACGCCCTCGTACATGAAGTCGTGCTGGCGCTTGAGGATCTCGTTGGCCACGCGCTCAAGGGTGCTCTGGCGCTGGTCGATGGCGTCCATCAGCACGCGCGCCTGGTTGAGTTTGCCCCTCACAAAGTTGAGGGTTTCCTTGTCGCCCTTGCGCCCCTCAAGCATCTTCAGGTAGGTGGGGCTGATTGCCAGGCGCGGCAGGTTCTCGCGCGTCAGCTTCACGCGCAACTTACCGGTTTCGTCTTCCTCGATGATCACGTCCGGCACCACCAGTTGCGTGGGCACCTCGCTGTACAGCGCACCCGGGTGTGGGTTCAGGCTGCCCAGCAAGTCGATCAGCAGCTTCACTTCCTCGATGCCGATGCCCATGTCCTTGGCGATCTTGGGCAGGCGGTTCTTCAGTACGTCGTCCCAGTGCTCGGTCAGCAGCTTCTGCAGCTTCGGGTAGTCCGGGTCGTCCTTGCCGATCTGCAGCAGCAGGCATTCCGCCAGGTCGCGCGCGCCGACACCCGCGGGCTCCAGCGACTGAACCAGGCCCAGCGCCCACTCGACTTCTTCCATGGTGTAGCGGCCGTTGAAGGACTTGCAGAGGTCTTCCAGCGGGTACTCAAGGTAGCCGCGCTCGTCGAGCGAGTAGATGATCGCCTCCAGCAGCGGCCAGTCCAGCTCGTCCACTTCGCGCAGGCGCAGCTGCTCCAGCAGGTGGTCGGCCAGCTGCTCGCCGGGCGCGGCCACCTGGTTGAAGGCCTCCTGCTTGGCGTCCGGCTCGCCGTCTTGCTGCACGCGGCCGCTGCGCGGCACGAACTCGTCCACATCTGTGTTGCGCTGGAGGAATTCGTAGACCTCTTCGTAGGTCTCGCCGACTTCGGTCCGGGCTTCCTGGGTGGTTTCCTCGATGATCTGCTCATGGACGCGCTCTTCGCGCTCGGCCTGGGTGGGGGCGTCGGGGGCCTCGGCAGCCATCTCCAGGGTGGGGTTTTCGAGCAGCTCATCGCGCACCAGGTCTTGCAGGTCGGCGGTGCTCATCTGCAGGATGTTGAGCGACTGGATGGTCTGCAGGCTCAGCACCTGGCGCTGTTCCAGGCGCTGGCCCACGCGCATGTCGAGGCTCATGCCCGGGCCGCTCATGGAGCCTCCCGGTGATGGGGCACGTAACGTCGCAGGGAAGCTTGAAGCAGGCTGCGATTTTGGATTTTAGATTTTGGATTGTGGATTGAACTGCATCGGCGCTTAGCCGTGCGGGACCGCGGCAGCGCCAATCCAAAATCCAAAATCCAAAATCCAGAATTCACCTTAGCCTCCAAACGTCTGCCTTCCGCTCAGCGCGTCACTCAGGATTGCGCTGCTTACGTTCTCGATTTCCGCGCCGGCCGGCACGCCGCGGGCGATGCGGGTCAGCTTGATGCCCTTCTGCTTCGCCACCTCGGCCAGCGCGTCGCGCAGGTAGACGGCCGTGCCTTCGCCCTCGAGGTCGGGGTTGGTGGCGAGGATGATCTCCTTGATGCCGCCGTGCTTTGCGCGTTTGAGCAGCGCTTCGATGGTCAGGTCCTCGGGGCCGATGCCCTCCAGGAGCGCGATGTGACCCAGCAGGCAGTGGTAGACACCCTTGAAGGCGCCGGCTTTTTCGAAAGCCATCAGGTCCTTGGGCTGCTCGACGACGCAGACGATGGATTTGTCTCGCTGGGGGTCGGCGCAGACGGGGCAGGGATCGCGCTCGGTGAAGTTGAAGCAGACGCTACAGTTTGTAAGATTTTGTTTGACGTCACGGATGGCGCGGGCGAGGTCCATGGCGTCCTGCTCGGACAGCTTGACCAGATGGAAAGCCAGTCTCTCGGCGGTTTTGGTGCCGATGCCCGGCAGCCTTTTGAGGCTTTCGACCAGGCGAGACAGGCTGTCCGGATAAGTAGTCAAGCGAAATCCTGAAAAGCGGTACGCTATTTGCTAGGAACTACTAAAGAATATCCCATCTGCCCCCCCTGTCAAGCCGCGCGGATCACCGCGCGGTTTGTTCCATCCGGCCCGGACCACGCTCGTTCCACAGCTGTAGACCTTCACGCTTCATCCGTTAGGATTCGCCAGGGCGCGTGCACCACCATTAACCCGCCCGCTAGGAGAGCCAATGCGTTACCTTCCGGTACTTGCCTGTTCCCTGCTGGTTCTATTGAGCGCCTGCACCTTCGACGACGGTGACAAGCCCACCGACGATTCCGCCACCGCCGTCGCCGGCCGCGACATCGTGCTGGACATCGGCGTGGCGCGCCTCGAGATCAGCGGCGCCACCATCGGCAGCGGCACCGGCCAGATCCCGGAAGGCAGCAAGGTCAAGCTCGAGGTGGTCAAGCACAAGCTGCCGGGGCGCGAGGTTTACTCGCCCGTGGTACAGGTCAGCGTGACCGACGGCGCCGGCGCCGCCGTCACCGGCCTGGACCTCAGCCCGGCCGCGAAGTTCGAGCTCAGCTACGACTTCAACGCCGCCATCGCGGACGGCAACACCAGCCAGACCCAGATTCTGCTGCTGAAGATCGACGGCACCAGCATCGACGAACTCACCTATACCACCATCGCGCCCGCGGAAGACACCGAGTATGCGGTGGCCTGGCCCGGGCGCGTGCGCGGCTTCTTCACCAGCTTCTCGCGCTTTGCCGTCAGCGACGGCGGCAGCGGCGGCACCACGCCGCCCGCGGCGGTCGCCCTGACCGGCACGGTCAGCACGGTGCTGACGGCCACGGTCTGGCAGCTTGCCGACACCGGCGCCGTCTACAACGTCAGCCTGGCCGTGCCGACCTCACTGACCACCACGCCGCCCGCGGTCGTGACCCTGAACGACGCCAGCTTCGACGCCGGCAACCCGCTTGATCCGAACAACCGCGCCGTCACGGTGCAGACCGGCGGCGTCACCTACACCAGCGACCACCCGGCCGCGAGCGTGGTGTTCCAGCTCAACACCTTTACCGGCAGCAGCAGCAGCGGCAGCCTGGTGGGCACGGTAATCCAGCAGGGCGGCAGCACGCCGCTCGCCATCAACTTCACGTTCACCACGGGCGCGGCCGGCGCCACGGCGATCGGGGGCACAGTCGCCGACCTTGCCGGTCGGCGCACCCTGAACTTGCAGGATGGCGCCGGCGCGGAGCAGGTGGTGATCCTGATGCCGGACACCCTGCCCAACGGCGCGCTTGACCCGATCACATTCGACGACGCCAGCTTTGATTCCGGCAATCCGACCGACCCCGCCGGGCGCCTGCTGACCGTGACCGTAAGCGGCGAGACCTTCAGCAGCGACGTGCCCGTGGTGGGCAGCGTAACGCTTACCTTCACCAGCTGGGATAACGTCACCAAGGTCGGCGCGGGCACCATCACAGGCACCGTGGTCAGCAGCACTCCGGCCACCAAGACCCTGAACTACACGTTCACCACCACGGCGGGCGCCACGGGCGGCAGCGGCACCTTCACGGCCGGCACGCCAGTTGACGTAACCACCACGGACGTGGCCGATGAAGCCGCGATCACCTACGACATCTCTTCGGGTGACTACATGTGCGCCTGGCTGTCCGACGTCGGCACCACCAACCGCACCATCGAGATGGCAGTGCTTGACGCCGACACGCTGGCCGTGGTCGGCAGCGTGGTCAGCTTTGAGCCTTCCGGGGCGTTTGACCCGGCCGGCGGCTTCGACCTGGCCGTAGACAACGCGCAGGACGTGGCGGCGGTGGGCGCGACGGGCGCCAATGCGGCAACCGATTCCGTGCTGGCGGTGTTCTACGACGTCGGCCTGGACAGCCTGAACGACCAGGTCACGGTCGGCACCGGCACCGCGCCGCGCGTGGAATACCACGTGAACCAGGACCACTTCGTGATCGCCTGGCAGTCGGGCACGGACGTGATGGCGCGGGTTTACGACTGGGACGGCACGCCGATCGGCACCGCACAGACCGTCTTCGGCAACGCCATCCTGAAGGGCCTGGCCACGCCGGGCACCGAGGCCGTTGACGAGGCGCTGATCACAGCCGACGACGGCAGCGGCATCGTGGGTCGCTACCTTGAGGTCAGCACCGGCACGCTGGCTGGCGCCAGCTTCGACATTTCGACTTCACTGTCCGGCGGACTCGCCGGCTGGGACGAAGTGGGCGGACAGTACCTGGTGCTGTACCAGGAACTGGTGGGGGGCTTCTTCACATCGCAGGTGCTGCTGGCGCTTGACACTTCCACCACCACGCCCGTGGGCTCGCCCCTGACCCTGGCCGCCGCCGCGGCGCCGGTCCAGTGGGGTGCGGGCAACGCGGGCACGATCTTCGCCGACACCGGCGCCAACATGTACCCCGTGGACAGCAGCGTGGCGGGACCGGCACTGGTGGCGGGCCCGCTGCTGGGCGCTCTCAGCGGCCTGAACATCGACACCACGGCCGACGGCGCGGCACTGGCCGGGGCCGGCAGCGACCGATACGTGCTGCTGGCGGCCAAGGGCGCCGCGGGTGTGACGGCCGTGCCCCTGACCCTGACGCCGTAGCTGCGCCGGTGGATGCTTCGGGAGGAACGCGGACAGCCTGGCCGACGAAGCCTTGGCGAAGTCGGGTCCCGTCCGCACAGAGCGGGCCGGAGGCCCGCGTTCCGATAACCCGCTACCCGCAACGGGATATTTTTTCCTACCAGATCTCGGGTTTTCCCGGTCTCCGACACACAGTCTCTTGGGACGCGACACTTTTTCGATCTGCCGATTCGGCAAGATCGCGCTTTCCGTGTCGCGTGCATGTGCACACTCCTTGCAGGCAAACACAAGGAGCAAGCATGAAACGCAAACCCAACGTCAGGCCGCCGGTTCCCGGTCACCCGGACCGCCGCCAGACCAGCCCGGCCGGCCAGGCGCCGGACCCGGTCGCCGCGGCCGTGCAGGAAGCCACCGAAGAGTTGTTCATCCAGCGCGGCGGCGAGCGCCGGCGCCGCATGCTGAAGCTGCTGGACGAAACCATGGACGTCTACGAGCAGGATGTGAAGCGCGCCAAGGGCAACGAGGAGAACTTCAAGTGGCGCGTGAAGCCCAGCGAAATGCTGCGCCTGCGCCGCGAAGTCAGCATTCTCGAGGCCGAGATCGAGAAGCTGATGGACGAGTGCTACCAGATGGCCAAGGCCATGATCCAGGACCTGGTGAACCAGCGCCGTCAGCAGCCAGGCGCGCAACCGGAAGCGCGCGAACCGTCGCCGTTCCCAGTCCAGCCCGCGAAGGCGGAAAGCGAGGTGGCTGCCAGTCAGCCGACCGCGGCGTAGTGGCGAGCGCTTGCAGCGCATGAGTTGCCGCGGCTTCAAGCCGCAGCCGTCGGCCGGAGGCCAACGTAACTCATTCGCGGCGCGCGAATGCCGGTCGGCGGTTCTGTCAAAAGGAAACGGGGACGATCACCAGCGGCGACCGTCCCCATTGAGAGCACTGCAGCGAACGCGGGTTGCTACGCCTTCTTGAGCAGCTTGCGACGTGTGGTGATTGCCGCAATGCCGCCCGCGGCCAGGATCCACAGCCCTTGCGGGTAGCCTTCGTTGCTCGTGGCGCAACCGCTGCCGGAGTCGCCACCAACCTTGGGCACCAGCAGGTCGCCTTCCACGGTGTAGGTGGTAGCGCCGGTGTCGTCGAAGGTGAAGGTCCAAATGTACTCGCGCGGGCTGGTGTCCAGGGAGTCGCGCCACTTGGAAACGATCAGGAACAGGGCCACGGCGCTGCCGTCCGGGATCGTGACCGAAACCGCATCGTAGGGATAGATGGTGTGCGGCGCGGACCCGTCCGGCGAGCTCTGCTCCGGGGCGGCTGACACGTCATTCCTCGGGCGTTCGCCGGCCAGCACGATCGTGGTCGAATCCACGGTGATCGGCGCGCCCGTGGTATTCAGCACGATCGCCAGGTCGTGGGTCGTGGTGTTGCCCAGGGCGTAGAATTCGTCGCTGATGCTGTCCAGCTCGTTGTCGATCCCCTTGCCGTTGCCGTACACGGGGAAGGTGGCCGGCTGCCCGTTGGGCTGCAGCGGGTCATAGAACGGATTGGGAATGGTCAGGCCTGAGATGTACGGCCCAACGTCGCCGGCCGTCGGTTCGTGAATCACCGTGGTGATGGCCAGGCCCGGTGTGGGCTGGGCCGCCAGGGCCGTGCTGAACGCGACCGCGACTAACAGGAACCAGTAGCGCATTGCCTCCTCCAAGGCTGACTCAAACTGCGCGGGGGTTCAGGGGAGAACGCCGCGCGTAAAAGCAGGGGCTTTCGATGTTACCGTCCCACGCCTCTACGCAAAGGCACATGCGAGTATAGACATGGCCCGGTCCGGCGCAAGCATTACGGGCGGCGAAATACCTGCGTCCAGTAGGTGCCGTACCCGCCGGTGCTGCCCTGCCGCACGCCGATGCCGATTTCGGTGAAATTGGGGTTCAGGATGTTCGCCCGGTGGCCGCTGCTGTTCATCCAACCGTTCATAACGTCCGCCGCCGTGGCGTAGCCGGCGGCGATGTTCTCGCCGGCGGCGCTGTAGCTGATGCCGGCATTGGCCAGGCGGTCGAAGGGGCTGTCGCCGTCGGGGTTGGTGTGGCTGAAGAAGTCGCGGGCGTCCATGTCCCAGCTGTGGTCGTAGGCGACCTGCGAGACCGCGGCGTTCATGGTGAGGGGGCTGAGGCTGGCCGTGGCGCGCTCCTGGTTGACCAACGCGAGCACCTGCTGGGCCAGGCTGTCTTCGGTGCTGGTGGGGGTGTTGCCGGTCTGGGCGCCGCCGCCGCCGCCGCCTCCACCGCCGCCGCCGCCACCGGACGACGAGGAACCGGACGAGCCGGCGTTCGTGCCGTCACAAGCGCTCAGCAGGCAAAGTGTGAAGAGAAGGAAAGACAGGGCAATGAACCGGCGCATGGAATCCTCCGAAACTCTCAGCCGGCCCCCATTGCGGGCTGCGAGAAGGGGATTGCGGGGTGGTACCAGTAAGTCAGTGCAAACTTTCCCGGTCTGCTTACAGGTACCACCCGTTGAAGTGCAGCAGGCCCAACGCTTATGCTGATACAAAATGTACGGCATGGTGTCCGGTTTGTCCATAATGCAAACTGCTATTTCACGGTTGACTGGCCCCCAAGCCTGCTACAATGCCGCGGCCAGTGCTTTGGTAAGTGGGCACTAATTTGGAGGTCGGGACGCGCAGGCGCAGCAGTATCGCGCCGTGCAATGCGAAGGGATGCCCGCGTCGGACAACCCCCAGCATTTCCCGCGCCGGAATGAAGACAGCCATACTGAGCGAACACTCGCGCCAGTTTGAACAGCTGCGCTTTGCCTACCCGGTCGTCAGTCGCCGAAGCCGGGGGCTCTCTCTCGGGTTGAACGTCAACCCCGACAAGGTCTGCAATTTCGACTGCCCCTATTGCCAGGTGGACCGCACGGTTCCGCCCCGCGACACCAAGGTTGACTTCGAGGTGATGCTGGCCGAGATCGACGGCCTGATGGCCTTGGCCGCCAGCGGCGCGATCTGGCAGCACCCGAAGTTTGCTGACACACCCCAGCACCTGCGCCGCCTGAACGACATCGCCTTCGCCGGCGACGGCGAGCCCACCACCTACCCGCGCCTGGGCGAGGCCATCCGCGAAATCCACAAGCTGCGCCTCAAGCACAAGCTGCCCGAGGTCAAAATCATCGTGCTGACCAACGCCCTGCTGCTGAACAGGCCCGAGGTGCAGGCCGCACTTTCCGAGCTGAAGGCCGGGCCCTACGAAGTATGGGCCAAGCTGGACGCAGGTACACAACCCTACTTCGAGTTCATCGCCGGCCGCAAGCTGAGCCTGCAGCGCGTGGTGGACAACATCGCCGAGTGCGGGAAGGCGCTGGAACTAACAATCCAGAGCCTGTTTCCCACAGTTGACGGCGAGGACCCCGGCGAGGCAGAAGTCAGCGCCCTGGCGGACCGCATCAACGAAATCCGCACGAAGGGCGGAAACTTGAGGCTGATCCAGGTTTACACCACGGCGCGCAGGCCGGCGCAGGACCGGATCGGCATGATAGAGGATCCGCGGCTGGATGAACTGGCCGCCGTGATAGCAGGAAAAGTGGACGTCCCCGTGGAGGTCTACTACGGAAGGCACTGGCAAACGTCCGATTAGATTATCGGACACGGATGGTGGCATGGGCGCCCTCGCCCATGTCGGCCCGCGGAGCGGGCCGAACCGGCGGAAAGCCCGCCACACACGGACGGGGGCGTCCGTGCCACCGGCAGAAGGGGCAGGCAGCAACATAAGGAAGCACGATGGGCAAACGACCCAGAGTCTTCATCGTCGCCACCGAATCCAGCGGTGACAACTACGGCGCCGCTCTCGCCAGGCAGCTTCGCGACCTGCGCCCCGACGTCGAGATGTTCGGGCTCGGCGGCGGCAAGATGGAAAGCGCCGGCGTCACCCTGTTCAAGAACATGCTTGAGCACGCGGCCGTTGGCCTCGTCGAGGTGGTGCGCAGCCTACGCTTCTTCCTCGACACCATGGACGACCTGGTGCAGAAGGCCAAGGAGCTGCAGCCTGACGTGATCGTGCTGATCGACGCGCCGGACTTCAACCTGCGCATCGCGCCGCGGCTGAAGCAGCTGGATATCCCGATCGTGTACTACGTCAGCCCGCAGCTGTGGGCCTGGCGTGAGGGCCGGGTGGACCAGATCCGCAAATACATCGACCGCATGCTGGTGATCTTCCCGTTCGAGACGGACTTCTACGCCAAGCACGGCATCGAGGCGCGCTTCGTAGGCCACCCGCTGCTGGACATCATCGACCACGAGCAGATCAAGAAACGCGCCGAGGGCCTGCGCCACGGATTCAAGATACCGGCGAAGAAGAAGGTGGTGGGCCTGTTCCCAGGCTCACGCCGCGCCGAGGTCACGCGCCTGATGCCGCGCATGCTTGATGCCGCACGCGTCATCATGGAGCGCCGCAAGGACGTCATCTTCCTCGTAGGCTGCAGCCCCTGGTTCAATCCGGAGCGCTACAAGGCCGCGATCGCCAACCATGAGGATCTGCCGCTGCGCGCCGTGCACGGCCGCAGCTACGAGGTGATGGCGCTGTCCGATTTCAGCCTGATCTGCAGCGGCACGGCGACGGTCGAAGCCGCCATCGTGGGCGCGCCCTTCCTGTGCACCTACCGCATGGCCTGGGCCAGCGCGCTGCTGGCGCAGGTGCTGGTGAGCTACGATTACGCCTGCATGGTCAACATCCTGGCCGGCAGGCAGGTGGTGCCGGAACTGCTTCAGCACCAGGCAGAGCCCCTGACGATGGGGTTGATCGCACTCGAGAGCATGGAGACGGGCGCGCCGAAGATGCGCGAAGAGCTGGCCGAGGTGGTGAAAACTCTCGGCGGAAAGGGAGCGTCACGCCGCGCGGCCGAGCAGGCCCTGAGCGTCGCCGGGTTGCGCCCCGTCTCCAGGCCCGTCAGCAGCGAAGTGCCCGCCGTGAAGGTCTGATGCGCTGCAACCAACTGTCGCCCGCGGCTGCCGGTTCTGGTGTTGTTCCCGACCGTGGTCGCGGGCGACGGACTTCCGGGAGTTGCGCGCCGGGGCGTCGGGCTGCCGCCATGACATCTTTGCGGCTGGATGCTACTCTAGTTTGATCCTGGAGACGAACGGTGGCTGCGACGTGGGCATTGCTGGTTGTTCAGCTCGATGCGGCGGACCCGCAACGCACGGAGTTCTGCGCGGCCGTTGACCTCACAGGCTGGAGCCGCATCGAGGGCATGGAAGGCTGCTGGTACGGACGCCTGGGTCGCATGAACTGGCGTCAGGCGATTGCCAACGTCGAGCGCATGCTGGAGATCGCGGCCCTCACCTCCAACGTGGATTCGGAGATCCCGTTCGTGGTGCATACCGGCGAAAGCGCGCCCCACTTCGGACGGGTGGAAGCGGCCGGCGACCTGACGAAAACCGTCAGGCCGATGCGCCGCAAAGTGATGACCAAGCGCCTGCCGGTCGAAACGCAGCGCATCCGCAAGCCGGACGTTCCGACGAAGAAGCTCTAGGCTTCCGTTCACACGCTCTTGCTGCCGTCCCAGGTGGGTTCATCCGGTGGCTTTGTCGGGTCCGGCTCGGGCGCGGGGGCGATGTCGTCGCTGGCAAAGTCCTGCACGTCGGGCTGCGACAGGCGCTGCTTGGCCGCTTCCTCCGACATGGCCATGTACTTGTTCGAGGCTGAGCGCAGGCGTTCCTGGATCTGGATCTGTTTCTGCTTTCGCAACTGGCTTTCGCGTCGGGCGTTCTCCCACTTCTCGATCAGCGCCCTGATAGCCGCAAGCAGCGCGGCGCCGTCGAACGTGCCGTCCAGCACCTGCACGATACCCAGCGTAGCGCGCTGCTGCTCCAGCGCCGCGCTCAGCGGGCCGCTGAGCAGGATCAGGGGTACCGGGCGCGAAGCCGCCAGCTCGGCCATGTTTTTCACGGCCTGCATGGCGGGCACCGGCACCAGGCCGGCTTCAAAGACCAGGATGTGCGGATTGACCTGGCCGATCGCGGCCAGCGCCTGGCGCGCGCCGCTCACCGCCTTGGCGCGCAGTCCGGACTGCTCGCTCAGCAGCTTGCCTGCCTGGGCCCCGACGGTCTCGGAGGCGACGACCAGCACTCCGTGTGTAATGCTTTCCGTTGCCATGGTCCTCTTTTGCGAAAGAACGGCCCGCGACTCAAGTGGTAATGACGCCGTTCACTCGCCCTTCATCAACAGTTCCAGGTCGTGCCGCAGATTGGCGCGCGCCTCCTGCTCCAGGGGCCGGCCCCAGGGCGTCCAGAAGATCCGCTCGCGGTCCAGCATGGTGTTCAGCCAGGCTCCGCGCCCCGCGTTCCAGTCCGCTTCGCTGACCTGCGCGAACTCCTGCCGGATGTTGCGCCCGTTGCGCTGGTAGCTCTCCCAGCTTCCGCCTAGTGTTGACAGGTCAAGATCAATCACCTGCTTTGATTCCTCAATGCTCGGCACGTGGCCGCAGGTATCCAGCACGATGCGCTCCACGACCTGCACGCGCTCGCGGCTCCAGCCCAGCGCGGAAAGACGTTTCACGGCCAGTTCCGCGCTGTCGGATTCGTTGGTTTTGCTGCCCGGACGGTAGATCGCGTCATGGAACCAGATCGCCATCACCTGCTCGTCGGAAAGCCCCAGCGCCGCGCCCTTGCACAGCATGTCGGCGATGTGCCGCAGGTCGTGGTAGCGGCGGTGCGGCTCGGTGTAGAGGCGCGTCAGCTCGATCAGCAGCGAGACTTCCATGGTTTCCATTCTAGTCGCGGCACGGGGTTCCGGAATGCAGTACTACCTGCCGGGCCACGGCAAAGGGTCCAGGCCTCGCCCCTCTGAGGAAGTCGCATGGCAGTCGCGGCAGGCCTGCGTGATCGCCTTGTACTGTTCGCCTACTTCCTCGGGCTTGCCCTCGGAAGCCAGGCGCGCGATGTTCAGGGCCCGCCGCTCAATGCCGCGCCAGGTATCAAGTTGTTTTTCCACCGGCTTGTGCAGCTCGCCGGTCAGCCTCAGCGCCTCGCCGTCTTGCTTTTCCGCGATGGCGGCCTCCGCGGCCAGCATCATCCCCGCCATCTTCTGCATCGAGGCGCGGACCGGCGCGGGGGCAGTGAACACCTGTTCGCCCCAGGGTTCGTCGCCGAAGACGTCCTGGCTGTCACGCCAGCCTTTCAGCGTGTCCGGCGTGAACGACCGGCCTTGCCAAGGCCAGTACTGGTAGTGGCAGGCGCCGCAGGTGCGATGCGCCAGGTTGTTCTGCTCCGCGGCAAGGCTCCAGTCGCCGGCCTTGACCGCATTGGCGCTTTCGCGGTTGGCGTCGCGGATGGTCTGCCAGTAGCCGGCCAGGCTGCCGGCGCGGCGCGCCAGGTCGGTGGCGATGTCCCGCAGCATGCCCAGGTCAGCCACCTCGGGGTGGTACGAGTTGCCGATGATCAGGCCGCAGTCGATCCACATGGAGCGCATTTCCGTTCTCAGCGGCGCGTGCGTGGTCCACTCCGCGAACGGATGCGGCGCGGGCGTCTCCGCCTTTCGCGGCGCGGCTTCAGCCGGGGCATTGCCCGGCGCGTTGCCGACGACGGGCTCGTTGTTGGCCGCGTTGCAGCCGATCAGCGCGCAGCCCAACGCCAGCGCGCCGAGCACCCAAGCGGCCAGGTTGATGCGGGTCTCATTCATCGCCATGCTTCCATGCCAGTGGATTCAGCGGCATGCGCTGATCCTTCACGTAATGGGTGTGGCAGTCGATGCAGCTCTGGGTCAGCTTCGCGTAGTGCCCCTCCACGCCATCGACGCGGTTGTTTGCCGCCAGCTCCGCGATCGCCCGGGCCTGCCCCTCGATGGCGCGCCAGAACTGCAGCTGCACGTTCGCAACCCGGTGCACGGCGGCCGACGCGTCCAGCACGCGGTTCGCGTTGTGGTTCTCGATCCCTCGCACCGACTGGTTCAACCCGCGCATCATGGTGAACATCAGCTCAATGAAAGGCTGCGGCGCCGAGAGCGTGATGTCGGCCGTGGGTACGTCGTCGGCCGTGTTGCGGTTGTACAGCCAGCCCTCGATGGTGGCCGGGCGGAAGCCGCGGGTGTGCTGCGACCAGTTCTCGATGTGGCAGTCGGTGCACGAGCTCCAGATGCGCTGCGACTGGTAGCGCGCCTCGAACCAGTCGCCCTCCTTGGCCTTGGCCGCCATGGCACGGTTCTGGTCGCGGATCGCCTCCCACATATCGGCGAAGCTGTCAGCCTTGCGGGCGATGTCCTCGGCGCTGCCCTCCAGCGAGTCGAAGTCGCACAGGCCGCTGCCTTCCACGTTGCGAACGATCATGCCGCAGTCGATCCACATGCTGCGCATCTTCAGGCGCATGGGCGACTGGGCGAGCCAGTCCTGCAGCGGGTCTGGCACGTCTACCTGCGCGGGCGACGGCAGGCTGGGCGCCGGGGCGGCGACCGGCGCCGGGCGTTCCGGCGGCGGCTCTTGCGAATTGCAGCCCAGCACCAGGCAGGTGCAGGCCGCAAGCAGCAGGCTCAGGGCGATCAGCGCGCGCATGGCGGCAGTCTAGAAACCTGCGCCCCGGGCGCGACAGGGCAGCCGGCCGCGACTATAGTCCCGCCCATGCAGGAGCCGCAGAGCATCCACCCCAGCCACGCCTGGCGCGACCTGAAGACCCATAGCCTGCCGCTGCTGGTGCTGGCCTTCACGGCCGTAGTGCTTGCCATCACCGAGTACGTCTTCCTGGCCGGCAACTTTGCGAAGCTGTTCCCGCAGGAGATCCGTCTGTACGCGCCCGGCGTGGCCTACGGCAACTGGGCCTCCGTTCCGGCGGGCAGGCAAGCGCCCTGGTGGGGGGTTCTGCTGCCCTGGGCCTGGTGGATCGGCGGAGTGATGGTGCTGTGGGTGGCGCTGCCTTCGGTGCTTGCAGTGAAGTACAAGTTCAGGTTGGTGGACCTGGGCCTGCGCACCCGGGGCCTGCTGCCGAAGTTGTGGGTGTATGGCGTGCTGTACGCCGTCGTGATGATCGGCGTGCTGTGGGCCAGCACGCAGGAGGGCTTCACGCGCACCTACCCGATGCTCAAGCCTTGGTACTGCGAGCGCTGGACCTGGGCGGTGCTGCTGAGCTGGTGGGCGCTGTACGCCCTGCAATTCTTCGCTGTCGAGTTCTTCTTCCGGGGCTGGATGCTGTTCACCCTCGAGAAAGAACTGGGCATGGCGGCCGTGGCCGTGATGATCGTGCCCTACTGTATGATTCACTTCCACAAGCCGCTGCCGGAGGCGCTGGGCGCGGTGGTGGCCGGCGTGGTGCTGGGCTGGCTGGCCCTGCGCACGCGCAGCATCTGGGGCGGCTGGCTGGTGCACGTGGCGATCGCGATCAGCATGGACGTGCTCAGCCTCATGAAAGGCGATTACGGCCTTCCCAAAGTGTTCGGCCCGTAGGAGCCAATCACCGGCCATGGCTCGGCCGCTTGATTTCCCGTATCGTTCCGCCATGGCAGTGATCCGGCTCTACAACCTGAACGTCAGCCTGGATGATGACTTCGAGCGCGCCCTCAAGCGCGAGGCGGCGAAGCGCGTTGGTCTTGACGCGTCAACTGTGCGGCTGGTTAAGCGCGGGGTGGACGCCCGCGAGCGCACACCGCGCTACAACTGCACCGCCGACGTCGAGTTGCCGGCAGGCGCTGACCTGGATCGCCTGCTGCGCGACATCGGCTCCAACGCCGCCATCCCTGAGCCCACGCCGCCGCTCACGGCCGTGCCCGGCGCGCAGCCGTTGAAAGGCCGCGTGGTGGTGGTTGGCTCCGGCCCGGCCGGCGGCTTTGCCGCCTATGTGCTGGCCCTGAACGGCTATCGGCCGCTATTGATTGAGCGCGGCAAGCCGGCCCTGGAGCGCCTGCGCCAGATCGGGCGCTGGAACGCCGGTGTGGTCGAGCTGGACCCCGAAAACAACGCCCTGTTCGGCGAAGGCGGCGCCGGCAGCTTCAGCGACGGCAAGCTGTATACCAGCAGCCGGCGCGACCCGTTCGTGCCGCGCATCCTGGAAACCTTCGTCGAGTGCGGCGCGCCGGAGCGCATCCTGACCGATGCCGCGCCTCACGTCGGCACGGACATCCTGTCGCGCGTGGTGGTGAAGCTGCGCGACAAGATCATCGCGCTCGGCGGCGAATTCCGCTTCAACGCCAAGCTGACCGACGTGACGCTGAGCAACGGCCATGTCAGCGCGATCACAGTCAACGGCAGCGAACATATTGACGTGTCAAGTGTAGTGCTCGCCCCCGGCCACTCCGCGCGCGACACCTACGAGATGCTGCTGGCCCGCGGAGTGCTGCTTGAGCCCAAGCCCTTCCAGCTTGGCGTGCGCATCGAGCACGCCCAGGAGCTTATCGACAAGGCGCAGCTCGGCCGCTATTCACGCGACAGGCGCCTGGCGCCCGCCAGCTACGACGTCGCCTGCCACGCGGGCGGGCTTGACCTGTTCAGCTTCTGCATGTGTCCGGGCGGCATCACCATGGCGGCCGTCAGCGAGCCCGGCTGCCTGAACACGAATGGCATGAGTTTCAGCCCCCGCGCCAGCGGCTACGCCAACAGCGCGCTGGTGACGACTTTCCAGCCCGCGGACTTCGGTCTCAAGCCCCTGGACGGCGTGGAGTTTCAGCGGCGATACGAGCGCGCGGCCTTTGCCTCCGGTGGGGGAGACTACGCGGCGCCCGCCCAGCCCGTGTCCCACTACCTGCGCGGCCTGCACTCGCCCCGCAACATGCGCGGGACGTACGCGAGAGGCCGCAAGTACGCGGCGTTGGCGGAGCTGCTGCCGGAGAAGCTGAACAAGGCGCTGCGCGCGAACCTTCCGGAGTTCGACAAGCGCATTCGCGGGTTCCTCAGTGATTCGGGCATCCTGCACGCGATCGAGGCCCGGGCATCAAGCCCCGTGCGCATCACGCGCAATCCGGGATCGCGCGAGTCAGTCAACACCGAGGGCCTGTACCCCGCAGGCGAAGGCGCCGGCTACGCGGGCGGCATCATGAGCGCGGCCCTGGATGGTATTCATTCAGCGCTGGCGATTGTGGCGAAGCATGCGAAGCCGGACTAGAGCCACGGGGCGGTGCTGATCATCTCGTACAGGCTGATCTCGACTCCGTGGGCGAGCAGGCCAGGCTGCTTGGCGCCCCAGGCTTTCATGTGGGGCGAGGCCGCATGGGCGTCCAGGGCCGCGCGGCTGGTCCAGTTTTCGTAGAACAAGAACACTGCCGGCTCAGTCTGCGAGCGGTGCAGGTCGTAGTTCAGGCAGCCGTCTTCACGGCGCGTCGCATCCACCAGCTTGAGCAACTCGGCTTCCACTTCGTTTTCGCAATCCGGCTTGGCGCGGACCTTGGCAATCACAGTCAGCATCGTTTCCTCCGTCGCCTGTATACAACTGCAACTGCTTTTACGCGAAGCAGCGAAGGGGGCGAAGGACGCGAAGACCCGCATCGCCGCTTCAAGACTTCGTTCCTTCGCTTCTTCGTGTTCCACCAAATAGAAAAGGGGCACGCACGCGCGTGCCCCTTCGGCCCGGTATGGGGGGAGCGACCTCGCTCGCCGGGCCAGTTGGGGACTGGCTCCTTTTCCGCACGGTGACCGGCCGCTTCACCAAGCCGCTGCCCGCGGAAAAGGTGACTGTCCCCCTCCGTTCAGGGTGTCAAAAGCGCCGACAAAAAGAACCCCCGCCGCGTCTCGAGCATCCCGCGCTCCGGGTCCAGCGGGCCGATGAACGACGCCATCTGCGCCGCGACAAGCACCAGCAGCCCGAACCACAGCGCCAGCACGCGGCCGTCGAACAGCCGCTCGCCGTGCTTCCAGGCCACGTAACGGTGCGTGCGTGCGATGAAGTGAAAGCCGAACGTGGTGGAGAGCGCGATCACCACCGCGTGCATCAGCCCCAGGAATCCGCTCGCGTCTTCGCTGGTGCTGACGCTGAAAAACCAGGCGATCGGCGCGCAGCCCAGCAGTATCAAGCCCGCCGCCGCGCCCAGCATCAGCACCGCCGCCACGGCCTGCTTGAAACTCAGACGCGCGCCCGTCAGGGCCTGGAACACGTAGAAGCTCGGCAGGCAGATCGCGCAGGCGCCCACGATCACCACCGGGAACTTCACGGCCGCATACACCACCTGCCCCGCGCCAGCCACGGACCCCAGGATCGCCCCGTACAGCAGCGAAGCGAACACCATCAGCAGCCCGCAACCGGCGATGTAGGTGTTCAGGCCGCGCGCCTCGAACAGGTCGCGCGCCACGGCGCCCTGGGCGCGCAGCAGACCGCCGCCCACGCTGAGGGGGCCCGAGGGCGTGTAGCGGTCGTTGTCCCAGCGCGTGAACCAGGGGCGCGGAGGCGCGGCGACCGCGCGGCCGTAAGGCGGTGGTGAATCGAGGGGTTGGATTGCTTCCAGCTCAATACTCATGGTTATGCTCCGATTTCTTTCAGCCAGCGCATGAGCACCGCCCACACGCCCATGTAGAAGTTGCCCGAAAGCCCGTGCGACAGGCTGTAGCCGTCAACGCCGTAGCTGCTGCCGATCCACGGGCGCAGCACCCAGGCCACCTGCGCGCCGGTGAACTGGTAGATCAGCGCCCAGGCGATCAAGGGCGCGCGCACCGGCCCGCCGCACAGGGAGCGCATGCCGCGCGCCAGCACGCGCAGGCCCGCGATGCCCGCCAGCACGCCGCAAACCAGGCACAGCACGTAGAGGTTCAGGTAGCTGGCCATGCTGGGGATCGGCGCCGAGGCGCAGAACAGGCCGACCACCGGCGCGCAGGCGCCCAGGCAGATCGCCAGGGCTGACAGGCCGGACAGCGCGACCGTAAGCGTCTGCGCGGGGCGCGCCTTCACGCCGCCGACCAGCAGCGTGATGTGCATCAGCGGAAAGCACAGGGCCAGCGTGAGCAGCAAAAACAGCGGCATCTTGATCGTTGTGATCCACAGATGCGCGCGCCCGACGTGGCTGCCCATGGCGGCGCCCCAGGCCATGGCGCCCAGCACGCCGGCCGCGAGCAGGTAATGGTTCACGGCCGGCGTCCGCCACGCGAGGCGGAAGTGCAGTTCGGGCTTGTGCAGCAGATTGCCGAGCAGTGCGGCCATGGTTGCCTCGTACTTTGTGCCGCAAAGTAAATCGGCATTCGGGCGGTCCGCGCCTGAGCCGAAATGCCGAAAAGCCGCTGAAAATGTGGGTTTGCGGACGTTCCGCTCGCCATTATCGGACCATTCGCGCAACCCCCCGCCACACGCAACTACCCAGTTGCGCGGGCCGACCTCCAGCCTAAATTGGGGGCATGACCGCCACCTTGCGCTGGAACCGCCTGCACATCGCCGCCGACGGCGACGCCGCGTTCAAAGCCGCCGTTGAAGAGAATCTTCCCAAGCTGCTTGAGCTGCCGTTCCATGAGCTCGAGGTCGATTGTGGCGCTTGCCGGAACCTGGCGGAGTCGTCATTCAAGGTGATCGGCCCCAGGCTGGCGGATGCCGCGGGCAGCAAAAAGCTGACCGTGCGCATCACCAAAGACCTGGCGGACTATTTCCAGGGCAGCGGGCTTTCCGGCCTGATCAGGGTCGCCGTGATCGAGCACATGACAGGCCCGGTGAAGACCGCCGAGGAAGATCTCGAAGCGCCCGACCTGGACGAGCTCGCGCCGGACGAGGAAGAAGAAGAGCGCGACGAAACCCACCCGCCCCAGGACGACATCAACCAGACCAAGGTGCAGACCCGCGTCTCCAACGGCGCGCTGATCGACAGTGAGGACGGCCACCGCTACGTCGTCGGCGACGAAATCGTGATCGGCCGCGAGCCGCCCTCCGAGCCGGTGTTCGCGATCCCGACGATCAGCAAGCGCCACTTCCGGATTTACCGGCAGGGGCCGGGCTTCTTCATTGAGGACATGCGCAGCACCAACGGCACGTACCTCAACGGCAACCCGCTGACCCAGCCGCAGCCCCTGGCCGAGGGCGACGACGTGGTGGTAGCCATCACGCTCAAGCACCCCGAAGGCGCCAAGCGCTTCAAGTTCACCCTGAAGGGGTAAAGGGGTCAGGCTCCGCGCAGTTGCGGTGCCTGACCCCTTTACGCGCGCGTAGCCTTTACGTCAAGGTCCACTACAGGCAACTGCAAAAACACGTCAACCACGAAGGACCACGAAGAACCACGAAGCAAAGCATGACCCGCCGTGCTTCGTGGCCCTTAGTGGCACTTCGTGGTTCGCCGCAGTTGGCTCTCACCAGAAGCCTGTTTCGACTTGTAGGGGCTATTGCAGAAACAAGTAGCTCCACGAATCCCGCGCTACTCCTCAATCAGCCTCTTGGCCGTGGTGCACACAGCCAACTGGTACGCCTTGCGCTTCTCTTCGGGCCAGCTTCCCGGGCACTCAACCACGATCGCCGTGCAGCCGTATGTCGCCCAGGCGTAGTAGGCGAGGCCGTAAATCTTGCCGAGCGCCATCACGCGCAGCACCGGCAGCGTGGGCTTCAGCAGGCCGTCTTCGCCCTGCACCATCAGGAACTTCGGCGCGGGGTCGAAGTCGTATTGGTCTTTCAGCGCGTCGATGATCTTGCGCCCGATCTCGTCGTCGGGCCCGTGCTGGATCAGGTAGGCGCCCGTGCCGTCCGGGTCTTCATGCAGATCGAGCAGGAAGTCGGGCGGGTTCTCTTTCAGCCATTCCTTTACCGATTCGGCTTCCGGGCAATCCGTGCGGCCGAACATGCGGTTGAGGTCGCGGCCGTCTTCTAGGTGGCGGTTGTTGTTTTCGATGCCCCAGGGGTTGCAGGGGCCGTGGACGGTGAAGCCCAGCTCGGCGAGTTGCCCCTGGACCAGGTAGCCGGAGGGCTCATTGCCGTGCACGCCGGTGGTGACGACGATGCGCTTCTTCGGCGCGGGCTCAGGTTCGGGCTCCGGCTCGTTGGTTGGCGCTGGCGCGCAGGCGGCATTGTTCGCGGGCGGCGCGTTCTCGGGCATTTCGCCCCGGTCCGCAGGCGTACGGCTGCCAGAACAGGCGACGACCAGCAGAGACAAGGCAAGCACGACAAACAGGGCTGCTTTCATGTTCACCTCCGGGGCCATGCCAAGTGGAGTGGCCGGGTTTCTACGTTGTTCAGGCCAGCAGCTCCTGGTTGATGTCGGCGACATTCGGGCAGCCTGCCAGTTGCATGGCGCGCGTGAAATCTTCGGCGTAGAGGCTCAGCACGCGCTGCACCCCCTGCTCTCCGCCCACGGCGAGGCCCCACAGCACCGGCCGTCCGATCAGTACCGCCTTAGCGCCCAGCGCCAGGGCGCGCAGGATGTCGGCGCCCCATTCGATGGCACCGTCCACCAGCACCGGGATGCGGCCGTTGACGGCATCAACCACGTCGGGCAAAGCGCGGGCGGAAGCAGTTGACGCGTCAAGTTGCCGGCCGCCGTGGTTGCTCACGATCACGCCCGCGCAGCCCGCGTCGGCCGCGCGCCTGGCGTCGTCGCCACGCACGATGCCTTTCAGCAGGATGGGCAGGCTGGTCAGTGATTTGAACCAGTCGATATCTTTCCAGGTCAGCGCGGCGTCCTGCCGGTTGGTGAACAACTGCGACAGGTGCGAGACCTCCGCCGTGGTGAACTTCAGCGGCTGCAGCTCCAGCGCGTCCGGACGCGGCGCGGCCTCCTTTACCCGCGAAGTGCGGCGCTCGTCGGGGTTTTCGTAGCGGGCAAGGTTCGCGCGCGTCAGACCCCGGGGGAGCTCAAAACCGTTGCGCTCGTCGGCCAGGCGGCGCCCGAGCACCGGTGCGTCCACGGTAACCACAAGCGCGGCATAGCCGGCCTGTTCCGCGCGGCGGATCAGGTCCCTGGTGATGTCGCGGTCACGGTGGCAGTAAAGCTGGAACCACTTCGGCGCGGCTGTGGAGGACGCGACTTCCTCAAGCGTGCAGTTGGCCATGGTGGAGACCACCATCGGTACGCCGGTAGCGGCTGCGGCCTTCGCGGTCGCGATTTCGCCGTCCGCATGGGCGAGCTTCTGGTACGCCATCGGCGCGATCAGGGCGGGGAAAGGCAGCTTCAGGCCGAGCAATTCGGTGGAAGCGTCCACCTTGCTGACGTCCACCAGCACGCGGTGCCGGATCTCGAGCGCGTCCCAGGCCGCGCGGTTGCGTGCCTTGAGCGTCTGGCCGTCGGAGCCGGACATGAAGTAGTCGTATGCGACTGGATCGAGCAGCGACTTCGCAGTCTTCGCGAAGTCGGCCATCGTCATCGGCTCGGCATTCACGTGCACCGGCGTGTCGGGTGCGCCGAGCTGCGCAAGCAGCTGCCCCCCGACGCTGTCGCGCTCGAGGGCAATCGCCTTCAGCAGGTAGACGCAGTTCAGCTCGGATTCGCCCTGGGCCTTGGCCAGCTGAGCGGCAAGCTTGATCGCCAACTTTGTGCGCGGCGTCGCTGAGATTTCTTCAACGCGCGTCGTGCGGCGTCCCGGCAGGTCCACAAAGAACTCTTCGATTCTGCGCGACAGCAACGGCAGGTCCACGCCCATTTCCTGCATGATTCTCGCCACGCCGGGAGTGGGCTTCTCGATCAAGGCCGCGAGCAGTGACTCCGTGCCCAGCTGTTGCATGCGGTGGGCGTGCGCGAATTGGGCCGCCGCGGAAAGCAGTGGTTCCACGTCGCCGAGCGGCATGCCGATATCGGGCAGGTCCTGCACCTCGACAGGTTACCCGCAATCACGGCTGTTGGTAAAGCCGGCTCGCCGTGCTTGAATGCCGCCATGAACGACCGCAAGGCGATTGAAGAGTGGGAGCTGAATACCCTGGCGCCTTACGCCCTCAAGGCGTGCGAATCCCAGGGCCGGCGCCACCCCGAAGACGAGCACGCCTACCGCACCTGCTTCCAGCGCGACCGCGACCGCATCATCCACTGCGCCGCATTCCGCCGCCTCGAGTATAAGACCCAGGTGTTCCTGAACTGGAGCGGCGACCACTTCCGCACTCGCCTGACCCACACGATCGAAGTCGCCCAGGCCGCGCGCACCATCGCCCGCAACCTCGGCCTGAACGAGGACCTGACCGAGGCCATTTCGCTCGCCCACGACCTCGGCCACACGCCCTTCGGCCACGCCGGCGAACACGCCATGCGTGAGCTGATGAAGGACCACGGCGGCTACGAGCACAACGGGCAATCCCTGCGCATCGTGGATGAGATCGAGCGCCACTACCTGCCGCGATTCGCCGGCTTGAACCCGACCCACGAGCTGCGCTACGGCCTGATGAAGCACCGCACCGACTATGACAAGCCGCTGTTCCGCGGCCTGGAAGAGCGCGAATCGCCCAGCCTGGAGGCCCAGGTCGCGAACTACGCCGACGAGATCAGCTACAACGCCCACGACACCGACGACGGCCTGTACTCCGGCCTGCTGAAGTGGGAGGCCGCGCGCGAGAGCGAGCTGTTCAAGGAGGCCGAGGAGTTTGCGAAGGCCAACGTGCCGGAGGGCGAGGAAGACCTGCTGCGCTACCAGGTGGTGCGGCGGCTGAAAGACCTGCAGATTACCGACCTGCTGCAGCACACGGTGCAGCGCCTGAAGACGCTTGATTTCAAGGGCGTGCAGGAGGTGCTGCAGCACCAGAGCAAGGATTCGGTGGTGGATTTCAGCCCCGGGTTCAAGGCCAAGGTGAAGGGCCTGAAGCTGATGCTTTACCACAAGCTGTACATGCACCGGCACGTTCGGCGCGGCATGGAGAAGAGCACGCGCTTCATGCGCGAGATGTTCGAACGCTACGTGAGCGAGCCGTACCTGATGCCCGGCGGCTTCCACAAGCGCGTGCACGAGGGCGAGAACATCCACCGCGTAGTGTGCGACTACATATCAGGCATGACCGACCGCTACGCCCTGGAGCAGTACAAGAAGCTGTTTGACCCGGATACGTGGTAGAGCCCCGGCCGAAAGGCCGGGGACACGCGGCCTGCCGCGTGAACCACAATCGTGATTCGATCCGAACGCCTGAGGGCGTTCGCCCCCGGCCTTTCGGCCGGGGCTCTTGCAAGGAGGCCGGCCATGTCCAAGGACATCCAGATCGTGCGCAGCGAAAACGCCCCCAAGGCGATCGGGCCCTACAGCCAGGCGGTCAGCGCCGGGGGGTTCCTGTTCTGCAGCGGGCAGATACCCCTTGACGCGTCAAGCGGACAGATCGTGGGGGAGACGGCCGGCGAGCAGACTGTGAAGGTGATGGCCAACCTGCTGGCAGTGCTGGAAGCCGCGGGGCTGGACTTCAGCAACGTGGTGAAGACCACCATCTTCCTGAAAGACATGAACGACTTCGCCCACGTCAACAACGCCTACGCGGCCGCCATGGGCGAGCACCGCCCAGCCCGCGCCACAGTAGAGGTAGCCCGCCTGCCCAAGGACGTGATGGTCGAAATCGACTGCATCGCCGCGCTGGAGTAGACAATCCAAGCCCAGTCCGCAAGGACTGGGGCGCCAGGCAGCGGGGCTGAACTACCGCACAGCACCGGCGGGCAAGCCCTCCGGACACGGGCGAGGCGCCCGTGCGGCCGCCTGCCGGGCTACGGCTGCATCAACCGGCGCAGGGCTGCTTCGGCTTTGCTTGCTGTGGGGGCGTCTTTGAATTCGAAGGTCAACTGGCCGCCTGCGGCTTCCACCTTCAGCTCCCACCACTCGCCGGGCTGGATGGGGCGTTGCACGGCGTTGATGCTGGCGAACTCCAATTCGCGCTCGAGCATCACCCAGCGTTTGCCGGTCAGCTGCCGGCGCTCGTGCCAGGTCAGCTTCAGCTCGTCGGCCGCTACTTCGCTGATTTCACGACTTCCGAACGCGAGCGCTTCGTTCAGGTGGCGCGCGGCGACGGCTCGGCTTCCCGGCAGCTTGTACTGCGGCGTGTCGGCGTAGGGCCCGACGGCGCAGGCGCTGAGCAGCAGGCACACAAGCGGCAGATACTTCATGCCAGCACCCGCTCCAGCCACTTGCCCAGCTCGGAGACCATGGGCGCGCTGACTTCGTGGCCGGCGCCGGGGTCACTGAAGAAGTGGGTGTCTTTGAAACCCAGCGCGGCGCAGTTCTCCAGCGCTTCCTGCGCAAGCCCGGGCGCCACATTCTCGTCCTTGCCGCCATGAAACTGCGCCAGCGCCACGGTGCGCGGCGCGTCCTGCAGGAACTCGTGCTTGATGCGCCCGGCGACGCAAGCCGCGGCCTTGAAACGCTCCGGGTTGCGGGGCGCGACGTAGCCCGCCAAGTAGCCGCCCTGGGAGAAGCCCACCACCGCCGAGGTCGCAACCGGGTAGTCCCGGCGTATCAGATCGTGCAGGTCCAGCAGGTGCTGCGCCGTCGCCTGCATGCTGCGGCGCAGGGCGTCCTGGTCGCCATCGAACAGGTACCAGGCGTGGCCGATTCGGATTTTCTCGGGCTGGCGCATCTCGAACGAATGAGGCCCGCGCGGAAACGCCCATATCCAGGGCCGGTCCACGAGCGCCCCCACGAAGCGGCGCATCAATTCCTCGTTGTGGCCCATGCCGTGCAGCGCGATCACCAGCGGCCAGGCGCGCTCGGGCGAAAAGCCCTGCGGCAGCACAAGGGTAAACGGCACGTGGCTGGTGAATGCGACGGCGCCGTGGCGGAGACGTTCGTTCATGGCGCCGACTATAGCGAGGGTTGGTCCGGGCCGGGTTCGTTTTTCGCAACCTCGACCACGATCGGCGCGGTCACCACTTCGGGCTCGGGCGCGCGCATGCGCGGCACCGGGTCACGGTGCAGGGGCGGATTGCTTTCCGAGAGGTCTTCGCTTTGCGCATGGAGCTGCTTGCACAGCTCGCGCAGGGTGCCGGCGCGCATCACGTCAACCACGCGCACGCGCATGTCGAAGGCGCGTTCCAGCACGGCCGAGAGCTCCCAGGCGTCGAAGTTGACGGCCTTGAGGTCGGCCGCGATGCGGTCGGTGGGCAGCAGGCGGGTGTGGTCGATACCGAGCGCTCGCCCGACGGCAAGGCGGAAGGCGCGCACGAAGCCTTGAGGTACGGGAGTTATGGCGCTGACGCCGGCGGTGAATACTTCGTCGGACTGAGGGCTGCGGGACTCGATCAACTCGCGGCGCAGGCGGCGGCGGCGCAGGGCCAACGACTCGGACAATCCGAACGACAGCATCGTCACGAGTACCAGCAGAAGGAAGAAGCCTACGTCGCCCATGAATCCTCCTCGAACATTGTAGCAACGACGAAAGGTTGCGGGGCTATTCCGGGCACAAACGACAGCGCCCGCCAGGCGGCGGGCGCTGACGAGGGTTTCCCGGCCTAATCAGGCTGGTAGTCGTTGTACAACTGGATCCATCGGCGAACGATCGTGTCCGTCTCGCTCTGGCCATCAAAGCCGATGGTGTACACCATGTCCTCTTTCGTCCATTCCTTGTAGACCAGGAACTGGAAGCACTCCCAGAGCGCGAGTGAAATGTTGTTCTTGGCGCTGCGGTCTTTGCCGTTCACGGCGTCGATCAGCAGGTCGAGCATCGCGCCCATGGCCGCCTTCTTTTCCTTCTTGTTTGGCTCGCCTTTCACCTGGCTTACGCGGGCGGCGTTCAGCTTGCCGCCGTCTTTCTGAAGTTCCTTGATGCAGTTCACCAGTGCCGCGTCGGTCGGCATGGCGCCGGTCTTGGCGACGTTGGGCAGGTTGCTGTCCGGGTCGGCGGGCGGGTCCTCCATGCCCGGGTCTGGGTTCTTGTTTGTTCCGGCGCCCGGGTCGCGCTCTTTCACCGGGTCCCGCATCAGTCCGCGATCATCCTTGCGCTGGCGCGGGGCTTCTTTCTCCTGCAGCTTGGTGAAGGCGCCCTTGTCGATGAAGTTGACGATCCGGACGTCGGTGCTGCCCTTCGGCGCGCCGAGCCAGAATTCTTTCTCGACGCCGCCGCCCTTGAAGCTGATGAAGATCGGCTTGGTCAGGTAGGTCGTGCTGCCGACCGTGACGGTGAAACCCGCGTGCGCCTCCGTGCGGGCCTTTTCCCAGCGGATGTCTTCCGCGCCGAAGTAGAAGTCCTTGATGTACTCCATCACTCGCTGGCGCAGCCCGTCAGAGCCGTGGGCCGCCTGGCCGATGAACTTGCCTGTGGGGGCGCCGTCGGCGTCCTTCTCCCAGTCACCGACACAGAGCAGCGCGGCTTCCTTGTAGTCCCAGGCGCCGCCCCAGTTGGCGGCAATCCATGTCGCGTTGTAGCTGGCGTATACGTTCCAGTCGAACATGCCCTCCAGCGCCGCGGCGTCGCCGTTGCGCAGGGCGGACTCAATGCCTGGGGCCGCCTGCATGGCGGCGTTGATCGGTGCCAGCTTGAGTTCGTTTTCCTTGGCGACGTCTGCGTCCTTCTTCGCCATCTCTTCCTTGCGCTGCTTGATCTCGTCTTGCTGCTTCTGCTTCACTATCTCCTCGGGCGCTGGTTTGCTTCCCATCACGACCGCAACCACCACCAGGATCAGCACCACCACACCGACGATTACGCCCACGATCACGCCGGCATTGCTGCCGCTGCGCGGGGGCGGCCCGTAGCCCGGCTGCTGCTGCTGCGAGTTCTGCATCTGGGCCATGGGGCTGGCGCCGGCCGCGCCAGGGCGTCCGCGCGCGGGACCGCGCGTTGAGCCGCGCGGAGCAGGACCGCCCGCCGCACGCGGGCCGCCGGCGGGACGCTTGCCGCCGGGTTTGCCGCGCGGCGCGGGCGCGCCGACCTGCACCATACTGCCGCACTGGGTGCACTGAAACTGGACGCCGGCCTGCAGGCCGGAGCCGTCATATTCCATGCCACATGATGGACAACTGATCGTGCTCATTGCTCGCCTCGGTTAACTGCTGATGGACCAATATCTTAGGAACGGGCTTCCGGGGCGGAAGTTCAGACTGGATCACATTGGCGTCATCCGTGCCTTGCGCGGGCAGAGGCGTGGGGTACCGCGGGCGTAAGTGCCGGGCTACACTGCGTTTGGAGGTCTGCCATGGACGCTGCTGCCGCGCATGATTACGCCCGCAAACTGATCGACGAAGCCCACGCCCTCACCGGTGACGAGACCGTGGCCCTGATCGAAAGCCACATTGCTCACAATTACGGCCTGCTCAGCCGCGACCCGGTGGTGAAGGCCGAAGGCCCATGGCTGTACCTCAAGAGCGGCCGCAAGATTTTCGACGGCGTCGCGGCATACTCGGCCGCGAACCTGGGCCACGGGCACCCCCTGGTGCGCGAGGCGCTGAAGGCGTTTCTCGGCTCACACGCGCCGACGGTGCTGGGGCGCTTCCTGCCGGACCCGTGGCTGGCGCTGTTCGGGCGCAAGGTCACGCAGATGACCGGCTTCGACAAGTTCCTGCCCGCCAACGGCGGCGTGGAAGGCCCCGAGGCCGCCTTCAAGCTGGCGCGCCGCTGGGCCCACAAGGTGAAGGGCGTGAAGGGCACGCCGACCATCCTGTACGCCAACCACTGCTTCCACGGCCGCACGCTGACCGTGACACAGATGTTCGATGAAGACGAAAAGGCCGCACGCGAGGGCTTTGGCCCCTGGGCCAGCGGCTTCAAGCGCGTGGAGTACAACGACCTGGCGGCCGTGGAAGCCGCCGTGGACGAGCACACGGCGGCGATCATCGTGGAGCCGATCCAGGGCGAAGGCGGCATCAACGTGCCCGATGAAGGCTACCTGCGCGCGCTGATCGAGCTGGGGCGGCGCGAGAATTTCCTGGTGATCTTCGACGAAGTGCAGACCGGCTGGGCCCGCACCGGCGAACTGTTTGCCTGGCAGCACGAGGGCCCGGACGCGCGGCCGGACATCATGTGCATCGGCAAGAGCGTGAGCGGCGGGTACGCGCCGGTGAGCGGCATATTGGCGAAGGATGAGCTGATGTCGCTGTTCGGCCCGGGCAGCCACGGCAGCACGTTTGGGGGCTGCCCGATCTCGAGCTGCATCGCCTACGCGGCCCTGCACGCAATCGAGGAAGAGAAGCTGGTGCAGCAGGCGCAGGAGAAGGGCGAGTGGCTGATGGAGAGGTTGCAAGAGTTGGCCGAGCGCGCGCCCAGAATCAAGGAAGTGCGCGGCAAGGGCATGATGTTCGGGATAGAGCTGACGAAAGACGGCCCGGACGGGCATCATTTTACGGAACTGCTGCTGGAAAAGGGCGCAATCATCAAGGACACCCACCACTGGGTGCTGCGCTTCACACCGCCGATCGTGGCCGGCAAACAGGACCTTGAGTTCGCGTTGGGCTGCCTGGAAGAAGTGTTCGTGGGGCAAACGGCGAGCGCGTGACGTGGCGCGGGCGCAAAGTGCTGTCACAGTGTGAGCCCTCGGCTTACGTCACAGGATTCTATCCAAGTAGTCCTTTCAGCCGGCGCAGCCGGCGTCTCTCTGGTTAGCCCCCGGCGCAGCGCAGCGGAGCCGGGGGTTGCGGGTGGTCGAGGGATCGGAGCCGCGAAGCGGCGGCTCTGGTGGGACATGCCGAAACGTTGCCGGTCGCGGAATCAGCATTCAGCGCGCGCTCACCCAAGCCGTACGGCAATCAACGCCAAGGCGCAAAGAACGCCACGAATCCCCTCGGACGGGTTCACCAATCTCCGATGGCGTGCGAGTCACGGACAGGTCGTGGCGCTCCCTGGCGTCCTGGAGTTGGGTCGTTCCCTTACCGCGGTCGCACGCGCCGGCAGTGAGGAAGAGCCGCCGCTGCACGGCTCGGAGGAGACTGCCGCCAGATCCCCCGGCTTGTCGGCGCTTCGCTACGCTCATCGCCGACCGCCGGGGGCTTACCAGGGAGACGCCGGCTTCGCCGGCTGACCACTCCACCTTCGGCACTTGTGTAGAAACCTATGGCTTACGCCAGGGGCTAACCTTTGTTGGTCTGCTCCCGCCTTCGCCGAGACAACGGCGGGCGGGCCGCAGGCCTGCGGGCGGGGCGCCCGCATCACGTTACCCGTACTGAATTTCCGCGCCGCGCACCTGGTCGTTGACCTGGCCGTTCTCGTACACCACCTGGCCTCGCACTATGGTCGTCACCGCGCGGCCTTTGAGTTTCTGCCCGTGCCAGGGGCTCCACCTCACCTTGGTGAGCTGCTCTTCGTTGCGCACGGTGTGCAGCGCGTTGGCGTCCACCAGCGTGAGGTCGGCATCAAAGCCCACCTCGATGCGGCCTTTGCCCTTCATGGCGTAGGTCTTGGCCGGGTTCTCGCACATCCATTGCGCCCCCTGCTCGAGCGTGCACAGCCCGCGGCTTGACGCGTCAAGAATCAGTGCCAGCGAATTCTCCACGGCCGGGATGCCGGCCGGCGCCTTCCAGATGTCGCGGCGCTTTTCCTCAAGGGTGTGGGGCGCGTGGTCCGTGGCGATCACGCCGATGCGCCCGTCGCGCAGGGCCTGCCACAGGCCGCGGTTGTCTTCGCGGTATTTTAAGGGCGGGTTCATCTTCCCGAGCGTCCCCAGACGCTGGTAGTCGTCTACGTTCAGCAGCAGGTGGTGCGGTGAAGTCTCGGCCGTGACCAGCGTGTCGCGTGGGATGAACAGTTCGCACTCCCGCGCGCTGCTGACGTGCAGGATGTGCGCGCGGTGGCCGTACTTGCGGGCCAGGTTCACGGCGCGGGTGGTGGCCAGGTAGGCGGCCTCCACGTTGCGCCACTCGGTGTAGCCGCGCATGTCGGTGCGGTGGGCGAACTGGGGCTTGCGGGATTTCAGGTAGGCTTCGTCTTCGCAATGCAGGGCGATCACGCGGCGCTTGTCGGTCTCGGCGAAGATGCGCTCGAGGGCATCCATGTCGTCCACCAGCAGGTCGCCGGTGCTGGCGCCCATGAACACCTTGATGCCGCACACGCGCTTCACTTCCTGCAGGTCGCGCAGATTGGTGTTCGTCGCGCCGACGAAGAAGCTGTAGTTCACGCGCGACTTCTTCGCCGCCAGGGCCAACTTGATGTCAACGCCGGCCTGGTTGGTGGCGGGCGGGCTGGTGTTGGGCATTTCCAGGAAGCTGGTCACGCCGCCTTTGGCGCAGGCGCGGGTGGCGGTTTCCAGGTCTTCCTTGTGGGTGTTGCCCGGCTCACGGAAATGCACCTGCACGTCGATCACGCCCGGGAACAGGTGCAGGCCGCCGGCGTCGATCATCCGCGCGCCCGAGGCGTCAACTTTGGGCGCCACGGCCGAGATGTGGGGGCCGTCCGCCCGCACTTCCAGCGCCTGGAAGCGGCCGTTGTGGTAGACCTGCGCTCCGCGGATCACGATGGCAGCCATGGCACCTCCTGTTTCAGACAACGATAAGGAAGGGGCCGCCAATGGAAAGGGACGGCCAAGGCCGTCCCTTCGTGTGTTACTTGCAGGGGCCTTTGCCCGGGGGCGGACCCTTGGGTGGTGCCTTCGGTGAACCCGGGGGCTGCTTGCCGCCCTGGCCCTGGCCGCCGCCCTGGCCTTGGCCGCATCCACCACCTTGGCCTTGGCCGCCGCCCTGACCTTGGCCGCCACCCTGTCCACCGCCCGGTGGCGGGGGAGGAGGCTGCTTGCCCTTGGGCGGCTTGGGACCCTTTTTCGGGGGCTTGGGAGGCTTGGGCGGTTTCGGCGGCTTCGGTCCCTTCTTGGGGGGATCCTTCGGCGGTGGGGGAGGCGGCGGTTCCTCGCCCTTGGGCGGTTCGGGCTCGCCTTCTTCCTCCTCAGCTTCGCCTTCGCCCTCTTCGTGGTCGCCGTGGCCGTAACCTTTGCCCTGGCCGTGTTCTTCGTGGCCCTTGCCCTGGCCCTTTTCGTGGCCTTTACCGTGTTCACTGCCCTGGGAAGGGTTGCCGCTCTGCTGCGCGAACAGGGGTGCTGCGCAGAACGCGGCGAATGCGAGGAGAATCAGGAGTTTCTTCATGGGTGTGTTTCCGCTGCAGGGGTTTGTCGGGGTTCACAAGTTTCACGCACGACACCCCCGGAGTTTCACGGCGATTTCCGGAAAAACTTCTGTGACTCTTGCCGCTCGGGCCACGGTGCCAGCCGGGCGTTTTACTGCGCGAGGTTTTCAGGTGGCTGCAATTGTCCCACTGGAAACGAATGCCTCCGCCATTATTGGGTGACCCGGACGGTCAGGCCTTCCTGCCCAGAGGTGATATGCAACGACATCAGCCGCAAAAACGCGAAAGCGCAAAAGTGCCTGTTTAGCGATTTTGCGCTTTCGCGGCCGGCAGTTGCGGTTCCACGAACACAGCCCCAGCTCTGCTCGCATCCGCCGTCCTGACGCAGGGGGGGGCACCCAATCCGCCAGTTGCATGTTGTCCGCAACTGCAAACAGGCCACGAAAACACCAAAGCACAAAACAATGGCGCATAAAAAACTGCCGGCAGTTTTTGTGGCAGTGCCTTTTGTGTTTTCGTGCTTTCGTGGCCCATTGACGCGAAGAACGCGAAGAACTGCGGGATGGCGCAATGACACGCCGAGTCCTCTCGCTTTGGCTATCCGACTTCGCCAAGGCATCGTCGGTCTGGCGGCTTCAGCGCGCAGGCAGCGAAATGCAGTGCTTCGCGGTCCTTGGCGGCGCTTCGCGGTTGCCGCGTCGTTCGACACCTTCACTTGGAGCAAGACTCAGTTGACGGCGCGTCAAATCCGGAATACCACGCGGGCGATGATGGTTGCCACGGCGCCTGCGATCGCGATGCCGATCCACAGCCAGTCGATCGGCCGATTCATCGACATCGCGCCGCTGACCTCCAGCACGCCCAGGCCCAGGAAGCCGATCACCGGCCACAGGCGCCACCACTGGATGGGCCGCTTCTCGTTCACACCACCTCCAGTGGGCCGGAGTTGCGCATGCCCACCAGGTCTTTGAAGCCCAGGTGGCGGCAGACTTCGTCGGCCAGTTCCTCGGGGTCGGTGCGGGCGTTGATCGCCTTCACTCCCAGGATGCTCTCGACGTAATGACGGCCGACTTCGTTGTCGGTGGCGGGGCCGCAGATCACGTCGATGCGCTGGCCGCGCTCGTCGAAGATCTTCTTGGCGCCGTAAGCGCCGACGGGATCGTTGGCGCAGCAGATGTGCATGCTGGTGTGCTTGTACAACTCGGCGTCCTCAAAGTAGGTGATCACCGAATAGCCGCCGATGATGCCGTCGCCCAGCTCAAGCAGGATCACGTCGGGCTTGTCTTCCGCCAGGCCGTTGATGATGGTCTTGCTGATGGGCGCGATGGTTTCCAGGTCGGCCGTGCTGGGCAGGCCGGTGTCCACGAAACTGAGAGTGCGGCGCGCGCCGTGGTCTTCGAACGAAAACAAGTCGCGCCGCGCGGCCACGCCCGACAGCTTGCCCGCGTTGACGCGCAGGCCGCGCTGGGACAGCAGCTGGCACAGCTCAGCCACGGCCTTGGTTTTGCCGGCGCTCATGCAGGTGCCGCTGACGGCCACGATGGGGATTTTCATGCCGGGTTCGATGCGGTCGTGGTCGGCGATGCTGGCGTCCACCAGGTTCAGGATGCGGCCCTTGCGCGCCACCATGCCCACCACCTCGACCTTGAGGGGAGGCCCGAGGTCCTTGTTGGCGCTGGTGCACAGGCCGATCACGCCGCCGAGGTTCAGCATGTTCAGCACGTCGCCGGCCTTGATGCTTTCGGGCACCTTGCCGACGTAGCCTTTCAGCGCGTTGCGGGCGCCGAGCGCGCCGATGATGATGTCGTCCTCGAATATCTTGGCCATGCGGCCTTCCTCGAGCTCGAGCTCGCCGTAGGTGGTTTTTTCACCCAAGGCGCGGACAACAATTACGTTGCCGGTCTTGGACTCGAGGTTTTCGGTGACGATGCGCTCTTCCTTGTGCAGGTTGAGGCGGTGCACCACGCTGGCGATTTTGTGGACGCGAATTTCCATGGGCAACTCTCCAAGACTCCACTTGCGAGTCGAATGATCAACTAACAAAGCCTGTGACATGGCGATTCTCCGGGTTTGAGTTTCGAGCGCGCGGGCGGCTGATTCCGGGGCGCACTCGAAGAGTTCACACCCGGGCCGCGCACCTCGGTCGTCGTGCCGGTTTCCAACCGCGAAGTACCGCAAAGAACCGCGAAGAACTTTCGTATGCCATGAAACCCTCTTTTGGCGCCTCTTCGTGCCTGTGGTAATGAACACGAAGGAGCGAAGGAGCGAAGAAGCCTCTACTTGGTGAAAATGATCCGGTGAATGCCGCCATCGTTCAGTTTGATCACGTTGAAGTTCAGCAGCAGGCCGACGTTCTCACTTCGACTCTTCAGGTATGCCACGACCTGCTGTTTGAACACCGCGGGCAGCTCGGTGACGGCTTTCAGCTCCACGATCAAGCGCTCCTCTACCAACAGATCAATGCGCCCACTGCCGACGATGGCGCCCTTGTACTCGACGTCAAAATCAACCTGCCGTCGGTGAGTTATGCCCTGAAGCTGCAGTTCATGGCAGAGCGCTCGTTCGTAAACGGACTCCGGGTAGCCAGGTCCCAGTACGCGATGAACCTCGATCGCAGCCCCGATCACTTTCTGAATCAATGCCTCGATTTCGTCGTCGAATCGGACCATTGCCATGGCTTTCCTTCGCTTCTTCGTTTCTTCGTGTTTACTACCCGACCGCTTCTTCGTTTCCTCGTGTTTACTTCCCGACGTTTCCGTACAGCTTGCTAGGGATGCTGATGATCTTGCCGAAGCCGGCGGCGTCCTGGCCGCTCCAGAGGCTGAATTCCTCGCCGTACTTGCCCGCGGCGGCGCTCATTAACGAATGGGGGCTGGCGACTCCTCCCACACGGAAGCTGCCGTACTTCAACTCGATGCTGACTTCGCCGCTGACGCGCTGCTGGCTGTGGGTCAGCATCGCCTCAATGTCGCGCAGGGCCGGGTCGAAGGGCTGGCCCTCGTGAATCATCGTGCCCCAGAAGTCGGCCACGTGGTCTTTCCAGAAGCGCTGCCACTTGGTCAGCACCAGTTTTTCCAACTCGCGGTGCGCTGAGATCAGCATCAACGCGGCGGGAGCCACGAAGGCCACGCGCCCCTTGATGCCCACGATGGTGTCGCCCAGGTGCACGCCGCGCCCGACGGCGTACTTGATGCCGAGGCTGTTCAGCTGCTCGATCAGCGCCTCGGGCGAAAGCTTCTCGCCATCCAGCTTGACGGGCACGCCCTGCTCGAACGTGATCTTCAGCGTGCGCGGCTTGCTTGCGGGGTCGCTGGCGCCGGCCAGCTCGAACACCTCGTCGGGCACGGTGGTCGCGCTGTCATGGGTTTCACGGCCGCCGATGGTGATGCCCCACATGCCCGCGTTGATGCTGTACTGGGTGGTCTTGGCGGGAATCTCGAGGCCGTGCTTCGCCAGGTACTCGGTTTCCTGGGCGCGCGTGAACGAGTGCTCGCGCACGGGCGCCAGCATGCGCAGGCCGGGGGCGAGCACGTTCATCGCCACGTCGAAGCGCACCTGGTCGTTGCCCGCGCCGGTGCTGCCGTGGGCCACAGCGGCCGCGTTGCGCTTGACGGCGTACTCGGCCACCATGCTGGCCTGCACCACGCGCTCGGCGGCGACGCACAGGGGGTAGACGCCGCCGCGCATCACGTTTCCGAACACCATGAACTTCACGAAGCGGTTGAAGACCTCGGACTTGCCGTCCAGCACCACGGGCTTGCTGACGCCGAGTTTGATGGCGCGTTCTTCGGCGCGCTTGAAGTCCTCGGCCGTGAAGCCGCCGGTGTCGATCATGACGGTCTCGACTGTGTAGTCGTACTCCTCCCGGATGAAGGGGATGCAGAAGGAAGTATCGAGCCCGCCGCTGTAGGCAAGGATGCAGGTACCGTTGGACATTCTTGCTGCCTTTCTGAACTGCGCTGCGTTTCGGAACAGCGAACTACCAATTGGCCGCGCCTGAATTGGAAACGGGAAATTGGTTATTGTTCATTTGCTGTTTCTCCAACTGCGGGTTGAACACGAAGTAACGAAGAAGCGAAGCACTGCTACAGCCTTTCTTCGTTACTTCGTTTCTTCGTGTTCTCCCTGATAGTTCGTCACTAATTCGTTGCTTCCAACTGCGTGTCTCACGCCAAGCCGCCAAGTCGCCAAGAAAAGCCCTGCAGTTCTATGCGCCTTGGCGCCTTGGCGTGAGCCTTGCAGTTCATTCCAGCTAACACTGTCAAACTGCGGGTTGAACACGAAGTAACGAAGAAGCGAAGCACTGCTAAAGCCTTTCTTCGTTACTTCGTTTCTTCGCGTTCTTCAGCAGTTCATTCCTTCAGCCATTGCTTCAACTCTGCCAGCCTTTCCAGTACGCGGGCTTTGGCTGTGCCTGCATACACCTGCTTGCGTTCTACCAGCGCCTCCAGTGACAGCTCTTTCAGCAGCTCCGGCTTCAGGCGCTTGTCCACGGCCTGCAGATCCTCGGCCGTGAGGTCGGCGAAACGGATGCCCTTTTGCTCGACGTATTTGACCAGGCGGCCGGTGATGTCATGGCCGTCGCGGAAGGGCACGCCCTGCAGCACGAGCCAGTCGGCCACATTCATGGCTTCCATGTAGCCGGCGCCGGAATCGAGCTGCTGCTGGATACGCTCGCGGTTGACCTTGAAGTTTTCCTTGCTGAACACCAGCGCCATCACACGCAGGCAAGCCAGCGTCTGGTCGGTGGCGTCAAACACCGCTTCCTTGTCTTCCTGAAGGTCGCGGTTGTAGGTCATAGGCAGACCTTTAAGCAGCGTGAACAGCGCCATCAGGTGCCCAACCACACGGCCTGTCTTGCCACGGATCAGCTCACAAGCATCCGGGTTCCGCTTCTGCGGCATGATCGAAGAGCCTGTAGTCACCGCGTCGCCCAGCGTCACGAAACCGAACTCAGCCGTGGACCACAGAATCAGGTCTTCGGCGATGCGCGACAGATGCGTCATGCACTTGGCGCATGCGAACACGAGGTCCAGCGCAAAGTCGCGGTTGGACACAGCGTCCATGGAGTTGCAGGCGAATGTCCCGAACTCGGGCATTGCTTCGGCAAACGCCGCCATCTCCACGGGAAAGCTGTTGCCGGAGCAAGCAGAGCTTCCCAGCGGGCATTCGTCGTTGTGCCACGCATAACGGAGGTGATCTAAGTGAAACCAGTCGCGGGACAGCATGTGTGCGTATGCGTCAAGCTGATGTGCCATGCGAACCGGCATTGCTCGCTGCAAGTGTGTGTACGCGGGGATAACGACGTCGACGTGTTCGCCAGCACGTTCCGCCAAGCGCTCTATGAGGGAGCGCGCCGCCGTCCGGAGCTCCGTGCTGCGTCGCAGGCTCCACAAGTGAAAGTCCGTCGCCACCTGGTCATTGCGGCTGCGGCCTGTGTGGAGTTTTTTGCCGGCGTCGCCGATCAATTCCGTGAGGCGCGACTCGATGTTCATGTGGACGTCTTCGAGCTCGACCTTCCATTCGAACTTGCCGCTCTCGATTTCCTGCGTGATCTGCTCGAAACCCTTGCGGATGTCGGCCAGCTCCTGCTCGGACAGGATGCCAATGCGCTGCAGCTCGGCGGCGTAGGCCAGCGAGCCCTGGATGTCCTCGCGCCACAGCCGCTGGTCAAATGACACCGACTGGCTGAATTCCTGCATCAGCTTGTCGGGTTTGCCGCTGAATCTTCCTGCCCACATGGTGCGCCTTTCGTAGCGCAGGCGCCTCGCCTGCACCGCCCGGGGGCACCTTGCCCCCGGGAGTGCCGCGGGCGAGGCGCCCGCGGCCTGTGCAGGCTGGGAGCCTGCGCTACGCTACGTCTTCAAAAACAGCTCCGCCGTCTTGCGATAAATCTGGTAGCCCCGGTACAGCTCCTTCTCTTCCAAATACTCGTCGGCCGCGTGGCTTAGGTGGGGGAAGCCGGGGCCTATGATCAGCCCCTGGGCCTTGTCGTTCCACCAGGCGTCGCTTACTCCGCCGAATGCACTTACAGCCTGCTTGCCGCTGGCGCTGCAGGCGCACTTCACCAACGGGTCGGTCTCGTTGCGCTTCCACACGCCGAAGCGGGCCTTCTCTTTTTCCACCGTGGTGTGCTCGCTCATGGCTGCCTTGATGCGCTTGATCGTTTCCGCGTTGTCGAGCTGCTCAATCGTGCGGCCGTCGATTACCCACTTCACCTCGCTGGGCACCACGTTGCGCGCAATGCCGCCGTTGACCATGGTTACGGCGAGTGTCGTGCGGCCCAGCAAGTCGTCGCGTTCTTTAAAACCTTCGTAAAGGGCCTCGATGGCCAGGATGTCCCGCGCCGCGTGGTAGGCCGCGTTGTCGCCCTGCCAGGGGCGCGCGGCGTGGCTGCTTTTGCCGGCCGTGCGCATGTCGAGCTTGAACATGCCGCGTTCGGCCGTGCAGACTTCGCAGTCGGTGGGCTCGCCGGTGATGCAGGCGTCGAACTCGGGTATCTCGGCGCGGAAGACTTCGAAGCCTTCGCCCTGGATTTCTTCATCACAGGTCGGCGCGAACATCAGCGTGCAAGCTGACTCATCGAAATCCGCGGACAGCAGCGCGTGGAACATGCCGATCAGACAGCCGCCGGCGTCGCTGCTGCCGAGGCCGTAAACGCGGCCGTTCTCGCGCGCGCCATCCCAGGGGTCGCGGGTGTAGCCCTTGTTGGGCGGGACGGTGTCGGTGTGTGTGTTGAACAGCAAGCGTTTGTTGCCCGTGCCGCGCCAGGCCAGCAGGTTGCGGCCGGAGTGTTTGAACTGCACGCCGTGTTTAGTGAACTGCGCCTTGAACCACTCGATGACGGCGTGCTCGTTGCCGGATACGCGCTGGATACGCGTGATCTGGCTGAGCGCGTCAGCGAGCGTGTCCTGGGTGAATGTTGTGGTCGTGGGCATGGCGTCCATCCGTTGGGACGCCCAATGCAAAAGCGACGCTGGAAAACGGCGTCGCGGCTTCGGAAGCTATCGCTTCCTCACGCCAGCGCAGTGGAACGTCCCGAGATATCAAAGTGTGAAAGCTGCAACGCCGACCTACTGCGGTCGGCGGCTGATCGGTCGGATCGTGTGCAGCTTGCTCACTTCGTGTTCTCCGGCGCTCGCTTGCCCTGAGTCCCATCGAAGGGCTCGTCTCACGGCACGCGGCACTTCCTCTAATGTCTCTCGGCCGAAGCCAAGGCGAATAGAAATAACGCGTTTTGGCCGGGATGCAAGGTTTCGGAAGGAAAAACTTTGGCGCTTGCGCCCTTACTGCCTAACGCCAGGACGCCAGGGTGCGCCACGAATCTCCCGTTGTTGTTCGCTTCGCGGCGGGTACGCCGCATTACTCGGGCATCCCGTTAGCTGCACGCTGGAAGCCTGTTTTGAACAACAGCAAGCCGAAGTTCACCACCAATCCCAAGCGCTTGTTCAGCAGCCGCGTGTGTGTCAACGCCTGTGCCTTGTGGATGGGATGCTGCTCAGCAACGGCCTTTACTTCTACCACCACCAGGTCTTCGGCAACGATGTCTGCGGCGTAGGTGCGATCGAAGCGAAGATCCTCCCAGATCAACGGAACGGGCACTTCAAGTGCGACCTTGTACCCTCGCTTCCGAAGCTCGAAGGCAAGGATGTCGCGATAAACCGACTCATAGAGGCCGGGACCAAGGCGGCGATGAATCATCTCGCCAAGCTCGTAGACGACCGCAGCAATACGATCCTCAGGTTCCTGCATGGCCTTCCTCCTCGAACCCACTGAAAGCATTCAGGATACGATGGATTCGTGGCGCTTCTTGGCGTCCTGGCGTTTTTTGTCAGCGGCGAAGTTCGGTAAATCTCCGCCTGTGTCGCTGGGAAAGCGGAGGCCGGAGGGGGTCGCGCCTCCGTCCTGCCGGGTGAGCAGCGCTTTGCGGAATCCCACGAGGCTTGTTTCGTGGCAGTGCCTTTTGTGCTTTCGTGTTTTTGTGGCCCAACAAAACGGTCTCACGCCAAGGCGCCAAGGCGCCAAGAAAAACAGCAGTTCTTGGCGACTTGGCGCCTCCGCGAGAGGCCTGCAGTCGTAGTTCTTCGCGGCCTTTGGTGGCGCTTAGCGGCTGCGTGCTGCCAGCCGGCACGAACTGCGGACTGGCCACGAAAGCACGAAAGCACAAAACAACTGCGCACGAAACAACAGCTCTTATCGGGTTCCTGCACACCGCGGATCAACACTCCGGATTGGCATCCGGGGCTTCTGGTTCGCTTACTTATGCTCGGGTTTGCATGCGCCGCAGGCGTTGCAGTCGGTTTGGCCGCGGGCAACTCGCAGGGTTTGCCAGACGCGCCAGCCGGCGAAGGCCGCGGCGGTAGAGACGATGGCGATGATGGTTACTGTTTCGAGCATTTCTTCCGTCTCGTTCCGGCGGGCATGCCCGCCGGTCCCCGGCCTTTCGGCCGGGGCTCTAGCCGCCCAACGCGCTTGCCACCTGGAAGGTCACCAGCGCCGCGAGGTAGGCCAGCGTGGTCATGTAGGCGAAGCTGGCCAGCGGCCATTTCCATGAGTTGGTTTCGCGCCGCATCACCGCCAGCGTGGCCGCGCACTGGGCGCACAGGGCGAAGAACACCATGATCGACAGGCCGGTGGCGAGGCTGAACAGCTTGCTGCCGTCGGGGCGCGTGGCGTCCTGCACCACCTTGCGCAAGGGCTCCGACTCCGCCTCCTGGCCGCTGCCCAGGTTGAAGATCGTGCCGAGCGTGGCCACGATCACCTCGCGCGCGGGGAAGCTGGCGATCGCCGCCATGCCGATGCGCCAGTCCCAGCCCAGGGGGGTGACGGCCGGCTCGATCGCGTGGCCCATGCGGCCCAGGATACTGTTTTCGAGGTGCTCGCCCGCGCGGCGGTTGTCGATGTCCGCGCGCTTTTCCGCCAGCTCTTTCCAGTTTTCGTAGTCCGCGTGGGCGGCGGATTGCTTGCTCGCCAGCTCGGCTGTTTCGGAGTCGCGCTGCCTTTCGGATTCCGCAGTGGCCGCCTTGATCTCTTCCTTTTCGCCCTCAAGCTCGCTGACGCGTTTTTCGTGGGCGTCGTCGATGGCCTTGAACTGCGCAAGCAGCGACTCGCTGTCCTCGTCGGGCTTGAACTTCACGACGGCCGCGACGTAGCTCTTCTCCAGCGTGGAGGTTTCGGTGTCGTACTTCTCGTCGATTTCCGCGCTGCGCGGGAAGTAGCCTGCCGCCCACACCAGCACCGACACGGCCAGGATGATGGTGCCCGCGCGGCGCACGAAACTGCCGCCGCGCTCCCACAGCACGCGGCCGACGGCACGGGGGCGCGGCATCTTGTAGCTGGGCAGCTCGAGCAGGAAGGGCGTTACCTTCGACTTCAGAATGCCCTTCTTCAGTACCAGCGCGGTGGGAATGGCAAACAGCACGCCTACCCAGTACATGGCAAACAGCACCACGCCCTGCAGCTCAAGGAATCCCAGCAGTTTGATCTGCGGCACGAAGGCCGCGATGAACAGGGTGTAGACCGGCAGGCGCGCGCTGCAACTCATGAAGGGCGCCAGGAAGATGGTGGTCAGGCGCGTGTTGCGGTCCTCGATCACGCGCGCACCCATGATACCCGGGATGTTGCAGGCAAAGCTGCTGAGCAGCGGGATGAAGGCTTTGCCCGACAGGCCGAAGCGCGACATCAGCCGGTCCATCAGGAAGGCCGCGCGCGACATGTAGCCCAGGTCTTCCAGGATGGCGATGAACAGGAACAGGATCAAAATCTGCGGCAGGAAGATCAGCACGCCGCCGACGCCGGCGATCACGCCGTCCACCACCAGCGACTTGAGCGCGCCCTCGCCCATCATGCCGCCGACCCAGTCGCCCAGCGCGCCGAAGCCGCCGTCGATGGCGTCCATCAGCGGGCCGGACCAGCTGTAGATGCTCTGGAAAATCAGGCCCATCACCACGATGAACACCAGGCTGCCCCACAACTTGTGGGTCAGGATGCCGTCCACCACGTCGGTGCGGGTGCGTCCCTCGCGCGCCTCGGCCTGCTTCACTTCGCGCATCCACTGGCCGATCGCGCCGTAGCGGGTTTGGGCCTCGAGCATGCTGAGGCTGCGGCCGGCGGCCGCGCGGTCGCGGATTTCGAAGAACTTGCGGGTCCACTCCTCGCCGCCGACTTCTTCGCACTCGTCGAAGAAGGGGCCGGCCCCGTCCACCAGCAGGCGCAGGGCCTCCGGGCGGGTGGGGGTGAAGCCGAGTTTAACGCCGAGGTCGCACAGCTCGGCGTGCAGGGTGTCAACGCCACGCTTGAAGTCGTCGGGGTAGGATAACTCAAGGCGCTTGCCCGGGTGGTGCAGGGTACGGTGCAGGGTGCTTTTCAGCTCGTCGATGCCGACGCCCTTGGGCGCGTTCACCACCACCACCGGCACGCCGAGCGTCCTGGCCAGCTTGTCGGTGTCGATCTTGATGCCGCGCGACTCGGCTACGTCCAGCATGGTCAGCGCAACCACGGCCGGCAGGCCGAACTCCAGCACCTGGGTGCCGATGTAGAGGTTGCGGTCCAGGCTTGACGCGTCAAGGACGATCACCACGCCGTCCGGCTTGGGCGTGCCCTCGATGCGCCCCAGCAGGGCGTCGGTGGCGACCCGCTCGTCAGGCGAGCGCGCGGCCAGGCTGTAGGTGCCCGGCAGGTCGATGATGGTGAGCTCGGAGTTTTCGAAGCGCGTGGTGCCGATCTTGGCCTCGACGGTTACGCCCGGGAAATTGGCGATTTTCTGGCGCGCGCCGGTGAGCGCGTTGAACAGGCTGCTCTTGCCGGTGTTGGGGTTGCCCATCAGGGCGATCGCGTGCCGGTCGTGGCGCGCGTGGCCCTCGTGGCGCGTGCTGGTGGAGGACTCGGTCATGCGCGCTCCACGGTCACGTGGGCGGCCTCGGCCTTGCGCAGGCTGAGGCTGTAGCCCATCACCTTGATTTCCATGGGGTCGCCAAGCGGCGCGAAGCGCACGACCTTGACCTCGATGCCGGGCAGCACGCCCATTTCCAGCAGGCGCTGCTGCAATGCCGGCTCGCCGCCGACGTCAAGCACGGTGCCGGATGCGCCCACGGGCAGTTTGTCGAGGGTCTGGCTGGACATCGCAATCTCAGGCTATCGGCCGCACATACACCCGGGTGAGCAGTTCACCGGAAAGTGCGAAGCGTGAGTCACCGACGCTGAGGATGGCGGGGTCGCCCTGGCGAATGATGCTGACGCGTTTGCCAGGGCAGATGCCGAGTTCACACATGCGTTTGACGCTGCCTTCGGAATCGAGCAGTTCCACGACCTCGAGGACGCCGTCTTGTGGGGTGAAGGTGGAGAGCGGAGCTGTGGGCTGCTGAGTCTTCATCATTGCACTGTTCCGGGTGGCACCCGCGTGCCACTAATCTTGAAACTCATTCTCAATATAACCTGGGCGCTGCCGGGCGCAAGTGTGCCGCGCGGGACGTGCGGAATCAATCTTGCAAGCTACTTGCATAAAGCTTCCTCCGCTCATACCATCCCCGCCCTGTCTGGAACGAAGTGAATCGCCATGCGCATCCCCATCCCCATCCTGATGAGCCTTGCCGTTACGCTGCTTGTAGTCGCCTGTGGCTCCGGTCACGAAGCTCGCGGCCTGAAAGAGGGCGAAAAGCTGCGTGTGATGGCAAGCACGCCGCACCTCGCCAGCCTGGCCATGGCGATCGCCGGCGACGCCGCGGTGGTCGAGATGCTGCCCGGCGAAGCCAACAACCCCCACGAGTACGAGCCCACCATCGCCGATCGCCGCCGCCTGCAGGGCGCGCACCTGCTGCTGGTCAACGGCCTGGCGCTTGAGCCTTACGACGCGGCCAAGCTGGCAGAGGCGGCGGGCGTGACGCTGGTGGATTGCTCGAAGGGCATCCCGGAAGACCGCCTGCTGGGTGAAGAAGAAGAGGAAGAAGAACACGACCACGAGCACGGCCACGACCACGGCGCTCACAACCCGCATGTGTGGCTGAGCGTCGAGGGGGCAAGTGCGCAGGCCGACGCCATCGCCGAGGCCATGGCCGGCTTCGATGCCGCAAACGCCGAGGGTTACCGCAACCGCGCGGCCGAACTGAAAAAGCGCCTGGCCGCCCTGCGCGACGAATACGCCCCGAAACTCAAGGCGCTGAAGAAGAACCGCTTCGTATCGAACCACGACGCCTTCCCGTACTTCGCGCGCGAGTTCGGCCTGCAGCAGGTGGGCGTGATCCAGCGCAACCCCGGCGACAATCCCACCGTGGAAGAGCGCCGCGAGATCGAGGCCATGCTGAAAGACGGCCGCGCGCAGGCGATTTTCATGGAGCCGGGATTTGACGACTCCGCCGCACGCGCGATTGCCGAAAGCGCAGGGCTACCGCTGGCCACGCTGGACCCCTTCGGCGTGGGCAAGCCCGCGCCCGACGCCCTTGAGCGCGTGCTGCGCGCCAACCTCGAGACGGTGCTTAAAACCCTTGGCGACTGAACCACTGCTGAAGTGCGAGCACGTCACCGTCTCGGCCGGCGGGCGCAAGCTCGTGGAGGACGTGAGCCTCACGCTGCCGCGCGGGCAGCTGGTGGCGCTGATCGGCCCCAACGGCGCGGGCAAGACCACGCTGCTGCGCGCGATCCTGAAACTGATCAAGTACGACGGGCGCATCGAGGTCAACGGCCGCATCGGCTACGTGCCGCAGCGCCTGCAGTACGACCGCACGCTGCCGATGACGGTGCTGGAGTTCATGGCACTCACGCTGCAGAAGCGGCCGGTGGCGTTCGGCGTGGCGGGGCGCGTGAAGGCGCGGGTGCAGGAGCTGCTGGAAAGCGTGGGCGCGGCGCGGCTGGCGCGCTCGATGATCGGCGGCCTGTCAGGCGGCGAGCTGCAGCGCGTGATGCTGGCCAGCGCATTGCAGGACCAGCCGGAGCTGCTGCTGCTGGATGAGCCCGCGGCCGGCGTGGACATCGAGGGCGAGGCGACGTTCACGGAGTTGATCCTGCACCAGGTGCGCGAGCACAACACGACGGTGGTGCTGGTGAGCCACGACCTGAGCGTGGTCTCGGACATCACCGACCAGGTGGTGTGCCTGAACCGCACGCTGAAGTGCGTGGGCAGCGCCAAAGATCTGCTGACGGCGGAGACCATCGCCGAGGTGTTCGGCGGCCACAAGGCGGTGTACGGGCATCACCACCACCATTGAGTTGTCGGTTGTCAGTTGCTGGAGATGCCACACTGACAACCGGTAACTGACAACTGACAACCATGTTTGACGTGATCTCCAACTACTTCACCAACGACTGGCAGGCGTTGATCCTGGTCAGCGTGGTGTGCGCCTGCCTTACCACCGGGGTGCTGAGCCCGATCGTGGTCAGCAGCCGGCTGGCGTTTTTCAGCGACGCCGTGGCGCACAGCACGCTGGCGGGTGTGGCGCTGGGCCTGCTGCTTTCCTTGGACAACCCGCTGACCCTGATGGTGGGCGTGGCGATCGTGGTGGCGCTGATCATCGCCTCGCTGCGCCAGGTCACCACCCTGGGCCTCGACACCCTGCTGGGCGTGGCCATGGCGGGCTCGCTGGCCGCGGGCCTGCTGATGTACCACGCCGCCGAGAAGGGCTACGCCGGCCTGCACAACTATCTGTTCGGCCAGGTGGCGCTGCTGGGGCCGACCGACATGTGGGCGCTGGTGCTGTGCGCGGTGGTGGCCGTGGTGGTGGGGGCGCGCTGGGGGAATCGGTTTTTCCTGCTGGCCGTGTCTCGGCCGCTGGCGCAGGCGCGCGGCGTGCCGGTGGCGCGCTACGAGTTCCTGCTGATCGTGCTGCTGGGCCTGGTGGTCAGCCTGAGCGTGCGGGCGGTGGGGCTGCTGCTGGTGAACGCGCTGCTGATCGTGCCGGCCGCCACCAGCCGCAACCTGGCGCGCAGCGTGCGGGGGATGTTCTGGGGCTCGCTGGGGGTGGCGCTGTTCGCGGGGCTGTGCGGGCTGTTCGTGGGGGATTACCTGCTGCTGCCGCCGGCGCCGGCGATCGTGGTGGTGGCGGTGCTGCTGTTCATAGTTTCGCAGGCGCTGCGCCCGTTGCTGGGGCATCATGTGGCGGAAGCCTGATCCGCGGCGTAGACTCAGGGCATGGCGGAAGAGACCAGGCGCGTACCCGCTTTTCTTTCCGGGCCGACCACGGCCACGGCGGTGCTGCTGCCGATGCGGCTGTACGCGGGCTACTGGTGGCTGAAGCTGGGGCTGGGCAAGCTGTCCGACGGCTGGCTGGCCACGGACCAGCAGCCCCTGAGCGAGGCCATCAAGGGGCTGCACCCACCGGACTGGTTCGCTGTTACCTTCGTCGATGCCGCCAACGAGAATGTCTACCTGTTCCAGTGGCTGATCGTGCTGGCGGAGCTGCTGTTCGGCGCGATGATGCTGGCCGGCGCGGCGACCCGCGTGGCGGGCGTGGCGCTGGCGGTGATGGCGCTGATCGGCTTCATCGCCGCGGGGTACGATTTCGGCTCGTGGTACATCCCCATGGTGCTGATGTCGCTGACGCTGGCTGTGGCCGCCGCCGGCCGTTACCTGGGCATCGACGCCATCCTGCGCGCGCGGATGGTGAAGGTGCCGTTGTTCTAGAGATCAGAGGTTAGAGGTCAGGGCACTGCTCTGGTCGGCCTTCTAACTTCACCCACCGGAGTATTCATGCAGGAGTTGTCGCCAAAAGCCCGGTTTGACGCGCTCGCCAGTGTGCTGCAGTTTGAGCCCGCGCAGGTGGACGCCATCCGCCACAGCATCAACCACCTGCTGAAAGAAGTGAGCGAGCTGGTGCGCATGGTCAACGAGGCCATGACCAGCAAGGGCGCGCCCCAGGTGATCGGCGACCTGGGCGGTGAGTCGCGCGAGAAACTGCAGAGCCTGCTGGCCAGCTTCATCATGCGCACCATCAACTGCAACTACGACGAGGACTTCTGCAACTACGCAGTCGAGATCAGCCACGCCGAAGACGTGCCACCCAGCCTGTTTCCGCTCGGGCTAAGCCTGGCCAACGACTTCGTGGCCCAGACACTGCCCGCCGCCGTGGACGATCCCGAGCGACTGGCCAATATGCACTCGGCCTGGAACCGCCTGACTTCCATCCTGCGCGAGCTGACCCGCAAGTAGCATGGACATCGAGACCGCGGCCGACGAAGTGATCCAGCGCCTGCGCGCACACACCGACCATGAGCGCCGGGGCGCCACCGTAAACTACTTCCCCAGCGCGCAGGAAAACCTGGGCGTGTACGCCGCCGACCTGCGCGGCGTGGTGCGAGAGTTCAAGCAGCGCACGAAAAGCGAAGAGGCAACCACGGTGCTGAAGTTCGCCAAGGCGATCATCGCCCGCAACACGCTGGAGGGGCGGCAGGCGGCCTATGAAATCCTGGCGGCGCACAAGCCGGCCATGGCGGCGCTGAACCGCGCGGCCATCGAGGCGCTGGGCAAGGGCATCGACAACTGGGCCAGCGTGGACGGCTTTGCCTGCGGCATCAGCGGCGTTGCCTGGCGCAGGGGGCAACTTACCGATACCGACATCAAGCGCTGGGCACGCAGCAGCGATCCCTGGTGGCGCCGCGCGGCCGTGGTCAGCACCGTGCCCCTGAACATCAAGTCGCGCGGTGGCACTGGTGACGCTATGCGCACGCTGAAGATCTGCGAGCTGGCGGTGGGGGACGACCACGTGATGGTGCACAAGGCGCTGAGCTGGGCCCTGCGCCAGCTGGCCTCTTGGGATGCCCCGGCCGTGCGGGGGTTCCTGAAGAAGCACGACGCGCGGTTGCCCGCGCTGGTGAAGCGCGAAGTCAACCGCAAGCTGGCAACGGGTAGGAAGAACGGATAGCCGAGCTACTTCCAGCCGTGGCTTTCGCGGTCGGGCAGGGACGCCACCACCTCGGCGATGATGGATACGGCGATCTCGGCGGGCGTCTGGGCGCCGATGCTGATACCCACGGGGCACTTCACGCGCGACCATTGCTCAGGGCTGACGCCGCGTTCGGCGGCGATTTCGCCCATCTTCGCGAACTTGGGGCGGCTGCCGATCACGCCGAACTTCACGTCGGCGGGCAGCTTAGAAAGACCCTCGATCACGCCTTCGAGGTCGAACTCGGCGTTGTAGCCCAGGCCCACCACATGGCTGAAACCGGGCAGGTCTTTACGCGTCAAGTATGCGGCGCCGCGCGACTGCACGACGTCGAGCGCGCCGGGGAAGTCTTCCGGCCTGGCAAACTCAGCGCGGTCGTCCAGCACCACGTAGGGGTACTCGAGCAGATGGCAGAGTTGCGCAACCGCGCGCGCGACGTGGCCGCCGCCGAGCAGCAGCAGGCAGGGCTTTTCCATGAATACCTCGATGAAGACTTCGTTGGTTCCGCCGCACAGGGATTTCACCAGGTTGCCGGGGCGGCTGGTCAGCTCGTAGTGCACGGTGCGGCTGCGGCCTTCGGCCATGGCCTCGCGCGCCTGAGCGATCATCTGGCGCTCGGCGTCGCCGCCGCCGATGGTGCCGACGGTTTCGCCGCTGTCGGTCACCAGCAGCTTGAAGCCGGACTTGCCAGGGCTCGAGCCCTTCACCTTCACCAGGTGCACAAGCGCAAACTTCCGGTTGGCCCGGAGCAATTCAGCAGCGCGAGTGAACACGTCCTGGAGCATGGCTGTTGGCTGATAGCTATTGGCTGTTGGCCACCGAAATCCCGACGACGAAGCTAACAGCCATCAGCCAACAGCCAATAGCTAGGCGCCGCGAAGCGCCGCCTCGTACTCCTCCGGCGTGTCGATGTCGGTCAGTACTCCGGGGTTGTCGGTGGGGACTTCTTTCACCTGTGTCGGGTTGTCCTCAATCACCTTGCGGGCGGTTTCGCCCTCCTTCAGTTCCATAAACGGCTGGCGGAAGCCGATGTCCACCAGCATCGGGTGCCCGCGCTCGCCCTTGTACACCGGCATGAAGATGCGCATCAGGCTGGCGCGCCAGCCGGCGTAGGTCTCAATCAGCGCGCGCACGTCGCTTGCCTCGATCAGCGGGCAGTCCACGGGCCAGATCACGCAGCAGTCGGTGCTGAAGTCCAGGTTCTGCATGCCCAGTTGGATGCTGGAAACCTGGCCGCGTGCGGGTTCAGTGTTCACCAGCACCGTCACGCCATCCAGCTTCGCGCCCTGGCGGATCGCCTCCGCATCCTTGCCCAGCACCACGAACAGTTTGCTGCAGCCGCCCTGGCGCGCGGTCTCCAGCACGTGCTCGATCAGCGGACGGCCGTGCCAGTCCAGCAGCGCCTTGGGAGTGCCCATGCGCGAGGAATCGCCGGCGGCCAGGATGATGGCGGCGGCAGTGATCGGCGGGTTGGTCATGGTTGCAGGATATGTTGCGCCTGCGCCCGGGCCAACGCTACTCCGGGCGTTTGCCTGAGGGCATGAAGGTCTTGGACGAGGCCGAGAAGGTGACTTTCCAGCGCCGTTGTTCCTGCACGCAGACCACCAACTCTTCGGCCTGCACGAGTTTTTCCGCGATCTCGCGGGTGACCAGCACTGTCACCTTGGCGCGGTTGCCGTCCAGCTCCGTGCCCATGATCTTGAACTCGCTGATGTTGCTGTCGTCCCAGCGGTTGTAGTCCAGGCGCTCGTCGATTTTCTGGAAGCTCTCGCCCTCGGTGCGGGTGATGGCAGCGTAGATGTCTTCCCGGTCGCCCGACTGCAGCGCCTCCAGGAAGTTGGTTGCAGCCTGCTCCGGCGTGTCCGCACCCTTCTCTCCGCCGCAGGCGGCCAGCAGCAGGATCAGCATCAGCAGTGCACAGGTCTTCTTCATGTATCGAGTTTAGTTCGGCCACCGCCCGTAGAAACCAAAGAAGGCGGGGCCCGCGAGCCCCGCCTTGCCTATTCGCGATTGTTGGGCACGGGATTGCTACTTCTTGAACATCTCTTCCAGCTTCGCCTTCTGGTACTCCTCGCTCTTCTTGTCGCTGAGCTTCCACTTGCCGTCTTCCTCGACCATCACCATTTTCATGTCGAAGCTTTTACCGCTGCTCTTGTCCTTCATGCTGATCACGGCCAGCGTCCAGTTACCGTCTTTCTCGACCGACTTGAACGACATCTCGGCCTGCATCTCCTTGCCTTCCTGTTTGCGCTTCTCGTTGGACTTGGTCCATTCTTCGCGCGCCTTGGCTTGCTCGGCGGCGACGAAACAGTCCGCGGCCGCGTCAACGTCTTCCGCGTTCATGGCTTTCACGAAATTCTGGGCCGTGGCCTCGGGCGTGCTGTAGTCGGCGCCGCAGGCGCTGAGCGTGAGCAGGCAGGCGAGCAGCAATGCGAACGACATGTAGCGGACGGGGCGGGTCATGGTCTTCTCCGGTTCAAGTTTGTGAGCGAAATCAAATGAGCGAGGCAGGATGCCGGGGCACCCTTCCTCAAGCAATCTCAATTCAGACGAAGTTTAGCCCGGCAGCATGATCGACAGGCCGCCGTCCACGATGAAGGTGTGGCCGTGGACCATGCTGGTGTACTCGCTGCACATCAGCATCACGGCGTCGGCTACGTTCTCGGGCGTGACCAGCTTCTTGGCGGGCATCCACTGCAGCGATTCCTCGATCATCGCCTCGCGGTTGGGGAAGTGTTTCAGCGCGTCCGTATCGACCACGCTGGCGCTGACCGCGTTCACGTTGATGCCCTGGGCGGCGTACTCCACGCACAGGTGGCGCACCAGGCTTTCCAGCGCGCCCTTGGATGCGCCCACCGCCGCGTAGTTCTGGAAGGCGCGGATGCTGCCCAGGCTGCTGACGGCGATGATGCGCCCGTTGCCCTTGCCGTCGGCGCTCTTCATTAAAGGAATGGCGTGGCGCGAGAGGGGCAGCAACGCGTAGGCGTTGATGTCCATGGTCCACTGCCAGTGATGGTGCGTGAGTTCGCGGCTGGGCTTCAGCACGCCCGAAGCGGCGTTGCTGATCAGGAAGTTCAGGCCGCCCCACTTGTCGCCGATTTCGGAGAACATCTTCTCGATGTCTTCGTCCTTGGCGACGTTGCCTTTCAGCAGCAGCGGTTCCTTGCCGCCGGAGGCGTCCATGATCGCGGCGCGGGCCTCATCGGCCGCGGAGCGGTTACGCAGGTAATTGACGGCGACGTCGGCGCCGGCCTTGGCCATTTTGACGGCGACGCAAAGCCCGATGCCGCGTGTGCCGCCCGTGATGAAAACGCGTTTGCCGGCGAAATCGAACATGGCTGCTTCCGGAACTGCTTTCACCCTCTGCCAGTGGGCGATATAAACAAGCGACGGAGTCTATCAACCGCCGCGCCAGACTACATAGCAACGCGTGCGGATTGTAGGAAGGTTGTAACCCATGGGCAAACCCGTGCTAGTGAGTTTGTTGGCGGCGGCGCTGTTTTTCTGCGGGGCGCGTACCGGAACCGCCCAGGAGGCCGACCCGCAGCCGGAGACCAAGCCGGCCTGGAGCTTCACGCCCGGCGAGTTCCTGACCGCCGATGACTACGAGCACCTGCAGGCCGCCCTGGACTGCATCAACCTGACGCCCGAAGACCTGAACTACGAGAAGAAGCACCGTCCCGACGACAAACTGCGCCTCAGCATCTGTGACAAGGCGCTGGACGACCCGCTGGCCGTGCCCGGCATGGCCGAGCAAGCGGCCGACCGGTTCGGCAGCAGGTCAACGCCTACGCACCGTTGCATGCACGCCACAACGCTGCTTGACCTGCCCGGAAAGCGCTGGATGGCCGAGGAGTTGCAGAAGGACACCGAGCCGCTGGCCAAGCTTGAGCAGAAGCTGAGAGAAGCAGGGCTAAATCCCAAAAAGAAGTGGACGGAGCAAGAGAAGGCCTCCGCCGCCGCCAAAGCCAAGGAAATCAGTAAAGAGATCGATGCGTTCCAGGCGACGCAGTTCTACGGCGGTAGCGACGTTACGGAACTGTTTCGCGCTGAGCACGCCTATGGAGTTATGGGTTGGGACACGGGCCGACCGCTGGCCGGCTCTCTGGGAACCATCAGCCGCAAGCGTGAACTCGAGCCTGCGGATGCCCGTCACCTGGCGGGTGTGTTGCCGCAGTACGGTGTCGAGGCACCGCAGGGATTGCCGGGCGGTGAGGAGATTCAGCAGGATACGCGAAGCTTGTTCGATGTGGCAGCCTTGGCTGACCTGGAGCCGATCATCATTTCCGGCAATCGCCTGAGCGCGCAGCTTGGACAGATTGCCCGAGACTTGCTCGTTCGTGACGAAGACCGGATCACCTATCTCGGCGACAAGACCAGTGCGGTCCCAGGAGTCAGCGGCGGGATCATGGGGGCATGGCAGGGCCCGTGGGGTAAGTTCGTGATCGGCGGGACCGGCCCCAACACTTACGAGGGCGATGATTTCATCGGCATCATCGACCTGGGCGGCGACGACGTTTATCGCGGCCGTGTGGCCTGTGGCATCGGCCTTGAGGGCAAAGCACCCCTCAGCTTCGTGCTCGACCTGTCCGGCAACGACCGCTACGAGGGTGGCGACTTCACCCAGGGCTTTGGCTTTTTGGGCGTCGGCATCCTGCACGACCTGGGCGGCGGCGACGATTACTACTCGGCCGGATTCTGCGCCCAGGGTTGCGGCCTGTGCGGCTACGGCGAGCTCTACGACGACGGCGGCAACGACCAGTACCGCGCCGACAGCGGCGCCCAGGGCGCGGGCTGCTTCGGTTACGGCCAGCTCACGGACGTCGCCGGCAACGACACCTATCGCGGCTGCCGCTTCGTGCAGGGCTTCGCACAGGTGATGGGCGTGGGCGTTCTGACTGACGGTAACGGCAACGACCTGTACTACGCGGGCGGCAAGTACCTGCACCAGCCGCTCTGGAACGACCGCTACCAGAGCCTCAGCCAGGGCTTCAGCATCGGCAACCGCAACGACGCCGGCGTGGGCACCGGCGGCGGCGTCGGCATGCTGCTGGATGAGGGCGACGGCAACGACGTCTACCAGGCCGACATCTACGGCCAGGGCAGCAGCTACTGGTACAGCCTCGGCATGCTGGTCGATCGCGGCGGCAACGACACCTACACCCTGGGCCAGTACGGGCAGGGGGGCGGCATCCACCTGTCCACGGGCGTGCTGGTGGACCTGAAGGGCAACGACACCTACAGCAACCCGTACGGCGTCGGCCTCGGCGGCGCGCACGACTGGGCAGTAGCCTGGCTGATCGACCGCGCGGGCAACGACCTGTACCAGGGCAACGGCCAGGGCCAGGGGCTGAACTTCAGCTTCGGTTGCATGCTGGACTGCGCGGGCGACGACAGCCATTCCACCAACAACGAGCTCAGTATCGGCAAGGGCAGCAACAACGACATCAGCCTGCTGATGGACCTCGGAGGCACGGACTGCTACGGCCCCAAGGACGTCAAGGACGGCCAGCTCACGCGCCGCGGCAACCACCAGCTGGTGTACGATGTGCCCAGCGGCTGGTTCCCGGGCGTTGACACGTCAACGCTACCGACCAAGCAGGACCCCGCGCCGGACCGCGCCGTCGTGCAGCACATCCTGATCGCCTGGGACGGCGCCGGCGTGGACACCCAGAAAGCAGCCCGCAGCAAGGAACAGGCGGAGACCCTGGCGCGCCAGGTGCTGAAACAGGCCCGCACCAGGGGTGCGGACTGGAAGCAGCTTCAGGTCGATTACAACGAGGATTGCGGCGCCAACCCGGACGGCACCACCAACACCCATAACAGCTACACGGCCGACGCGGAGGCCCGCCTGGTGAAGCCGTTCAAAGACCTCGCGCTCAGCCTGGGCGTGGGCCAGATCGACATCTGCGAAAGCAAGTACGGCTTTCACATCATCAAGCGCATTGAGTAACGGAGCGCGCACGTCCCGTCCGCATGGGGCCGGAGGCCCGCGTTCCCTGAGGACTCAACTGCTTCAGCGCGACGACGCGACGAACGCGAAGGCCGCGACGAAGGTGCTGGAGAGCTGAAAGTCGGCCGGCCGATTGAGGCCCTGCCGGTCCTCAACAGAATCGTTGCGACCGTGGTGCTAATCGCGTCGTTGCGCTGAGGCGGTTGTAGTTGGTTTTCCTTGCTGTCCTGACCCGGCGATTGCGCTAGATTCTTCGATCACGGGGACAGTCCCCAACTTCGGGGACAGTCCCCCCTGAGCCCATGTCGCCCACGCGTGAATACAGCCATGCCCGCTGGCACAGCCGTGCGGGCTTCCTGATGACCACGCTGCTGGTGCTGCTGGTGATGGGCGCGCCGCTGCTGGTCACGCGCGGCATCCTGACCCATGGCGCGCTGTTCCTGCCCGCGGCTGCCGGGCTGGTGCTGCTGTTCGGCGGGCCGCTCACGCGGCTGGCGCTGGCGACGGGGCGCCTTGATCACCGTGCCACGGGGCGCGAATCGCTGCAGGGCGTGCAGTCGCTGATCCGCCTGGTGCTGGCCGCCGTGCTGCTGGTGCTGGCCGGGCGCGCCTGTGCCTGGCTTTACGCGGAGGCCCTGTTCGGCGTGCCCCAGGGCGCGCTTGATTACCAGGCCCGCGAGCTGACGACCCATTCCACGGCCTGGCACAGCGCCACTACGCCCGCAGCCTGGTGGGGGATGGGCACGGTCGTGGTCATCGCGTTCGTGCTGGTGCTGTTCGCGCGGCGCAAGCGCCTGGCCGGCCTGAGCTGGCTGGCGGTGTGGCTGCTGGCCGTGGTGGTGGCGCTGATGCTGCTGGGGCTGCTGGTCGGCTACTCAATGCCCGGCGCGGGTGCATTGGCCGCGCTGGCAGCGCCCGTGCGCCTTGAGTCTGCGTTGTCGCTGGCGTTCTGGGGCGAGGCCGCGGCCGTCGCCATGCTGGCCATCGGCGCCCAGACCGGCGTGCTGGTTGCTGCCGGGCGCGGCCTGCCCAAGCGCGCCACCGTGGGACGCGAGGCTCGCATCCTGGTGGCGGGCGTGACGCTGCTGCTGGTGATGACCGGCCTGGCCGGCCTGTTGCTGCTGTCAGCCGTGTGCTACCGGCAGGGCATCGTGCCCGAGCCCGAGCACGCGGCGCCGGGCGTGCTGGTGCTGGACGTGATCCCGGCCTTGGGCGCCGACCTGTTCCAGGGCTGGCCGCCCGAGTTCAAGCCCTCGACGCGGCAGGTGACATTGGCCTGGTGCTTCATCGTGACGTTGGCCTGCGGCATCGGCGCGGCCGCCATGCTGGGCGCCGGGCGCCTGCTGCCGCGCGATGCACGCACGGCGGCGGCGCGCTTCGGCTACGCGGCTGCCGGTGTGTGCTTCGCGGCGCTGATTGCCAGCCTGGCGATGGGCACCGGCGACTCGTACCTGCCGTTGCTGACCGTGATGCCGGCGTTGCTGGCGGTGATCCTGGTGACCATGGCACGCCGCGCCGGCGTGGGCATGCGAGTGGTTTCGGTGGCGTTCCACAGCAAGCGCCCTTGGCTTGAGCGCCTGTACCTGACGCTGGCCTTTCGGGTCGTGCGGCCGTTGTTGCTGCTGGCGGTGCTGGCGGTGGCGTTGTCACGGCGCGAGTACAACATCATGTTGGCCAGTTTCGCGGTGGCATTCGCGATGATCTGGCTGGGATCGCTGAGGAGGCGGATGCGTAGCCGAGAGACCGGCATGCTGCGAGCGGTGGCGGCGGCTGCGCTGCTGGTGATGCCGCTGGTACTGCACGCGCAGGAGGCCGTTTCGCCCGTCGAGGCTGCGTTCGCCAGGGTGGTTGACGCGCCCGACGCCGCCCAGCGCGCCGAGGCTCGCCGCCGGTTCGAAGAGCTCGCGTTGCGCAGCGCGGCCGAAGGGGGCGAGCCGGTCTACACGCCCGCCCTGCGCGCACGGGCGGCAGCACTGCTGGACCAGGAAGGTCCGCCGCGCCTCGATGTCGCGCGCGACGCGGCCGGCTGCGTGTTCCTGCTGGATCCTACCCACGAGGATTCGCTTCGGCTGGAGCGCCAGTTGCTCGAGCACGACGGCGTCTCGCCTTTCCCGCGGCTGGATGAGGCTTTCTCGGACTACCAGGCCGGCCAGACCGCGCCTTTGCGCGAGCGCCTTGGCGAGGTCGCCACACGTATCCACGCCAGGCGGGTCACGGTGCTGCTGGAGCAGGATGATCCGCCGGTTCAGCAACTGATGATCGCGCTCGCATCCGACCTGCGCCAGGCCTATGGCTCTGCGGCGCCACGCACCCGCGAGCTGCGCCGCTACCTGGTGCAGCGCGCCACGGGGGGACGCTCGCTGCTGCGGCCGGACGCGGGCCCAGGTGTGACCTACCTTGCGTGTTTCCTGGCGGCGGCGGGGATCTTCGCGCTGGCGCTGATGTTCGGAATCGGCGAGCGTCGCAACACGCGCCGTTGAGCCGCGGCGCGCCGGATAATAAAAGGCGGGTGACCGCCGACGGAGGATCACCGTGAATTTCGAACTGAATGAAGAACTGTCGATGCTGCAGCAAACCGCGCGCGAGTTCGCGGCCAGTGAGTTGAAGGCCAAGGCGCGCGAGATGGACAAGAAAGAAGAGTTCGACCGCGGCGTGTTCCAGGCGATGGCCGACCTGGGCCTCACGGCCCTGACCATCCCCGAGCAGTACGGAGGCGCGGGCTTCTACGAAAACAAGCTGGGCAACCAGGCCGCCAGCATCACGCTTGAGGAAATCAACCGCTGGTGCGCCAGCACCGGCGTGACGCTGAGCGTGCACATGAGCCTGTTCAGCAGCCTGCTCACCAAGTGGGGTACCGACGAACAGAAGGCCAAGGTGCTGCCGAAGATGGCTAGCGGCGAATGGCTGGGTGCTTACTGCCTGTCCGAGGCCGGCAGCGGCACGGACGCGGGCAGCCTGGTGTGCGAAGCCGTGAAGGAAGGCAACGAGTACGTGCTGAATGGCAGCAAACTCTGGATCACCAGCGCGCCCTACGCCGACGTGTTCATCGTGATGGCGCGCACCAGCAAAGAGCACAAGACCCGCGGCATCAGCGCGTTCATCGTCGAGGCCGACCGCAAGGGCGTAGTGATCGGCAAGAAGGAAAAGAAGATGGGCATCCGCGGCAGCGCCACCAGCGAGGTGCTGTTCGAGGATTGCCGCATCCCCGCAGGCAACCTGATCGGCGAAGAGGGCAAGGGTTTCACCATCGCGCTGGATACCCTTGATGGCGGGCGCATCGGCATCGCCAGCCAGGCCGTCGGCATCGGCCGCGCGGCGCTGGAGGACGCCACCGAGTACTCCAAGACTCGCGAGCAGTTCGGCCAGGCGATCTCCAACTTCCAGGCCGTGCAGTGGATGCTGTCTGACATGGCCATGAAGCTGGATGCCGCGCGGCTGCTGATCCTGCGGGCGGCGTGGCTGCGCGACAACGCGCGCCCATGCACGCGCGAGGCGGCGATGGCCAAGCTGTTCGCCAGCGAGACGGCCAACAAGTGCGCCAAGGACGCGGTGCAGATCTTCGGCGGCAACGGCTACAGCAAGGAGTACGACGTCGAGCGCTACTTCCGCGACGCCAAGATCACCGAGATCTACGAGGGCACCAGCCAGGTCCAGCGCATTGTGATCGCGCGCAGCCTGCTGGGGGATTAGTTCAGGTTTCAGGGTTCCGGTAACGGGATTCAGGGCGGCGTCCCTGCAAACTCGGCTTTTCCCCTGAAACCTGACACCTGAAACCTGGCCCCTGAACGCCCGTAGCCGGATTGCCGCTCGTGCGGCATAATGTGCCCCGGGCCTTGGAACTCAGCATGTCGCAACCCCAGTACACCGACCCCATCATCGGCCAGACCTTCGGCAACGTCGTGGCCAAGAGCATCCTTGGCCGCGGCGGCATGGGCGCGGTCTACCTGGGGCATCACCCCGGCCTCGACATGATGGTCGCCATCAAGCTGCTGCCCGACCTGTTCGTGGGCAAGCGCGAGATGGTCGAGCGCTTCCTGCGCGAAGCAAGAGTCTCCGGACGCCTGCAGCACCCGAACATCGTGCGCACGCTGGACGTCGGGCGCGATCACGGTGTGTACTACCTGGTGATGGAGTACGTGGAAGGCGTGGACGCCCAGCGCCTGCTTGACCGCGAGTCGCGCTTCAGCCCCATGCGCGCCGTGAACATCGCCGGCTTCGTGGCCCGCGCCCTGGGCGAAGCGCACGACCAGGGCGTGATCCATCGCGACATCAAGCCCGCCAACATCCTGATCGCGCGCGACGGCAAGGTGAAAGTGACCGACTTCGGCCTGGCGCGCAGTATCACCAACACGGCCACGGCCCTGACGCTCAGCAACCAGGTGGTGGGCACACCCAACTACATGGCGCCGGAGCAGATCAAGAGCATGGAAGTGGATGCCCGAGTGGACATCTACGCCCTCGGTGTCACCCTGTGGCAGTTCCTGACCGGCGCGCTGCCCTTTGACGGCGCCACGCCCATGGCCGTTCTGCTCAACGTGGTGGGCGAGCAGCTGCAGATGCCGAAGGAAACCTTTGAGCCCCTGCCCAAGGAGCTGCGTGAAGCCGTGGTAGCCATGACGGCCAAGGACCCGCGCCGCCGCCTGCCCAATATCCCGGCCGTGCTTGCGGTGCTCAAGAAGGCGCGTGATGCCCTGCGTTCCGCGGGGCTGGACAGCACGGCGCCGATGACGGGCGCGCCTGTGCGCGCGAGTTCGCCGCAGATCAAGTCGCTGAGTGATACGGCCGTGCCGCGCAGCCAGGCCGTGCCCCTGCCGCGCAGCGACCCGCAAAGCTTCACCAAGCCGCTCGGCTCCGACGTGCAGCAGCGCCCGCCGCAAGGCAATCCAAGGCCCGGCACACCCCGACCCGGCGGCCGCTAAGTGGCACGCGCTTCCAGCGCGTGAATAGTGCCATGCGCTTCAAGCGCATGGCCGTTGTATTGTTGGCTCCCGTCGCCAACCTGCCTAGAATGTTGGCATGACCAACCAGCCCTTGAAACCCGGCCACGGCGGGCCCGTGCCGGAGCCCCGAACATTCAGCGTCCCGATGCGCGCCCCCGAACCGCAGTGCATGGGCCGCAGCCCCAGGCCGTATGCGATCGCGGCCGCGAGCTTCATGTTCCTGTGCCTGGCGATCATGTTTGGCGTGATCTTCTTTGCCAACAAGGCCACTGACATCGGCTCAAGCAAGCGCAGCCTCGAGGCCAAGCAGCTCGGCGATCTCGACGCGGGCATCAAGCACATGCTGGCCGAGCAGCGTTTCGCATCGGCCGCAAAGAAACACCCGGAACTTGCAGGCGAGGCCTTCTGGGCCTTCGCCCTGCGTGAGGGCCTGCTGGATGACGCGCTGCTGTCAAAACTCAGCTCGCTGAACTCAACCACCGACCTGCGGCCTGAGAACCGGGAAGCGTTCTTCAAGGGCACGGCGCCCGCACAGCCCTGGTGCTCCTACACGGCGCCGCGCATGGGCGAACTGGCCGAGCTGATGAAGCGATCGCCGGAAGACCGCATCGTGCTGGTCACCTTCAACAGCCGCAACTGGAGCAACTACCCCGAAAATGGCGTGGTGGTGCTGTGGGCCGGCGGCGAGCGCGCCGAGTTCCTTGACTTCGAAACCGCCGCCGAAGAGTTCGGCATCACAGCCGAGGAGTGGGCCGACCCGGCCGGCAAGCTGTTCGGCAAGAAAGCGCCGTTCCAACACACCTACGAGTAATCTCCGGGGGCACCATGAGCGAACCGATGCAGGATCCCGGGCAGCCCGGCGCTTTGCCGCCGGGGGGGCCGCAGTACCAGCCGCCCATGCCCGGGCCGTACCCGCCAATGTACCCGCCTCCCTACCCGCCGCCGAAGAAGGGCATGAGCGGTGCCGTGCTGGCGCTGATCATCGTGGGCGTGGTGTTCGGCGTGGTTGCGGTGGGAGGGGTGCTGGTCGGCATCCTGGCCGTGGCCGTGATTCCCAAGCTGACCGAAGCCAAGAACAAGCTCGAGGTCAAGCAGATGGCCGATCTGCAGGCGGGCCTGCAGAATCTCGCGGTGGACCAGTCCAAGTCCCGACGTCTGAACATGCCGCCGTTGCGAGAGGCCCGCGGCGAGCAACTGTGGATGCTGCTGCTGCAGGAAGAGTTGATCGACCAGCGACTGTCCAAGAAGCTGGTGAGCCTGAACTCCAGGACCGACACGCCGCAGGCCGCCCCTACCCAGGGCGGCAACCACTGCTCCTACACGCTGCCGGAAGCGCGAAGCCTGCTGACGGTAATGAACAAGCGGGGGTCCGAACGCTGCGTCGTGGTGACCTTCAACTCGCGCAACTGGAACAACTACCCGGAGGCCGGCGTGCCTTGCATCTGGTCCGACAACGCCGTTGTCAGCTGGCTGACATTCGAGGATGCGCAGCGCGACTGGGGCATCACGGCCGACGAATGGGCCGACCCGGGGGGCAAGCTGCTGGGTAAAAAGCCCCCGTTCCAGTTCACGCACGAGTAGGGGCAAGTCCCACTGCCTGCGGTGATCCGGACCAGGGTTGCCTGTTCGTGACTTTGGTTCATAATCCGGCCGCATCCCACTATACCCAAGGAGAGCACATGCGTCGTACATCGCTGGCCGCCGCGGTTGTCGCCATTATCGTTCTGATAGGGGGTTGTGGGCCCGGCGCCCCTGACGTCAACGCGACCGGTTCCAACATGTCGAAGATCCAGGGCGAACTCCTGATGGTCGCGACTGACGACATGAGAAAAAGGAAACTGCGCGACAAAGAAGTGTTGAACGCCAAGGGAGCGGAGTTCGCTGGGGCTGCGATGAAGGCCGAAATCCTGGACAGCTCGCTGCTTTCCGCCCTGGTGATCCCCGGTACCAGCGACAAAGCTGCGCCCGATCTCGCAGGCTACACCGCGGCCAACTGCTCGTTCTGCTTCCCGCAGGGCAGCCAGCTTCTCAAGGCCATGGCCTCGAAGGGCAAGAACCGAAAGGTGCTGCTGTGCCCGAACTCGAAGCACTGGAAGGAGTTCGGCGATGCCGTTCCCATCCTGTTCAGCGACAAGCAAGATCCGCTGCTTACCACCTGGAAAGACCTGTCGGAAGAATTCGGCATCACCCAGGCCGACTGGGAGAACCCCGGCGCCAACCTGTTTGGCAAAAAACCGCCCTTCGACATGGTCTACGAGTAGCCGGTCGCCTTTCGGCTCTGCGGGCTGGCGCTGATGCGCCGGCCCGTTATATTCCCGGCCCATGGGCTACGACCTTGCCGCCATCTCCAACCTGCTGACCCAGGGCCTCAAGGCCTTTGAGTCCGTGGCCGATGCCGCCGCGCTGGAAGAGTTGCGCCGCGAGTACCTGGGCGGCAAGGGCCACGTCAAGGCCGTCCTGGGCGGCATCAAGGACGTACCCAAGGAACAGCGCGGCGAATACGGCAAGGCCGCCAACGTGCTGAACGCCAAAATCACCGAGGCCTTCCAGGCCGCGCAGGCCCGCGTGGGCAGCACGGCCGCAGCCAGGCCGGGCATCGACCTGACCAAGCCCGGCAAGCGCCGCGAGATCGGCCACGCCCACATCATCACCCAGACGATTGAAGAGATCGTCGAGATCTTCCAGCGCATCGGCTTCAGTCAGGTGGAGGGCCCGGAGGTCGAGGACGAGTTCCACAACTTCGACGCCCTGAACATCCCCGCCGGCCACCCCGCGCGCGAAGAGGCCGACAACTTCTACCTGCAGCTCAACGCGCCCGACTGGGAAGCCAAGCCGGTGCCCATGCTGCTGCGCAGCCAGACCAGCACCATCCAGATCCGCACCATGGAATCGCGCAAACCGCCCGTGCGCGTGATCGCCCCCGGCCGCGTCTACCGCCCCGACACCGTGGACGCCACGCACCACTTCATGTTCCACCAGATCGAGGGCCTGGCGATCGCCGAAGACCTGCACTTCGGCGACCTCAAGGCCGTGCTCGAGCTGTTCGTGCGCGAGTACTTCGGCCCTGAGACGCGCATGCGCTTCCGGCCGCATTACTTCCCTTTTACCGAGCCAAGCGCCGAGGTGGACATCGACTGCCAGATGTTCAAGCACCTGAAGAAGCCATGGCTGGAGGTGCTGGGCTGCGGCATGGTGGACCCCAACGTGCTGCAGGCCGTGGGCTATGACCCGGAGAAATACACGGGCTTCGCCTTCGGCATGGGTGTTGAGCGCATCGCGATGCTGAAGCACCGCATCGGCGACATCCGCCACTTCACCACCAACGACATGAGGTTCCTGGGCCAGTTCTAGGCCACGGGGTGAATCAAGCCTCGAAGAGCGGACACGCGCTTACGCTTCATGAATGGCGCCGCTATGATCAACCAGCGCCGCAAAGCGCCTGCGGAGCAGGCGGACAACTGTTAGCCCCCGGCGTAAGCCGGGGGTATTCGATGCGAAAAGTTGCGCGAGGCGCGGAGCGCCGGCACAAGTGACGCGAGGTTGTGTCGGCGCTCCGCGCCTCGGCGAACGGGTGGCATAACACCCCCAGCTTACGCTGGGGGCTAACGGTTGTTGCGGCGCTCCGCGCCTGTCAGTTCGCGGTGGGGACGGATTCGAAAGCTTTGGAACAATCGATGTACCGGATCAAGGTCGATAAGCAGTACTTCAACTTCTCCTGCGCCCACTTCCTGCTGTTCAATGACGGCAGCCGTGAGCCTTTGCACGGCCACAACTACTGGGCGTGGGTAGAGGTCGAGGGCGATTTAGGGCCGGCCGGTTACGTGCTTGACTACATCACGTTCAAGCCGGTGTTCCGGCGCCTGTGCGACAGCCTGGACCACAAGACCATCTACCCGAAGCGCGCCGAGGTGCTGGAAATCCGCGAAGAAGGCGATTCCGTGCGGGTCAAGCACCGCGACGGCAGCGAGTTCGTTTCCCCGGCCAAGGACACCCTGCTGCTCGATTTGCCCAATACTTCCACAGAACTACTCGCAAACTACCTTGCTAAAAGGTTATATGATGAGCTCGTGGAGCGGAGTGAGTACCAACACTTGCACGCCATTACGGTTGGGGTAGAAGAGGCTCCTGGCCAACAGGGCAGTTTCCGTTACGCCTTACCGCACAGGGAAAAGGGGGCGAATCGTGGCAGCTAAGGAATCGGTCTCGATCACCTACTACGTTGGCGTCATAAACGTCATCCTGGCCGCGATTTGGGGTGTGCTGTACGGGTTCGGCATACTCTCAAAGAACACCATCACATCGCCGACCGCGACGCCCTTCTACGTGGGAACGCTGTTCGCGGTGGGCTTCGGTCTGGTCTTCCCCAGCTTTGAAAAGACCATGTCGGGCAAGTTGAAGATCAATCAGGGACTGATCTACTCGGTCATCGCGCTGGGCGCGTACGCGGGATACGTAGCCATCTACTTCCTGCGTGACTCCATGGTCTTCTACGACGTCGGGTTCCAGCTGGCTTGAGTTCAACACCCGAGGTGGTTGTCATCGGTGCGGGCCCGGCAGGCCTGATGGCCGCTGTGCAACTTCGCCGCCGAGGCATACCGCTACGCGTGTTCGAAAAGCAGCCCACGGTCGGCGGCAAGTACTGTTATTCCGCAATGGGTGCCGCGGCCGTCAGCAACACCGGGCTTGATATCTCACGCTTCCACGGCCGCCACGCCCGCTTCGTGAGCGACGCCCTTGCCGCGCTGGGTCCCGAAGAACTGCGCCAGTGGTTCAACCAGTCCGGCGTAGCGCTGATCGACGCCGAGTACTACGGATTGGTCAAGCCCCTCGGGGGCGGCAGCGAAGTGATCGCTGCACTGCTGCACGAGGTCGAGGATGCGCTGGAGACCCGCGCTGTAAGCGGCGTGCGCAGAACCGAACACGGCTTCCTGGTTGAGCTGGCGGACGGCGCGAGCGTCTCGGCGCGCGCCGTGGTGCTCGCCGCGGGTGGCGCCAACCTGCCGCAGCTTGGGGGCGGTGATGACGGTTATCGCATCGCGCAATCGCTGGGCCACTCACTTGCACCGGCGTTCCCCGCGCTGGTTGGCATCCGCATTGAGGAAACCTGGCCCCTGCAACTTCCGGGCCTGTGGATGGACGTCCGTCTGCGCCTGTTGGATGGGCGCCGCGAACTGGCCGAGTCAAAGGGCAGCATGCTGTTCACCCGGTCGGGTCTTACCGGTGAGGCCGTGTTCAACCTGTCGCATGCCGTCGAGCCCGCCATGGCGCGCGGTGCAGGGCTGGAGCTGGCGGTCAACTTCTTTCCCGGCATGCGCGCGGATGAGGTGGGGCAATGGCTGTTCCGTGTGTTCGGTGAACGCACGCGTGAAGCGGCCCACGAGGCAATCGACTACATCCTTCCGCGCAGTTTGGGCGCCGCACTGCTGGCGCGCCGGAAGGTGAAGCGCGGTGCGCGCGTCATGCAGCTCGATGAGCGGCAGCGCGAAGGTCTGCTGCATGAGATGCTGGACACGCGCCTGAAGGTGCAAGGCACACTGGGAATGCGCGCCGCGGAGGGCGTCACCGGCGGCGTCAAAGTGCGGGAGATCGATCCCCGCACGTTCCGGAGCCGCGTGGTGCCCGGCCTTTTCGTGGTGGGACAGGTGCTGGACGTCAGCGCAGACTGGGGCGGATTTGAGCAGCACTTCGCCCTTGCCGGCGGCTTTCTGGCCGGCAACTCCGTTCCGCAATAACTCTGGACCGGCGGCACTGCCCGCGTTAGGCTTGGGGACCCCCGACAGCGCAGGTCGTACCCATGAAGAAGCTGACTGCGGCGTTGCTGGCGGCATTGGTGCTTGGAGGTTGCGTGACCAGCCAGGGTCGCGACAACCCGGCGCGCGATACCTACACCGGCGTCGAGATCGAGACCGAGACCCGCCGCCACGGCCCGGAGGGCCAGGAAATCGCCGAGCTGTTCTACACCGGCGAAATTCTGGAGGCGCGCCAGGACTACTCCGGCCGGTCCAACGGCCTGGAACTCAACGAGTTCTACACCATCGAGATCGCCGAAGACCCGCTGCGACCCACGGTGCTGACCAGCGTGGGCTACATCCGGCGCCTGCGTGAGGACCGCGGCGACCTGTTCATCTACGAGTTCTATGACGTGCGCTGGCAGCGCTTCGCATACATGAACCCGGAAGGCTCCGTGTATCGCTACGAAGGCGCCACCGAGGAGTACATGGGGCGCTTCGAGCTCGATGCTGCTGTGCGCCGGCTGTACTACGCGCCCAGCGGTTACGGCTACGACGCCGAGCTGCAGGACCACGCGCTCGTAAACCTCAAGGACAACGACGTCGTGACGGCCGAACCCCGCGCCCGCGGCGTGCATCACCGCACCCACCGCTCCGCGCCGCCGGTGGTAGTTTACACGCCCAAGCGTTCCGGCGAGACCCGCCTTCTGGCGGATCGCTACAGCAAGGAACGATTCGACGAACGCGAAGCCGAGACAGCAAAGCGCCTGCACGAAGAGCGCACCGGCGGCTTCGGCGAAGACGAAGAGTACGGCGGTCTGCGCTACAAGAACGGCAACCCGGTCGATGAAAATGACCGCCCGCTCCGCCCCGGCAGCGTAAAGTAACCGGCTTGATTCGAAACGCGGCGCCCGGTTGTAACCGCGGCGCCGCTTTGCGTCGGCTACAGTGAGGCCGGAGGTGAGCCATGCAGGCCTATCGCACTCAAATGCCCGGCGGGACGATGTTCTGGATCGTGATGCTCTCGGCGCTGTCCCTGGGCGGCGCCGCGGCCGTAGCCGGGCACTTCCTGGCGCCGTCCTTCGTCTGGTGGATCTTGCTTGGCGCCGCGTTTCTAACCTCGCTGCTGCTGTTGCCGTTTCGCCGTCTCGACCTGACGGTGGATTCCAACGGCGTGCGGGCCTGCTGGGGAGGCTTGTTCTCGAAGACAGTTGCACTTGACGACATCGCGTCCGTGCAGGTCGGTCGATACCGCTGGATCAGCTTCGGGGGCTGGGGCTGGCGCTACAACCTGAAGGGCGACGTCGCCTTCAGCATCCTGGGCGTGAACCCGACGCTCGAGGTCACACGCCGCAACGGCCGCAAACTGGTGGTGACACTGACCGATCCCCAGGCCGCCGCGGATGCAATCAACGACTGGCTGGCGGCGTAGGCCCCCCCGGAAAAATCCGGAAAAACTTATTCTGCCCGCAAAGGCCGTTGCTTTCGGCCTTTGCGGCTTTCGGCCCTTTCCGCAGCGGCCCAAATCCGACTCCATCCGCCGCATAGGGTGTGGGCGGGGTTTTTCCGCCCGTTCTTTCGGAGCAGACCCATGTCCCGTCATCGTCCCGTCGGCAACCGCGGCCGTGAGCAGCGCAAGGCGCGCAGCAGCAGCAAGCTTCTTGAAGGCCTGGCGATCGTGCAGCGCCTGTACCTGGAGACCGGGGGCGATGACATCGACTTCGGCATCCGCTCGGCCAAGCTGATGCTGCAGATCTACCAGGAGGAGTGCGAAGGCAACCCGCGCGAGGGCATGGAGCCCGTCACGCACGACCAGGCAAACCGCGCGCGCCAGCAGCTGGCCAGCTTCACCCGCCAGCGCGAGCGCAAACTCGCCGAACTGAAGAAGCTGGTGGACGAGGGCGACCAGGAAGAAGCAGACCGGAGCGCGGACGCAGAACGGAACGCGGACGTCCCGTCCGCAGAAACGCCGCTGACCGACGCTTCCACGGAAACATTCGATACGGAATCAGCCTTCGATGCGGACCAGAGGTCCGCGCTCCGTACGGATCCGGCCTTCGATGCGGACCAGAGGTCCGCGCTCCGGACGGATCCGGCCCACGATGCGGACCAGGGGTCCGCGCTCCGGACGGATCCGGCCCACGATGCGGACCAGGGGTCCGCGCTCCGTGCCGCCAAACAGGCCGGCTAGGGAAAGGGACAGGCACCAAGGTGCCTGTCCCTGCGTGAACTTTGACAACTACTCCTTCCGGTGGCTTTCACCGGGCGCGACCACCAGCCAGGCGAAGAACAGCAGGCAATGCAGGACGACACCCAGTACCCACAGGCCCTCGACAAAGTAGACGGCACAGATCGCAAAGAACGCCGCCAACCAGATCAGCCGGTACATGGTTGCCTCCTCGAGTTTCACCTCTCCTGCCGGTTCCCGGCCCTATTACCGGTCCCCGACATAAGCCTATGCCGTGCGGGACGGTGCAGCGATGGGAAACGAAGCAACCCTTTGGAATGGGCTAAATGCCTTGGAACAGCGGGTGGTAGCGCACCTCACCGCGGCGGCCGGCGATCGCGCCGGGCGTCAGCTCCAGCACCATCAGCACTTCGTCTGGCCCATCGAACTCGCAAGTGATGCCGAACTCGCTCATGCGGCGAAAGCCGAAGCGCGGGTAGTACTCCGGGTGGCCCAGCACGAACACCACTTCATGCCCGGCCGCGCGGCAGGCTTCCAGGCCGGCGTGTACCAACTGCGAGCCGATGCCGCGGCGCTGGAACTCAGGCAACACGGCCATGGGTGCCAGCGCCAGCGCGGGCCACGTGACCTCGCCCACCACCTGCACGGGCGTGAACAGGATGTGTCCGACCACGCGGCCGTCGGTCTCGGCCACCAGCGAGATGAACGGCGACACCCCGGCCGCACGCAGGCCGTCCACCAGATCAGCCTCGGCGGAAGTCTCAAACGCCGCCTCGTTCACGGTACGGATAGCGGCGATGTCGTTGCTGGTTTCGGGGCGGATCAACATGGTTCCTCGCGAAATCCGCCACGGTTTTAGCTCAATAACAGGCGTGGAGGGCGCCGGTTCCGGGAATTACGGCCCCGGCGCCGGTGTTGAATCCGCGAACAGGGCCTTTGCCCGAGGATCGTGAGCCATGTGGAACCGCTTCAAAACCGCACTGTTTCTGGGCCTGCTGACGGGCGTTGCCGTCGGCATGGGTTGGCTGATCGGCGGCTACGTCGGCATGCTGGTCGCCTTCGGCATCGCCGTCGCCATGAACTTCGGCGCCTGGTGGTTCTCTGACAGGCTGGTGCTGGCGCTTTACCGCGCCCGCGAAGTCAGCCCAGACCAGGCCCCCGAACTGCACGCCATGGTGGCGGAACTCGCCCGCCGCGCCGACATCCCGATGCCCCGCGTCTACATCGTGCCCGACCACACACCCAACGCGTTCGCCACCGGCCGCAGCCCGAAGCACTCGGCCGTGGCCGTGACCGAGGGCCTGCTGCAGATCCTGGATTACTCGGAGGTGCAGGCCGTGCTGGCGCACGAGCTGGGGCACGTGATCAACCGCGACACGTTGATCAGCACCATCGCGGCGACGTTTGCGGGCGCGATCAGCATGGTCGCCAACATGCTGATGTGGGTGGTGATGTTCGGCGGCAGCAGCGACGAAGACAACCCGCTGGGCGCGATCGGCGCCCTGCTGGCCATGCTGGTGGCGCCCTTTGCCGCCACGCTGATCCAGCTTGCGATCTCGCGCTCGCGCGAGTACCTGGCCGACGAGACGGGCGCGAAGCTGGTGGGCAGCGGCGTCCCGCTGGCCCGCGCGCTGCAGAAGCTGCACTACGGCGTGCACCACATCAAGCCCGACCACCGGGTCGAGCCCGCCACCGCGCACCTGTTCATCGTGAACCCGCTAAGCGGCCGTGGGATCAGCGCCCTGTTCAGCACCCACCCGCCCATGGAAGCCCGCGTGCAACGGTTGCTTGAGATGTCGCCGCAGATCGAGGCGGACAGTTACCGCACAGCCGCGTAGGGACACGCGACCGCGTGTCCCTACTTGCGCTGGGCGATACCGATCTTGTTGCCTTCGGGGTCGGCCATCAGGAAGTCGCGCAGGCCGTAGTCCTGGTCGCTGATGGGGTGGATGATGCTGGCGCGCTCGCGGACGGCCTCGTAGACCTCGTCCACGCCATCCACGAAGAAGTAGGCGCTGTTGTTGCCGCCGACCGCGCCGTCACGCTCGGGGTAGACGTGAAGCTGCACGCCGTCACGCGCCAGCACGGCGTAAACGCCGGTCTTGTAGCCGACCTCGAAGCCCAGCACGTCGCGATAGAACGCCACCAGCCCCTCAAAGTCCCGAGCCGCAAACGCCGGCGCCACCTGTTTAAAATTTGCCATGCCGAGCTGCTCCTCGGTGTTTCAGGCCTTTACTCCGCAGGTCTGCCTTCGAGCGCGCAGAGCCGTGCTTTGCGGTTCATTCCAACCCCATCAAACCAGTCGTTGCATCCGACCTCCCGCGAGAAGGACCGGCTCATGGTGCGGTTTCGGGTTGCGGCTTGCGGTTGCAGCACGGCACTCTCGGTCACGGCGCTCGTATGCAGGTCAGTCCGCTCACGCGACTGATGCCGAGGGTTCGACCGCTTAGCTCGCTGCCCGCTGCTCCGGACCTGCCGACATCGCGGCTTCCAACCGGCCGATAGCGTTGCTGAAACCCGTGCCGCCGTACTCGGACTCCTTCAACTTGGCAACCACAGAGCGCGCGTCTTCGGCGACAAATGTTGCCATGCCGGATTCACCCATGGCAGACAGGGAACCGACGAGAACCGAGAGGTTTGTCAGGTAGACCGGGGATTCTTCCACTCCGGCGCGGGAAAGGATTTCCTGTGCCCGCAACGCCGCTTCCTTGGCCTCGGCGTGGTTACCCCTTTGCATCAACATGGAAGCCCGGTCCACCAGGCTGTACCCGATAAACAACTCGTGCGTATCTTCTCTCAGCATGCACCGGGCGAACTCGTTCTGCTTCAATGCTTCGTCCAGGTTTCCTTCCCTTTCGCGGATTCTCGCGATGGCCTCGAGATAAACGTACCGATCTTCGACCGGTATGTCGCGAGAAGCCTCCAGTTCTGCTTCATGCATTACAGCCCGCGCGCCGGACAGATCTCCGATGTCTGCCAGGTTGATCGCGAGGTTGCACAAGGGAACGATCACTCCCTCATGGCTCTGGGCCTCGCGGTGCAAGGCGATGGACTTGCGGTTGAACTCGATGGCCAGCTTCACGTCTCCACGATCTGAAGCGACGGTGGCCAGATGGTTCCAATGCTCTGCCAGATGGGTGGTGTCTCCGATCTGCTGGTAGATTGCGCCACTTTGCCGGAAGTACTCCTCAGCCTTTGACAGCTTGCCCATGCGGCGATGCAGGTACCCGAGATTCGAAAGCACGCTTGCCTCAATGTCCGGCCGCGCAACCAACTTGGTGATGTCGAGACAGTCGTTGTACTCAGCCGCAGCGTCCTGCAAGTCGCCCGTGTGGCACAGCAGGCCCGCCAGGTTTGCCTGCGCCGAAACGGCCATGATGAGGTTCCCGCTGTCCTTGGCTAACCTCGCGGCCGCCTGCAGACACTCGCGTTGTTTGTCCAATTCGCCGAGATCTCCATGAACGTTGGCCAGGTTGAGCATGTAACCAGCGTGGAACCGTCGCGTCTCCGGATAGTTCATCAACTTCTTCGCACGCCGCAGGTGGCGCATGGCGCGAGCCGAGTCTCCAAAGTGCAATGCCAACCCGGCGGCCTTTTGGAGCACGCTGAAGTGAATCTCGTGGTCATGCAATCGGGCGGCAAGTCGAAGCGCCCGTCCAGACCAGTGCAACTGAGCGCCGAACTCGGCGGCCGCCGCCGAAAGCTTGCACAGGTCGTAGAGCGCGTCGAGTCTGGTTCGATCGGCAAAGCGTGCATCCCGTGCGATGGCAGCCAGGACGTGCCGCTCACCGGCATGGTCCAGTGTTTGTCTGGCGTGCGCGACGGCCGCGAGAGCCGTCACTGTAATCTCGGCACGGTCAAGGTTGCCCGCCAACCAGTGGTCAAACACGACTCGCAGGCTTGCCGCACCCGGCGCAGCGGTCTGGATTGCACTTGCGGCAGCGGCATGCATTTCCGAGCGCTCGGACGGTGAGAGCCCGGCAAGGATGGCGTCCCTCAAAGGAGCCTTTGCAAGGAGTCTGATGTCCACAGCCTTGGTTCTCCCTGTGGGGGTTTATCTTTCCATCGGAATCTTGACCGGGTTGGCGGCTCTCTTGTTGTAGCGCTTGGCCTCGATGTAGCCGGCGTCGATGTGGCGGGCGATGCCCATGCCGGGGTCGTTGGTCAGCACGCGCTCGAGGCGCTTGTCGGCTTCTTTGGTTCCGTCGCACACTATTACCTGGCCCGCGTGCAGTGAGTAGCCCATGCCTACTCCACCGCCGTGGTGGAAGCTTACCCAGGTGGCTCCGCTTGCCGTGTTCACAAGCGCGTTGAGGATCGGCCAGTCGGCCACGGCGTCGGTGCCGTCTTTCATGGCCTCGGTTTCGCGGTTGGGGCTGGCTACGCTGCCGCAGTCGAGGTGGTCGCGGCCTATCACGATCGGCGCTTTCAGCTTCTTCTCGCGCACCAGCTTGTTGAACAGCAGGCCGGCCTTGTGGCGCTCGCCGTAGCCCAGCCAGCAGATGCGCGCGGGCAGGCCCTGGAACTCGAATGAGTCACGGGCTTTGTCCAGCCAGTTGTGCAGGTGCTTGTTCTTCGGGAACAGTTTCTTGAGCGCCTCATCCGTGGTGTAGATGTCCTGCGGGTCGCCGCTGAGCGCCACCCAGCGGAACGGCCCCTTGCCCTCGCAGAACAGGCCGCGGATGTAGGCCGGCACGAAACCCGGGAAGTCGAAGGCGTCTTTCACGCCGGCTTCCAGCGCGTGGCCTCTGAGATTGTTGCCGTAATCAAACGTGTGCGCGCCGCGCCGCATCAGGGTCAGCATCTGGCGGCAGTGCTTGGCCATGGTGCGGAAGGCCTGCTTCTGGTACTCGGCCGGGTCGCTCTTGCGCAGCTTCAGCGCCTGCGCCAGCGTCATGCGGTCGGGCACGTAGCCGTTCAGCGGGTCGTGGGCGCTGGTCTGGTCGGTCAGCAGGTCGGGCGTGACTTTGCGTGCGATCAGGCGCTCGAGCAGCTCCGTGGCGTTGCAGCACACGCCGATGCTGACGGCCTCGCCCGCAGCCTTGGCGGCAAGGGCGCGGTCGATGGCGGCGTCGATGCTGTCGGCACGCTCGTGCAGGTAGCGGTCATGCAGGCGCTTCTCGATCCTTGACGCGTCAACATCTGCGGCCAGAAAGGCCGCGCCGTTCATGGTGGCCGCCAGGGGTTGCGCACCGCCCATGCCGCCCAGGCCCGCCGTCACCACCAGCCTGCCCTTGAGGGTTGCCTTGCCGCCCCAGTGCTTGCGGGCCGCGGCGCCGAAGGTCTCGTAGGTGCCCTGCAAAATGCCCTGGGTGCCGATGTAGATCCATGAGCCCGCGGTCATCTGGCCGAACATCATCAGGCCGCGGTCGCGCAACTGGTTGAAGTGCTCCCAGGTGGCCCACTTGGGCACCAGGTTGCTGTTGGCGATCAGCACGCGGGGCGCGTCAGCGTGGGTACGGAAGACGGCCACGGGTTTGCCGCTCTGGACCAGCAGGGTTTCGTCGGCCTTGAGCTCCTGCAGCGACTTTAGGATCGCATCGAAGCTGGCCCAGTTGCGCGCGGCCTGGCCGATGCCGCCGTAGACCACCAGCTCGGCCGGGTTCTCGGCGTTGGCGGGGTCGAGGTTGTTCATGATCATGCGCAGGGGCGCTTCGGTCAGCCACGACTTCGCGTGCAGCTTGGTGCCGCGCGGGGCGTAGATGGGGCGCCGGCCTTTGCCTTTCAGGGCCTTCTCGGCCATGGCGGCGACGGAACCAGCCTGCTTTTTCGATGTGCGGTTTTTCGTTGCGGACATGATGAACCTCCGCGAGGGTTTCTAGCAGAGGAACACGGAGGGGGACAGAGATCGAGAAGTTCGCTACTCGATGCGAATCAGGTTGACGCGGCTGTGGTCTTTCCAGGGCTCGAGGTAGCCGTTCTTGTCCGTGTCTTCCACTTCAAGCCAGCCGATCGTAAGGCCGTCCCTGCTGGCAATGAAGCCGCAGGCGTTGAGCTCGAACTCAGCCAGCCGGTGTGCTTTAAGGGCGCGATCAAACAACAGCAGCCGACTGCCCAGGTTGCCCTGTTCGATGACGAGCAGGCCGCGCTCGGGGATCCAGCCGAGCGCCTGGTAGTCATATCGCGCGCTGGGCGAGCGCGTGTCGTGGTGCTGCGGGTCGTCTACGATCAGCAGTTCCGAGAGTTGCTTCGAGACCGTTTCCGGGCCCCAGTTGCCGCGGTACTGGTTGCTCTCTTCCGGTTCGCTCGGCTCCTGGTGCCCGAAGAATGAGCCCTCGGCGGAAACCACGAATCGTGAGCGTCCGCCGCCTGCGTACAGCTTCACGGTGGTCTTCTGCTCGGGGTCGTAGATCGAGTGCACCGTCGCGTCGAGCAGCGTGGGCTGAAGCTCCTGCTCTTCCTTGTCTTCCGGCTGCTGTCCGGGATTCCAGGGGTTGAATCTGACAGGTTTGCCTTTGTCGGGCTCGGGTGCGACCAGGCTCTCGACCAGAAGCCGCCCGTCGTCAAGAACCAGTTCCACGTTGAACGCGCGCACCAGCCGGGTGCGGTCCCCGCGCACGAGATTGAGGCTGGTGATCCAGCCGTTGGCATCTTCGTCGTCCGCGCAGTTCAGCAGCACTTCGCGGTCCTGCTTCCACACGGCAAGGGGTGTTTCGCCTGGCTGCAGGGTAGCGACGTTGCGCAGGTTGCCGCCGTCGCGATTGCCGACCATCAGCGTGGCGTCGTCATTTTCATCAAGCAGTCCGTCCTCGTTGAGGTCGTAGCGTCGCGTCGTGAAGAGGATGCGCCCGTCTTCCAGGAAGATCGGGGGTGTTGCGTCGGCGCCGGTGTCGGCAACCTTTGTCTCGGCCTTCTCAGCCCCGACCGTGAACAGGGCGTAACGGTTGCCTCGCGGGGCAGCATCGGATGCGGGCAGCTCCCGATAGTAGTAGAAGCGTTCGCCGTCCGGGCTCAGCACGTGCCCCATCAACACTCCGGGCTCCGTGGACAGCGTTCGAGCGCGCGCCGCACCCAGCCCGGCGACCCACAGCTCCGTCTTTGGGTCGTTGTCCGGACGGGGCTGCAGCGATCCTTCCTTCTTCTTGGGCTGCCCTTCAGGGGGCGGCTCGGGCAACTCCTGCGCCACCACCAGCGTCAGCGCCAGCGCCAGCGCGATCAGCACCGATGCCGGCCAGCGGGTCGCCTTCATTTCGTGTCTCCTGCCGTCACGCTCGGCTCAGGTGCCGTCGCCTTTCCTTCGCCGACCGGGTTTGCACGAACGGTGGTGGCGGTGGGGCGGCGCGTGGGGACCTTAGCCCTTTTATACGGAATATAGACAGTGAAGCGGCTGCCTTTTCCCCACATGGATTCTACGGTGATGCGCCCGTCGTGAGCCTGCACGATTTCCTTGCAGATGGCCAGCCCGAGGCCGGTGCCGTCCACCTTGCGGGAGAGGGCCTGGTCCACGCGGTAGAACTTCTCGAAGATGCGTGCCTGGTCTTCGGGCGGAATGCCGACGCCGCGATCGGCGATCTCGACGAACAGGTCGTTGCGGTCCACGCCGACCAGCACGGTAACGAACTTGTCGTCGCCGCTGTACTTGATGGCGTTGCTGAGCAGGTTGAGAACCACTTCGCGGATGGCGTCTTTGTCGAAGGTTGCTTCGCTGGGAACACCGGGCAGTACCTTGAGGCGGATTTCGCCGTCCTGGCCGGACATCTGCGCGCGGAACAGGCCGATGGTGTCGCGCACCACCTGCGGCAGGTTGGCGAGCTGGAAGTTGTACTTTTTCACCTGGTTCTCGACTTTGCTGAAGCTGAGAACGTGGTCGATGAGCGCGCCCAGGCGGTCGGTCTCGGTCATGATGGTGTCGAGGCAGGCATTGACCTGCTCCGGGTTCTTGACGCGGCCCAGCTTGAGAGTCTCGACGAACATGCGGATGCTGGTGAGCGGCGTCTTCAGTTCGTGGGTGACGTTACTGACGAAATCGACTTTCTTGCGCGCCTCACTCGACTCGCGCAGGATCATGTGCACCACCATCAGCGTGGCGCTGGCCACGATCGGCACGCACAGAACGGCAATGATGACGAAGATGCTGCTGAGCAGCTTGCTGTCCTTGTAGAACTGGCGATCGGCGTCCAGCTTCAGCACCACGAAGCGCGAAGGAAGCAACTCGTTGTGGACCGGTACGAAGCCGAGCGTCTCGTAGCGGTCGTTAGGGCGTGTGCGCCAGTCCAGGTTGGCGCGGTCCGTGGTCTGCAGTACCAGGGAGTCGTTTTCGAGGTCCACGCGTTCGAGGTAGCCGTTCACCAGGCGGTCGATTTCGGTGGGCAGCAGTTCCCATGCCAGGAAACCACGGCTGGCGCCGTCGAAGTACACCACGTAGGGGACCGGCTCGCGACGTTGCCCGCCGAACCAGTTCAGGGTGAAAGATTCGCGGGTGAGCCCGCTGGGCGGGTTTTGCGAAGTGGTGTTCAGCACGTCCTGCAGCACCGGCGGCACGGCCAGGTTGCTCTTTCCGTCCAGGGAGTGCGAACCGCGTACTTTGCCGTCGATGCCGTAGTAGCAGCGTGAGGCAAAGGCTCGGTTGTAATTGGCGAAGTAGGTGCGCACCTCGCCGGACACGCGCTCCAAGTCGGCTTCATTGGCGGGCGGGCCCAGCCGCAGCTCGGAGATGCGCTGCTCAAGCTCCAGGTTCAGGCCTTCCTGAACGTTGCGCAACTCCTCGCGGTAGAGCGAGGGACGCAGCTCGATTTCGCGCAGGGCGTACGCGCCGAACAGGCCCATCACGACCGTCGGGGCAATAATCGCGAAAATCGCGATCGGGTACAGCAGCCTGCGCTGGCTCCAGCGTTTTACGGATAAGGCCAAGCGGCAACCCTTTCCCTGTAAATCTTAGCGAAACATCGGGTAATATCAGCAACAGGGCACGGATTTCCCGGGGGCTGGAGGGGGTGACGGCGTATCAGGTGGCTGAGGGCCGGAAAACCGGAGCCAACGCCATGAACGCCGCCACCGCAGCTAAGCGCGCCGCCGACCAGGCGCCGCGAAAGAAGGCTTCGCCGCGCATGGAACGCTTCGAGCGCTACCTCGAGAAGTATCGCGGGCCCATCTTCACCTACGTGAACCGGCTGGTGCGCGACGAGTCCACGGCCGAGGATATCGCCCAGGAAACCTTCGTGCGCCTGTACAAGGAGCTCGACCGCATCCGCGACGAGACGGCCTCAGCCTGGCTGTACCGGGTGGCGCGCAACCTGGTGACGGACTACATCCGAAAGAAACGGCCTGTGACGTTCACGGTGCTGCGCGGCAAGAGCAACGACGACGACGAGGACTCGCCGGGCCTGCAGTTCGAGCACCCGGGCAGCGGCCCCGTGGGCGTCACCACCAACAACGAGCTGCGCGAACTGATTGAGCAGACGCTGGCGGCCATGAGTCCCAAGTTCCGCGATGTGCTGGAGCTGGTGGACATCCAGAAGCTGACCCATGAGGAAGCCTCGGAGGTGCTGGAATGCAGCGTGAAGACGGTGTCAGCCCGGCTGGCCCGCGCCCGTGAGTTCTTCACCAACCGGCTGGCAAGGTTTGTCGATACAGAGGAAGAAGGAAGTGACTCGGCGGAAGTCAGAGGTTAGAGGTTAGGGAACTATCGGCCCGATTCGTCCACAACGACCCAAGACCTAAGCCTCACGCCCCCTGACCTCTGGCTCTGACCTCTGAACGGAATTTTCTGCTGTGCGATCGGGGCTGGTTCGTAACAGCCTTGTAAGGCGGCTCATCGTGCCGCAGTGCTTGACGGGGCCCCCTGGATGCAACCTGCCGACTACAAACCCTTTGCGCCGGAAGTCCACGAGTACGTGGACGGGCGCATGTCCGCCGAGGCCGAGCGTGATTTCGAGCGCCGCCTGCAGGCGAACCCGGAGCTCAAGCGCCAGGTGGATGCCTTGCGCCGCTCCATCGAATTGTTGGGCAACCTGCCCGTGCAGCAGCCCCGTGAAGGCTTCGACAAGCGCGTGTTCGGCCGCATCCGCGAGGAAGAGCTGGCCGAGCGAGCCCGCAAACAGATCATTGCTGCGCCGATGCCCCTGTGGCAGCACGTGGTGCACGTGGGCCTGGGCGCCGCAGCGGCCGCGCTGGTGTTTGCGATCATCGGGTTGCCGGGCCTGTTCTCCGGTGAGTCCGACAACATGGAAGGCAGCGGCGGCGAGGCGCCCATCGCGCGCGTGACCGCGACCGAGGACGACCTGCTGCCCGCCTTGGCCGACCACAAGGCGCGCTTCGACACCATGCGCCGCAACGTGGCCGCCACCCGCGTGGACGACCCGGACCTGCAGCGCCAGCTGATCGCCATGGAACTGCAGTACTCTGACCTGGGGCGCCGCAACATGTGGCTGGCGCAGCAAGTCTCCGGCCTGCCATCCGGCAAGCGCGGCGCTTACGAGCAATACCTCGCCCGGCTGGACGCCGCCCTCGTCGCCGTCAACGAGGAAATCACCCGCAGCCGTACCGAACGTAAGCCCATGGACATGGATGTTGTCCGCAAGGCCCTGGCCGGGGTGCCGACCCCGACCGACCAGCTTGGCGAATATCGCATCAGCGTGCGGGGCGCCTCGCCCCTGCCGGAATCGGACGTGGCGGCCATGGCCGATGACGGGCAGCGGCTGGACGAGATCACCCTGTACTCGCTGGTGCGCCAGGCAGACTATCGCCACGACCACGCGGCGGTGATCGAGGCCGCGGATTTCTACCTGAAGTGGCAGAACCGCGGGCGATTCACGGACCAGGCCAACGCCGCAGCCATCGCCGCCCACCTGCGCCTGGGGCGCGACCTGGACGCCGGGCGCCGCTTCCGCGACAAGTTCGGCGACTATGACGAAGACCTGCAGCCCGGCCAACTCGAGTTGGTGCGGGGACTGCTGACCGAGGCGGAATTCAACCGCCTGCAGGCCGCCCGCGCGGCCCTGCGCGAGTAGCCGGAATTCCCGAAAACGCTGAACCCCCGGGCCCCGTCCGGGGGTTTGTACTTGTGGGGTGTCCGCGGACAGGAATGTCCGCGCCACCCGTGGTGAGTTTTTCAAACTTTAGGCGTTTGTCGCCCCGTGGGGTATAATCGTTTCAGGTAGGGCCATGAGCGTTCAGATTCGTTGCAATTGCGGTTGGAACAGCCAGGTAAGCGACTTCTACCTGGGTGACCGCGTTGCCTGCCCCCAGTGCGGCGAGAAGCTGAACGTCCACGCCCAGGCCGGCGTACCCTACGGCTATCCGCCCTACCCGACCTGGCAGAAACAGACCGCACCGCGCCCGAACGTGTGGCTGCCCAGGCCGCGTCGCGCGCCGGTCGCGCCTGACAACCCGCATTCCGCCGCGGCATTCGTGCTGGGCCTGATGGCAATGCTGCTGGCCTTCACCGGTTGCGGTACGCCCCTGGGCGCGGCGGTGGCGTTCTGCGCCGTGATGTCCGCCATGCGCAGCCGCAGCTGGAGCCGGCAGCAGGGGCGGCCTCTGGACACGAACACCAAGCTCGGGTTTGGTTTCTCGCTGGTGGCTGTGATGATTTCGGCGCTGCTGTTCTTGGCGGTGCTGGGTGAAAGCACCCGCACCCACTGCCCGCCGCACTGCGTCAAGCCGGTGCAGGTGCAGCCCGTGAAGCCCGAAGTCAAGGTGTTCCCCGAATACCGCTACCGGGACACCCGGCCGAGCGAGCCGCCGGGCAACCTGGCGCCGCAGCCGGGCTATCGCTACCCGCAGCCGAAGCCGAGCAACAACGGCCAGTGGAGCTACAACACCAGCCCGGCCGAGAAGGAAGACGTGCTTGACCGCGTGCGCCGCGAGATGCACGAAGAAGACCTGCGCAAGCAGGCCCAGGCCAAGCGCCAGGCCGGGCCGGAGAAACCGGCCCCCAAGGCGCCCGTGCCGGAATATCGTTACGGCAAGTAACGACACTGCAATAAGCACGCCAGGGACAGGCACCTTTGGTGCCTGTCCCTTTTTAACTGTGACGCGCGAGTTCATGATGTCAGGAGGGCTTGTGGAGAACAGGCACCGAGCCGCCTGTCCCCGGTTGTTGCACGGGCGACGCAAGCGTCGCCCCTACAGCATGTTGACCGGGTCCACGTCGATGCTCATGCGCAGGCGTTCGCCCACCTTCACCAGCGGCTTGATGGCTTCCACCACGCCGCGCACCTCGCGAAAGCCGCGGGCCTTGATCATCACCTGCCGGCGGTGACGGCCGCGCAGTTTGGCGATCGGCGCCTCGAAGGGCCCCGCGACCTGGTAAATCGTGCCCTGGTAACGCTTGGAGAAGTCTTCGGCCGTGGCGGCCACCTTGCCGGCTTCTTCGTCGGCCTTGGCGGCGTCGTGGGCCTCGACGGTGACCAGCACCACGCGTGAGAAGGGCGGGTAGTTGCTCTCATTCCGGTGCTGCAGCTCGTAGCTGACGAAGGCCCGGTAGTCCTGGCGCGCGCCGGTCACGATGCTGACGTGCTCGGGCTGGAAGGTCTGCACGATCACCACGCCAGGCTTGCTGCCGCGCCCCGCGCGGCCGGCGACCTGCGTCAGCAGCTGGAAGCTGCGCTCGTAGCTGCGGAAGTCGCCAAGCCCCATGCCGACGTCGGCGCTGACCACGCCCACCACGGTGACGTCCGGGAAGTCGAGCCCCTTGGCGATCATCTGCGTGCCCACCAGGATCTGCGTTTCGCCGGCGCGGAAGGCGTCGAGCGTGACCTCGTAATCTTCGCGGGTCTTCATCACGTCGCTGTCCATGCGCGCGATCTGGCGACCGGCGAAGATCACGTTCAGTTCTTCCTCCAGGCGTTCGGTGCCCATGCCCATCAGCTTGACCGGCCCGCCCAGGCAGTGCGGGCACTGGCGCGGGATCGGCGCGGTGTTTAGGCAGTAGTGGCAGGCCATCTTCTTCAGGCCGCGGTGGAAGCTCATGGGGATGTCGCACTGGGGGCACATCATGGCCTGCCCGCAGTTGGCGCAGGACAGCAGGGTGTGGTAGCCGCGCCGGTTCAGGAAGATGATCACCTGCTCGTCACGTTCCAGCGCGGCGCTGCAGGCGCCCCGCAGGCGCCGCGAGAAGAAGGTCATGGCGTGCTGCTCGCGGCATTCCTGTGCCATGTCGATGATTTCGACGGAGGCCAGTCCGGAGTCCCGAGTCCCGTGTCCCGCGTCTGGAACGGCGTGTCCAGCGTCCCGTGTCCCGTGTCCCGCGTCTTTTGCAGTTGACCCGGGACCCGGGACCCGGGACTCGGGACGGACTCTCGACTTCAGCTCCAGCAACTCGTACTTGCCGGCCTGCGCGTTGTGCCAGGTCTCCAGCGACGGCGTGGCCGAGCCGAGCAGCGCCACCGCGCGCTCCAGGCGGCAGCGCATGATGGCCGTGTCGCGCGCGTGGTAGCGCGGTGTGCTGTCCTGCTTGTAGGTGCCCTCGTGCTCTTCATCGACCACCACCAGGCCGAGGTCTTTCACCGGCGCGAACAGCGCGCTGCGCGGGCCGATTACCACGCGCGACTTGCCGCTGCCGATAGCCTTCCAGGCGTCGCGGCGCTCGGCGTCGGTCATGCTGGAGTGCAGCACGCTGACGCCGTCGAAGCGGCTGGCGAAGCGCCGCACGGTTTGCGGCGTCAGGCTGATCTCCGGCACCAGCACGATCGCCGACTTGCCGTGTTCCAGCGCGCGGGCGATCGCGCGTATGTAAACCTCGGTCTTGCCGCTGCCAGTGACGCCGAACAGCAGGAAGGTCTTGAACTCGTCGCGGTCTACCGCGCCGCCCACGGCCTCCAGCGCCTTGTGCTGGTCGTAGGTCAGCGTCTCCGGCACGCGTTCGGGGGCGCCCAGCATGCCGCCGCCGGGGGCGTGTTCGGGCTCGATCTTCTCGAAGCGCAGCCAGCCCTGCTTCACCAGCGTGCGGATCGGCGACTCCGACACGCCCAGCTTTTCCGCCAGGTGCGCGGGCGTGAAGACGTCTTCGACAAACGTCCCCATCGCGCGCAGCACACGCGCGTAGCCCAGGGTGCGCTCGCCGCCGCTCTTGCTGGCGCGGGCCTTGTCTTCAAGCTCCGCCGCGTGGCCCAGCGTTTCGGCCGGCGACTTCGCCAGCCGCAGCACTGTCAGCATGCGGCGCTTGCGACCGGTGCGCACCACGGCCGGCAACACCGCCTGCAAGGCCTCGCCCCAGGCGCAGGCGTAGTACTCGGCCATCCATTTGGTGAGCTGCAGCATGCCCTGGCCGAGCAACGGCTCGTCGTCGGGAGCCTCCAGGATCTCCTTGATCTGGTGGCGCATCAGGGTGGAGTCGTGCTTCTCGGCGACCACGAAGCCCTGCAGGCTGCGTTTGCCAAACGGAACAGTGACGCGGTGGCCGACCTTGGCGCGCTCGGACAGCGGCTCCGGCACCAGATAGTCGAAAACGCGGTCCACGGGCGTGGGCAGGGCAACTTCAACGAACCGGCCTTTGACCACAGGCTTGAGGTCTTGTGCATCAAACAGCTTGCCGCGAGCGTTCATGAAACGGACTATAGCTGCGAGTGCGACAAGTTTCAGAGGATAGAGGAAGGAGGTCGGAGGTCGGAGGTCAGAGGTCAGGGAACTGCCTCAAGCCCGCAGCCCTAAGCCCGAAGCCCAAAGCCCTAAGTCCTATGCCCCAAGCCCTACAACCTACAACCTACAACCTGACCCCTGCCGTTCCCCATGCACCCATTCCTCGAAGACAACAAGCTGCGCAAGGAAGAGAAGCTGCTGGCACGGCCGCAGTTTGATGCCGTTTTCGACAAAGGCCGCAGCGCCGGCAACAAGCGGCTGGTGATGCACTGGCTCGAGAACGACTTGGGTTACCCGCGGCTGGGATTGGTGGTCAGCACGCGTTTCGGCAACGCCGTGCAGCGCAACCGCTTCAAGCGTCGGGTGCGCGAGATCTTCCGCACCCACAAGCGCGAGATCGGCGCGTTTGACCTGGTGGTGTTGCCCGCCAAGCGGCCCGAGGCGCGGGATTCAACCTTTGACGAGCTGGCCGACAGTTTTCTAAAACTGCTGGCGCGGATGGGCACCCACAAGCAGAGCAACTGAGCCATGCCAATCTTCGACATCCAGTGCGACCAGCTCGGCGAAATCGTCGAAATCCACTTCGGCGGCGGGCCCGAGCCCCGCGGCAACCCCGAGTATCGCGGCTTCAGCTGCCAGGCCGAGGCCGCCTGCAAACAGGCCGGCATCCGGTGCGAGCTGTTCAGCATGCAGGGTTTCCGGCCGTTCGAGGTGAAGGACGCCTTCGCGCACTTCAACTCGTGACAAGAGCGGCTGTCTCCGCTAGATTCCCGCGCCATGTCGGGCGACGGCGATTCCAAAGGTGCTGTGCTGGCGGCGCTCGTGGTCAACACGGGCCTTACCGCGTTGAAGTTCACGGCCTTCGGCCTTACCGGCTCTGGGTCGATGTTTTCTGAGGCCATGCACACCCTGGCCGACACCGCCAACCAGGGCCTGCTTTTCATCGGCATCAAGCGCTCCGAGAAACGGCCGGACGCCCTATTCAGCTACGGCTACGGTGGCGAGCGCTTCCTGTTCGCGCTGCTGTCGGCCGTGGGCATCTTCGTGCTGGGTTGCGGCGTGACGATCTACCACGGCGTGGACTCGCTGATTCACCCGCACCAGCTGCACATCAAGTGGTGGCTGTTCGTGATCCTGGCCATCAGCTTCGTGCTCAACGGCTGGGTGTTGCTCAAGGCGATCCAGGCCATCAACAAGCAGCGCGGCGACAAGACATTCCTTCAGTTCCTGAAGACCACCAACGACCCCACTATCGCCGCCGTGCTGCTGGAAGACGGCATCGCCTGCGGCGGCGTGGTGATCGCGGTGATCTGCATCGCGCTGTCGGCGGCCATGCGCAGCTCCGTGCCGGACGCGGTCGGAAGCATCATCATCGGCGGGCTGCTGGGCTTCGTGGCGGTATGGCTGGGCTACAAGAACCGCAGCCTGATCCTCGGCCGCGCGATTCCGCCCGAGGTACAGGAGCAGGCACTGGCCTTCCTCAAGTCGCAGCCCAGCGTCGAGCGCGTGCGCGCCGTGCAGAGCCGCATCCTGGGCGCCGACAGCTACAAGCTGAAAGCCGAGATCGACTGGAATGGCCGCTGGTTCGGCGAGCAGCAGGCGCAGTGGGTGAATGAGCAGAGGGCGCAGCTCGACGGCGACGAGGCGGCAAAGCAGTTCGCCCGCGAATTCGGCGAGCGCATCACCACCGCCATTGCCAAGGAAGTTGACCGCGTCGAGAAAGAACTGATGGCGCTGATCCCCACGCTGAAGTACCTCGACTTCGAGTCCGACGCGCCCACCGGCCACACCCAGATCCTGGCCAAGTAGCACCGGGTTTCATACGCACGCGCCTCCGGCGTGTGACGGATCGGCCGGAGGCCGATCCGTACGCCATGGCCGGGGCAGCCATGCTGTTAATGATTGGTGGCGAACTCGGTGCTGCTGACGAGCGCGTAGAACAGGTCTTCCAGGCCGACTTGCTCAGGCTGCTTCAACTCGGCCAGGAACTCCAGCGCGCGGCGCTTTTCGCCCAGGGTGGGCTGGCGCGACAGGATCGCCAGGTACAGGTTCTCGACGCGCTCCGCCGTTTCGGCGTGATCGCGCATGATGGCGTAGATGAGCGAGCCGTTGCGCGAATCACTGAGCCGGCGGGTGACTTCGCCGTTCAGGATGCTCAACGCCTGGTCTATGCTGAGCGTGAAGGTGTCGCTCTGCATGCGCTCGTCGTCCGAGGCCAGCGCCGCATACCGCGCGGCCAGGCCGCGACGCAGCTGCCAATCGGTGCCCATCTCACCGATCCAGGCCTCGTAGGTCTTCAGGAGCTCTTCGTCGAACTTCGCGCCGTAGTCGTCCTTCGGCTTGTCGCCCTGCATGTCCTGCATGGTCTTGAACTGCCGCAAGCGCTCGTACTGGCTGACGGTCTTGCGCGCAAACGGCTTCAGCATCGCGTCGCCGTCGCGCAGCGTGAACAGTGCGCCGAAGAACTGCTCGGCGGTCAGTTGCCGCACCGGCGCGCGATTGAAGTGCCAGCGCTCGCCGCCTTCGCCGCCTCTGCTGCCGAGCTGCCAGGTGCGCGAGTTCAGGATCGCGCGATACAGCTTCTTCACGCTGTAACCGCGCGCGAACCAGTCGCCCAGCTTCGCCAGCAGTTCGGGGTGGCTGGCCTCGTTCAGGCTGTTGAAGTCGTCCACCGGGTTCAGCAGACCGATGCCGAACAGGAAGCTCCAGTAGCGGTTGACCAGGTAGCGCCGGGCGGTGGCGTTGTTCTTGCCGGTCAGCCAGTTGGCAAACAGCTTGCGCCAGATCTTGGTGTCGCGCGTCTTGACCGGGCTGTCGCCAATCAACTGCGGCTGGTCGTAGGTCAGCAGATCCTCCACGCGGTTGATCGCCTCGGACGGCAGGTCGGGCGATGCGGCGTAGGCCTCGATCAGCTTGCGGGGCGGGATCGGCACCGTTTCCACGCGCGGGTCCACGGGCTGCACTTCGAAGTTGGCTTGCACTTCAATCCCCGTGAAGAAACTGGCCATGCCCTTGAACGACTGCTGCGTCCAGCTTTCCTCGTAGGGGTGGTCGTGGCATTCCGCGCACTGGATCTGGATGCCCGCGAAGTGTTTGCTGGTCAGGCCCGCCATGTTGGGCGAGCGCGCGGGGAAGCCCATCAGCCCGTAGTAGGCGCTGGCCGGGTTCTTCGAGATCGCGCCCTCGGCCGTGACCAGCTCGCTGATCACCTGGTCAAAGCCGACGTCCGCGTTGAACTGGCGCGCCAGCCAAACGGCCAGCACATCGCCGGCCGAGACGCCCAGCTCGCCGAGGTCGTTGCCGCGCTCGCGCAGGATGGGCATCCAGAGGTCGGCAAGGTGGCGGCCGAAGCGCGGGTCGGCCAGCAAGGAGTCGATCAGACGTTCGCGCTTGTCGAGGCGCTCGTCATCAAGGAAGGCGCGGGCCTCGGTGCTGGTAGGGGGCAGACCCACGGTGTCGAGGTAGACCCGGCGCAGGAACTCTTCGTCCAGCGCGCGGTTGGCGGGTTTGACGCCATCGCGCTGCCAGACCTTGGCGATTTCGGTGTCGATCAGCTCGGAGGTCGCCTTGGTGGGGTCGGAGGTCTCGGCGATGATCGCCGCCTTGCCGCTGAAAGCCAGGGCAAGGCAGGTGCAACAGGCAAAGCCGAATGCCAGCAGACGGGCAACCATGAGGCCCCCAATGTTAGCAGGAACACCCATGGTTGCCGAAAGTCTCCGCGACATTTCAGCTACTGCTGGCGGCCCTCGATGGCGGCGAGCATTACGGCCGCGGCCACACCCATGCGGCGGTCCAGCCAGCCCTCGGTGTCGGCGCTGAAGTCGATGTCGATCTTGGCGACGAAGGGGTTGAAGCGCTGCTTGAAGATCATCACCGGGCGGCCCTGGATGTCGCCATGGAAACCCTGCGGGACGAGGTTCGACAGGAAGCGGCGCACCATGGCCAGCGCCATGCTGTCCTCGAGGATCGTGCCGATCTGCTGGTCGTTGACGTCGAGGATATGCCACTCGTCGCGCAGGATCGACTTCAGGCCCTTGCGGCGCAATGCGCCGACCTTCTGGTTGGCGATCACGTCGATCACGTCATAGGTCATGCCGAAGTCGAGCACGCCGCGGGCGTGGATCTGGAGAATCTGCGTGGTCATCGACTCGTCGGTGAAGACGCGGATGTCTTCCTTCAGCTTGAAGGCCTTCTGCTTGGTGTAGAAGACCAGGTTGCCGCTGGGGTCATAGATGTGGAACTGCTGGCCCAGGAACGCAAAAAGCTTCTTGCGGATCATCAAGTGGTTGTGCGCAAAACCGTCGTAGCTCATAGCTCGCCCCCGATTGAACAGGCTGTAAACTTAGTGAAGCGCGCCATGCTTGAACAGGGGCGACTTCGTGAAACGACGTAGCGCCACGACTGCGTCGTGGCGCTATTGCGGGCAGGATGCCCGCGCTCCGTCGCTACCAGGGTTTCGCCTTCAGCTTGAAGCTGAACCCCAGCTTCTTGCCGCCGCGCAGCACCTTCACGGTGATGGTATCGCCTGTGTTCTTGTTCAGCCTGATCCAGGTGGTGGGGTTGCTCGTGTACTCGCTTTCCGTCACGTCATCCACCGCGTAGACGATGTCGCCCACCTGCATGCCCGCGGCCTGGCCGTTGGTCTTCACCCAGAACTTGGTGACCTCAAGGCCGAACTCGTTTTCCTTGATCCCCAGCTTGCGCTTTTCGGCCTTGTCGAGCGCCTTGCCCCAGAACTCGGCGAAGGGCTCCAGCGCGTGAACGCCTGAGCGGCGGCTGATGTCCGTCACGCGCCACCACTTGTCGAGCGCCAGCTCCAGTTCAACTTCGGCGTCCTTGCGCAGCACCGTCAGCTTCAGCGCTTTGGCCTCCATGGGGTGCTTGTCGAGCTGATACTGCAGGTCGCCGAAGCTGTAGACCGGCTTGCCTTCCAGCTTGATGATCTCGTCCTTCTTTTTCAGGCCGGCCTTGGCGGCAGCGCCCTCGGCGTTCTTCACCAGCAGGCCCTTCTTTACGTCCAGCTCGATGCCCAGGTTCTTGATGTCCGGGTTGATCCACAGGTCCTTGAGCCGGTCCAGTTTGCCCTGGCTCTGCAGCAGCTTGGTCTTGCCCGAGCCCAGGTGGTGGCAGTGCACGCACTGCTTCTTGGCCAGGGGGCCGTTCTTTACTTCCGGGTAGTCGCCGGGGAACTTCGCGGCCGGGCGCTCGGTCTTCGCTATCTCGCCGGCCTGGTACTTCTCGTGCAGCGCCAGGCCCTTCTCGAGCGCGAGCTGCAGCGAGTCATCATTGAGGTAGCTGTCGGTCGAGGCGTCATCGCGCCCGCCGTAGCGCAGGTAGATCTGCTCATCGGCATTCATGATGAAGCAGTAGAGTGTGATGTCCGGGTCGAACTCGAACAGGCCGATGTCCACGCCCGTGAGGTCGGTGATGCGGATGCAGACGTAGTCGCGCATCAGCTTGAGGAGGTTGCCATTGGGACTGACCAACTGGTCGTCGAAGGATTTGCAATCCACTCACGGGACTCAGCGGAATTCCAGGAAGATCGGCTTGTTCTCTGCGCGCGCCTTCTTCAGGCCTTCCTGGTAATCGGTGATCCACTCAAAGCCGTCGGCTTCAACGGGCTCGGGTGCCGTCGCCCACCAGGCCGTTAACGCGGCTAAAGCCAGCAACAGGCTGAATGCCGTGCGCTTCATTGTCGTCTGTCCTCTCCATGCCTCGGGCCCGCAGGGGAGCGGGCTGCAGGGGTCCTCGCAAACCTGAATGCCGCCATTCTGCCGGGCGGTTCAGGATTCACAAGAAAACACCCCGGCGCGGGGCCGGGGTGTCTGCAAGTGGTTGGGCTACTTGCCGTTGTGGGCGGGGCCGCCGCCCCACATGGACCAGCCGTCCAGGGCCTTGTCGCCGGTGTCGATGGTGACCAGCCAGCCGTCCTGGGTGCTGAGGTAGATCTTGCCGCCCACCACGGCGGGCTGGAACACGAAGCTCTTGTTCAGCTTCATGGCGTGCTTCAACTCGCCGCTTTCGGAATCAATCGTGAACACCGCGCCGTCCAGGCCCGCGAACACCAGCTGCCCGCCGGCGGCCGCGGGCGGGCTCAGCAGGCGCTCGCTGCGGTCCGGGCGGTAGGTCAGCTCCCACTCCAGCTTCTCGCCGCTCAGGTCGCCGCCGCTGACCGTATTGCCCAGGCAGTTGTACAGCTTGCCGCGGTGCACCATGGGGCGCGAACCCTGGAAGGCCCACAGGCCCACGATGCTGTCCTCGCCCAGGTTGTCGCCGGCCTGCTGGGCGTTGGCCGCGCCCGGCGCCGTGGCGAAACCCACGCCGGCGTCCTGGGCTGATTTCGAGGCTGCGCCGTAGTACTCGTTGGCGCGCACGTTTTCGCGGTGCAGGTACTCGGCCTGCTGGCTTTGGCGCAGGGTGCCGCGTGTCTGCGCGTTTTTGTCGAATCGGCGCCAGCCTTCGTAATGGACCTGCTTCTCCTTGCCGTCCACCACTTCCGTGCGGGTGTCGCGCTGGGAGAGGATCGCTTCCTGTTCTCCGTCGCGCAGGGCGACCCACGGTGCCGAAGTCGCGTTTTGTTTCTCCTGGCCCAGCAGCTTGCCGCTCTTCAGCTCGATCTGCGTCAGGCTGCCGTCCAGCGTGGCCGCGTACACGATGCCGCCTTCCACCACCGGCGCGCTAATGCAGTCGCCCGGCACGGCCTGCGCCCAGAACACCTCGCCGGTCTTCAGGTCGAAGCAGCCCAGCGCGTGCGAGCCCTTGCCTTCCACCTTCACGCCGCCGTGCTTGATCTTGCCGGCTTCAGCGCTGTTGCGTCCGTTCAGCTCTTCGGTCTGCGGTACCGGGTCGCCATCTTCGTCGGGCTGGCTGTTCTGTTCCTGCTGCCCGCCGCCGTAGCCGGTGGGCCAGCACATCAGCACGCGGCCGTCGGCGATGGCGGGCTGGCTCATCAGCGGGTCGCCTAGCCAGCGGCCCCATACCAGTTCGCCGTTGCTGCACAGGCGCACTTCCAGGGTGCATGACTCGGTGTTGTAGGCCACGTAGTCGCCGCTGACGACTGCGCCCGTGGGGCCGTCGTCCGTGGTGGTGACCTTCCAGATCATCTCGCCGGTGTTGGCGTTGAGGCAGTAGAAGTCGTAACTGCCGAAACCGCCGCCCACGAACAGTCGGCCGTCGGAGATCGCCGGCGTGGCCAGGGGCAACGGCTGCGGCAGGCGCACGGCCCAGGCCCTCATGCCGTTCTCGAGCGTAAAGCTGACAGGCTTGCCGGCCTCGGTTTCCTTGACCTCGTATGCCTTGAGGTCGTCCAGTTTCAGCGTCAAGGTTTTGGCCGGCTTGGGCGCTTCGGCCTTCGGCGGATCGTTCTTTTCCGGTGTGGAGACTTCCCCGCCCTGCTTGGGCGTTGACGCGGTGCAGGCCGCGACCAGCATGGCGCCGAGGGTCAGCGCGGGCAGCATTCGTTTGAGCATGGCTTGCTCCTGAAGGTTGGTGTGCAGAATTGGACGGAATGGAAACCGCCGCGGTTCCATTTCTTCCAATAGTACGGGTGAACACGGGCGGTTTTCGTAACAAGCGTGTAAAGTGACGCTTATGAAGATTTCCCTGAAGCCGCAGCACCTCAAGCGCTATCGCCAGATCGCGTCGCTGATGCTGCGTTTCGGCTTCAGCGAGCTCGTTCGCTCCAGCGGTCTCGAAGACCTGCTGGGCGAAGACCTCGGCCGCATCACCCAGCGTGCGCACCCCAAGCCCAGCGAACTGGTCCATGAGCTGGAGGCTATGGGGCCGACCTTTGTGAAGCTGGGGCAGGTGATGTCCACGCGCGGCGACCTGATTCCCGTGGAGTACATCCGCGCCCTTACCACCCTGCAGGACAAGGTCGAGCCCGAAGACTTCGAGCAGATCGAGCAGGTGGTGCACGAGGAGTTCGGCCAGCCGCTGTCGAAGATCTTCCTTACCTTCGAGCCAACGCCGCTCGCCGCCGCCAGCCTGGGCCAGGTCCACAGGGCCACTCTGCAGGACGGCCGCGAGGTCGCCGTGAAGGTGCAGCGCCCGGGCATTCGCGCGAAGCTGGCCGACGACCTGGACGTGCTGGATGAGGTCGCCAGCACGCTCGAGACGCTGACCCAGTTTGCCGAGCGCTATCGCTTCAAGGGCATCGTCAACGAGTTCCGGCGCACGCTGATGCGCGAGCTGGATTACCGCACCGAGGCCAGCAACCTGACCACGCTGGGCCACAACCTCGAGGAATTCCCGGAGCTGTTCGTACCCCAGCCGATTGAGGAGTACACCACCTCGCGCGTGCTGGCCATGGACTTCGTCAAGGGCCGCAAGATCACCGAGCTGACCGACGAGGACCGCGCGGGCATCAATGGCGCCCACCTGGCCGAGCAGCTGCAGAAGGCCTACATGAAGCAGTTCTGCATCGACGGCTTCTTCCACGCCGACCCGCACCCCGGCAACGTGATGCTGATGCCCGAGGGGCGCATCGCGCTGCTGGACCTGGGCATGGTGGGGCGCGTCAGCGTTGAGATGCGCGAGCGGCTGCTGCGTCTGCTGATCGCGCTGGGTGAAGGCCGGCCGGAACAGGCCGCCGACCTGGCGGTGAAGATCGGTCACCCGGGCTCAGACTTCCGTGAGCGCGAGTTCCGCGACCGCATCAAGACCCTGGTTAATGCCTACCAGGGCGCGATCATGGAGGGCATCGAGCTCGGCCGCGTGGTGATGGACCTCGCGCGCGCGGCGGGCGACACCGGCATGCACCCTCCCAGCGAGCTGACCATGATCGGCAAGGCGCTGATGAACCTGGACGAGCTGGGGCGCAGCCTGGCGCCGGGCTTTGACCCCTACGAGGCGATCCGGCGCAGCGCGATCCCGCTGGTGCTGAAGATGATGCGCCAGACCAGCTCGCCGGCGGCGCTGCTGGGCCGCGCGCTTGAAGTTAATGAGTTCGCCAACCAGCTGCCCGGGCGCGTGAACAAGATTCTCGACCGTGTGGCAGAGAACCGCCTCGAGTTCAAGGTGCGCAGCTTCAACGAGCAGCAGCTGGTGGAGGGCTTCCAGAAGGTGGCGAACCGCATCGCCCACGGGCTGGTGGTGGCGGCGCTGATCGTGGGTGCCGCGATGCTGATGGGCATCGAGTCGCGCTTCACGATATTCGGTTACCCGGGGTTCGCCATCCTGCTGTTCGTGGGCGCGGTGGGGGGAGGCGTCGCCCTGGTGTGGGATATCCTGCGCCACGACCGGCGCAAGAAATAGCGGGCAGAATTCGCGCGCCGGCGGAACCACTTCTTGATGGCCGAGTCCTCAGACATCTTCGACGCCGCCTTCCTGCGCCAGCTGGAAGCGCTTGACGCCGCGCTACTGCGCCTGCGCGGCAACCTGGGCGAGGGCGCGCGCGGCGCCGGCCGCAGCCACGGCCAGACCGAGTTTCGGGGCCACCGGCCCTACAGTCCCGGCGACGACCTGCGCCGCCTGGACTGGAACGCCTACGGCCGCCTGGGCAAGTTCTTCATGCGCGAGTTTGAGCGCGAACGCGCCGAGCACGTGACCATCCTGCTGGATTGCTCGCGCTCCATGGCCGCCGGCACCCCGCCCAAGCACGTGCTGGCCCGGCGCGCGGCGGCGGCCTTCGGCTACCTCGCGCTCAAGCGCGGCGGAAGCGCGACGCTGGCGGGCAAACCGGCGGTGGAGGGCGTCTCGCGCTTCTCCCGCCTGCTCGATCAGTTGCTGCAAGCCGAGCCCACGGCCGATTCCGGCATCGGCGCCCAGGCCGCCGCCCTGCATGCCAGGGGCCGCGCGCCCAGTGACCTGGTGGTGATCAGCGACTGCCTGGAGCCGCTGGAAACTCTGCAGCCACTGCAGGCGCTGAGCGAAAAGCGCGCGAGCGTAACGCTGGTGCAGTTGCTGGCCCCCGACGAGCTTGAGCCCAGGGGCAATGGCGTGCTGCAACTGCGCGGCCTGGAAGAACACGAGACGCTGGAGCTGGAACTTGACGCGTCAATGGTAGAGGCCTACCGGCGCGAGCTGGAAAAGCACCTGGAAGCGCTGGAAACCATCGCCCTGCGCCACGGCTGGACCCTCGCGCTGACCGACAGCGCCGCTGACCTGCGCGAGCTGTTCATCGGCAAGCTGTTGCCCGCGGGAGCCATGCCATGAGCCTGCTGGCCTGGCCCGCCCTGCTGCTGCTCACGGCCGCGGCCGTGCTGGTCGCGCTGGCGGCCTGGAGCCGCGGCGCGAAGCAGCGCGAAGTCGGTACCCTGCTGATCTGGCGTCGCGTGGCGCAGCAGGTGACTGCGCCCCAGCGCAAGCGGCGCGAGTTCGACCCGCTGTTCTGGCTGCTGCTGGCGGCCGTGGCCGTGGGCTCAATCGCGGCTTCGCGCCCGGCCTGGTTCAGGGCCGCGCCGCATGCGCGCGTGGCGGTGTTTCTGGAATCGACCGGCCCCGGCGAGCCCCTGGAACTGGAGGATGCCAGGGCGCGCGGCCAGGCCGCCGCGCCGGATGCGGAGCTGACGTTCTTCACGGCTGGGCACGAGATCACGCCCGGCAGCCTGCGCGCCGAGCTGGCCCAGTTCGAAACCCGCACGCGCGACTATGACGGCCGCATCCTGCTGCTGAACCAGCCATCGGACGAGGCATCACTGGTGCTGCCACGCGTGACCAAGGCGCGTGAGGGCGTGATGTTCAAGCTGACGGGCGACCGGCGTGAGCTGCTGGTGCAGGCGTCAGCGGGCGGCGAGGTGCAGCTGCAAGGCGCCAGCCGGGCATCCAGCAGCACGCGTGAAGGCGTCACGACGCTGCGTTTCAAACCAACCGCACTGGAGCTGGTGCTTACCGACGCCGGCGGTCTCCGCGTGTACAGGCGCAAACCGTTCGTGGTGGGCACCGGCGAAAGCTGGAACACCGACACCCACGCCGCACTGCTGCAGGCGCTGGAGTCCGACGCGGCCGAAGGCGAGCCGCCGGCAGTGTGGCTGGGCAGTGCCGAGCAGAAACCGGCCGTGCGGTTGAACACGGGCGCGCCTGCTGAAGTGAGCGGAGCGAGCCTGAGCTTCGACCCGCAACACCCGCTGTTCCGTGACCTGCCTCTGCAGCATTACGACTGGCTGGCCGGCGGGCGGCTGCTTGCACCTGAAGAGGGCGTGCAGCCGCTGCTGACCGCCGTGGTGGATGGCGTGCCGGTCGGTGACCTGGCGCGCCTGCGCGACGGCGGGCGTGTGCTGGAGTTCGCGGGCGACCCGTTCAGCGCCTCGGCCGTGGCTGATGCCGCGCTGCTGCTGGACAACGCGATCGGCGTGGTGGCAGGTGTGAGGCCCAGTGAGCGCCCGGGCTACGAGCTCGCGGAAGGCGAACCGTTGCCGAGCAGGCGACAGGCCACGGCCGCGCCCTTTGAATCGCGGGGAAAGCTTGACCTGTCAAGACGAGGCGCCGAGCCGGTGGAGTTCGCGGGCTGGTTGATGGTGATAACCGGGCTACTGCTGGCAGTAGCAGCCGTGCTGGCGGGGCGCGGCAAGGCGCTGCGTGGTTTCGATGGCAGTTAAAACCGAAGCCCGCCGTGCAACCGGCGGGTTTTGGATCGACGCCGGGAGGATACACTACTTAGGACGTACGACTAACATCTACGGACGCAAAGCCCCCCGTTTGCACGGGGGGCTTCGGTTTGGCTGATGCTCTGCGGGTGTCTAGCGGAAGCGGTCTTCGTCCACCTTGATGATGCCCAGGAACTCGCGCACTTTCTTCTCGAGGTTGTTGACGCGGAACACGTTGTCCACCACCAGCGACTTGTGCTGGTCCTGGCCGGTGCCGGGCTTGAAGATCAGGCGGCCGCTGCCGAACAGCAGGAACTCGAAGACGTCGGGGATTTCCTTCTCGACGCTCATCTGGATGGTCGGGTAGTGGCGCTCGTCGCCGAGGATGCCGTGCTTGTGCGTGAGCTGGTTGGGCGACAGTACCCAGTAGTTGAAGCGCGTCGTCACGAACGCCATCAGCATCAGCACCGCCAGCACGGCCGCCAGCATGGCGTAGAAGTTGGGGTGCATGTTGAGCGTCTGGCGCGCGAAGAAGTCATAGATCGACTTGTAGATGTCCGCGTCGCTTTGCAGGTCCCATACCCACAGGCCCAGGAAACCCACGCCCAGCACGGCCAGGGTGGCGATGAAGTTGTTGCGCCCGAAGTCGAAGGTGTGGACGAGCAGGTTGAAGAAGAACACCACGATCCACCACCAGCCCAGGGCCGAGCGGTCGATCACCGGGTTGTCCGGCGTGCCGATCAGCTCGCCGCCGCCGCCGAGGAAGTAGAACAGCAGGCTGACGACCATCACCGGCCACAGCAGCACCACCTTGGGGAAGGGGTGGATGATGATGCGGTCAATGGGCCGGGTTTCGGCCACCTGCTTCTTGGCCTGTGCTACCGGGATATCCGCCGGTTCGGGCGCCGGCTGCTCTGTGGCATTCTCGCTCATGGCTTCTCCGGTCAAACTATGTGCAGGGTATTACCCGTGAACGGCACATGGAACAAGCGACTCTATTCCTGCTGATACACCAGCGGCAGCGCAACACGCTGCACCGCGCGGTATCTGGCGCGATCTTCATCTATAAACGCAAAGCTGGTTTCCAGCGCCTTCATGGCAGTTAGCTGCGCGCGCCCTGATGCCAGCACTTCGCTGGTCTGGTGAATCATGGTAAGCGCTCTCGGGCGCGGCTGAAGCTGCCCGGCCAATGTGTTCAACCAGTCGTCGAAGACGTAGTCGGCCGTGCCCAGTTGCTCCATTGTCAAGCCGACCAGCTCCTTGAGGTCTTCTTTGATCTGTTCACGAACCTGGCGCTGGTTCGGACAAGCAATCGGGCGGACGTGACCGCTAAGCATCAAGCCCACCGAGTACAGATCCAGACCCAGATATCCCTTCACCTCGGGCGGCCGCGCAATGGCCTCCTGCTCCGGCGTTGTCACCTGGAACATTCGGGCCAGGAACCAGTCCTTCAACTCGGCCTCGTCGAGGATCTTGGTCAGCATCCAGGTCTTGTCGTTGTAGCCGTCCTGCAGCTTGGCCCAGCGCGAATCGTACTCTTCGCCGAAACTAACGATTTCTTTCACCTGCTGCTCGGTGAGTGGGTCACCCGCGGCCTCGAGTTGCGCAGCCAGCATGTTAATGAAGTAGATCGGGTGCGTGAACTCGCCGTTGTGGCCGGAGTTGGTGGGCAGCTTGCCGATGATCTTGCCGTACTCGGCCAAGATGCGGCGGTTCTGTTCCTGGATTTTCTGCATGATCTCGGCCGGCGGGTCCTTACCGTCAAGGATCGCCTTCGTGAGCTCGGCCAGGTGCGGGTTCATGTTCTTGACCGCGTCGCCGACTTCCTTCCATCCGGTCTCGCGTAGCTCCTTGATCTCGGCCCACTTGCCGAAGGCTACGAACAGGTTGTTCGGGCCGGCCGCGAGCTTTTCGAGTTCAACGACCCTATCTTGAAGGCGTAGGATTTCCGCCTGGAGGTCGGCCCCGTCGGACTCCAGGTTGGTCTTGTCCTGCTTCAGGCCGGTGAGCTCGGTCTCGAGCTCACCGATGCGCTGCTTGGCTTCGTCCAGCAGCAGCTGGTAGTCGCTGTCGCTGATGCCGCCTTTGTCCGGCGCGTTCAACGGCGGAGTATCCAGGGGCGCGTTGATCCGCGGCGTCGCGGCCGCCGTGTTGGCGGGCGCCGGCGCTTTACCCGAGGCAAAGTACCAGCCGGCGGCCACGCCGATCACCAGCGCGAGCACGCCGCTGGCCAATGCGGGAATCATGTTCCTCATGGCTACTCCTCCGCGCTGTTGCGCGCCTTTTCGATGGCCTGTTGCTCGTCAAGAAGCGCCTGGTTGCGGGGCGCGTGGTCGAGGCCCGCCTGCACCATGGCGGCGGCTTCGTCGTACTTCTTCTGCACGCGATACCACATGGCGTAGGCCGTGTAGATATCCGCGAAGCGGTCTTCCCATGTCATGTTCGCCTGCAGCTCCAGGGCCTTGTCGAGGCTGGCCGGTGCGTCCTTGAACTCGGGCGTGAAGCTGGGGTAGTTGGCCTTCAGGATCGCCAGGAAGTGCACGGCCTCGTAGTAGTCCGGGTCGATGGCGAGCGCCTTGTCGGTTTCTTTCTTCACCTCGGCGGCAAGCGCGCCCTGCTTCATCATGTCGCCGCGGAGGTCCTGGAAGCGCGAGGTAAGCGCCAGTGCCAGCGCCAGGCGGGCGTGCTTGTTCTCGGGCTCGTCTTTCGTCCACTGGCGCAACTGGGCGATGAACTCGTCGCGCGTGGGCTTGTCGGCCTTCTCGATCAGCCCCAGGGCTTCGTTCAGGGCGGCCTGGTCGGTGCCGGTTTTCACCAGTGGCAGCAATTCATCGAGGCGCTGCTTCGCCTGCGGGTCAGCCTTCGGCTCCGGCTCGGTCTTTACCTCGGGCGGCGCTGGCTCGATGGAGGGGCTTTCCACGGGCGCGGACTTCAGGCGCTCGATCTCCGCCTCCAGCTCCGTGATGCGCGACTGCAGGCGCTGCAGCTCTGCGCCGTTGTCGGGCTTCTCGGCCTTGGACAGTTTGAGTTTGAGCGCGTCGGCCTCGCCGCGCGCGTCGCGCAGGTCGGTGTCGAGCTGCGTCAGCTGGTCCTGCAGGGTCTCGACCCGCGCCTGCTGGCGCTCGAGCTCGGTGCGTGTGGTCTGGTTTTCGCTCTTGAGTGCCGCAACTTCGGCGTCGCGGTTCTGGCCGCAACCGGCCGCCAGCAAAGCGGCGCAGGCCATGCAAAGCAGTATCCGTTTCATGCTTGTCTCCGTTTCATGCCCACAGCCTAGTTCCTGATCGTGCCGAAACCTTTGCAAAGTGCTTGGCCGTTTATAACCGTCTTTCGCCCGCGTTGCCCGCTGTTAGCATGCGGCCGCGAAGGGCAGCGGGATGAACCAGAAAACCCAGGCGTACCTCATACTCGGGCTGCTGGTGCTGCTGATGGTGACGGTGGCGCTTGACCCGCGGGTGCCCTCCTACCGTTCCACCTACGATCCGCCGGCCACGGCACGCGAAATCGCCCAATGGGCCGAAGACATCAAGGCCTGGCCGCGCTCGCCGAGCTGGCAGCGCTTTTCGGCACAGCCTCAGGCCGACCCTTTAGGCGCGCCGGATTTCAGCGCCGCCTACGTCTTCGGCAAGTACGACTACCGCGTGGACGTGCAGATCCGCGGCGATCGCATCCAATACATCAGCTGGGGCAACGACGACCAGGACAACGGCGGTGCCTGGTACGCCGTGGGCGAAGGGCGACAACAGCGGAACGGGGAGTGGTTCAGCGTGTGGTCTTGCCTGGACCTCAGCCGCGCCGTCAGCAACGGTGGCGGCGCCTGGTTCAAGTTCTCGCGCGACCGCAAGCGTATCCACGTGCGCTACTACCACGACACGCTGCCCTTCGGCGAAGCGCCCATCGAGATAGGCGAGGCCGTGCAGGTCAATCTCAAGCCGCACGAGGAAATGCCCAGGGACCGAAAGTCAGTGATTGCGGATTCGGTCTGGGCTGACCGCCCGCTGGAAGGCCGTATACGCACGCGCACGGAAACCCTGCATGCGACCGAGGGGCAAAACTTGGTGATATGGGGTCGCGTGGTGGACGACCGTGGAGAGGGCGTTGACGGCGCAGCGGTCAAGCGCCGCGCTGCCGGGAGGATCGAAACCGTCAGCGACAGCCGTGGCTTCTTCAAGCTGGAACTCGACAAGCTGGAGGCGCTGACGCTGATTACCGCCGGCAAGCTGGGGTATACCAACGGCATTGTAACGCTGGAGCAGCAAACGGCCTTCAGCGCGATCGGCCCCGACTTCAACCGCGAACGGGTTGCTCTTGCGACCATCGAGTTGCGCCCCATGGAGCGCGTGGATTACCCGACATACGAATGGGTGAGCCCGCAGTATCTGCCGCCCTCCCGGTACGACGCCGCGCAACATCTGAACTGCGGCAACTGCCATCGCCGTGAATTCAATGACTGGAAGGTCTCGCGACACGCCACCATGGCTCGAAATGCCTGGGTGCGCGCGGCGTTTGAGCGGGATGCTCGGCCGTTCGCTTTGTCGCGGGGGCTCGAAACGGACGGCTGCACGCCCTGCCACTCGCCAAGCCTCGCAGCGAAACTGGAACAGTTTCAACTGCGCGGCAAGACGCTGCTCGACGCGCAAGGCGTTGACCTTGAGGGCAACCACTGCGATTTCTGCCACAAGATCGAGGCGATCACGGTGCCCGAGGCGCCCGGCATGAACGGCTCGATCCGCTTGCTGCGCCCGAACCCGCACGACGACACGGTGCCGGGCGGCGTCAAGCGCGTGTTCGGGCCGTTGCCGGATGTCAGCTTCCTCTACATGGGCGCGGGCTACAACCCGCTGTTCCAGATGGGAATGCTCTGCGCCGGCTGCCACGAACACCACACGGACGACGGCCTGGTTGGCCAGGGCACGTACAGTGAGTGGCGCCGCACGAAGTACGCCATGCCAGGCAGCGATTACCGCGAGTGCCAGTCGTGCCACATGCCTCAGTACCAGGCGGGTAAGGTGCGCATGCTGCCCGGGCGGGACGGCATTCCCGTGCCCACGACCAGCAGCGGCGACCTGAGCGGCGAAGAGGCCAAGAACAACGGCGTGGCGATCGCGCGCTTCTCGACGCGCTACCGGCCGCTGAACGAAGCCCACAAGCACAGCTTTGTCGGCAGCGAAGACCGCGAATTCCTGAAGGGCGCCATCGACATGCAGGTGAGCCTCGAGCCCCTGACCGACGGTGTGCGAGTCCGCGTGACCCTCACCAACACAGGCGCAGGCCACGCAGTTCCCACGGGCCACGGCCTGAAACGCTACGTGCTGGCCGTGACAGGCTTTGCCGATGGGAAGAAACTGGCGCCAGGCAACGAGTTCCCGGCCGAGGAGCGAGTCGGCGCTGCCGACGACGCCACGACCGGCGCGCTGATCGGGCGCAGATTCGCGGGTGAAGCGGGCCCGGATTGGAGTCTGCCCTGGTGGCGGGCAGACAGTCAGGAGAGCGACAACCGACTGTGGCCGGACCAGCCGCGCGAGTTCGTGTTCGAGTTGGCCGGCGCCGATGCAGCCGAGGTGAAGCTGATCCTGCGCCGCGGCTCGCCGGCGCTGGTTCAATCGCACGGCCTTGAGCCGGCGGGCGGTACGCTGCCGGATGTGCCCGTGCACGAGCGGAAAGTGGGACCATGAGCCGTGGCGGCTTGATTACCCCCGTGACTCCCCTAGACTCCGGCGCTCTTGGTTTCCGCGGAAGAGGCGGCATGGGGCGTTGTTGGATCATCCTGGCGTTGCTGGCGGCGCTGCCGCTGCTGGCGCCGCTTTGCGCCCAGGATGGCACCCGTGTCGAGGACATGAAGTTCGAACTCAAGCGGCAGCCCCATGAGCGCAGCCTACACCCCAACGAAACGCCGCGCTTCCGCGAGGTGGGGGTGGGCGAGTTCGGAGTGGCCTGGAACGTGTTCTACACCGCGCGCTCCTACAACATTTCGGACATCAGCGGGCTCGACAACTCGCTTGCCACGAGCTGGCTGTACTCGTTCGACCCGTGGGGGTTGGGAATGCGTGCGCATATCGAGTACCGCATCAGCAACGAGTGGCGCCTTTCGTTTGGCCCACGCGCCGACGTGGCTTACGGCATCCTGAACACCCAGTACCCGAACACCCACGAGATTGAGGGCTTGCCGTTCTCGCGCAACTATCGTGGCGCCAACGACCAGCAGAAGCTGAGCCTGAACCTGGAGTTCGAGTTCGCCGCACGCTGGCGCTTCATGTGGTTCGTGCACAAGTTCGAGTCATGGATGGTGTTCCGCCGCCGCGAGGTGCGCGCCTTTGACTCACTGTATCGAGACCCGCAGCTTGGCGCGCTGGCCTATATCAAGGATCGCGAGCGGGTGGAGTGGGAGCAGGCCTACGTGTTCGGCACTGCCACGGGCGTAGGTTTCGAGTTCTTCTTCCTGCCCGAAAGCACTCGATTCATCCTGTTCGCGCTTTGGCGGCCGTTCAACAACATCAGCTTCCGCGACAAGGGCGGCATCAGCAACGGCATCGAGCTGATGGTGCGCTCGGCCGACTTCGAGCTTACCAACCAGTTCGGCGTATTCTTCGAGTTCTCGGTGCAGATGTACCTTCCGACGGACGAATTCAATGACGTCTACTACACCCAGTTCAGCATCGGCGTGAAGTTCAGGTAGCCCTGCGCGACGCAGTTGCTACTCCACTGACTGCTGTTGCGGTGGCGGGGGCAAGTCTTTGGGCAGCAGGCCGAGCGGGCCGAGCGCATGGAAGGTGAGGTAGCCGCAGCGGCTGCAGGCTACGCATACGCTGGGCACAAGGTTCTGCACGCCCTCATCCTGCAGTTCGTTCACCAGGCCGAACACGGCGAAGCCGTCCACCAGGCTGAAGGCCTCATGGCCGCAGCGCGGGCAGGGGCGATTCACGCCCTTGTCGTGCAGGCGCTTGACGATGTCTTCGCGTTTTTCCTGGGACCAGCTGCTCATCGTTGCCTCCGCGCGGTAGACTACGAAGCACGACTGCAGGGACAAGTGCGATGACACGCTGCCAGTACTGTGGCTACCAGGGCGAACTCGTGTGGGTGCACGGCCACGGCCAGTGCGCGCAATGCGGGATCAACGTGCAGCCGTGCTGTGACGGGGGAATCTGCGACTCTACTCCGTCTTCGACGCCGAAGCCGGATTCTCGATGATCACCGAAACGCCGCCAACGGCGACGGGGCCCTTGGGGTAATTGTTGTGGGGCACCGGGTTGTTCTTGCTGCCGGCTTCCTGGCGTGCGAGCACGTTGTAGATCGGCGAGCGCTTGCGGGCGCGCACTTCCTCTAGCCCCTGCTCGGTGTAAAGCTCGCGGCTGATGCGGCGTTGCAGCGCGACCTTGCCTTCGCTGTTGCGCAGGAAGGTCAGCTGGCGCAGGTCGTCCTGTGAGGCGCCGAGGAAATCCGACTCAAAGATGCGCAGGTACGCCGCAGTGCTGTTGTTGGTGGGGCCGAACCCCTGCGCATACAGGTAGCGCTTCTCGAGCTCCATCAGCACTTCGATCATGCGCTGGAAGCGCTTGTTCACGTCATACTCGAGCATCTTCATCACGATGCGCGACAGGCGCTCCGGCACGTCGCTGCAGATCTCGTGCGGCGGAATGATGGGCCGCGACTGGGCCTGCTTCACCCAGCGCACGTTTTCATCCCAGCTTCCGCGCGACAGCGGCTTGAACAGGTTGATGCCGGTCAGCAGCTCATAGGCCACCACGCCCAGGCTGAAGATGTCCGCGCGGCCGTCTACGCGCTCGCGGGCCAGCTGCTCGGGGGCCATGTAGTGGACCTTGCCGGCGAATTCCTCGCCGGCCGCGGCCAACGGGGCCGCGATGCCGAAGTCGGTCAGCTTGGGCACGCCCTCGGAGTTGATCAGGATGTTGCCGGGGGTGACGTCCTTGTGGACGATCCACTGGTGCGCGTAGTCGAGCGCGCGGGCCACGCGGCTGACGATGAACATGGCGATCGGCATCGGCAGCAGCAGGTGCAGCTTGAAGTGGTGGCGCGACAGCAGCGACATGTCCACGCCGTCCACGTAGTCCATGGCCATGAACAGCACGCGCGGGCTGAGGTCCACGGTCTTGGTGGCCTTCGGGTTGGGCATGCGTGCGGGCGCGAAACCGGGCGTGCGCGACTTGCCGCCCTTGCGCGGGTCGGCAATGCGGCGCAGGTGGAAGGTGGGCAGCTGGAGGTCGCTGGTGGCCTTGGGCACGTTCTGCACGTTGACGCTCTTGCGGAACTCCTCGGGCATGTCCGTGAGCTTGCAGTGCTCAAGCCCGTAGGTCTTCACGATGTTCTCGTGGCGCAGGAAGGTGGCGATGTTCGCCTCGTTGCGCAGGCGCGCTTCCTGTTCGTCGTCGAGCGTCTTGAAGGATTTGAACACGACGTAGTCGAGCACGCCGCCGCAGTTCTTCTCGACCAGGTAAACCACACCCATGCCGCCGCGGCCGAGCTCTTCGACAATGGTGTACGAAGACGAGCTCGGGAAACTGAAACCTCGCAGGGCGAAGTCTTCCACAGGGTGCTCCGGGGACGGCGGGGAGGGCTAACCCTCCAGTTCTCAAGTATCCCACATAAGTCTAGAAATGGCCACCAGTTGAGGTCGATTATCATGCATAAAGTGCACAAAAATCGAACGCTACGGGAACATGACGTTGGCGTGAAACCTGACACACCGCAGCAACCTATCCTCGGGCCCGTCTCCCCGGGGCAGCGTACCAAATCGTGCTTATGAACCGCTTCATCTGGGCTTTCGCAGCCGGCGCCCTGGCGCTCGCGGCCGTTGTCGGGTTCACCATCCTGACCCCAACGGCCGAGCGCACCAATAACCCCAAACCCGCCGAGCGATCCGAAGCACACCAGAAACCCGCCGCCAAGGCCGAGGCCGAACCGACCAACTAACGAACGACCGGATGGGGTTCATCCACCGTACACGTCGCCGTTTTCGGTGCTCTTGGTGTCTTCGTAGGGTGATGCTACGCGGCGGTACAGCTCCAGCTTCGCGCATTCGAGCGCGCCTATGATCTCGTTGATGCGCGCGTAGTTCTTGCGCCCGGCAAGCAGCCCGGCGCACAGGCGCGAGACCACGTAGTTCAGGTTGCCCGCGAAGGCTTCGTCGGGAAGCGCGGCGCAAAGCTGGTCGATCAACGGGTCAAGCGGTGTGCGCTGTTCGGGTTTGATGTAGGGCATGGGCTGTAGGGGCCGCCCTGTGTGGCGGCCCTCCTGACGGGTTCATGTGATGGGGCAGCCACACGGGGCTGCCCCTACCGGGCAAACTTGCCGCTGCGGCCGGCGTAGTAGGCCTGGTGGTGCAGCTCTTCCTCGATGCGCAGCAGCTGGTTGTACTTGGCCACGCGGTCCGTGCGGCACAGGCTGCCGGTCTTGATCTGTCCGGCATTGGTGGCGACGGCCAGGTCGGCGATGAAGGTGTCCTCGGTTTCGCCGCTGCGGTGGCTGATCACGGTGGTGAAGTTGTGCTCGTGGGCCAGGCGGATGCAGGCCAAGGTCTCGCTGAGTGTACCGATCTGGTTCAGCTTGATCAGGATCGAGTTGGCGGCGTTCTTGTCGATGCCCTCCTCGAGGCGATCGACGTTGGTGACGAACAGGTCGTCGCCGACGATCTGCGTGGTGTTGCCCAGCTTGCGCACGAGGTCGGACCAGCCGTCCCAGTCGTCTTCGGCCAGACCGTCCTCGATGCTGACGATGGGGTACTTGCCGCACAGGCCGGCGTAATACTCGATCATCTCGGCGCTGCTCTTCTTGCCGCCACCGAACTCGTACTTGCCGTCCTTGAAGAACTCCGTGGCCGCCACGTCCAGCGCAAGGCAGATCTGCTTGCCGGGCTTGTAGCCCGCGGCCTCGATGGCCTCAGTCAGCAGCGCGAGGCCCTGGGCGTCGCTTTCCAGGTTGGGCGCGAAGCCGCCCTCGTCGCCGACCGCGGTGCTGAGTTTTTTGCCTTTCAGCAGCTTCTTGAGCGCATGGAAGGTTTCCGCGCCCGCGCGAAGCGCTTCGTTGAAGCTGTCGAAGCCGTGGGGGACCAGCATGAACTCCTGGATGTCCAGGTTGTTGTCGGCGTGGGCCCCGCCGTTCAGCACGTTCATCAGCGGCACCGGCAGGGTGGTGGCGTGCAGCCCGCCCAGGTAGCGGTACAGGGGCAAACCTTCGAAGTCGGCGGCCGCGCGGGCGCAGGCCATGCTGACGCCGAGGATGGCGTTGGCCCCGAGCTTGGACTTGTTCTCAGTGCCATCGAGCTCGAGCATCACGTCGTCGATCTCGGCCTGCTCGGTGACGTCCATGCCGGCGATCTCGGGGTCGATCATGGCCTCCACGTGGCGCACGGCCTGCAGCACGCCTTTGCCGCCGTAGCGGGCGTCCTGGTCGCGCAGCTCAATGGCCTCGTGGGCGCCGGTGCTGGCGCCGGAGGGCACGATGGCGCGGCCCTTGGCACCGCTGAGGCTTTCGACTTCCACTTCAACGGTGGGGTTACCACGGCTGTCCAGCACTTCGCGCGAGGTCAGTGTCGTAATCTGCGGCATGGCGGGCTCCTGTGTATGCGCGGGTTGTAGCGCGGATACGCCAGTCTTGGAACCCCCTGCGAAAGGTGCAAGATTCAACGGTTAACGGAGAACAGCAAATTACCAATAGCCAATTACCAATTGCCAATTGGATGGTCTTGCGAGGGCATTGGTAATTGAACATTGGTTATTGGTAATTTGCTGTTTCCACACATGCATCGCTGCTTGATCGCCGCCTTGCTTTGTTCGATCATCCCGCTATGGCTGACTTTTCCCTGATCATTGTTGCCGGCGGCAGCGGTTCTCGCATGCAGGCCGATCGCAAGAAGGCCTTCATTGAACTGGCCGATCTGCCGCTGGTGGTGCACACGGCTGCGGCATTCCTGGGCGTGAAAGAGATCGCCGACGTTGTGGTGGTGCTGCCCGCCGCCGAGCTCAAGCTGCTGACCGGCAGCGAAGCCGCCTTCGACATGCGCCACGCCGACGCCAACGCGCACGTTACCGTGCTGCAGCTCAAGGACGCCGGCGTGAAGCGCCTGGTTGTCGGCGGCCCGCGCAGGCAGGACAGCGTGCTCAACGGCCTGCAGGCGGTCAGCGACAAGCTTGAGTACGTGCTGATCCACGATGCCGCGCGGCCTTTCGTGTCGCACGACGACCTTGCCAAGCTGATGGCCCGCACGCGCGAAACCGGCGCGGCGATCCTGGCCCACCCCGTGCGCGACACACTCAAGCGAGTGGAAGCCAGCGGCCGCATCAGCGAAACGGTAAGTCGCGCGGGCCTGTGGGGGGCGCAGACGCCGCAGGCTTTCCGGCGCAGGGAACTGCTGGACGCGTTCAAGAAACACAATGCCGAAAACGTCACCGACGACGCCGAGATGTACGCCCTGGCGGGCGGGAAGTGCGAGGCCGTACAGGGCAGCGCGCTGAATTTCAAGATCACCACGCCCGAAGACCTGCAACTGGCCGAAGCGCTGATCGCCCTGCGCGCGGCCGCCAAGGGCGACATCCGGCCGGCCAGCGCGATCTTCCGCAAGCTGCCGGGCGGCAACACGATCTTCGACCTTGAGCCACCGGGATAAATTCAAAATTAGAAATGCAAAATTCAAAATGGCACACCTGCCCGCCCTCGGCATTTTGAATTTTGCATTTTTCATTTTGAATTGCCGCTCCCGCCTCCCCGTTGACTTGGGGCACGCCCCTGCTACCCTTCCGCGCAACTTTTAGCGCGTCAGTTGCGGCCACGGCTGCGCCTGACGTAAGTGCAGGAGAAAACATGATCAGCACGGAACGACGGGCGCAGCTCGTCAAGGAATACGGCAGCAACGACAAAGACACCGGTTCGGTCGAAGTTCAGACCGCGCTGCTGACCGAAGAGATCAACAACCTGACCGTCCACCTCAAGATTCACAAAAAGGACCACAACAGCCGTCGCGGCCTGTTGCGGATGGTCGGCAAGCGCAACGCGCTTTTGAAGTACCTCAGCAACACCGATGAGCAGCGCTATCGCGACCTCATCGGCAAGCTGGGCATCCGCAAGTAAAGCAGGGCAGGCCTTCGCGCCTGCCCGCTTCTTTTGCGGTTCAGAGTTGCAAGGGGTTCGGGACCCTGTCACCGGCCCTGGCGGACACAGAGGCGTGCGCTGTCTTCGACAGCCCTGGCTTCTCTGCCCGCCCGGGTAGCCTCCGGGCCCCTTGCACACAAACAACGAAGTCAGACCGGCGCAGACAGGGCGCGGGTCACAGTGCGTACATGTACGCAGAAGAGTGTGTTATGGCAGTAGACAAGATTACCCAGAGCAAGCAGGTCGTGACCGTCGAGATCGGCGGCCGCAACATCTCGTTCGAGACCGGCTGGCTTGCCAAGCAGGCGGCCGGCAGCATCCTGGTGCGCGAGGAAAACAGCGCGGTGTTCGTGGCGGTGACCACCGCCGACCCGCGCCCGGGCATCGACTTCTTCCCGCTGACGGTCGAGTACCGCGAGAAGACCAGCGCCGCGGGCAAGTTCCCCGGCGGCTTCTTCAAGCGCGAGGCGCGCCCCAGCAGCAAAGAAATCCTGACCATGCGCATGACGGACCGCCCCCTGCGTCCGCAGTTCGTGGAAGGTTTCAAGAACGAGGTCCAGATCAACGGCATGGCCATGAGCGCCGACCCGAACCTGGACCCGGACATGCTGATGATCAACGGCTCCAGCGCCGCGGTGATGCTGGCGGGCCTGCCCTTTGACGGCCCCGTGGGCGCGGTGCGCATGGGCCGCGTCAATGGCCAGTTCGTGGTGAACCCCAGCTACGAGCAGGTGGACGAAGGCGAGCTCAACATGGTGGTGGCCGGCACCCTCGACGGCATCAGCATGGTGGAAGCGGGCGCCAACGAGTTGACCGAAGACCAGATCATCGAGGCCCTCGAGATGGCCCACCAGGCCATCGTGAAGCTGTGCAACGCGCAGCTTGACCTGGTCAAGAAGATCGGCGTGCAGCGCCAGGCCTTCGCCGCCCCCGAGGGCGTGCCGGAAAGCCTCAGCCGCGAAGTGCGCGAGAAGTACTACGCCGAGTACAAAAAGAGCATCCGCATCAAGGGCAAGCACGAGCGCTCGGCGGCCCTCAAGGCCATCAAGCAGCGCGCCTTCGAGGAATACGCGGCCGCGGTGGAAGACAGCAAGGTCCAGGTTGCCGAGTCTGAAAAGGCCGCCAAGCAGGCCGGGGAAGTCGTCGGCGAGTTCAAGTACGACGCCCTGCGCGACATCATCCTGAACGAGAACAAGCGCATCGACGGCCGTGAACTGCACGAAGTGCGCGACATCATCATCGAGATGTCGCCGTTCCCGCGTAACCACGGCAGCGTGACCTTCACGCGTGGTGAAACCCAGGCCTTCGTCACCTGCACCCTGGGCACCGCCGAGGACACCCAGCTGATCGACGGCCTGCGCGAGTCGCGCGAGGAAAGCTTCCTGCTGCATTACAACTTCCCACCCTTCTGTACCGGCGAGGCCAAACCGATTCGTGGTGTAAGCCGCCGCGAGATCGGCCACGGCGCCCTGGCCGAGCGCGCCCTGCGCCCGATGCTGCCGGCGGAAGACGAGTTCCCGTACACCATCCGCGTGGTCAGCGACATCCTTGAAAGCAACGGCAGTTCCAGCATGGCGACCGTGTGCGGCGCGACGCTTTCGATGTTCGACGCGGGCGTGCCGCTGAAGAAGGCCGTGGCGGGCGTGGCGATGGGCCTGGTCAGCGAAGGCGACAAGTTCTGCGTGCTGACGGACATCCTGGGCGACGAAGACCACGCCGGCGACATGGACTTCAAGGTGTGCGGCACGGAAGACGGCGTCACGGCGCTGCAGATGGACATCAAGATCAAGCACCTGAGCAGCGACCTGCTGCGCAAGGCGCTGGGCCAGGCACGCGACGCGCGCCTGCACATCCTGGGCAAGATGAAGGCCGCCATGGCCGCCCCGCGCGAGGAGATCAGCAAGTGGGCGCCGCGCTACGAGGTGATCAAGATCGACACCGAGCAGATCGGCATGATCATCGGCCCGGGCGGCAAGATGATCCGCGGCATGCAGGACGAGTTCGGCACCACCATCAGCGTCGAGGAAGACGGCACCATCAAGATCTTCGGCGAAGACGGCGAGGCGGCCAAGGCCTGCCGCGACCGCATCGCCTCGATGACCAAGAAGGTGCAGGTCGGCGAGCGCGTACACGGCACGGTCGGCAGCATCCGCGAGTTCGGCGCGTTCGTGAACTTCAACGGCGGCTCGCACGAGGCGCTGATCCACGTGAGTGAGCTCAGCGACGAGTATGTCGAGAACCCGGAAGACGCCGTGAAGGTCGGCGATGAGTTCGAGTTCGAGGTCATCAACGTTGACCCCACCGGCAAGATCAAGGGCAGCCGCAAGGCCGTAATCCTCAAGGACCGCGGCGAAGAGTACAAGGCGCCAGCACCCCGCGAACGCAGCGGCGGCGGACGCGGCGGCGACCGCGGCGGCCGGGGCGGAAGCCGAGGCGGCGACCGTGGCGGACGCGGAGGCCGAGGCGGCCCACGCCGCGACCGCGACTAACGCACCAACCCGAACCAAACCCACAGAGCCCGCCGTGTAAACGGCGGGCTTCTGCGTCTATGGCGCGTGCTCCACCTGACCGCTGGAAGATTAGCCGGCCCTAAGTAGGCTTGTCGCGCTTACAGGAGGCTGCCATGAGCGGTGTTGATCGTCTGAACGTGCCCGAATTCGAACGACCCATCGTCGAGCTGGAAATGCGCATCGAAGGCCGGCGCATGGACCTGGCTAACGCCGACAAAGAGGACGACCGCAAGTTCATCCAGTCCGAAATCGACGAGCTCGAGAAAGACCTCAGGAAACTCACCGATTCCGTGTTCGGCAACCTCGACCCCTGGGACCGCGTGCAGCTTTCGCGCCACCCCAACCGGCCCTTGACCAGTGACTACATCGGAGCATTGTTTGATGACTTCCAGGAGCTGCAGGGCGATCGCTCATACATGGACGACCCGGCCATCGTCACCGGCTTCGCCACCTTCGAGGGCACCAAGTGCATGGTGATGGGCCACCGCAAGGGCAAAACCCTGCAAGAGCGCCTGCGCTGCAACTTCGGCTGCGCCCACCCGGAAGGCTACCGTAAGGCCCTGCGCAAGATGAAGATGGCAGAGAAGTTCAAGCTGCCCATCATCAGCTTCATCAACACGCCCGGCGCATACCCGGGCATCGAGGCCGAAGAGCGCGGCCAGAGCCAGGCCATCGCGGAGGCGATCCGCGAGATGTCCGGCCTGCGCGTGCCGATCATTACCCTCACCATCGGCGAAGGCGGCAGCGGCGGTGCGCTCGGCATCGGCGTGGGCGACCGCTACCTGATCATGGAGAACGCCTACTACAGCGTGATCAGCCCCGAAGGCTGCGCGGCCATCCTGTGGCATGACGCCAAGAAGGCCAGCGATGCCGCGCGCGTGCTGCGGCTGACGCCCAACGACTTGCTTGAGCTCGGCATCATGGACGAAGTCGTGCCCGAGCCCTACGGCGGCGCGCACCGCGACCCGCGCCGCACCTTCGACAACGTGCGCAGCTACCTGCTCAAGCACCTCAAGGAGCTGACGGCGCTCGACATCGAAGACCTGATGGAAAAGCGCTACCAGAAGCTGCGCGGCATGGGCAAGTACATCGAAGCCGCCGCGTAGGGTCTGGCTCATTTTCTGCGCGCAGCGCGGAAAATGTGCCTGACCCTTTTATGCGCTCCAGCGACGCACCGATTCCGCCACCAGCTTTGCGCGGCCGTGGAAGTACAGCGCGACGTAGGCCAGCACCGGTAGCGTGAACACGGCGCCCACGAACGCAAGCACCGCTGTTTCCAGCTGCTTCTGGCCGCCGTGCAGCAGGGTGTCGGCGCCAACGAGGCCCGCAACGACGGTCGCTCCCAGCAGCGTCATGCAGCCGAAGAACAACACACCCCAGAACCGGCGCTTGTGCTCGGCCGCCTGCAGCACCACGGTGCGGCGCGATTCCAGCAGGTCGCGCCCGTCGATGTTGTGCGGGCGCTGGCGCGGGTCCGAGTAAGGCACGGGTGAATTCGGCGCCGGCAGCAGCGCCAGGCCGCGCACGCCGCCCTCGCGGATGAACACCAGCTCGGCGTCGCAGTTGTCGCAGCGCATCACGTGCAGCTGTTCGGGCACGCGCAGGTGCGCGGCGCAGCAGGGGCAGAGATGGAGGTCCGGGCTCATGGTCTGCTCCGGTTCCAGTATATCCCGTCAATCACTTCTTTGGCAGCTCGGCCCAGAACCAGCCGCGCAGGTCGCCGCTCGCGAAGCCGCGGGCCTGGTCATCGGGGTACTGCTCGGCCAGGATCTGCTTCACTTCGGGCTTGAGCTGCTCATCCGTTCCGTGGCACTGCAGGCACATCTCGACCGCGACGATCGGCGAGGCCACACCCACACGGTCGCCGAGGTCGAACACCATGGGCTTGACCTCGGCGCCCTTCCTGCCGGCCGAGTCCTGCACCAATTGCTTGATCCAGTCGCGCGACGCGTTGGCCGGGTTGCGCAGCTTGTGGCTGGTGCGCCCGACCGCAAAGCCGACTTCTTTACCGGCCTCGTCGGTCAGGGGCTGGGCGACCTCGCGGCAGACTTTCACGGCTGCCGCGGGGCCACCTTCGGCCAGCGCGCCGGTGAGGCGCGGGATCAGCCGTTTACCCACGGCCTCGAAAGCGCCCTTGGCGCGGTCGCGATAGCCGACCAGTTCGGCCGGCGTCTCCTCGAAGCTGTAGGACTTCACGGGCGCGGGCGCCTGGTTGGCTTCCTGGTGGACACAGGCGGCGGTGAAGAACAGTGCGGAAGCGAAGGCAAAGGTCAGGGTCAGTGCGCGCATGGGAACTCCTCCGGCCGCATGCTAGTCGGAACGCCCCAGCCATGGAATCACGTCCAGCGTGCCGTCGGCGCCGATCTGCAGGGTGATCGCGCCGTGCTGCCAGGTTTTCCAGACGGCGGCGCCCGAGGCCTGATAGGCCTGCATGGAAGCCTCGGCCGGGAAGGTGTCGCGGGCGGATAGAATCACGTGCGCCGGGCGCAGGCGCTGCAGTAGGCTGTCCAGGCCTTCCACGTGGCTACCCTGGTGGGGGGCGAACAGCACGTCGGCGCCTTGCAGGTGGGGGACCACGCCGGCCAGGCCATCGGATTCGACGTCGCTGGGCAGCAGCACCCGGCGTTCGCGCGCCTGCAGCTCAAGCACCAGGCCGCCGTCGTTGCGGCGCGCTTCTTCGTTCATGATGGCGCGGGCGAAGGCCGCGTCAGGCCAAAGGCAGCGCAGGTTGAGGCCCTTCGCCAGCTGCAGAGTCTCGCCGCGCTTCAGCACGCCAACCTCAGCGCGCTGTTGCAGCCAGGCAAGCAATTCGGCGCCGACGGCGTCGTCGGCAAACACTTCGGAAACGTAGACGCGCCCCACAGGGAAGCGCTCGAACAACTGCGGCAGGCCGTTGACGTGGTCGGCGTCGGCGTGACTGATCAGCAGCACATCGATGTGGTCGCGGCCGCGCTGCCACAAGTAGGGGGCCAGCACGCGCTCGCCGACGCCGCCCATGCTGGTGCTGCCGCAGTCCAGCACGGCACAGGGGCCGCCCGCCACTTCGAATACCACGCACTGCCCCTGGCCGACGTCAAGCGCCGTGACGCGCGCGGGGCCCGGCTGCTCGGAGTGCGCTAGCGACAGCACCGGCAACACGCACAGCCACACCAGCCAGCCCGCGGCGCCCAGCACACGCGGCAGGCCCAGGCGCGGCGCGACGATCAGCACCAGCAGTGCCGCGTAGTAACCGGCCAGCCACCACTCGGGCGGCGCGGGCAGAAACAGGTGGCCGCCGGGCACGGCGGCGAACGCGCCGGCGATCAGCTCAAGCAGGCCGGCCAGCATCGACAACACCCACGCCAGCGCCGCGCCGACAAACGGCAGCGCCGCAAGCGGCAGCAACAGCGCCGTACCCAGCATGGCGGTCAGCAGCGGCCCTACCAGCAGGTTGGTGATCAGCATGGAGGGGCTGACCACGTGCACCGAGTACGCAAGCAGGGGCCAAGTGCACAGCCCGACGGCGAACGAGATACGCAACGACGCGCCCAGCCAGTCGCGCGCGACCTCCAGCGGCCGGCGCGTGACACGCGCCGACGCGCTCAAAGGCCGGCGTGTGCGCAACGCCGGGGCGACTACCAAGATGCCGAGCACAGCCAGATAACTGAGCTGGAAGCCGAGCTCGGCCACGTCGCCGGGATTGATCGCCAGCGCCACCAGCGCGCTGGCACCCAGCACGTTCAGCGGGTCCGGCCGACGCAGCAGCACTTTGCCCAGCGCGTAGATCACCACCATGATGACGGCGCGCAGCACGCTGGGCTGCACGCCGGTAACGAACAGATAGGCCAGCGCGACCAGCCCGGCCACACCCCAGCCCCAGCGTGGGTCTACACCCAGCACGCGCAGCACCAGCAGCACCGAGGCCGCCAGCAGGCCCACGTGCAGACCGCTGACCACCAGCAGGTGCACGGTGCCCGAGCGCACGAAGATCGAGCGCTGTGCGGGCGTCAGGTTGCCGCGCTCGCCCAGCAACGTTGCGCCGAGAATCGCCGCGCGTTCACGCGGCATGCGCGAGCCCACCAGCTCGTGGAACCTGCGGTGCATCCAGGGGGCCAGGTTGCGCGGGTCCCAGCTTGAGGGCTCGGCCAGCACTTGCACCTGGTCCGGCGACTTCAGTGTCAGGGTGTGCGAGATGCCGCGTTGCAGGTAGCGCGCCCGGCTGTCGAGCTCGCCGGGGTTGCCCGCGCGTCGCGGCTGGCGCAGGCGGCCGAGCAGGCTGACGCGCGAGTTGATCGCGACCGTCGTTTCCGGCGGCGCGTAGACTTTCAGCAGGCCGGTGGCGTCTCGCCCGAGGTCGGGCAAACGCTCCACGTGCAGCAGGAAGGACACGTTCTGGCGCGGGTCGGCGCCGACCGGGAAGTCGGGCTCGGGGCGCGGGTTCTCGGGGTACTCGAAGGCGGCCGGGTCGCGCTGCACGTAGTCGCCGCCTTCGATGATGGTGCCTTCCACCCGCACCAGGTCGGCCTCGGCGTGGAAGATCAACGACAGGTCGTCGGGCGAAGGCCTCATGCGCACGGAGGTGTAGGCCGCGAACAGGCCCGCCACGGCCAGGCAGGTCAGCAGCGCCGCCGGGCTGTGGCGTTTCTGCTTCGCCAGCACCAGCGCGGTTGCGCCCGCAAGCGCGCCGGCGATGAACAGTGCGACATCAAGCCAGCCGGGCAGCGCGAACAACATCGCCACTCCGCAGCCTGCCACTGCGCCGATGCCCGCCAGCAGGGCAGGCCGGCGCGGGTGCGCAAGCGGTTTGTCGAGGGCTTCCATGCGGCCGTGCACTCTAGCTTGCGACGGTGCTACCCGAAAACTTGAACCCAGATGACATGATGAGGGACTGATTAACTACCCCCGAATCCAGCCCGAGGAGACCGAAATGAAACGGTTGATGCTTTGCACGTTGAGCCTTGCCATTCTTTCCAGCTGCGCCTACAGAGCCGACAGAGCGGGCGATTCGGACGAATCGACGATCGAGATGTACCGGGCAGACGCCAGCAATGGCGGCCCGTCCCAGGTGCCGAACCATGCCAACTTGAACCAGGACATCCGCGGGCGCTATGAAGGCCTCACCACAGAAGCGCCGCTGGAGCACGCGGACCTGCGCATCGAGCGCTCGGGCTGGATCCGGGTGGACACCAAGAACGAGCTGCAGGCTTCAACCAAGCTGCGCCGCATGGCCGCGCAGTTCGACGCCACGGTGATGTCGTTCAACGACCACGCAGTGAGTTTCAAAATGCCCTCGGCCAGAATCGAGACCCTGCTGGAAGTGCTGGAAAAAACAGAGGGCTGGGACATCGACGAGTTCGACTTCAGCGCCTGGGACCGCACCGGCGAGTATTACTCGGTTGAAGCACGGATCGAGTCCGCCAACGCCGTGAAGGCGCGCCTGATGAAACTGTTGGAGTCGGCGGCTACGGTGGACGAGGTGCTCAAGATCCATGGCAAGCTTGAGTCGGTGCAGAAAGAACTGGACGGCTACAACGGCGTGATGCGCGACATCCAGCTGCGAGCCGGGCGCGTGGATGTGGCCATATTGTTCGATTAAACAAACCGGGCCGCCCGCGGGCGGCCCGATGGGTCAGATGGTTGGTCAGGTGGCCCACGTACGCCAACTGCCTGGTACAAACTTGGCCGTGGTGTTGTAGGCGCGCAGGAAGTAGGGCGGCATGGTCACTGTCATGCGGTAGTCCCAGTCGTAGTTACGACGGTAGTAGGTATTGCCGTTGCCACCGCCGTAGCTGCCTTGGCAGATCAAACCGCCGCAGTACCACATTTCACCGAGAGGGCCGGTACCGGACGTGTAGCCGTAGTTCCGGGTTGGCGCCAGGCGGCCGAGGGCCAGGTACACACCGTCCATGCAGTAGTCGGCGTTAGCGCTCTTGATGTCCGGCCAGTCGTGGTCCGGGATCGTCTCTCCCGCAACATTACCTGAGACGCGTTGTGCTGAGGGAAGAGGATTCCACCAGGTCGGGGTGGGGTGGATTTCCGTCTTGGACATCACGCCCAGCATTTCCTTCATGTTCATGGCTTCGTCGCTCTGCTTGCCCGTGGCGCTGTCGTTGAAGAAGCGGCGCAGGTTAGGGTTGTCCAGGTTGCCCTGGTACGCGATGCACTGCTTGACGATGATGCGGTGGTCACAGACGATGCTGACGCGGCGATCAAAAATCGTGCCGCTCAGCAGCAGGATGCGGGAGTATCCGCTGGGCACCCCGTAGCCGCCGTCGTTGGCAAAGATGTCGTAGTCGGCGCCTCCCACGTTGTTGCCCGTGTAGTTCTGGGTGAACCCATTGGTGGCTGAGCCGCCGAACAGGGAGTCGCGGTTCCAAGGCGCGCCGGTGATCGGACCGCCCGCAATGCCTGATGCAGGACCACTCTGGATGTAGATCACGCCTTCGTCGGGAATCGGCAGCGTTTCGGATACCCATTCGTAGTCGGTGTTCACAAGCCGCGGATTGGCGCCGGACGTGTTGCCGTAGTCCACAACACCGTCGTCGGGATCAACCCAGCTGTCGGCTGTGTCGTCAACTCGCCCTGGGTTGGTGGGAATCGTACCGTTGCCGGCCGTGCTGGTCTTGCGCCGAACGTACCAGCGCGTGAAGTTCGTCCCGTTCAGGATGATCTCCATCGTGTTCTCTGCGAACACGTAGCCGGTGGTCTCGGCCACGGTCTTCATGTAGTCCCATTCCGTCAAGTCCAACGGGAAGGGGATCGCGCCCACGGCGATCGGCGGCTCGTTCGGGAACACATCGTTCAGTGTCTCGCCGGAGGTGATGCTGTAGCTTCCAACCAGCTCGGTTCGCCCATAAATGCGGGCACCGGTGTAGGGGACGTACAGGTTGCCGTTATTGTAGTAGTTACCTACGCACTTGTAGTCCTTACCAAGAGTGGAGGAACCGCCCGCGAACACAGAGTAGTCGCTGAAGCTCGCGACCTTCAAGGTGTACTCGACAAAGCGGGTCTTCCCTGATGCCGTAGCGGCGGCACGCACCCGGGCGCGCGGTACCGAGTCGCCGGGATAGCGCAGCGCGGTGATGTTCACATTGGTGCCATTGACCGACACGACCCCTACGTTGGTCCAAGTCGTGTCGCTGACCCAACTCCAGTCGTCCTGGACGCCCTTGATCAGCGTAAACCGGCCGCGCACGGTCTCGACGCCGGCCTCGCACGCGATCATGAGGCGCACGTCAATGCCGTTGCGCACGGTCCGAAGCCGCTGGATGGTGGACATGGACAGGATGGACATGCCGGCGACGGTGACCATCACGAAGAACAACATCGCCGTGGCGAGAAGACCGCCGCGACGGTGGTTCCGGAAACTCCGCGCAGAACAACGCATGGTTGGTCCCTTGGCTCAGTGGTTACAGCAGGAAATATTACACATAGCTGACCGCGTGTCAAATAAATGCACTATATTCCGTCCAGAAACCTGACAAATCGAACGCCCCGGTTGATTGGCCCCCGGCAGGAAAGCAGCGCAGCCGCAGGCCAAGGGGCCTGCGGCTGCGTCGGCTTGACTCCCAGCTGGGATCAAGTGTTCCAGGTGCGCCAGCTACCCGGCACGAAGGTGGCGGAAACGTTGTACGAGCTCAAGAAGAAGGGGGGCGTAGTCTCCTGCAAGCGCCAGTCCCAGTCGTAGTGCACGTAGGACCAGCAGTTTTCCGTGTAATACGTCGTGTACAGTGAAATCAAGCCGCCGGAGAACCACACCTCCTGGGTCGGCGCCCAAGAGTGGTAGTAGTTGTCACCGCAAGAGCGAGTACCCAGGAACACGCCGTCCAGGGCATTCTGGTTGGCAAGGTGGCCACTGTCGCCGGCGATGTTGGTGACGCACTGGGCCCCGGGCAGCAGATTCCAGTAGCGGTAAGCCATGTTGATGTCGCCGCCGCCCAGGTACGTACCCGACTTGGCGGCCTGGTTAGACCAACGTTCACGGGAAATCACACCAAGCATCTCCGGAATCGCGGTCGCCGCGGTGCTGGTTTTGTTCGCTTCGCGCCGCAGGTTCGGGTTGTTCACCAGCGAGTTGTAGGTGATGTTGTCGCGGATCACCACGTTCACGCCGTCGCCGCAGATCGTCACGCGGCGGTTGGTCAGACGGCCGCTCAGCAGCACAAGGGGGGTGCGGCCGGTGTCGGTGCGGCTCCAGGGCGTATTGCGCTGCAGGTCACCGTGGGCGATGCCCTGCTGGGTGAAGCGGTTCATGTCGGAAGCATGCTGGCTGTCTTTCATCACGCCTTCCGAAGCAGGCGAGCCGAGCTTGATGTAGATGGCGCCATTGTCGGGAATATTGCGGGTCTCCCATGCCAGCTCGTACCAGGTGTTCTGCACGCTGGAGTGCGCGGTCCCGAGGGTCGCCGCGTTGTCCCATGCACGGGGGGCGCCGTGGATGTTCAACGCGCCGCGCGCAAAGGCATCGCTGCCGTTCACGCCGCCCGTGTTGATCCAGCCGCCGTTCCATGCCAAGTTCGTGGATGGGATCAGTCCGTACAGTGCCCCACCCGGGTAGCCGGTGGGGGCGGTGGTGGCGCTCCAGCTCGGTACTGTGGCGTTCAGACCTCCGGCCGAGTTGCGGCGCACGAAAATACGGCGGTACTGCGTGCCCATCAGCTGAATCTCGAGCGTGTTTTCGTAGTAGGTATGGTCTTCGGTCAGGTAGGGCTGCTTGGCGCCGTTTTCGATGGCACTGTAGTTGGCGACGTCATCAGGCATGCTGATTACCGGGATGCCCTGTTGATTGCCCTTCAGGTAGGTGTACGAATCGAGGTCGGAGTTGCCCGACTTCGTGAAAACACCCGATGTCCACGCATTACCGAAAAACTGTGTACCGGTTGCGCCGAAGTTGCAGCTGCCCACCGAATAGAAGTTGCCCACGCACTTGAAGTAGCCCCAGTTGCTCGCTCCGGCTTCGCCGATGAACACGGCGTAGTCGCTGAACGCGGCAACCTTGATCGTGTATTCAACCCAGCGCGTCTTGCCGCTGGCTGTAGCCCAGCCCCGAATACGCGCGCGCGGCACCGACGGGTCCGTGAAGCGTCGTGCTTCCACGTTGACGGCTGTACCATTGACGTTCACCACGGCAACGCTGGTCCATGTCGTGTCGCTTAGCCAACCCCAGTTTTCCTGCACACCGGCGACCAGGGTGAAACGTCCTCGCACCGTTTCCACGGCTGCCTCGCAGGCGATCATCAGGCGCACGTCTATGCCATTGCGCACTGTCTTGAGGCGTTGGATGGTTGACATGGAAAGGATGGACATACCGGCGACGGTGACCACCACAAAAAACAGCATGGCGGTGGCCAGGATGCCGCCGCGGTGCGACTGGCGGCGCAAGCTGAAGCGTGCACGCATGTGTGACTCGCTCTCGATTGAAATAGTTTAGTGCCCCAAGCATATCCCCCAACATGACATTGTGCAAGAAACACTGTCAGATTCCCGTACTTCGCGGATTGTGCCGGGAGTTTCGACACAACTGCAGCCTGTGGAGCCCGTTTCAACCGTGGCAGGTTGTTGGCGTGCGGGGGCGGCCTATGATACCGGTCGCTGTTCCTTTTTGGCGAGACCGGTGGCCAGGCGACTCAGCGAGCAACAGACCGAAAAACTGCCCAAGCCCACGGCCCGCCACGCCACGGCCGCGGAGCTGAAGTCCATTGAGAACAAGCCGCCCGAGGACCGCAGCGACTTCGACCTGCTCAAGCTGTATGTAAAGAAGAAGAGCGCTGAAGCCTTCGAGGCCCTCGTCAACCGCCATCGTCGCCAGGTCTACAACTTCATCTACAAGATGGTCGGGCGCGCCGAGGCAGCCGAGGACATCTTCCAGGAAACCTTCCTGCGCGTGATCAAGAACGCGCACACCTACACGCCCCGGGCTAAGTTTACGACCTGGTGCCTGCAGATCGCCCGCAACCTGGCGCTGGACTACTTCAAGCGCGAAGGGCTGCGCCAGCACGTCAGCATCGACGCTTCGCCCACGGGCGATGAGCGCTCCCTGGCCGGGCTGCTGCAGGGGGCTGACCCCGAAAGCGGTGAAATCCTGGTTTCGCGCGAACTGGTTGAAGAGGTGCGGGAAGCGGTTACCCGACTGCCCGAGAACCAGCGCGAAGCCCTGGTGCTGCGCATGTACGAAGACCTGCCCTACGCCGAGATCGCCGAAGTGCTGGGCAGCCCGGAAGGAACGGTGAAGTACTGGGTGCATGAGGCCGTGAACAGCCTCGCCAGATACCTGGAACGCAGGGGACTGAAGTAGCCAACGAAGGTGCGGGCCGGACGTTTCATAAGCCGGAGAAACGCATGGACCAGACGCGCGAACAACTGATTGCCTGGCTGCTGGGGGAACTCAGCCCCGAGGAATCACGCCCCATCGAGGCGCGCCTTGCCACTGACGCCGAATTGCAGCGCCAGCGAGGCGTGCTGGAAAGCACCCTGCGGCTGGCCCGCGCCGTGCCACCGGAAGACGTCAGCGAGAACGCCGTGCAGCGTCTGTTCAGCGCGGCTGCGCTGCTTGTGCCCGAAGAAGAAGCGCCCACCGAAGTCCGCGCGGAAGTTCATGCCGATACCAACGCGGCACACGCAGACGGCCACATGGCCGAGGTCATCCGGGTCAACTTCATGCTGCGCACGGTGCTGCCCCGCGTGGCGGCCGTGGCAGCCATCATCTTTGTTTTCGGCCTTGGCGTTTGGCTGACGCCCGGCAAGCTCGAGCCCATGGTCGCCGGAGTGAAGGATGAAAAGGGCCTGCACCCTGTGCTTGACGGCGAGTTGGTTGAGTCCCGCGTGGGCGAAACCCGCCGCATCACCTTCCCCACCGGGGAATTGCTGCTGGACGGCGCCTCGTCCGTGCGCGTGACTTCTTCAGGTCGGTATGCTCCGCCCGCCTTCGAAATCGAGCGCGGTCGCGTGGTGGTGACCGCGGCGAGCACACCCTTGCAAGTGAAGGTGGCTGACCGCGATGTACGCCTCGACAAGGGCGGTGTGCTGGCTGTCGATTACGACCGCGCCTATGCCAACATAGCGCAGGACGGCTCTGTGGTGGAAATCCAGCGCGCGCCGATCGGCGAAGTGGCGGCGCTCGCCGAGAAAGTCTACGGCATCAAGCTGGAAGTCGGGGGCATTCCGGAAAACGTCCGCAAGTACCGCGTGAGTTTCTACGGCAGCGGCCTTGATGCCAACGCATTCATCGACAGCTTCGTGGAATCTGCCTCGCGCTTCGGCGTTACTCTTGACGACTCGCGCCGTTTCCTGGGCTACCAGTCCCGCACCGGCGGCGCGCCCCTTGAAGAGTGGCAACTCGACATCGCGCTGCTTGAGGGCCGCGCGAGCGTTCGCACAGGCGCCGATGTGGTCAGCCTAGACGGCCGTGAGCCGCAGGCCGCCAACTACATCAGTGTCAGCGCGGCGACTCCGACCGACGCCCGCAGCCTGGATGCCGAGTCCCTGAGCGAACAGGTGGTGTGGGCCGCGGGTGTCGATGGCGCGCCGATCCGGCACCTGCGCGACGTTCGCCAGAGCAACGAGACGCTGCCCAGCCGCACGGTGATCCACACCGACACGCTGGTCCTGAACGGCGAGCAAGGCCGCCGCATCTTCAAGCTGGGCGGGCCGGAGTTCGACTTCCCGCTGCCGGGCGGGCGCAAAGGCCGCCTGGTGCAGCTGACTTCCAGCGGCGCCGCCTTCGAGGTGGAGGGTGAGCTGGTCCGCGAATTCGTGCCCTTCGGCCAGCAGGCCCAGGACTAGACCCGGCCATCGCGACGCGCCGCGGCCCCGCCGTGGCGCGTGCTGTTTAAAACCCTAGGATGCCGCCATGGGCATCCTGATCACGGGCTTGGGCCGCAGCGCGCCGCTGGCGGGGTTGATTGCCAGGGCCGGAGGTTTCCGTCTCGCGCCCGCCACGGAGCAGCAGTTCCCGGATGGCGAGCAGTACATCCGCCTGCGCGGCAGCCTGCGCGGCGCCGACCTGTACATCGTCAACAGCCTGTTCCCGCCCAACGATGAAGTCATGGCAGCGCTCATCGCCGCCGATGCAGCGCGCTCACTCGGCGCCCGCAAGGTGTACCTGGTGGCGCCGTACCTGGCCTACATGCGCCAGGACAAGCGCTTCAAGCCGGGCGAGGCGGTCAGCAGCCGCACCGTGGCGGCGCTGATCAGCGAGCGCTTCGACGGCCTGCTCACCGTGGACCCGCACCTGCACCGCTACAAGTCGTTGCGTGAGGTGTACAGCATCCCGGCTGTGGCGTTGCACGCCGACGAGGCGATCGCGGCCTGGGTGAAACACAGCGTGAAGCAGCCGGTGCTGGTCGGCCCGGACAGCGAAAGCCGCCAGTGGGTAAGCCGCGTGGCGAAGCTGTGCGGCGCGCCGTTCATCGTGATGCGCAAGCAGCGCTTCAGCAGCACCAGTGTGCAAAGCAGCGGGCTGGGAGCGAAGCTGGTGAAAGGACGCGACCTGCTGGTGCTGGACGACATCATCAGCAGCGGCCACACCATGGCGGGTGTGATCCGCCAGGCGCTTGAGCTTGGGGCGGCCAGCGCGTCAGGGGTCGGTGTGCACGGCCTGTTCGCGCCCGGCGCGCGCAAGCTGCTGAAGCAGGCGGGCGCCGCGCACGTGGCAACTTCGAATACCGTGCCGAGCGGCGCTGCCCGTATTGATGTGACGCCCTGGATCGCGCAGGCGATCAAGGAAGGAATCGCATGACCCCCCGTGTGCCGCAAAAACTGGCGCTCAAGCGCGTGCCCATCGACACCTCGCGCGAAAACGTGGTGTTCCTGCACGCCGATTGCGCGGCCTTCCCCGGCCTGGGCTTCCGCCCGCTTTCCAAGGTGCAGCTCAGCTACAACAGCCATACGGCCGTGGGCTCGCTCGATATCGTGCGCGCGGACTGGCTGGGCGTGGATGAAGTGGGGGTGTGCGAGTACATGTTCGAGCGCCTGGGCGTGCGCGAGGGAACCATGGTGACGCTGGGCTACCCGGGCATCCTGCACTCGACCAACTCGATCCGCCGCAAGCTGGCCGGTGCGCGCCTCAACCGCGCCGAGTTTGACGAAATCGTGCGCGACATCGTGTCGGACCGCTTCTCGAAAGTCGAGCTTACGGCCTTCGTGTGCGCCTGCGCCCAGAACAACCTGGACCGCGACGAGATCGTTGACCTAACGCTGGCCATGACCGGCGTCGGTCAGACGCTGGACTGGGGCGGCGGCATGGTGGTGGACAAGCACTGCATCGGCGGCATCCCCGGCAACCGCACTTCGCCGATCGTGGTGCCGATCCTGGCCGCCTACGGCATGAAGGTGCCCAAGACCTCCAGCCGCGCCATCACCTCGCCCGCCGGCACGGCCGACACCATGGAGGTGTTCTGCAACGTCGAGCTCAGCCTCGACCGCATGCGCGAGATCGTCGAGAAAGAAGGCGCCTGCCTGGCCTGGGGCGGCGCGATCGACCTGAGCCCCGCCGACGACGTGATCATCAGCGTGGAGCGCCCGCTCAACATCGACAGCCAGGGCCAGATGATCGCGAGCATCCTGAGCAAGAAGAAGTCCGCGGGCAGCACCCACCTGCTGCTGGACATCCCCGTGGGGCCCACCGCCAAGGTGCGCCGCATGGAAGTGGCTGCCAGCCTGCGCCGCGAGTTCGAGTACGTGGCCAAAGAAATCGGCCTGCACATCGAGGTGGTGATCAGCAACGGCGAGCAGCCCGTGGGGCGCGGCGTCGGCCCGGCGCTCGAGGCCCGCGACATCCTCGCCGTGCTTGAGAACCACGAAGACGCGCCCCCGGACCTGCGCGAGCATTCCCTGCAGCTCGCCGGCCGCGCGCTCGAGTTCGCGGACAACGTGAAGGGCGGCGAAGGCTACGGTGTGGCGCGCGAGATTCTGCGCAGTGGTCGGGCGCTGCAGAAGTTCCAGGCCATCATCGAGGCCCAGGGCCGCCGTGACGGGCCGCTGTCGCTGGGCGAGTACACCTTCGAGATCAAGTCCGACTGCAACGGGCGCGTGAAGCGCCTCGACAATTTCGCGATCGCGCGCCTGGCCAAGCTGGCGGGCGCGCCCCTGAGCCGCGGCGCCGGCGTCGAGGTACTGCGCAAGCTGGGCGACGAGGTGAAGCAGGGCGAGCCGTTGCTGCGGGTCTACAGCGGCACCCCGGCTGAAAGCGCCCTTGCGGAAGACTACGTTTCGACCGAAAAGTCCATCATCTACTGCGCGTAAGGAGATCAATCATGGTGCGGAAACTGAGCTTCAGCCTGCTGGCGCTGCTGTGCCTGGCCGGCGTCACCCGGGCCCAGGACGGCAAGCTTGAGGTCGGCGGCGTCGGCGGCGCCAGCGTGAGCTACCAGGGCGCCGGCTACACCCGCGAACTGTGGGTCGGCCTCAGCCCCGAGGGCGTGGAATCCGCCGATCTGCTCAAGTCCCTGCGCGGCGCCTGTGACGACACCACGGCCGTGGCGGTGATCGACGCCAAGGTGGACAAGGAACTCACCAGCGACGCCGCGGAACGCGCGGCACTGCAATCGGTCAGCATCAAGCAGGCCCTGCGCAGCCTGAACGAAAAGCTGGCACTCAACCGCGACAACACGCGCGTGGTGCTGCTCTCGCTGTTTGAGACCGCCGGGCTGGCGCTGCGCGTGGCGGCCGACACCGGCGGTTTCGCCGACAACGTGGTGCTGCTCGATCCGCCCTGCGGCGACCTCGGCGCTTTTGAGATTCCCAAGGGTCGCAACGTGGGTGTGGACGCGTTCCTGCGTCCCGCCTCGGATTCCGAGTTCGAGAGCGACGAAGCCGCCCTCGTGGCGGGCCTGGGCGCCTGGGGCATGAGCGCGCGGATCATCCGTACCGAGAATCGTCTCGCCGGCCTGGACGCCCGCGTGAAAGAAGCCTGGCAGAACCTGCGCGGCTACAGCCTGCTGGAAAGCGACAAGGCCGCCAACGCCTACGAGCTGGCCGGCCAGCTCAAGGCCTTCAACGTGGTGTTCGTCGGCGAGCTGCACGGCAACCCCGGCGCCCACCGCGTGCAGCTTGAAGTGCTGCGCCGCATGGCCAAGGACGGCGGGCCGCTTGCATTGGCCACCGAACAGTTCGAGCGCGACACCCAGCAGGTGCTGGACGACTACCTCGCCGGCCGCATCACCGAGGCCGAGTTCCGCAAGAAAGGTCACCTGTGGCCGAACTACGCCGACTACCGCCCGCTGGTGGAGTTCTGTAAGGCCAACAAGATCACGGTGATCGCGGGCAACATCCCGCGCCCCCTGGCCAACCGCATATATAAGGAAGGCGTCGAGGTGCTTGAGAAGTTCACCGACGAGGAGAAAGCCTGGTCCGCCGCCGAAGTCCGCGCGCTGCCCGGCGCCTACCGCGACAAGTTCTTTGAAGCCATGGGCGGCACCGACGGCCACAACGACGCCCTCGAGCGCATGTACGCATCCCAGTGCTTCAAGGACGACACCATGGCCGAAAGCGTGGCCAAGTGGCTGAAGGACAACCCCAAAGGCCGCGTGCTGCACATCAACGGCAACTTCCACAGCAAGGGAGGCCTGGGCGTGCCCGAAAAGCTCGAGGCGCTGTCGCCGGGCGTGAAGATCGCCCTGATCACCTGCGTGCAGCCCGGCGAAGAAGAGGAAGCCGCCGCCGACGAGTGGCTGGTGCGCGTGCCTGGCATGCGCCCGATGCGCCGTGCAACGAACGAGTCCTCGGGGCATTGATCGCGCGCCTTGACCGCACCCCGCGGCGCTCGCAAACTCGCGGGTCGCCGTGGGGGCTCGGGGGAAAAGACGTGGCCAGGCAAGCAAAGAAGAAGGCGGCCAGGGGCGGCGCGAAGCGCAAACCCGCCCGGGCTGCGTCCAGGGCAAAGAGACCGGCGAAAAAACCCGTAAAGCATTCCGAGAAGAAGTCCACCGCGAAGTCCGCAGCACTGTTCGGTACCGACGGCGTGCGCAGCGAGGCCGGCAAGGGGCCGCTTACGCCCGAAAACGTGCTCGCCATTGGGCGCGCGCTGGGTCGCTTCCTGGCCGACCATGCGGAAAAAGGCGTGCGCCCGATCGTGCTGCTGGGCGTGGACCCGCGCCCCAGCGCCGACCTGGTCGGCACCACGCTGGCGGCCGGCCTGATCGCCGAACATTGCGACGTGCACTGGCCCGGCATGATGAGCACGCCCGAAGTGGCGTTCCTCACCGGGCATGGCAATTTTGCCGCGGGCATCAGCGTCACCGCCAGCCACAACCCGGCCGAGGACAACGGCATCAAGATCTTCGGCCAGGACGGCCGCAAGCTGCCGGAGGCCATTGAGAAGCGGATCGAACAGGCGGTACTGTCCGGCAAGACAGCCGGCGCCGCCCGCCACGACGGTACGCGCTTCGGCTGGCTGCACCTGGGGCGCGAGCGCCACTACGAAAACTTCATCATTAAGACCTTCCGCAAGAGTTTCGCCACGCTCAAGAAGCGCCCGATCGCCGCCGTGATCGACGCCGCCTACGGCGCGCGCAGCATCGACCTGCAGATCCTCAGCCAGCTCGCGCACAGCCTGGCCTTTGGCAAGACCGAGCCCGAGTTCCGGGTCGGCTCCAGCATGGCCGCCGGCGGCGAAGCGGCCGAGAACGCGCTGGACGTTTACTTCCTGAATGCGGCCTCGCCCTCGCACCCGGAAACGCACTTCCTGATCAACCGCAACTGCGGCTCGCTGCACCCGGAGGGCTGCGCCCGAGCGGTGCGCGAGTTGAAGGCGGACATCGGCGTTTGCTTCGACGGCGACGGCGACCGCTGCATCCTGATCGACGAAACCGGCGCGGTGCGCGACGGCGACCACATGCTGGCGCTGCTGGCCGCCGACATGAAGGCGCGCGGCGTGCTGAAGAACGACCTGGTGGTCAGCACCACCATGGCCAACCTCGGCCTCGAGCGCGCGCTCAACGAGATCGGCGTGAAGCTGATCCGCACTGACGTCGGCGACAAGTACGTGCTGGAGGCGATGCGCAAGCACGGCGCCGTGCTCGGCGGCGAGCAGAGCGGCCATATCATCCTCGCCGACGAGGGCCACCTGGCCGGCGACGGCCTGTACACCGCCCTGCGCGTGATCGAGGTGATGCTCGACTCCGGCAAGCCGCTCTCCGAGCTGTGCGGCGCGGTCAGCAAGTTCCCGCAGACCATCGTGAACGTGAAGACGAAAACCAAGCCGCCCATCGGCTTGCTCAAGAACCTGAAGAAGCTGACCGGCAGCCTCGAGTCTGAGCTCGGCAACCGCGGCCGCATCAACGTGCGCTACTCTGGCACCGAGCCGCTGCTGCGCATCATGGTGGAAGCCGAAGACCAGGCCACGCTCGACAAGGTAGCCGGCGCGCTGACCGAAGCGGCAAAGAAGGATCTGGGCTAGCAGGTCCCGGCACCGACGGCCTGCTAAGAAATTTGTCAACCGCGAAGGTCCGCAAAGGGCCGCGAAGAAGAGGCTGATGGCGACAGGAAACTTCGCGGTACTTTGCGGCGCTTCGCGGTTCCATCAGGTTCCATTGGTTATTGGAAATTGGTAATTGGTCATTTGCTGTTCAAGCAGCGTTCAATCACGATCGATAACCCATGGACGGCACCATCCTCGCAATCGAGTCTTCCGGCGACATGGGCGGCGCCGCGGTTCTCCGCGACGGCGAACTTGAGTCCGAAGTCGAGGTCTCCGGCCCGCGCCGCCACGGCGCCGAGCTGATGACCTGCATCGACCGCGCGATGATCGACGCCGCCCTCAACCGCGCCGACATGGACGTGATCGCCGTCAACTGCGGCCCCGGCAGCTACACCGGCCTGCGCATCGGCCTGGCCACCGCGGCGGCGCTGGGCTTTGCGCTGGACAAGCCGGTGGTGGGAGTGCCCTGTTTCGAAGCCATGGTGCTGCAATACGTGATGGCGCCGGACTTTGCTGTCGAGCTCAAGCGCGAGCTGTGGCCGGTGCTGGACGCACGCCGCGACGAGGTGATGACTGCGCGCTTTCTGTATGAGGGCGGCCAGTTCGTGCGCGAGACCGAAGACATGCTGGTGGCGCCCGACAAGCTGCATGAGCAGGCGCAGCGCCAGGCCATTGTGTTCGGCGCCGGCGTGCCGCCCTACGAGGGCAGGTTCAACCACGACCACCTGTTCGTCGATCACCGCGATTTCGTGCTGAAGCCCGCCAGCCTCGCGTTGGCAGCCTTCCGCCAGCTCGCCGAGGTGAAGTCCGCCGCCGACCTGCCGCGTGAGCCGGTGCAGCCCCGCTATTTCCGGCGCGTGCTGGCCAAAACCATCGCGGAGCGGGCAAAAGAAGTCTGACGATTTTGGATTTTGGATTCTGGATTTTGGATTCAGCCCGGACGTGGAATCCGAAATTCAGAATCTAAAGTGTCACCGAACCTGTTGCATTACAAAGGACAAGACATGGCTCTCGTAGAAGTCCCGAAGGAATTCCCGACAAGGCTGTTCATCAACGGCGAATTCGTTGACGCTGCCGACAAGCGCACCTTCGACAACATCAACCCCGCCACCGAGGAACTGATCGCCAAGATCGCCATGGCAGGCAAGGCCGACCTCGACGCCGCCATCGAGGGCGCGAAGAAAGCCCAGCCCGAGTGGGCGGCCGCGCCACCCGCCAAGCGCGCCAACCTGATCTGGAAGATCGGCGACGAGATCATGAAGCGCCGCCACGAGTTCGCGGCCCTGGAGGCCATGGACTCCGGCAAGCCCTACAAGGAGTGCTTCAGCATCGACGTGCCCATGGCCGCCGACCACTTCAAGTACTTCGCGGGCGTGCTGCGTTCGCTGCAGGGCGAGACCATCCCCGTCAACGACAACCTGTTCGTCTACACCCTGCGCGAGCCGCTGGGCATCGTGGCCGGCATCACGCCCTGGAATTTCCCGCTGCTGATGGCCGCGCGTAAGATCGCCCCCGCCATCGCGGCCGGCAACGCCGTCATCCTCAAGCCCGCCAGCCCCACGCCCCTGACCGCCAACCTGCTGGCCGAGTGCATCCGCGAGGCGAAGATCCCCGCGGGCCTGGTCGCCGTGCTGAACGGCAAGGGCAGCGAGATCGGCCAGGCCATCGTCGAGCACCCGGACATCGCCGCCATCAGCCTGACCGGCAGCACGCAGGTCGGCGTGAAGATGATCCGCGACGCCGCGCCCACGCTGAAGAAACTGACCATGGAACTGGGCGGCAAGTCGCCCAACGTGATCTTCGCCGACTCCGACCTCGACACGGCCGTGAAGGGCGCCCAGGCCGCGATCTTCTACAACAAGGGTGAGGTCTGCACGGCGGGCTCACGCCTGTTTGTGGAGGCCAAGGTGTACGACGAGGCGGTCGAGAAGCTGGCCGCGCGCGCCAAGAAGATGACCTGCGCCAACCCGCTCGATGAAGACTGCAAGTACGGCCCGCAGAACAACAAGGCCCAGTTCGACACCACCATGGGTTACATCGAGAAGGGCAAGAAGGAAGGCGCCAAGCTGGTGGCCGGCGGCGAGCGCATGGGCGACAAAGGCTACTTCGTGGCGCCCACGGTGTTCGCCGACTGCACGCCCGAGATGACCATCAGCCGTGAAGAAATTTTCGGCCCGGTGCTGGCGGTGCAGAAGTTCAGCGAGTTCGACGAACTGGTGGAGAAGGCCAACGGCAGCGAGTACGGCCTGGCCGCGGGTGTCTGGACGCGCGACGTAAGCAAGGCGCACAAGTACGCCAAGGCCATCAAGGCCGGCGCCGTGTGGGTGAACTGCTACAACTGGTATGACTCGGCGGTGCCCTACGGCGGCTACAAGCTCAGCGGCTACGGCCGCGAAATGGGCCTGCAGGGCCTCACCAACATGACCCAGACCAAGAGCGTGTGGGTGCAGTTGTAGATGCCCGAGCGGCCTGAATGGTGGGAGTATGAGCTGGATGTTTCAAACCCGCATCTGCGGGAGAAGATGATCGTTCGCCGCTTCAACGAAGTAGACCTGCGGGATATGATGGAACACGGTTTGGCGTTGAAACCGGACTACGAACCCGGTCGCTGGATTCTGGAAACGACGTTCGAGAACGCACCCTGGGAGGTCGTTCTGGAGCCGAATGAGGGCAGCAAGCGGCTGATTGTTGTAACGGCGTACGAAGTGTACTGATGCCTGATTTTCCATATCTGCAGGTTACGTTCCGCGACGGCAAGTTTTTTGCCGCATACCTGTACTTGGCCGAGCCCAAGGGGGAGCATCGGCCGAAGACGAAGCGGTTGTCCGGCTCTGTGTTGCTGGACATTGACGAGCAGGGAAACGCTGTCGGCGTGGAGATTCTCTCCCGCGACGGGCTTGACGCGGATACGCTGAATGCGCTGCTCAAGCCCTACGGAGTTCGCACCATCCAGCCACGTGAATTGTCCACCGCCGCCTGAAGCTCGCCGGCTGGTAGCGGGCCTGCAGGGCCTCACGAACATGACCCAGACCAAGAGCGTGTGGGTGCAGTTGTAGGAGGCGGTGGTGCCGGACTGGCCTGAATGGTGGAGTTGGGAGCTGGCAATCATTGAGCATGCGGAGGAGCGCATGCAGGTTCGCCACTTCACCGAGGTCGAACTTCGCGATATGCTTGAAAGAGCATCCGGCTATCGGGCGGGGCGCGTTCCCGGGCGATGGTTGATCGAGACCCGACACGATGGGGAGGCCTGGATTGTGGTGGTAGAGCCCAACCCGGCACACCGGCAGCTGGAAGTAGTGACGGCGTTCAAGGCAAAGAAATGATCGGGACGAGCCTGCAAGTGACTTACCGGCGCGGCAAACCCTACGTCGCGTACTTCTATTTGCCCCATGAGCGCTCGGACAGCGCGGCGGACACACGGGCATTCAGCGACGACCTCGTTGTGGACTACGCCGACGACGGTCGACCCATCGGCATCGAGATTGTTTCACCGGGGTACGTGACACGCTCCGAGGTTGCGTCGCTGCTGCGGCATCTCGGGCTTGATCCCGCGCTGCTGACAGAATTCGAGCCGGTACTAGCCAGAGCCGAAGCGGCGTAGCGCATTGCGTTACCGACATCGCCCAGACCAACAGCGTGTGAGTTCAGTTGTAACAGATGCTTGCGCACCTCCTACTTCAGGCAAATGCAGTTGATGCCGTGCCGGGTCGTCCGGCCGCGTTTGGCATCGGATGCTGCATTACTCCATTTCTGATGCTCGCAGCGACGGCGTGGGTTTTTATGAAGTGGCCGCAACACGCCGGCGGGCGCATTCTCGTGGGTGGGTTGCTGGCAGTACTTCCCTTTCTCGGGCTGGGGCTCCGCTTGGTTGCCGGAGAGAGCTTCACTGTTGAGTTGATTGGTGCTTCAGGGGGGCATTTGTTGTGGATCGGGCTCTTTGTGTACTCGGTAGTTCAGATTCGCCGTTCCGAGCTTGAGGAGCCGCCAGTACCACCACCCGTGCGCAAGAGGTCTGCGCTGGTGCAAGAGCCTGAATTGCCGGCGGAAACACGATTCGAAGGTGTGGACCCTTTGGAACTGCTGACGAACGGGGCTCCACCGGAGACGCCAGTGTTTGCCCGCTGTAAGAAGTGCATGGGGCGGTGGCGGACGACGCTGGGAGAAATTCATGGGCTGGAAACGTGTCCAAAGTGCAACGACTTTCGGCCTACGCTGAACATCAGCCGTGTGGAGTAATCCACTGTCGCGTCCGAAAGCGGCGAGATTGCCTCGCCGCTTTCTGTTATCTCCTGTGCATGGCGCTGGATTTCGACAACTGCTACCGGGCACTGGCCGCGCGCGACCGTCGCTTCGACGGCCGTTTCTTCGTGGGCGTCAAATCCACACGCATCTACTGCCGCCCGGTCTGCCCCGCCCGCACGCCGCGCCGCGACCGCTGCAGCTTTTACGCCACGGCCGCCGAGGCCGAGGCCGCAGGCTTCGTGCCCTGCCTGCGCTGCCGGCCGGAACTGGCACCGGGCCACGCCAGCGTGGACGCCAAGGCGCAACTGGCCAAACGCGCGGCCGTGATGCTGGAGAAGAACGCAGGCCTGCGCATCGAGACGCTGGCCGCGCGCCTGGGCGTGACGGCCCGCCACCTGCGCCGAGCATTGCGCGACGAGCTTGGCGTGACGCCCACGCAGTTGCGGCAACGCAGCCGCATCGCGAAAGCCAAACAACTGCTGCAGAAGACGAAGCTGCCCCTGACGCGCATCGCCTACGACAGCGGCTTCGCCAGCCTGCGTCGTTTCAATGCTGCGTTCCGGCAACTGGAAGGCCGCGCGCCATCCGCCTTGAGGAAAGCCCAATGAGTTACAGCGCTACCATGGAATCGCCAATCGGCCCGCTGCTGCTGACCTGCAACGACTCCGGCCTCACCAGCCTGCAGATGGGCGCCCGCGCCGAGCACGAGCAAGACCACCCGCTGCTGCAACAGGCGCGCAGGCAGCTTGAGGAATACTTCGCGGGCGAGCGCACGGAGTTCACGCTGCCGCTCGTGCCCCAGGGCACGGAGTTCCAGCGCGCGGTGTGGCAACAACTGTGCGCCATTCCCTTCGCGGAAACCGCCAGCTACGGCCAGGTCGCCGCGCGCGTGGGCAGGCCCAAGGCCTCACGCGCGGTGGGGGCGGCCAACGGCGCCAACCCGATCGCCATCATCGTGCCCTGCCACCGCGTTATCGGCGCGAACGGCTCGCTGACGGGCTTCGGCGGCGGCCTGCAGCGCAAGCAATGGCTGCTGCAACACGAGCGCGAGCATGACCGGCCGTAGTGCCGTTTTCGCGAAGTTCGCTATGATCACGGCATGGAGCTGCTGCTGATTCTCGCGCAAACCAGGCAGGCAAGTACCGAAAGCGCCGCCTTCGGGCTCGGCCAGGTGATTTTCTACGGCGCACTCGCCTTCCTGCTGGTGCTGACGGTGGTAAGTACCCGCATCGTCATGGAGTGTGTGCGCAAGAAGTACGTCAGCCCGCTGATCATGGCGCCTGTGTTGTACGGCACCAGCCTCGGGCCTTTCCTGCTGATTCTGTTGACCCTGGGCGGAGTGCTGCCCGAATCGGATGGTGTGTTCTACGCCTTCCTGCTCAGTCCCGCTTTGTGGATCCTGGCTCTGGTTGTCTACACCTTCGTGTCGGAGCCGAAAAAGCGCGCCGAGGTTGCCGCGGAAAACGAACGCCTCGGAGCGCTCTACTCGGACCTGGATGCCCCCGTCGGCACGGCGGCCGTGAATCCACAACCGCCCGCAGCAGACGAGTTCACCGTCGATGACGTCGTAGACGCCGAGCCGGAGCCTACCCCCCGCCGTGCGGTCACGCTTCCCGCGGCTGACAGCGACGACGGCCCCGGCGGCGCCAGCCAGCAGACGCTCAAGCGCATGTCGCTGGAGGAAGTCGAGCAGAAGGCGGCCAAAGGACCGCGCGCCGGCGAAGTGCCCGGCAACCCGATCCTGCCCGACGAAGTAGTCAAGATCCGCTGCCTGGCCTGCGACAAGAAGATGAAGGCCGAGGGCTCCAAGTTCATGAAGCAGCGCCGTTGCCCCGCCTGCAAGGCCGAGCCCTTCCGCTACGTGACGGCCGTCTAGGAGAGCCGATGCCCACCGCCAACGCCACATTCCGGATCGCCAGCTGGAAGGAAGAACCCTACAGCACCGAGCCGCAGAAGATGGTGCAGGCCAAGGTCGAGCGCAGCTTCGAGGGCGACCTGCAGGGCGCCAGCCACACCGAGTACCTGATGGCCTACACACCCGCGGGCGCCAGCTTCGTGGGCCTGGAGCGTTTCAGCGGCACGCTGCACGGCAAGGCGGGTACGTTCGCGCTCCAGCGCGAGGGAAAGGTCGGCGCCGACGGCATCGTGCACGAGACGTTCTTCATCGTCCCGGGTTCCGGCACCGGCGAGCTGGAGGGCATCAGCGGCAAAGGCTCATGGGATTCCGGCCACGCCGACAGCTACCCGCTGACCTTCGAGTACGAGCTTTAGTTCCAGGCAGTTCCCCCCAAGCCCGGGCTTGTCAATTCGCCTGTCCCGGGCCATATTCTCGAACTCTAAACCATTCCGGGCCGCGAAGGGGCGGCAGTTGAGGAGATATCAGCATGGCCATTAAGCAACCGTCGGTAGACAAAGAACGCGAGTCGATGCAGGTCGTGAAGACCAGCCGTCCCGTCCCGGGCGTTTTCATGATCGAGCTCGCGGATCCGCCGGCCAACACCTACACGCACCAGATGTTCCGCCAGATGGACAACGCCATGCTGGAGGCGCGCTTCGACGACGAAATCAGCGTCATCCTGATCACCGGCGAGGGCGAGAAGTTCTTCTGCGCCGGCGCCAACATCAAGATGCTCGAGGAGTCCAACCCGCACTGGAAGTACTTCTTCTGCCTTCACGCCAACGAGACCCTCAGCCGCCTCGAGCAGACCCCCAAGCTGGTGGTCGCCGGCCTCAACGGCCACACCGTGGGCGGCGGCCTCGAGATCGCCATGGCCGCGGATATCCGCATCGCGCGCCGCGACGCCGGCCGCTGCGGCCTGCCCGAGGTGAACCTGGGCGTGCTGCCGGGCACCGGCGGCACCCAGCGCCTGCTGCGCATGGTGGGCAAGAGCAAGGCCATCGAGCTGATGTGCACCGGCAAGCTGTTCAGCTTTGAGGAGGCGCTGGACTGGGGCATCGTGAACGAGATTTACGATGGCGACGCCAAGAGCTTCCGCGAGCAGATGATCGACTACTGCAAGCAGTTCACCCTGCCCAACAAGGCCACCAAGGTGGTCGGCAACATCAAGCGCAGTGTACAGAGCGGCGCGGAAATGAGCTTCGAAAGCGGGCTGACCCTGGAGCGCGAACTCCAGAAGGCCCTGTTCGACAGCCAGGACGCCAAGGAAGGCTTAAATGCCTTCAACAGCAAGCGCACGCCCAGCTTCAAGGGAGTATAAACGAGAATCAGGGAGCCCCGAGCGGAAGCTCGGGGCCTTTGTTTAACAGCATCCACGCGACGACGCGACGAGCGCAACGGTCGCGATGCGTCGCGCGATGCGCTGTTAGTCGTGGGCACGCCAGCGCGACTTTTTCAGATACGCAACCACCTCTGCGCGGTTGTATCGCTCGGCCCAATCAAGCAAAGACTCGCCCTTGACCATCAACTCAGCGTCGGCCCCACACTCAAGCAGGAAGATTGCGATCTCTTCGTGTCCGTTCAGGATGGCGGGCATCACTGGTGACCAGCCGCATTCGTCGAGTGATCTTGGTGTAGCACCGCTCCAGATCAGCAGACGGACGACGTCTTCATGTCCTTTGCTTGCGGCCCAATGCAGCGCGCTTCGTCCCTGGCCAGTCACGTGCAAGACATTTGCGCCCGCCTCAATGAGCATTTCAACCGCGGCAAAATGGCCGGCATATGCCGCTTCAACTAGAGGCGAATGACCGCATTGTCCATGGGCATTTGGATCCGCGCCTTTGTCCAGCAGGCGCCTGAGCCGCTCTACGTGCCCTTGACGGGCGGCGGTGCAAAGCCGTTTTCCAAGCGTCCGGTTCACAGGACGAGTCCCCAATGCGTTCGCCAATCAAACTCTAACCCGAACAAACGAATGCGGGCTTCAAGACAGAACACGGCCGATGATCTTGTCCTGAGCAAGGCCTGCAAACGAATCCTGGACTCGTCGCGGCCGTCGCGCTCGTTGCGTCGTCGCGTTGAGGCAGTTGTAGTTCTTAGTGGCCCTTCGTGGTCCTTCGTGGTTGCATAGGCAATCATGGCGGATGCGAATTGGGTTGAACTGGGTGATGTTGCCGAGCTGCGCGAGCCGGAGTTGCGGGTGGTTGAGGTCGGCAAGCGCAAGTTTGCTTTGTCGTTCAAGGACGGGCAGTTCGGCCTGATTGACAACGTCTGCAACCATGTCGGCGGGCCGCTGGGCGACGGGCATCTCGACGGCGACTACGTCGTCTGCCCCTGGCACCAGTGGAAGTTCCACCGCTGCACCGGCCTTGGCGAACCGGGCTTCGAAGAAGACAAGGTCCCCGGCTTCACGCTGAAAGAAGAAGGCGGCAAGCTGTTCGTTGACCTGAACTCCGGCACCAAACGCCACAAGGTGCCCCACGAGCCCCACCCGCTGGCGCGCAAAATCGAGCGCGGCGACGGCCCCGTGCGCATCGTTGGCATCTCCACCACCGCCATGGACGAGCGCAACCCGCGCTACTCCACCTCCGACGCCATGCTCGAGGTCGCGCTCGAGCACGCCAAGTCCAGCGGCCTCGAAACCCGCTACATCCGCCTGAGCGCTTTGAAATTCCGCGCCTGCGAGGGCTACTACTCCAAGGCTGCGCGCGCCTGCACCTGGCCCTGCTCGATCACCCAGATGGACAGCAAAGACCAGCTCGACCAGGTCTACGAAGCCATCGTGCACTGGGCCGATGTCATCATGGTCGCCACGCCGATCCGCTGGGGCGCCGCCAGTTCGCTCTACTACAAGATGGTCGAGCGCATGAACTGCATCCAGAACCAGGTGACGATCGCGGACCGGGTAATGCTGCGCAACAAGGTCGCCAGCTTCATCATCACCGGCGGCCAGGACAACGTGCAGGGCGTGGCGGGCCAGATGCTGGGCTTTTTCGCTGAAGTAGGCTGCGCCTTCCCGCAGTTCCCGTACGTCGCCCACACCCGCGGCTGGGATGCCGAGGACATGGCCGAAAACGTCCGCCAGGTCCAGCACAGCGAAAAGCTGCGCGAGGGCGTGCGCGCACTGGTCGATCGCTCGGCCGCCATGGCGCGAACGCTGCTTGGAACCGAAGCCTGTCAGCCCAAGGTAAACCGCGGCGGCCGCAAAGCCGGCCCGCTGTAGCGTGGGGCGGGCTGCCAGCCCGCCTGGCTTTTCCGAACTGCGGCAGGCTGGCAGCCTGCCCCACGGTTAGCTAGTGTTCCGCCCATGTTCACCGTGTTCACCAGTGTCCTCGGCGGCGTTGGCCTGTTCCTGCTGGGCATGATCCTGATGACGGACGGCCTGAAAGCCCTGGCCGGCGACGCCCTGCGTTCCATCCTGTCGAAGTACACCACCAACCGCTGGTCTGCCGTTGGCGCGGGCGCGGGCCTCACCGCCATCGTTCAATCCTCAAGCGCGACCACGGTCGCGACCATCGGCTTTGTTTCGGCGGGCCTGCTGCCGTTCAGCAATGCCGTCGGTGTCATCATCGGAGCGAACCTGGGCACCACCAGCACAGGCTGGCTGGTCAGCCTGTTGGGCCTGAAGCTGAACGTGGGGCAGCTGCTGCTGCCGGTGATCGGCTTCGGCGCGTTCGCCAAGCTGGTGACGCGCGGCCGCCTGGCGCAGATCGGCCAGACCCTGGCGGGCTTCGGCGTCATCTTCGTCGGCATCGACGTGCTACAGGCCGGCATGAAAGAGCTGGCCACGCAGTTCGACCCTTCCACCTGGCCCGAGGCCACGCTTGGCGGCCGCGCGTTGCTGGTGCTGATCGGCGTCGCCATGACCGTGGTGATGCAGTCCTCCAGCGCCGCCGTGGCGACCACCCTGGCGGCGCTCTCGGGCGGCACCATCGACGTGCAGCAAGCCGCCGCGCTGGTGGTGGGGCAGAACATCGGCACCACGATCACGGCCGGCATCGCCAGCATCGGCGGCAGCGTGTCCGCCAAGCGCACGGCGCTGGCGCATATCATTTTTAACCTGGTAACGGCGGCCGTGGCATTCGTGATCCTGCCCTGGTTCACGCACGGCATCGAAGAGTTCGCCGAAGACGGGCTGGGCGGCGATCACGCCTTGACCATCGCGGCCTTCCACACTGCCTTCAACCTGCTGGGCGCCGCGATCTTCCTGCCGGTGCTGCCGCAGTACTCGCGCTTCATCGAGCGACGCATCAAGTTGAAAGGCCCGCGCCTGACCCAGCACCTCGACACCAGCCTGCTCAGCGTGCCGGCCGTGGCCGTTGAGGCCGCGCGCAATGTGCTGAAAGAAATCGCCGCCACGATGTTCGACGACCTGCGCCGCATGCTGGAAGGCGAGCGCAAAATGGCGGCAGGTGGCAGCCTGGAGCAGATCGGCGAGGCGCTGGCGGAGACTCGCCGCTTCCTGCAGCGCATCCCACCGCCGGAAACCACGGGCTTCGAGTTCCATCGCCAGCTTTCGACCGTGCACGCGCTGGACCACCTGGAGCGGCTGGTCGAGGACATGCATGAGCCCGAGTCGCTGACCTCCGTGCGGCGCAACGACAGCCTGCGCAAGGTGGGGGAGGACATGGGCGAAATCCTGGCGCTGCTGGCAAAGCAGCTGCGCGACCCGGACGTTGAACCCGAGGCCCAGGTCGCCGAGGCGTTCTCGCACAAACTGGCCGAAGACCGCCGCACGGCGCGCCCGGCGATTCTCGAGGCCACGGCCGCCCGGCGCATCGACGCCGAGCAGGCCCTGAAAGAGCTTGCGGCGCAGCGTTGGCTGGACCGGCTGGCATATCACATCTGGCGCTCGGCCCATCACCTGCGCGAGATGACGCGCAAGGAGGCCAAGGCCGCGCCTCCGACATCCGCAGACGCTGGCATGCCCACGCGCATCCTGAAGCGTGAAGACGTGGAGACACCCGGTGCAAATCCGCCGCCTCCGTCCAACTGACCTGGAAGCCTGGGTGCGCATGCGCAACGCCCTGTGGCCCAACCACACGGCCGACGAGCTGCGCGCCGACGCCGAGCGCATGCTGGCCGGCGACCCCACACCGTACCTGAAAATCGCCGTCTTCCTGGCCGAGGACGATCAAGGCCTGTGCGGCTTTCTCGAAGCCAGCCTGCGCGGCAACGCCGAGGGCTGCAGTACCAGCCCGGTCGGCTACATCGAGGGCTGGTACGTGGCGCCTGACCTGCGCGGCGAGGGGGTGGGCAAAGCGCTGGTGATCGCGGCCGAGGATTGGGCCCGCGCCCAAGGCTGCAGCGAGATGGGCTCCGACGCGCACGCCGACAACGAACCCAGCCGCAGGGCGCACCGCGCGCTCGGCTACAAGGAAAAGCGCCCGGTGGTGCACTTCCACAAGCAGCTCTGACCTTGGCGCGGCCCATAACGGCGCTATTCTTGTGGCCCCTGCTTTCCCCTGCATGAGCCATGGAAATCGGTCTCTTTCAACCTGACGGCCGCTGCAACCCCGCGTACCTGAAGCTGGACCTGTACTGCAAGGGTCTGCGCATCGATGAGTCGTGCGCGCTGGGTGAGGACGCGCGCGAGATTATCCGCAACAGGGCCGGGCTCGGCAGCGGGCTGGAGGTTGTGATCGGTGAGGACATGTACACCAACATTCCCGTGGTGGAGTGGTGGGTGCAGAACTCGCCGTACTGGCTGGTGAAACGGGGTCAGGCTCCGCATGCGGTGCCTGGCCCCGTTTCAGCGGACGCCGGGCCCGCAAAGGGGTCAGGCACCCTGCGGGAGCCAGACCCCATTGCGGGCTACGAAATCTGGCGCGAAAAACGCCCCTTCGACTACGACGCCTACGACGCGCTCAAACCCGCCGGCAAAGGCCCCTGGCTGGGCAAGCTGGATCGCGCCAACGCCGAGTTGGTTGACACAGTGCGCATCCCCGAAGAGCCCAAGTGGTACAAGCAGCGCACCAGCAGCGGCAAGCTGATGCAGCGCATCGGCTGCCTGCAGGGCACCTATCTCGGCATCTACTGGGGCCCGCGCTGCCAGAACTGGGGCCCCAACGGCGAGAACGAATACTGCAAGTTCTGCACCGAGGGCCAGAACCTCGGCAGCCAGGAAGAGGTCGACAAGAGTATTGAAGACGTGGTCGAGACCGTGCTGGCTGCGCGCAAGGAAAGCCGCATCACCTTCGTGCACATCAACACGGGTTTCATCGACAGCAACGACTACTGGGGGCTGTTCGAGAAAGTCATGCGCGCGGTGAAAGAGCGCACGGGCCTGCTGCTGGGCCTGCAGGCGCCGCCCGACGCGGACTTCGAGAACTACCGCAAGTTCAAGCAGCTTGGCGTGAACAACGTGAGCCTGTGCTTTGAGGTGATCGACGAGGAGCTGTTCAAGGAGATCGGCCCCGGCAAGGCGCGCCGCAGCGGCCTGAAACGCTACCTGGACGCCATCGACTTCTGCGCCAACGACGTGGGCTTTGACACCGTGAACGGTGAGATCATCGCCGGCCTTGAGCCCGTGGAGTCAAGCATCCGCGCCATTGACTGGATCGTGGACCACGGCGCGATTCCCACGGTGTGTGTGTTCAGGCCGGTGATCGGCGCGGCCTACGGCAAGCGCAAGCCGCCGCGCGTTGAGGACATGCTACCGGTATTCCAGCACTTCTACCGGCGCTGCATGGAGAAGGGCCTGCCGATTGGCATAGCGCCGAACGTGAAAGTAAGCCTGATCATGCTGCCCGAAGAGTGCCGCGGCCTGATGCCCAACCCAGCCGCCTGGCCACTGACCAGGGCCAAGCTATGGCTGATGCGAACCATGTTCGGAGCCTGGTTCAACGCCCGAGTAAAGGTGTAGCGGAGCAGGCAAGTGGCATGCGCTTCCAGACTACGCCAAGGCTACGTCAGGCAGGCCAGCGCATGAGTAGTGCCACGCGCTTCAAGCGCGTGCCCGGCCATGGCCTTGAAGGCCATGGCACCACTCACGGCCTGGAAGGCCTGTGCCACTACTGGTTTAGCCACTCTTTCAGTTTTTTGGTCAGCTCTGGGGTTTCGCCTAAGGTCTTTTCGAACTCGCCACTTTCGGCTTTCCAGGCCATGCACCTGGCTGTGAACCGGGCGAAGGCTTCCCTTAGCCTGTCGTCCTGCCAGGCCATGGCTGTGAACAGGGCGCCTGTTATGTAGGCCTGCAGGTGGCCGATGCTTTCGTCGTAGCTTGCCGCGCCGTTCAGCTCTTTCAGCCAGTCCTTGCCGTCGAGCACGCTTTGCACGGCCTCGTCGCGAGTGCCGTCCGCCTTCAGGAACTTGCGCTTCAACTGCTCGGCGAGCCTGCCGTCCCGCGGGTTCAGCGGGTCGATGTAGTACACCGCGGCGGGCACGGCCTCCATCATCCAGCCGTAGGGTGTGGCCTGGCCGCGGTCCCACTGGCCGGGGAACGCGGCGTGGAAGAAGGCGTGGCAGCTTTCGTGCTGGGCGATGCCGACGGTTTTCTCGAAGCCCTGGGCGCAGTTTTCGGCGTTCACGTGGGCGACCTTGTGCAGGTACGAGTACTCGCCGAAGGGCGAGCCCGGCTGCTCCGGCCGCTCGGCCCAGAGCTGGTTGTACTCGGCGTCCTTGGCGATCACCCACACCTTCAGGGGCCAGGCGGGCTCGGTGTAGCCTTCCACCAGCAGGTAGCGCGCGCGCATGCATTCAAGCAGCGCGTCCACGCGCTGGCCGATCTCGCAGGCTTCCGCCAGGGGCAGGTTGGTGCGCAGGCTTACTAAGGTGTACTCCAGCTCGCGTGCCTTGGCCCAGGCGGCGTGGGCATCGTCGCCTTCGTCACCCGCTGGCTTTGCGTCGCGGTCTAGCGGCTGGGGCGCGTGCGTGGTCCAGCCCCAGTCCCACAGGTGCTTGCCCTCGCTGATCAGCTTGGCGGCGCGCTGTGGTACATACTGATCGTGCTTGGGGCGTTCGACGTAGCCGAGGATTTCCGCGGCCTGCTTGTTCCGGTCATCCAGCTTGAGGGCGCGCAGGGCTTCCCAGCCGGCCGTGGAGGGCATCCCGGCTTTGCGTGCCTCGGCGGCGAAGGCGGCCCAGTCCTTGGCCAGGGCGGCGGCGGCCTTGCCTGTTTCGGTGTTCCGTCCGGTCTCGGCGCCGGTTGGCTCGCCGGTCTGCTTGCGGCACTCGGGGAACCAGCGGGCGATCAGCTCGCGCAGGGCCGGGCTGTCGTGCTTCTTCAGCGCGGCCGCGACGTCCTTGCTGAACTTGTCGCGCGCCTTGGGAGCGGTTTTCTCGATCCACTTCTGCTGGGGCTTGTCCAGGGCCGGCAATTCGGGTTTGGGCGCGGCCTGACACAGAAGGGCGGTGGCCAGAAGCAGGCCGAGGGCGGCGGGCAGTCGGGTGGTTCTCATTACGCGAGCTTACCGAATCCGCGCAGGGGCAAGAAGTGTCGGCACCGGTCACTGTTGCGGATCTGCAAGCGGCAGGCCGCCGGTCAAGAACGGCAACGGCGGGCCAAGCGGCCCTAAGCCACCTCGTGTCCGTCGATTAGGCCAATTTTGGCACCGGGGTTCTCATGGGGTATACTGAGCCAAGTTGAGGCGGGCGGGCCTGACGTCCGCCTAACCCCTTTCCCCGCGGACGGGAAACGGTAGAGCAAAGAGCGGGGCGCGAGCCCTGCTCTTTCTATTGGTTGGCATCGCGTTTACGGCGTCGATGAGTCCGCGCCCACCGCGCAGCCTTGCAGGCTCTTCATCCCGCTGGGGTCGTTGGTATCATCGATCCGTCCTGCATTCGGAAGGCGCGATGGCTACCACCAAGGTTGAGGTCCTGTTCGGCAAAATCGCCGTCAGCTGCGGATTTGTTAATGACGAGCAGTTGGCAAAGGCCGTCGAGGCCCAGGAGAAGGCGCCGGACGGCACCCACCTGGGCAAGATCATGGTGGACCTGGGCTTCCTCAGCGACGAAGAGCTGATGACCGTGCTCGCCATCCAGCGCGAGAACCGCTCGCGGCTCGAGATGTCGCCCGCAGTGCGCAAGATGGGCATGACGCTTGGGCGCCTGGCGATCGAGAAAAGTTACTGCAATGAGCAGCAGGTGCACGAGGCGATCCGCGAGCAAGCCAAGCTTGAGCGTTTCAACCTGTTCTTCAGGCTTGGTGAGGTGCTGGTAAGCAAGGGCTTCCTGAGTTCCGAGCAGGTCCACGAACTGCTGCAGACCCAGAACATCACGATCCTCGGCTGCCCCTCCTGCTTCAGCAAGTTCAACGTGCTGAACTGGAAAGAGGGCATGAAGATCCCCTGTCCCAAGTGCGGCAGCCCGGAACTCGAGCGCCCCGTCACGATGCCGGGCCTCAAGGTCGAGGGCAGCATCGACGAAGGCGACCGCAAGGTGGCGCTGAAGAAAGCCCAGCAGGAAGAAGCCGACAAAGGCCTGCCGGAGTCTCTGAAGGGCTTGGAAGACGATTTTACACCTCCCAAGCGCTAATGCGTAAGATTTTGCGCATGGACGGCTTACGCGCAGTGGCGGGTTTTTCTGACGGTCCCGTCGTTGTGCGGGTGCTTGACTCATCCGAAACCCTGCAGGATACTGGTGTTGTCGGATACCCTCCACAATAGGGATGGTTTCGTTTTTAACCCATACAAGGGGAACAGAATTGAAACGGTATACACGTAGCGGATTTACTCTCGTTGAGCTGATGGTTGTGATTGGCATTCTGGGTCTGCTGGTCGGCATTCTTGCCGTCGCAGTGATCCCGCGCCTCACCGAAGCCAAGAACAAGCTGGAAGTGAAGCAGGTTGGCGACCTGATGGCAGGCTTCCAGGGCATCGCAGCTGACGATTCCAAGCGTGGCAAGCTCGGCAAGAAGGGCGTTGCTGAGGCCAAGGGCGAAAAGCTGTACGAAGCGCTGTTCAAGAAACGGCTGCTGGACGATGCCTTGCTCAGCAAGATCGTGAGCCTGAACACCAAGACGGACAACAAGGCTGACAAGGCCTGGATTGAAGAAGAGGGCGGCACCATGCCCGCCAACAGCGTCTCCTACACGGCGCCCAAGGGTGACGACCTGATGAAGGTCATGAGCCTCAAGGGCAAAGGCCGCAAGATTGTTCTGACCTTCAACTCGCGCAACTGGCTCAACTACGAAGACCAGGGCGCGATCGTGCAGTGGTCGGACGGCGAAACGGCCCAGTACATGAACAAGGAAGAGGCCACCGACGAGCACAACCTTGACGCCGAAACCTGGACGAACTCGCCGAGTGAAATCATCGGCGAAAAGGCGCCGTTCGACCGCACCTTCGAGTAGCAGCCATATCCGCCGACAGCCCCGGGGATAACCCCGGGGCTGTTTCCATTTGACTCGTTGCGCCGGGCGGGGGAGAATCGTGACGACGGATACTTCCCGCGAAGCGCGCCCTCCCGTACGGGAATCTTTGCCATGGAGTCCGACAGTAGTAGTCCCCAATCCTCTGCCAAGTTGCCTGCATTACCGCTGCGGTTGCCTTCGACGACCGCGATGACGCCGCCGTAAACCGGATTCTCCAGCTCTGCCCGCCCTGCGCGGGTGTGTTTTCGTTTCGCCGCCCGGGCCGGCGCAGGTCTTGCATTTATATATGCTAGAAAGCGCAAACGAAAAAATAGTATGAGAATAAATTGACAGGGTCCTGCCTACGGGGGATGTTTGGGGTGTCGGGTCCCTCGCCTCTCCGGCGCGCAACTTCCTATTTCCGGAGCAATCATGTTCTCTCGCGCACGCGCGGGTTTCACCCTTGTCGAACTCATGGTCGTGATCGCCATCCTGGGCCTGCTGGTTTCGGTGCTGGCCTTTGCGGTCACCCGACACTTCACCAAGGCCAACGCCGACCTCGACAAGGTCAACTTGCACAAGCTGTTTGACGCCCTCCAGCAGGCGGGCACCAACCCCTCATACACCAGGCGCTTCAATGACAAGGACAACCGCGACAAGAGCGGCCGTGAGTTCTTCGAATTCCTGTTCCAGGCCGGCGTGCTGGACGGCAATGACCTCAACAGCGTGGTAAGCCTCGGCGGGGGTGACGCGCCGGCCGAGCGTGACTCGGTGGGCAAAGACATGAAGCTGGACGCCGGCTCATGCAGCTTCACCGCGCCCAAACTGGGCGAATTCCGCCAGCTGTTGACGGGTAAAGAGCGTACCGTGCTGTTCACCTTCAACAGCCGCAACGCCCACAACTACGACTCGATCGGATACGGCATGCTGGTGGCTTGGTCCGACGGCGAGGTTGACTACCTGACCGAGGACGACGCGGCTTCCAAGTACCAGATCAGCGCCGCGGAATGGGCCGATCCCACCCAACTCTACGGCAAAAAGAAGCCGTTCGAACACACCTTCGAATAGGTAGTTGCACGGACACGCGGAACCGGGTAGGGACACGCAGCAGCGTGTCCCTACTGCGTTAAGCGCCGCACCGTCGGGTGATCGCGCACACTCTGCACCGGGCTGCCGGGCTCGTTCAGCTCCAGCTCAAGCAGCGTGCCCGCGCGCTCCGGGTGGTCTTCGGCCAGGCGCTCGAGTGTACGGCCGGCCTCGTCGGGCTGGCCGAGGATGCACTGGGCCTTGAGCAGCCACATGCCCGCGTCTGGAAAGCCTGCACGGAAGGCGAGTGTCAGGGGCGCCATGGCAAGGGCCGGGTCGCCCGACTGGTAGCGCGCCACGCCCAGCAGCAGGTTGGCCTGTGGGTCGTTCGGGGACTTGGTCAGCAGGGTGTCCAGCTCGATCAGCGCTGCCTCATAGTCGCCCTTGTGCACCAGCATGCTGGCGATGTTGCGCCGGATGTAATCGAGCCTGGGTGCGATGCCGATTGCCTCGGTGAACAGCTCCATGGCTTCGGATTCGCGGCGTTCGGCCAGGTGCTCGCTGGCCAGGCCATTCAAAGCGTTGGCAAAAGCCGCGTGCTCGCGCTCGTCCAGGGGCTGCTTGGCGATGCGCCTGCGCCAGATGTCCACCAGGGGCGCGAACACGGCGTGGTCACTGAACGCGGCCGACAGCTGCAGCATGGTGTCCACGTCGCAGCCCTCGGCCAGCTTGCGCGCGAGGCGCACGGCGTGGGGGCCTTCGCCGGCATCAAGGTCGGCGCGGATCTGCTCGACTGTGGGTGTGTCCGCCATGCCGTCAGGTTACAGGTTTCAGGTTTCAGGTGTCAGGGCCAAAGCCGTTCCCCGCGACCTGCTACACCGTGGCGAAGTATGCCTTGTGCTTCTCGAGCTCTTCGGCGCTGAGGCCGTTGCCGCGCTGTTCGGTGTGGCCGAAGGGGCTCATCTCGCGCAGTCGCATCACCATGGCGCTGATCTGCTCGACGGCGGCGTCGATCTCTTCTGGCTCGGTGTAGCGGCTGACGCAGAAGCGTACGCTGCCGTGGATGGCCGACAGCGGCACGTTCATGGCCTTCAGCACGTGGCTCGGCTCCAGGCCTCCCGACTGGCAGGCGCTGCCGGCGCTGACCGAGATGTTGGCGGCATCCAGCATCATCAGCAGCGCCTCGCCGTCGATGAACTTAAAACCCGCGTTCACGGTGTTCGGCAGCCGATCCTGCTGGTCGCCGTTGATGATCACGTCGTCGCACTTCGCCAGCAGGCCGCTTTGCAGGCGGTCGCGCATCAGCTTCATGTGCTCGACGTGCTTCGCCATCTCGCGGTTCAGCAGCCCTGCCGCCGCGCCCATGGCCACGATGCCCATGGCGTTTTCCGTGCCCGCGCGCCGACCGCTCTCATGGTGGCCGCCGCGGATCAGGGGCAGGAACGGCGCCTTTTCGCGCACGAACAGGGCACCCGCGCCCTTCAGGCCGTGAAACTTGTGGCCCGAAATGGTGAGGTAGTCGATGGCGGCTTCTTCCGCGAGGTCGATCTTGAGCTTGCCGGCCGCCTGCACGGCATCGACGTGGAAGAGCGCGCCGAACTGCTTGGCGATGTCGCCCGCGGCGTTGACCGGGTTGATCACGCCGGTTTCGTTGTTGGCCCACATCAGGCTGACCAGCGCGGTGTCGCCGCTGATCTCGTTCTTCAGCTCGTCGAGGTCGATGCGGCCGAGGCGATCGACGTTCAGCTCGGTGACGCGGTAGCCCGACTGTTCGAGGTAGCGCACGACCTCCAGCACGCTGGCGTGCTCGGTGCGGCTGGTGATGATGTGTTTGCGCTCGGGCATGCCGTCCAGCGCGGCGTAGATGGCCGTGTTGTTGCCCTCGGTGGCGCCGGAGTTGAACACGACTTCGGCGGGCTTGCAGCTCAGCAGCTTCGCCACGTTTTCGCGCGCGAGCTCAAGCTCGTGGCGCGCCTTCTGGCCGAAACCGTGGGTGCTGCTGGGGTTGCCGTAGATTTCGCCGAACAGGGGCAGCACGGCCTCAACCGCCTCCGGCGCGGGGAAGGTGGTGGAGTTGTTGTCGAGATAGATCGGGCGTTCGGTCATGTCACTGTTGCCGCGGAATCCACAACTCCGTGTTTAACCGTGTTCATCCGTGGTTTCAAACATGCTTAGCGCATGGGCGGGGCGTGCAGCTGGTCGGAGTGCTCGGTGGTGTCGATTACCACAATCTCCGGGTCCACCATTTCGCGCAGGCGGTCTTCCACGAAGAACTTCATGGTGGCGCTGCTGGAGGCGCAGCTGTTGCAGTGGCCGTGAAGCTGCACGTAGACCTTGTTGCCCTGCACGTCCACCAGTTCCATGTCGCCGCCGTCCATGGCCAGGCCGGGGCGCACTTCGCGGTCCAGCACCTCCTGGATGGCGCGCATTTTGTCCAGGTTGGTCATGTCACCGCTGGGGCGAGGTGCCGCCGGTTTTGGCGCCTCGCTGGGCATCTCGGCGCGCACGCGCGCGATGATGGCGTTCAGGTCTGGGTGGCAGGTGTTACAGCCGCCGCCGGCCTTGGTGTAGTGGGCGATCTGCTCGATGGTTGTCAGGTTATGGTCGCGGATGGCGCGCTCGATTTTGTGTTCCGGGATGCCGTAGCAGCGGCACACAAACAGGTCGCCGTTTTCATCCAGCTCGGTTTCCAGGTCGATGCCGCGGTAGCGCGCGTAGGCGACTTCCAGCGCCTCCATGCTCATCACGCAGGTGTGCATCTTCTCGGGCGGCAGGCCGCCGAGGTACTGGCTGATGTCGTCTGCGGTGATGCGTGCGGCCTCGTCGATGTGCTTGCCCTTCAGCATTTCGGTCAGCGCGCTGCTGGCGGCGATGGCGCTGGGAGAGCCGAACACCTGGAAACGCGCGTCGCGGATCACTTCCGTGTCGTCCAGCTTGAGGTAAAGCTTCAGCGCCTGGCCTGCGGCCATGCTGCCCACTTCGCCAAGCACGGTGGCGTCGGTCAGCACGCCCACGTTGCGCGGGTTGATGAAGTGGTCCTTGATCTTCTGCGAGTACGTCAGCATAAGGTGCGTATTCCCCACAACCGGACAAACTACAATCCGGACTGAATTAGTCCATTATACATATCCGCTGGTTTGAAGGCAGGTTCCGGCTAAAGTCCTGCCATGAAGGTGGACTTTTCAGCAGCCTGGAAAGAGCACGACCGCATGGCGGCCGCCGTGCCGCCGGGCTTGCGCGCGACATTGGGCGGCACGTTCACTCCGCGCGCCCTGGCCCTGCGCGTGGCCCATGAGACCCTGTCGAAGTTCCCTCGCAACGATGTTCCGACCGTACTGGATCCCTGCTGCGGTCTGGGCTCTCTGCTGCTGGCGGCCGTGGAGTGGGCCTGCGTCTCGCGCCCGCAGTGGGTGCAGGCCTGGCTGCAGGGCGGCAAGCTGCAGGGCTGGGAGATCTCGCGCGAGTTGACCGACGGCACGCGGCGCGTGCTGAACCTCGCGGGCCAGTGTTTGAAGCTGACGGTACGGCCCAAGCTGGTGACGCGCGACGCCCTTGACTGCGACGAGCGCGAAGTGTGCGACGCCGTGATCGCCTGCCCGCCATGGAAGAACTTGGCCGGTGCTGCAGCCCAGGACCTGCCGCCCGCGCGGCGCGCGCAGATCGCGCGGCGCTTCGGCTCGTTCACCGGCACACCCGCCCTGCACACCGTGTTTACCGAGCTGGCCGGTCGGCTGGTAGTTCGCCAGGGCGGCCGCGTGGGCATTCTGCTGCCCCTGCGCGTGGCGGACAGCCCGGACTACGCCAGTTTCCGCCGTGCCATGGCGCAGCTGGTGGCGCCGGAGCAGATTCTGCCGCAGGGCCAGGGCGCGCTGCCCGGCGTGCAGGACGATGCCGCGCTGTTCGTGCTGACCGCGGGCAAGGGTGACGTCTCCGGCGAGCCCTGGGAGTCACGCACCGACGAGCGCGAGCAGCTTTACCAGAGCAGCATCCTGCGCCACATACCGCTGCCACCCACGGCATTTGACGACGTGGGTGTGAACACCGGCAACGCCGAGCAGCTGATGATCACGGAAAGGCCTGAGCCCGGCGCCCTGCCGATCCGCGACGCCAGCGACGTGATCCCGTTCGCGATGCGCAAGCCGCGCCTGTACCTGCGCGCCAAGGTCTCACGCCAGACCGGGCGTTACGCAAAGATCGCGCCGCCTGCGACCTTCAAGCAGGTGAAGATCGTGATCAAGCGCGACGCGCAACGGCCGATTGCGGCCAAGCACAGCCCGCCGGCGTTCTTCCGCGACGACCTGATCGGCTGCTTCGGCGCGCCGGACCTGGACGACGACTACCTGCTGGGCGTGTTCAACAGCGAGTACTTCGGGCGCCTCTACCGTGACAGCTTCAAGGAAACGCGCCTGCGCGCGGAGGAGCGCATTACAGTCGAGCAGCTGCGCCACCTGCCCGTCCCCTCGCGCCGCGCGGCCGGGGCTGCGTACAATGCGATCATCCAGCTCAGCCGCGAACTGCAGAAGTGCGTGGGCAAGAACCCGCAACTGCTGGCGAAGCTGGATACCGCCGTGCGCAAGGCCTACACCGGCAAGTAGATGCCCGAGAATCGACCAACCGCAAGCTGGCTGCCGGCCGATTTCGAGCCAGGTCTTGTGTCCGTGGTGATTCCCACCTTCAACCGCGCGGAGCTGGTGTGCCAGGCGGTGCGCTCGGTGTTCGCCCAAACCTACCCGCACGTGGAAGTGATCGTTGGCGACGATGCTTCCAGCGACGACACACTGGCGCAGCTTGAAGGTTTACGCGCCGCATGCCCGGCCCGTTTTCGTCTTGAGTACTTCGGCGGTGAGAAGGTCGGAGCCTGCCCGCTGCGCAACCGTGGTGCGGCGATGAGCCACGGCGAGTTCCTGATGTTCCTTGATTCCGACGACCTGCTGACGGCACCTGCGCTGGAACAACTGGTGAAGGCGATGCAGGGCGCGGACATCGGCTGGGGCGCCTGGCGCGACCTGCGCGAGGACGAGCAGGCCTGCCGCCTGTCGCCGCCATTTGAGCGCAGGTACGGCTCCGATTGGCTGGCCGACCTGCTGCGCGGGGAGTGGCTGGCGACCTGCGCGGTATTGTACCGGCGCGAGGTGTTGCATCGCGTGCAGGGCTGGTTCGAGCCCGTGGTGCTGGACGGCGACTTCGATTTCAACGCGCAGCTTGGCGCCGCGGGGGCGACGCAGGCCGGCACGCGCGCCGTGGTGTCGTACTACCGCCGTGGCGGCGCGGACCAGATCTCGGCGCAGGATTTCGGCAAGAAGACAGCCCAGACGCGCCTGGTGCTGCAACGCTGTGAAGAGGCGCTGACTTCGCGTAATGCCTGGACACCCGCGCGGCGCAGCGGCATGGCGGCGCGATACTTTCACTCGGCGCGCATGCTGCTGTACTACACCGGCGACGGCGATGGCTTCGAGCAACTGGTGGGGGAGGCGCTGCGCGTGGACCCTGAGTTCAGGGCGCCGAAGTCCTGGTATCGCTGGATCGCCACCATGGCAGGCTATCGCAACGCCGAGCGCGTGGCGGCCGTCGGGCGCAAGCTGTTTCGCTAGACTTGGGGCAGGCTTCAAGCCTGCCGTCTGCAGCGGGCGCGGGATCGTGCTTCTATGGCAGACTGGAAGTCTGCCCCACGCTTAGAACCGTTCTTCCTTGTGCTTGGTGGGCTCGGCCAGTTCGCGGTCTTTTTCCTTCACCTTCTTGGCGGGGATGCCGACGTACACCGCGTGTTCGCGGGTGTTGCGGGTCAGCAGGCCGTGGGCGCCGAGCATGCTGTTTTCACCCAGCTGCGCGCCGGCCAGCACGGTCGAGTGGTAGGTCAGGCGGCAGCGCGGGCCGATCACGGTTTTGCGGTTGTCCACGAACTGCTGCAGGTTGATGTCGTGGGTGTGGCTGTAGACGTTGACGAAGTCGGCGCAGCTCGACTTGTCGCCGAGCACGATGCCGCCGCGGTCGTCCAGCAGCACCCAGCGGTGGACTACCACGTTGTCGCCGACCTCCATGTTGTAGCCGAAAGTGAACTCGACGAACGGGAAGCACTTAAAATTCTTGCCCACGCGCTTGAAGATGTACTTGGCCAGCATGCGCCGCAGGCGGAAGCCGAGCTCGAGGTTCAGGCCGGCCGGGCTGCGGTCGTACATGTACCACAGCCACAGCAGCGGCTTGACCTCGGCGAACTTCACGGGGTCGCAGTCGCCGTAGTATTCGGATTCCAGGGTCACGAAGCGCGGGTCAAGCTGCATGCCCATCAGCGGGTTGCCGACCGCGCCGCCCCACAGGGTGACCAGGGCGTCGCGGCAGATGTCGCTGCGGTCTTCACCGGCGATAATGCGCTGCTCGATGCCGCTGACGAACTCGGTGTACAGCTCGTCGGCGTCGCCCGGCAGGTTCAACTGGCGCAGCTTCATTTCGACGCCGATCGGTTTGGCCGGCGGTGGCACGTCGGTCATGGCAATCTCCTTGGGCGAGCATTCAAGGGAACAGGAGCCGCAAGCGCAAGCGCGCGGCTACGCCGGTCGGATCGAGGGCGCGTCGCTCGCGTTCAGCGGCTTCAAATCGCCCGCGTTCATCAGCACCGGGGCCATCAGCGCCTCGTACTGTCGAAGGTAGTCCTTCACATCAACACCGTGGTACTCGCCCGGCAGGTCCGCCATGCGCGAGATCGCCGACTTCGCCAGCTGCCGCGCGCCGCTGAAGTTGGCGTTGGCGTAGTGGTACAAACTGACGGCCGCCTGCAGGAACGCCTGGTAGAACTCGGCGTCGCGGCCTGTGCAACGTTTCCAGAGAACCTCCAGCACCTCATGCACCATGAACCAGTCGTGCGCGGCGTAAAGCGACAGCGCGCGCTGCCACAGCACGGAATCGGGCAGGTTCAGCAGGTCTTCGGCCATTGAACTACATAACCACGCGGTGGCGCGAAGACGCAAGAGATAACGCAAGTACAGCGACGGCAAGGTCCCCGTCACCTGTAAGCCGGCTTGAAATGCAACCGCGAAGCACCGCAAAGGGCCGCGAAGTAATTGATCTTAGCGGTGCTTTGCGGCTCTTAGCGGTTAGCGCGTCGTTCGGGACCCGCAACTGTTGCTTGTGAACTAACGATACCCGGGCGGGTGTTTCAGGCCGGTGGGGGGTGGGGGTGTGGTGAATGCGTCCTTGCTGATGGCGCCGGGCGGCACCAGCCTTACGTCCAGCACCGGCTCCGTGAACTGGAACTGCCAGGCCGGCCAGTCGGGGCGGGTCTCGCGCCAGGCGAAGATGCGCATGCGGTCGCGACTGAGCCCGATGATCGTCCCGTTCAGCACGTCGCAGGTGCGCACCGGCTCCGGCGCCGTGAACTCCAGCGCCGTGCTGCCGTCGCGGAACAGCATCGGCACCACGGGGCGCTTGATCGCCACCAGCAGGCAGCGCCGCCCGCCTTTCAGCTCGGTGGCGGCCAGGTCGGAAATCGCCGTGCCCGCGTAGAAGGCCAGCACCGGCGGCTCGCTCGACTTCGGGTCCCACACGAACACGTCGCCCGCGGTGTCGGCGATCAGCACGTACTTGTCATCGGCGGCCAGCGCCGTCACCTCGTGGCGCGTGCCCCGGTAACGCGCGGCCACGCGCAGGGTGCTGCCGCTGTCGTTGGTGGCCTCCAGCAGCATCACGCTGGGGCCGTTGGCGAACAGCAGCCGGTTGTCAAACACCTGCAGGTTGCGGGTGGTCGAGAACTTGCTGATCAGTTCCGGCATCACCTGCACCGCGCTGCTGTAGGGCTGCAGGCGCGGCCAGCGCAGCAGGCCGAACTCACTGTGCGTCGCGTAGATGAAGCCGTGGTAGACGACGGCCGCATTGATGCCCGTGCGCGCGTCAACACCCGGGCCGATGGGGTACTCCCGGTTCGCCTTCTGGTGCTGCACCAGCGTGGTGTAAACGCCGTTGCGCGCGCCGGCCAGAATCAGGCGATCCGCGCCCTCGCCCGCCACGCGCACGCTGCGCAGGCTGCCCAGCCGGCCGTGGTCGTAGTCGAGTGACAGCAGGGTGTTGTCCAGGTTCTCCTGGCTCAGCGGGTCGATCGCGAACACGCGGCGGCCTGAGGTCACCAACGCCACGGCGTCGATTTCGGGCTGGCTGCTGGATTCCTTTTCGGCCTCCTGCAACTCGACTTCGCTGAGTTCCTCGTTGTCCACTTCCTCGAGCTCGTCGGTCTCCGGCACGTGCACGGAGACGGCCTCGGTCACCTCGGTGAGCGAAGTGCCCAGGGCTTCGTTCATTTTGCTGGCGGCCACGGTGGCGACGTCTTCTTCGTCGATCTCCGCCGGGCGGCGCATGGCCTGAGTGTCTTCCTCGGCGATGCGCACCGAGTCGCCTTCCTTCACCTTGCCGGTGTCGGCCTCGTGGTGTTCCTCGCGCACGGGCTCGAGGCGCGGCTTGGAAATCGCGAGCTCGACCTGGCGGGCCTTCTGCGCTTCGATTTCCGCCATGGCCTTCAACTGTTCTGGCGACATGTTTTTCAGCATCAGCTTGTGCAGCAGGTCGGCCTTCAGCTGCTCGTCCCTGATCAGGTTGATGTAAACCTCGATGCGGTCGTCCGAGAGCTCCGACTTCAGCTTCTTCACCACCTCGACGTGCTTGTCGAGCATGATGGAGTCCATCGCCAGCTTGTCTTCCAGCACCAGCTTGCGCAGCGTGGCCTCCAGGCTGTGGGCCTGCTCGCGGTACTCCGCCTCAAGCTTGTCGAGCTCGGACTTCCGCTCCAGGTCTTTCAGTTTGCGCTCGTGTTCCTTGATCAGGCCCTCTTCGCGGGCGGAGACCAGGAAATCCTCCAGCTCCTGGCGCGAGAGCTCCTGGCCCAGCTGGTCGCGCAGCATGGCGGCCTGCACTTCCTGCTTGGCGCGGTCGCGCTCGCCCTGTTGCTTCACGTCGGCGATGTCCTGGCGGTGGCGCTCGAAGTCGTCGCTGCGCACGCGCCCCAGCTCGAGGCCCAGCTCGCCCAGGCCCTTGGCCTGCAACTCACCGGCGCAGCGATCGACGATGCGCTGGCGGACTTTCTGCAGCTGGGTTTCGTCCGAAAGCTGCTGGGCGCTGTATTCCTTGATCACGCTGCGCACGGCGGCGGCCACCTGTTCCTGCACTTCCGCCTTCAGCAGCGGCCAGTCGAAGTGGCGGCGGCCCTCCACGTTGTGCTCGATGAACGAGTCGATGGTGTCGCGCCGGGTGATGTCCGGCGTGACGCTGAGCTCGAAATTCACGCTGGCGTCGAAGCCATCGCTGGTGGTGGCCTTCTGCGCGTTGAAGGGGATGCGCACGTCGCGGTCGCGCAGCAGGTGGGCGGTGAACTCGCCGGCGGTCTCCTCGCCGGGCATCAGCACCTTGGACTTGCCGCCTTTTTCCTCGACCAGGCCGACGAAGCCCTGGGGCACAGCGTACTTGCTGCCCAGGATGCCCTTGACCTGTTCGGACTTCACGCGCAGGTAGACGGTGTTGGCCGTGGGCGTGACGGGGTCGCGTTGGAAACGCTCCTGTTCCCCGTATTGTTTTTCGACGAATTCTTCCATCTGCCCTCAAGTCTACAGCCCAAAAACGGCTTGAAAACGGGCGTTTCCGGGCCAATCGTCTTTGCCAAAACGCGTCGGCCGGTTTCTGTAATCCTTCTCCGGCTCTTGGCCGTAGTAATCCGGGGTCTAAAGTGACCAACCTGACCATTCGGGAGAATCCATGAAAACTGCTCGTTTGTTGCTGGTGCCGGCCCTGCTGGCCGGCGCCCTGCTGGTGTCCGCCCAGGAGGCGGAAAAGCCGCCGTTCGAGTTCAAGGTATCGGGCGAGACCGCGGAAGACTTCAAGATCGAGTTTGTCGCCAACCAGAAGCCAGACCAGTCAAGCGCCAAGGCGGTGGTGGAAACCTACGCCGGCTGGACAGACAACCGCGAGTCCACGCAGGCCATCTTTGACGCCGTGGGCAAGAAGTGGGACGCGGCCCTGGCGAAGTCCATGCGCGCCCACGAAGCCAAGCTGCTCTCCGAGGCGATGCTGAAGGCGATCGACGAAGCCAAGGCGCCCGAAGAAGAAAAGGGCGATTCGGACTACTCGGTCAAGCGCGGCGCCGTGAAGGTCACCGGCGAGAAGACGGATGACGCCGGCGTAAACTGGATCGAGGCCGTGCAGGAAACCCGCATCCACGAGAAGGACTGGGAAACGGGCGAAATGAAGGACCGCACCGAGGAATCCAAGCTGCGCTACTCGTGCGTCAAGGGAGACGACGGCCTGTGGCGCATCAACGTGATCGAAGAGTGGGCCAAGGACTGGGAAAACGCCGATGAAAATGGCGAAGCGCCCATGAAGTGGCAGCCCCAGAGCAACATGCTGGCGTTCATCCTGCTGGGCATGCAGGAATACGACAAGCGCAAGCCGGTGCCGGCGCTGAAGCAGGATTCGGCCGAGGCGGCCGCCAGGGCGGTGTTCGACTGGCTGATCCCGACGCGCGATGACCTAAGCAACTCGATCCATACCAAAGGCCTGAAGACCTGGACCGACCAGCTGCAGAAGCTTTTCACCGAGCAGTACCTGAAGGACCTGATGAAACCCTTTGCGGAACGCGACGACAGGGAGGAAGAGAAAGCTCGCGAAGTCGAAAGCACCAGCGAAGGGGCCGATGGCACGAAAGTCGTGAAATTCAAGCCCCGTTACGAGTGGGCGGGCGCGGTGGAAATCCACGTTAAGCAGACCGATGGCGTGTGGAAGGTTGTCACTGCCGGCTACTACGAGCAGGACTGGGCCAACGAGGGCAAATTGAAGTTTGTGAGCGAGCCTGACGTGTACCAACTGAACTGGCGATAGAGTCCGCAGTGAAGCAAACACGGGGACCCATTGCTACATAGTCTCAGGCACGCGGGTGGTTGTCCCAGCTTGCCCGCAGGAACGCAAAGCCCCCCGATTGCTCGGGGGGCTTTGGTTTTGGGGCTACTTGTCGGAGATGGTTACCTTCCACTCTTCGCTGTTGGCCCTTACTTCCTTGACGTACATGCTGCCGCCCTGGGTGGGTAGTGCTGAGAACGTGCCTGGGATTTCGCACCTGAGCTGGTATTTCAACCTGGCAGTACCCTGCGGCATGTAGCTGACGAAGAACGCCACGCGGTCGTCTCGCAGCTCCACGTTCTGGCACAGGCCGCCGGCGTAGCCCTGGCCGCTGCGCAGGGCCACCGGCTCGCAACCAGCCGGCTTGAAGTCCTCAAAGGCCAGGTACTCGTAGTCGTTGTCGGCCTTGAGGTTCAACTCGACTTCGATCTTGTCGCCGCTGAGCAGCTTGGCGCCGTTTTCCAGGGGCTGGCGCTCGTACTCGATGCGCTTCTCCTTGTGGGTGCCTTCGCCGTTGTCGTTGGGCACGTCCACCTCGACTACCTTCTCGACCAGCTTGTAGTATTTGCGGTCGATGTGCAGCTCGTTGCCGCTGGCCTTCAGCTGGTCTTCCTTGCTGAAGTAGCTGAGGAAGCTGCTGAAGTACACCTTGCCCGCGCCCATGCGGGAAATCTCGAAGGTGTGCTTGCCCGGCGTGAGCTGCTGGCCGGTCAGGCGCAGGTTGGTCTGCAGGGCGAAGACGTTTTCCGGCGTCACTTCCCACTTGTGGATCTCGTTGCCGTCCATCTTCACGCTGACGGTGTAGCTGCGCGAAAGCTCGCCGGTCGCGCGGGCGTAGGCCATCAACGCCGAAACCGCGTGGCTGGTGTCCTTGGTGCTGTTCCAGCGTGAGCCCTTGCGGTTCTGGGCCAGCCAGCGCACGTGCTTTTCCAGGAACTTGTTGGCGGGGTCCACCATCACGAAGGCCTGCATCACGAAGGCGTTGGTCTCGATCTTGTCGTTCCACCACCACCAGTAATCCTTGCCACCGTCCCACCAGCAGGTGCCGACTTCCAGGTCTTCCTTGCGGTAGTCCTCGATGTTGCTGATCAGGATCTTCGCGCGCTCCTTGTCGCCCGCCATGAACTCGGCCATGCACAGCATGGCGCGGGACTGGTGGGTCAGGTCGTCGCGGCGGTTGTAGATCAGGTCCAGCAGTTCCTTGTCGGCCGCGCCGCAGTAGGCCTGCACGTAGGCGATGTAGGCCACGCGGTGCACGTTCTTCTCCTGGCGCGCCAGGCCGGCAAGGAACTGCACGCCGCGGTCCAGCATGCCGTAGTCGAACTGCACGCCGGCATCCTTGGCCGTCTTGAGGCCGTAGCACACGTAGGCCGTCATGTAGGTGTCGCTCTGGCCCGCCTGCCACCAGCCCCAGCCGCCGTCACCGTGCTGCATGATGGTGAGGCGCTGCAGGCCGTAGCTGATGATGCCGTCCATGGTGCGCGAATCGAACACCGGGTTGTGCTTGTACCAGTAGGCGGCCTGCGGGTTCACGCCCTGGTAATCCAGCTTGGCGCGGCGCTCGGCGATCTGCTCGAGGCTGATGCCCGCGTCCTGCAGGGTCTTGCGCACCAGCACAGCCGGCAGGAAGCGGCTCATGGTCTGTTCCACGCAGCCGTAGGGGTACTCAAGCAAGTAGGGGAGAGCGTCCATGGCAAGCGCCGCGACGCTGGGTGAAAGCTGCAGGTCCAGGTTGGTCTGCTCCGGGTCAAGCTTGTCGGGCAGCTCGACGCTGAAGGTCTGGCTGGTTTCGCCATCCTTGATCACCGAGGTGACGGCCTGGTACATCTCCGCGCCGCGCACCTTGCAGGGGTAGGACTTCTCGGTGGCGTCGGATTCGATCGCGCTGAGGGCCAGCATGCGGACCTTGAAGCTGCCCGCGCCGGTCATGCGCACACGCCAGTCCACGCGTATTTCGCCGCCGGCCTTGACCGTGAACTCCTGAACATCCGGAGTTTCGGGGAACAGCTGGTAACTGCAGAAGCCGGCCTTTTCCGTTTCCGTGGCGGAGTCCAGCGGGTTCAGCATCAGCATGGCGCGTACGGCCAAATCCGTGTCGTAGCGGTTCATGATGATGCCGCTTAGCGTCACCACATCGCCCTCCACGAAGAAGCGCGGGGCCTGGTCGCGCAGGATCAGCTGCTTTTTCGTTTTGACGTTGTGGAAGCCCTCACCGACCTTGGCCACTTCCGTGATGCCGCGGGCCGCGATCTTCCAGTCGGTGAGGTTGTCCGGGAAATCCACGGTGATGGTGGCCTTGCCGTCCTTGCCGGTCACCACCCGGTGGCTGTAGAACACGCTGTCCTTGAAGTTGCTGCGCACCCGGGGCGCCTGGGCGCCGGCCTCGTTGGCTACTTCCTCCAGCGAGTCGTCGAGGGACTGCTCCGCCTTTTTGGCGAACTCCGCCGTTGACGGAGACGGGGCGCCGGGCTCGTTGGCGGGTGCGCCATCCCAGGCTTCGCCTTCGCCGCCGGATTCGCCGTCCTCCATGCGGCCGCCCTTGCCGCCCTGGCGCGAACGGAAGCCGGCCCCGCCGCCGAGGTCGTTGTTCGGCTTGTCGGAGGGGTCCTCGGCGTTGCGCTCGGCCACGCGGCGGTCGTTGTCGAAGCCGCGGGCGAACTTGTCTGACTTGCTGTCCTTGGTCTTTTCCTTCTCGGTGTTGAACTCGAAGGAGTATCGCTCCCAGTTGATCCAGTCATGCACGCCGAAGCCCAGCGGCGCGCCGAACCAGCGGATGCTCTCGTACTTCTGGTTGTCCCACTGCACGGGTGCCACGGCCGTGTTGTAGCTGTTCACGAAGTTGAGGTTGTAGCCGCGGCGGTCGCCGTAGAAGTGCTTGATGATGTTGGGCGTGCGGTCCGGCATGATGTACTCGACCGAGCGGTCATAGATGCTGAGCGCGAACTCGGCCTGTACGGGTCTGCCCTGGTTGTCCTTGGCAGTGACGCTGATGGTGCCCTTCTCGCCGGGCTGGTACCAGTCCTTGTCGCTGGTCACCTGCACGTCCAGGAACTGGTCCACGGGCGGCACGAACAGCTCGACGGTCTGGGTGTGCAACTCGCCGCGCTGGACGGTCAGCACGTTGATGTGGAAGTTGGGGATGTGCTCGCGACCCATGGTGAGCTCGAGCTCAAGCTGGCCGCCGGTCTTCTTCAGGTCAACGAAGCTCTGGGTGATGACTTCATTGCCGCCCATCACGCTGATCAGCATCCAGGCATCGTGGAAGTCGCTGGCCAGCAGCACGTGGGCGGTCTCGCCTTCCTTGTAAACCTTGGTCTGCGGGATCAGGCTGATGGTGCCGAAGCGGAAACTGCCGGGGATCCACTCGTCGGCCTTCACGATCACGCGGGTGGTGCCGGTGATTTCGCTGCCCCATTCATCCGAGGTGCGGTAGACCAGCTCATAGGTGCCGGCTTTGGCGAAGGGCTCGTTCCACCAGGCCAGGCCGCGCTCGTCGGTGTCCAGCTCGTGGCTGCCGAGCAGGGTCTTGAGCTCGTCGATCTTGGTCATGCCCTTTTCGTCAACGCCCTTCACGAACGTGACCTGGTAGAGCTCCAGCTTGCCCTTGGCCTGCACCGGCTTGTCGTCGGCGGTCACGGTGCGCACCTCGACGTCGAGCTTGTCGCCCGGCCGATAGAAGCCCAGCTTGTTGTCCACGAAGGCGAAGAAGGCGCGGCGCAGGGCCTTCACGGCGCCTGAGCCAGTGATGGTGCGGCGCGAACTGTCGGTGACCTCGACCTCGACGCGGAAGCGGTGGTCGTAATCGCCCCATTCTTCGAGGGCCTTCTTGGTGGACCACTCGATCACCAGCTCGCCCTGTTCATTGAGCTTGCCGGAGTTGTCGAGGATCAGCTCGGAGCCCGCGTTGCGATAGAACTGCTGGTCCGGCGTGCCGTAGTACATCGGCGTCTGCCAGTTATACAGCCAGTCGTAGGCGCGCGGGAAATACACGCTGTGGAAGTAGAAGTCGCGGTACACCTTGTACTTCACGTCGGCGCCGGCGGCCGGACCGCCGAAGTAATACTCGGCCTTGATGGTGGCGCTGACGGCCTGGCCCAGCTTGACCGGCTTGTCAGGCGCGGTGACGGTGACTTCGAACTCGGGCTTCTTGTATTCCTCGACCTGGAAGCTGCCTGAGCCGATCCAGTTGCCGCTGGCCGAGCGCACGTAGAAGTACCAGGCGCCCAGGGACGCGTCCTTGGCGAGATCCAGGTCGTACTCGAGGGCGCCGAACTTCGTGGCGGTGATCAGCTTGTTCAGCTTTTCCTCTCCACGCGGGTTGTACAACTCGACCCGGAAGCCGGAGCCCGCCACGTTCTTCCATTCGCCGCCGTCGCGCTGGCGCAGCAGGATCTTGCCGTGCACCGCGTCGCCGGGGCGGTACACCGGGCGGTCGGTCATCGGGTACATGCGGGTGTCGTAGGTGCTGTAGTCATCCCAGCCGCGGCGCTGCCACCACGGGAAGCCCTGCTGCACGAAGGAAAAGCGGCCGTTGTTTTCAGCCAGCAGCAGGTAGCCGTCCCAGTCGGTGTTGCCCACGGTGGGCACGCGCACGCGGCCCTGGGCGTCGCTGGTGTAGCGGGCGACGTCGATGGTCCAGCGGATATTGTCGTTGTCCCACCAGGTCTTCCAGCGCTTGTAGATGAAGCTGGTCTCGGCCAGAGGCGCGCCGGATTCGCTGTCCACCATGATCGCCAGGTTTTCGTCGGGGTTGTACGTCTGCACCACCAGCTGGGCGTCGGTGACCACTTCCAGGCGGCGGTCGATCACCGAGCCGGTGTCAACCTCAACCAGGTAGGCCCCGGCGGGCAGGGTCTGCGGCAGTTCAAAGGTCATGCGCGTGTAGTTGTGCAGGCCTTCATCGCCGGTCGTGTAGCTCTGGGCGAACACCTTCTCGCCGCTGTAGCGCTTGACCAGGCCGGCCAGCACCGGGTCGCCGATGCCGCTGAGGCCGGAGGTCTTGGCGTCCAGGAACTCGCGGTCCTTCATCATGGCGCTGAGGTTGAAGGTGAAGGCGCGCACTTCGTACTTGCTGACGTTGCGGCTTTCGACCCACAGGCCCAGGTGCTCGCCTTTCTTGAACAGGCTGCGTTCGGTGCCCGGGCTCTCTTGGAAGTACCAGCTTGCGCCGTTGGGCCACTTGCGGACCTTCTTCTCGTCCTTGATCGCGCCCTCGTGTGCCACGGTCTGCACGCTCAGGCGCTCGGCCCGCAGCTGCTGCAGGTTGTAGCGCGCGCTGCTGGTTTCGGTGCTTTCCTTGAAGGCCGAGTCGTCGATCAGCTTCTGGTAGGCCTTGTCGGCATCCAGGTGACGGCCGACCTGCTGGTACGCGTAGCCGATGAAATACTGCGCGTCGTCGGCGTAGGGCGTGGCGTGGTAGTCTTTGTAGACCTGCTCGAAGGCCGGGATTGGTGAATAGTCGCCCGCCAGGGGGTCGAAGCTCTCCAGGTCCGGGTGGTACAGCATGTTCTGCGTGTACCAGTCGTCCAGCTGCGCCATGGCGACCATGAAGCTGCCCTTGCGGTACAGCGCCAAAGCACCCATGTTGTCGGCCTTGGCCGGGCCGGCGCTGATCACGTCCATGATTTCCTTGGGGAACTCGCGCTTCTGCACCAGCAGCGAGGTGCAGGCCTGCTTCAGCTCAGTGGCCAGCTTCACCAGCGCGTCGTGCTTGGCGATGATCTCGTCGCGGTCCTTGAACTCGTATTGGTAGTAGTAGTAGGTCTGCTTCTGGCCGTCGGCGTCGAAGTAGTCGATGCTCTTCTGCTGCTGGCCAGCCTGGTACTGCCAGGTGTGCAGCGCGGCCGCGGCGTCGAGTCCGGCGTTGAAGGCTTCTTCCACCATGGCGAAGGCGTCTTTGTCATCGCCCAGCCTGGCGATGGCTTTGCGCCCCTCGGGCTCGAGCAGGCTGAAGGACTTGGCCAGGCGGTCCTTGGCGCGCTCGACGTCTTCGCGCTCGGTGTGGTGGTAACTGGAGTCCGCGATCCAGCGGCCCCAGGAGCGCTCACCCTTGCTGTTCTCGTAGTAGTAATGCGGGCGGCTCATGTAGAAGTGACCGAGCCGGTAGTTGGCACGGCCGCGCTCGAGGTCAGTCAGCTTGTCGTGGTCGGCCAGGCTGGTGAGCTCGGTTTCAGCCTTGTCGTAGTTCTCGAGCTGGGCCTGGCAGTGGCCCATGCGCAGCTTGATGCGGAACCACTCGGTGCTTTCGGGATTGTCCTTGAGGTACTGTTCGTAGGCCTCGTAGGCCTTGCGGTAGCTCTTTTCGGCGAACTGCTTGTCACCTTCGGCCAACTGGTCGGGCTTGTCCTCGGCGAGTGAGACGCTTACGAGCAGGCAGGTCAGGCCCAGGAGCAGGACGCCGCCGAAGCTGAGCAGCAGGGATTTGCGCGGGAGCTTGGTGAACATGGAAATCTCCGAAATATCAAAAAGATCAAACCCGATCAGTTGACGCGAATGTCCGTGGAGCATGTGACGCGAAAAGCAGCCTTCCGGTTCTGCCTTTCAGGAATTTGGCTTTTGGGTGCCATATGTAACAGTTGCCGACCCGAGCCGCTGGTTGGAACCCGTCTTTAGCAGGGTTGCATCCCTGTGCGAAGGGCCGGAAAACACGAAAAGCTGTGGCCACTCCGTGACAGGCGTAAGCCTTGACGCTGGAGGGCCTTCATCTAAGATTCGGGCTCCCCCCGCAGCAGTTTCTTGAGCCGAAACCTGGAGTTTCGCATGCGTTATGTTTTTCGCGCAGCAGCGATCGTTGCGGTGTTGGGGTTTGTGCTGAACCTGTCCTTGGCGCAGAAGGCCCTGAAGGAGTTGCCTGAAGGCGCCGGTGACGACCTCACCAAGGAAGGCAATCGTGAGACTCACGACGGCGCCGACAACCCGATGCAGGGCAACCGCTCGGGCCGCGAAGCGCGCTTCGGCGGCCCGGACCCCTACGGCCCGGAAGGTTACGAGCAGTTCATTCAGAAGGCGGAGCGTCAGCTGAATGACCCGCAATGGCAGCTCAAGATCGACCTGCAGGACCCCAAGCGCATCGTTGTCAACCACGCGGACGGCACGGCTGACGAGTACTGGTACGTGCTGTTCCGCGTGATCAACGACAACACCCGCACCATCAAGGAGACCGAGCTTCCGCCCAAGAACCCGGAAGAAGTGGACCTGGACAACCCGCCGTCCCCGCTTGAAGTGAAGGACCGAAGCAGCACCGATCCGCAGGGCGTTCCGGTGAACTGCCACCTCGACTTCGAACTGCATGTCTTTACGCGCGATATCGAGAAAGACCGGTACGACACCGCCTGGCCCGAGGACCCGGACAACGAGGTGCTTTCCGAAGAAGCGCTGGAACAGCGTCGCGCCAACATGAAGAAGGTGTATCGACCCATCAGCGACCACTCTGTGTTGCAGAAAGTAGCGGAAGCCGAGAACCTGTACGAATGGATGGGCAACTACGGCTTCATCAACGAGGCCGTCATGCTGCTGCACCCGCTGTCCGACTTCCAGCGCCAGATCGGCCTCGCGCACAACCTTGCAGCCCCGGACCTGAGCGGCTTGCGCTGCCTGCCGTACCGCGTCGTGACCATCGAGAACGGCGAACGCGCCGAGGCCATGCGCTATGTGGCCGTCTATGAAGAAGACAACACCTTTGCCGGCGTGTTCGGCCAGGGGGATGCCCTTCCGGATGGCGCCCGCCTTGTTGACAAGGAGAGCGACGAAATGTGGGGCAAGCTGACCCAACGTCGCTACATGGCCGGAGACTGCATCGACCGCTACGGTCGCCCGTTGCGCGCCAATGATCCCGGTTATCTGAACGCCCGCATCGCCGGCAGCCGCGACGGAAAGTCCGGCAGTTACGGAGTGCTCGCCCCGGACCACCCGGCGGTGAACCGCCCCGTGCTGGTGCCGCATTACCGCCTTTACCGCGACAACGACAAAGTGCTGATGGACTACGACACAGGCATGGCGCATGCTGACGTCCCGAACTCCAACTATCGCATCAGCGGCAAGATCGTCGGTCCAGCGGATCCGCGCTTTGACTCGGGTCAGGATGCCGGCGACTTCGTAGGCAGGCCGGTCAAGGTGATCGACAGCCGCGGCCGCGCCATCCGCAAGTACATCGTTACCTACGAGGCCGGCGACCGTATCAGCCAGGCCGAGTGGGACATCTGGCGGCGCCGCCTGGGCGCGGGCCTGCTGTCGCGTTACCAGAATCTGGATAGCATCACCAGCCGCGTGCTCACCGCGGACGACCCCGTGATCGGCTTGCCCAAGATCAAGATGGGTTCATTCATTGGCGATGCCGGCGAGAGCGAACCGGAAGTGATCCAGCGTGGAGTTGACACCGGACGCCGCGGACCAGAGGGCGAAGTGATTCTGGACCTCCAGGAGTACACCACGGGCCGGCGTTACAGCCCCAAGAACGTTGACCCCGAGGATTTCCAGCGCGACCCGGAAGGCGAGTTCAGCACGAGCCGCGAAGCACCCATCCCCCCGGGCGCGAACCTGAACCCCGGTGAGGAGTACGTTTACGCGCCGCTCGGCAACGCGGGCGACGGGGCCGTGCCCGTACCGGCATTCGACCAGTACGGTGCCTGGCGTGACTACTTCGATGAGCTTTCGGGCTCGCGCATTCCGCTGACCGACGACAAGGGCGACTTGGTTCGCGACGAACAGGACCAGATCCTGTACCTGAAGGAGTATGAGTACGAGTACGTGTACCTGTATGAGTACGAGGGGATTCAGCAGGATGATTCGGGCTTCCGGGGCTCGTACGGCGGCGACCGCTACCAGCTGGTGAAAGAGAACATCAAGTTCACTCGCAGCAAGCAGAAGGTGCGGCGCCTGCGCGGCGACCAATGGGTCGAGGAGGAAATCGAGATCGTGCTGCCCCTCATGCGTCTGATCTGGAAGACCGAGATGGTCAATGACCCGATCGTCGTGGACGGGTACGAGCACGTTGACGCCGAGACCGGCGAAGTCCGCTACCTGACCGCCAAGGAATACAAGGAAAAGACCGGCCTTCCCGTGGACGCAGAAGGCAAAGACTTCGACGATCTCGATGAGGAGACCAAGGCCAGGATCGCCAGGATCGTGAAGGTGAAGATCGTGCGCTCGCAGCCGGTAGAGCGCAAGGTAGTGGTAGGGGCATTCAGCGACGGCAAGCGCCTGAACGCGGGTGAAGAAGCCGAAGACTGGGAAAAGGCCGAAGCGCGTGCCAAGGCCGACGGTGCGATCGTGGAAAGCCGCGAAGTGTTACGCTATGTCAATCGCTTCCGCGACGACCAGGTGATGAAGGAAAAGTCCGACGTCTTCGAGGGCACCGGACCATCCTCCGACGAATTCGAAGAAACGCCGAAACAGGACAACAATCTGGACGAAACCAAGGCGTTCCAGACCTACAGCCGCTGGACCGTGCCGCCCCCGATGGTCTACCGCGACGACAACGGCGAGTGGCATGTGATCACGCGCCTTGCCGACAAGATCGGTCCCGCCAACCGTTGGGACGGCAGCGACGCGCCCAGGTTCCTCACACGCTACGTCAGTGAGATGTGGGGCGTTGCAATCTTCCGCGACGTCCGACGCGACTGGGATTATGCAAATGTCTACGTCCGCGGCCTGCGAGGCCAGGTCAGCAATGCCGGCCTCGAGCTCGACGGCACCGTTCCAAACATGCCCAGCCCGGCCGATGGGCAATCGGAGGTCAGCAAGTCGTTCTTCAACCCGCGCTACGTGTCGGAGGAGTGGGTGTATCGCGTGAGGTACGAGCGTCTGGGCGACGAGTTCGAGAACTACAGAGACTTGATCCGCAAAGTGCGCAGTTTCTGGTACCGCGAATCAGACCGCGATTTGGCGGGTGACTAGACCCGCTGAAGTTCACACAACCCCGGCCCAGGCCGGGGTTGTTCATTTCCGGCATCCACGTTGCGGGCCAGCACCAGCAGCTGGCAGTGTAAACAATACACAGTGCCGATTGGACGGGTTCTTTTGTGAGTGCTTTTGCCATCAACGTTTACAGCTGTTTGGCCAAACTGGCAGCTTGGTTGCCGTGATCAGTTCGCTGCCAAAATGTATATTATGTACACAATCTTGGGTGGATGGAGCTCAATCGAACCGATCCAAACCGCCAGTTTCCAGAGCTTCGATGCCGACGCTCGGTTTGGCACGGCTTATGCATCCTGAAGGCTGAATTCGACCCGCCGCTGCTTGGCTGGAAACCTTGAAGTAAACGCTGTTTACACCAATGCGAACGGAGTTACCTCAGATGAAGCTGCTGATCTCCATCCATGGGCAAGTCAGGGAGTACACGCCTGAGCCCAACCTCGGCATCATCTCTGTGGGCCGGGGCGACGGCAACGACGTCATTCTCGATGGCGAAAAGGGTGCGTCCCGCAAGCACCTGACCCTGGAACGCATGGTGGACGGCTGGAAGCTGGTGGACCAGATGTCCGCAAACGGCACGGCGGTCAACGGCGAAAAGGTCAACTTTGCCTTCCTCAAAGAAAACGATGTAATCCAGATCGGTTCTACCAAGATCCAGGTCACGGGCTTGAACCCCACTCCCGGGGCGAGGCCGGCGCCCGCCCGTCCGGTGCGACGGGCGGAAGCGCCGATGCCGGTTGGCGATGGCGCGGAGATACCGGCCGGCCCGCCGATCCCGAGGCGCAAGAGCCCGGTCCCCGCTCTGGTCGCGGCAGCGGTGATCGTGCTGGTGCTGGGGGTGGGCGGCTATGTGGTGGTGTCCAGCATCGGCGGGGGCGGTCAGCCCGCGCCTGAAGTGGCCGACAAGGGCCCCGAGGTCCCGCGCCAGGCAGCTCTCACGGACGACGAGAAGGCGGCGCTGGCTCTTGCCCGGGAAGTGGCCGATGGCAGCGGCGGCAACCTTGAGAAGATCCACCGGCTCGACGGCATCCAGGAAAACCTGAAGTCAAAGCTGGCAGGAAAGCGTGGCAGCAAGGCGCTCAGCGACATTGCCGACATGAAGTCGAGGTTGGTCGCGGGCCTGGACAGTGAGGTCAGCGGCAGGGTCGAGAACGAATTGCAGGCCGTAGAGCAGCACATCGCGCAAAACGAGTTCGCGATGGCGATGGCCCGGCTGGATGGGTTAAGCGGCTGGTTCGAAAGTGACACCCTGCTGGCGGGCTTTGCCAACGCGCATCGCAGTCGGGTTGCCAAGGCGCGCAAACAGGTGGAAACAGAAAACTCCGGATTCCTTGGCCGGGGCTACGACCAGATGTGGAAGCTCTCCGGACAGGGACGTCACGAAGAAGCGCTTGCCGTGTGCGACGATTTGCTGAAGCGCGCCTGGCTGGAGGCGGCCGACCGCGAAGTCTACGAAACGGAGCGGCGGAAGCTTGAGGCGGCACGCACGAGCAAGCAACCGGAGGGTCCTGTGGTCGAGGAGCCCGCCAAGGGTCCCAGTATCCTCGACAAGGTCAAGAAGGATGAAGGCCGCCTGCCCGGCAAGAACCCGCTGCTGCCGGACGGCGCTCGCTCCGAACAGAAGCTGCTGGCCGCGCTGCACACCCGCCTTGTGAACGCCGCCAAGGGCAAAACCCTGACCAGCGAACTCTTCGAGTGGAAGGGCAAGAAAGCCAAGATCCGCGGCGCCGACGAAAAGAAGCTCACCCTGGAAGTCGTCTCGATCGACAAAAAGACGCGGGAAGAACTGGTGTACCGTACCTCGGCGAAGTGGGAGGACGTGCTGCCCGAGGACATGCTGCAGCTCTATGACCGCACGCCCGGCCTTTCAGATGAGGACAGGCTGGCGGTGGTGATCTACTGTTTCGAGCATGCCTTCATGGATGAGGCTTCCCGCCGCGCCCTGGCGCTCTGGAAGCTGCGCAACGACTGGAAGGAGGGCATCGACACGCTGATTGCCAGCAAGCGGAAGATTTCGATCCCGACCGATGGCTTCGTGGAGTACGACAACGCCCTTGTCACGCCCGAAGAGAAGGAAAATGCCATCTTCTACGCCAACCTGCGCGGCGTACTGGAGCGTTTCGAAAAGGGCGTCGGCCACAAAGACCGCAAGAAGGCCGAAGACGCTGAGAAGGCCTTCGCCGAACTGCTCAATATGGGTGAGCGCGCGGTCAAGCCGGCCATCGAAATCCTCCAGGGCGTGCTCGACAAGGAACTTGGCAACGCCAAAAAGGCAACCGGCCTGATGGCCGCTGACAAGACCCGCATGGACGGCCTGCTGGCTGAGCTTGATCGCCGCCGTGAATACGCGCTGGAGCTGATCATGGACACCGAGCGCTATCCGTACCCATACGGTCCAAACCAGGCCGAGGTGCAGGCTGACGTGGACGAGCGAGTGGCCGCGGTGCGCGAAATCTGGAACGACCCTGCTAAGTTCTCGGGCCAGACCAACCCCGAGTTCGACGCGATCATGGGCAAAGTGCGCAGTATCGCCGAGCGCATGGCGCAGATCGACCCGGAGCAGAAGTACTTCAAGCAGACGCCCGAGGAGACGGTCGAGTACATTTCGAACATCGCCAACGAGGCGCTCAGTATCCGCAATTACACCGGCGACGACACCGCCAAACAGGCCCTCTACAACACCAACATCAAGGTGATGCAGTACAACGAGGACTTTCCCACGGGCGAGGGCCACGCGGACGCGGAGTCGCGTGAACAGGTCAGGATCACCAACGAGTACCGCATCATGTTTGCCCGCGTCGCACTCAAGATCAACGACAAGTTGTTCTGGGCCGCGCACCATCACTCACGATACTGCGTCGAGCAGAACGGCGGGCAGATCGCCCACGTCATCCCCGGCGAGCCGCGAGGCGAAGGCCCCGGCGATCGCATGAAGTACGAAGGCTACCCGGCCGGCGGCGGAGAAAACATCCACATGAACAGCGGCGGCCCGACGGCCAGGAGCAGCCATGACTCGTGGTGCCACAGCTCGGGCCACCATCGCAACATCCTGACACCCGGCTGGCGCGTGCTGGGATCCGCGAAGTGGAAGACGATCTGGACCCAGTGTTTTGGCGGCTTGGACGAAGGCGACGGCAACACGGTCAGCAAAGGCGGCGAGTAACCCTTAGGGGCCCGCCCCTTGTGGCGGCCCGCGGACGGGCACACCGCCCCGCCCCTGCAGAAAAGAGTGTGGTCAGGCAGTGGTGCCCAGCGCTGCCCGACTAAGAAGGGCCGGCCCTCCCGAGCCGGCCCTTCATGTTTCCTGCAAGCCCCCAGGCCTACTTGATCTTCTCACCCTGCGCCGGGTCAAACACCAGCGTGTCGTTGCGTGTCTTGCCCCACGTCTTCTGCGTGCCGTGGAAGTACACGCGGCCGTCCTCCGGATTCACCCACAACCGACCGTTCCAGGCGTCCAGCCCTGCCGGTCTCTTCCAGGCCTGCCATGAGGCGCCGTCGAAACGGCGGATGGCTTCGTCCGTCACCTGCCACAGGGCGTTGCCCGCGGCGTCGCTGTGGAAACGGTGTCCGAGGCCGGCCTCGTTGTCCTGTGTGACGGCGTTGTACTCGGCCCAGTACTTGCCGTCCCAGTGCCAGGCCTTGGACAGCGTCTCGAAGGAGTCCAGGTCCATCGGGTACGAGTACAGCACCTGCTGCTTGATGGGGTTGTAGCAGAGGCTGCCGAACTCCAGGCCCGAGGGTTCCATCACGCCGGTGTCCCGCCATGTCGTGCCATTGAACTCGTAGACGAACGAGCCTTCGTCCCTCTCGTGCAGCACCACCAGCACGCCGCGTTTTTCGTCGTAGGCCGAGGTGAAGAAGCTCGGCGGCGCGCCGGGCACGTGCTCGCGCAGGCGCGTCCAGTTGTTTCCGTCCCACTCCCACAGGTCGTCAAAGGCAACTCCATCCGCTCCGTTGCCCCCGTACACCATCACGGCGCCGCGGGATGCATCGAACCAGCATGCCGAACCGGAGCGCGGTTCCGGCGCATCAGACGGCGTCCGCAGTATCCAGGTGCCGTCCTTGAACTCCCGGGTCACCGCGATCGGGCCGCCGGCGCCGCTGCCGCCGAACATCACCGTCACGCCGCGCTTGCTGTCGTGGGCCAGCGCCCAGCCGAAATGATCGCGCTGAGCGATCTCGCCATTGTCGATGAACGTCCAGCCCGGCGCCGTCAGTTTCTCGCGGATGAAGTCCTGTGTGTCGGCGGCCCGGTCGTCCGCGGTTTCATCGGTAAGGACCAGCGTCTCGCGGAACGGCCACTGCTCGCCCGCCACGCGGCGACCGCCGAACACCACGACCTCGCGGGTGCCGCGGTCGTATGCGGCCGAAAATCCGTACCGTTCGAGAGGATTGGCGTCCGGGCGCGTCGCGCTCCAGTACGTCGCGAAGAAGTAGTCCGTCGGCCTGTGCGCTTGCAGCCTGGGCTGTTCACCGATGGAACTGTTCCCGAGCAACACCATGGAGCGGCTGTCAAAGTCGTACACCATCGCGTGCATGGACTGCGCCTGGCCGATGATGATCGAGCTGCGCCTCCAGCGTCCTGCCTCGAACACCCAGGTATCGGCGAGTTCGCCATTGGCTCCCGCACCTCCCTGTACCACCACGCATTCGCGCTGCTCGTCGTAGCCGACCGCTGCGCCCTGCACCGCGGGCCCCGCGCCGGACTTGCTCCAGTCGCGGCCGTTCCATTCCCAGAAGTCAGGCGTGATAGCGCCGGTGGTCCCGGCGCCGCCCACCAGCACGCACACGCCCCTGGCGCTGTCGTAGGCCAGGCCGGCCGCGGCGCGCGCATCGGGGCGACTGGCGGAGGTCACCTGCCTCCAGCCGTCCGTCGTGAGTACCCAGGTGTCGTCCAAAGCCGTGCCGTCGGCCGTCCGGCCACCAAACAGCACGACCACCCCGCGCGCGCTGTCGTAGGCCATGGCCGGGTTCTCGCGTGCGGCGGGGCCGTCGGTCTCTGCGAACACGCGCTGCCACTTGCCGTCTTTGCGCAGCCATGTCTGGGCAAACAGCACCGACCGTTCGCCCGGGCCGCCGCGGCCGCCGAACATCACGCAACCGCCAAGCTTGCCGTGCCAGGCCATTCCCATGCCGTGCTCCATGGGCGGCATGTCGTCCTGGATTTCCACGCGCCAGCGTCCGAACGTGCGCTTGATCGGGTTGCCGTCGGCATCGGTAACTTCGATGGGCGCGGGCCATGTCGGCGCGAGCTCGCTGCGTACCCACTCGTCGTTTTCATACACGTCGTGGGCGGTGATGTTGCCCTCGGCATCGTACCGGATGTAGTCGCCGTGAAGCATACCGGCCTGGTAACTGCAGACCGTGATAACCCGGCCCTGAGCGTCGTAGCCGGTGAACTTGCCTTCATTGACGTTGTTGACCCGCTGCCCCTCCCAGCTCTTGTAGCCCGTCGGATGGTACTGCACGAAGGGGCCGGTAAAGACGCTGTCTTCAATCCAGGCCTGGTGATGCAGGTGACCCGATGCGTCGTAGCGCGTCACCCAGCCCGTGTTCGGCCCGAAGTTGTAGAAGCGCACGATGTACGGATACGTTTCACCCGGGTACCAGAACTCGGACTTGCCATACTTTCGATTGTCGAACACCTGCGCGCGTTCAATCAATTGGCCGAAGCCGTTCCATTTGCGGTACAGCCCGTACTCCACGCCCCCGACGTACTCTGACTGGGTGGTGTAGTCGCCCTTCCAGACCGTGCAGGTGCCCTCGCGCACTCCCCCTTTGTAGTAGTCCTGGCGTTCGAGGTAGCCGTTTTCGTCCCACCAGCGGCACTCCCCGTTTGCTTTGCCGTACTGATACTCGCAGATGTAGTGCAGCTTGTTCGTCTGGCCTGCTTTTGCGGGACCGGTGTAGTTGATGACCCACGGACCGTGCATTCTGCCGTGGTTCATGTAACCGATGCCGAGCGTGTAGGGATCCGATGACGACAGGATGTAGCCATCCGTGTAAGTCTCGTACTGGCGGTTCGAGTTGTAGGTCAGAATCGCAAGCCCATGCGCCCAGCGTGTGCTGCCCTCCGTGCGGCTTTCCGAAACCAGCAGCAGCGCGTCGTCGCCGAAAGTGAAGCTTGGCTCGAACCACGGCTCGCCAATGTTGCCTCGCGCCGCGCCGGTCTTCACGTCAACCCCATACTTCGACTGCAGCGAGGTCCAAAGGTCCTGTGAACTGCCGCTGGGGAACTCAGGCCGCCCGTACTGAATGGTGACGTCCGTGGTCTTCGGGTACTCGGGCGGTCTGCTCTTGTCGAGCTCAGGGATGTAGGAAGGCAGCACGGGCTGCGCGGGCGCCGAGGAGGCGGCGGGGCCGGTGTCCGCGGAGCCGCTGGAGCTGCCCGACGAGCTGCTGCCGCTGCAACCGTTGTATGTGCTGCCGGAACATGAGCTGGAATCGTCGTAGTAATAGCTGCTGTCGTCGTAGTCGCTGGTCTCGGCGCAGGCCAGCACCAGCACGGCCAACGCGATTACCACGGGCACGGGAACCCGCACCGGCTTGAGTTCGGACATGGCGGTCACCTTGAGCGAGAGTTGGATCATTCTCCAATGGCGTGCCGTTGCGCGCAACAAGCGCAAAAGAAACACGGCCGCCGGGAGGCGGCCGTGTTGAGGAGCAATTCCTTTAGACCTCTTCAAAAAAGTAGGGCTTGAGGCACTGGATGCGCTCTTCGTAGCTCTTGGGATCAATCAGCCAGCAGGCCGCGCTGATGCTGCTGAGCAGGCTGTTGCCGTCCTGCGGCGTGAAGCAGAAGCCGTAGATGTCCTTGCCGCCGATCACCGACAGCGCCTCGTGCGGGATCACTGTTTGATTGAGAATGCGGCCGAAGAATCCGTGGTCGCGCCCGAAGCTGAACACCTGGTTCGCGCTCTTCTTGTAGGTGAGCGCCTGGCGGTCGTCGGCCTTGATGATGCCGATCAGCTTCTCGACGCTGGTGGGCTCGTTCACCCGAATGTGGAAGCGCAGCATGTGCATGTACTGCGTGGGCAGCTTGATGGCGCTGCTGAAGAGGTTTTTGAACTCCCAGCCCTTGGTCTTGTACAGGTGGTAGGCGTCGCGAGCGTGGTGGGTGCCGAAGTTTTCGTCCTTGTGCTTGCCGGCCTCGGGCGCCGCGATGTAGCCGTCGTCCTGGCTTACGTCGTTGGCGCGGCGCATGCATACGAAGTCGGCGCTGACGAGGTTGGCGGGGTCGTCCTTGCCGTTCATGCCGAACAGCTTGATCAGCGCGGCCAGGTTGTGGGTGTTGCAGCTGACCACGTGGATGAACTTGTCTTCACCCGCCACCAGGGTTTCGTCGTTCACGCCGCGCGCGTACATTTTGCCGAAGCCGAACTCGCTGCCCTGGGCGATGTAGCCCTTGCCGCCCTGCTCGGCGGCTTTCAGGTAGTACTGCTCTTTGTTCGCGAGGCCCGCGCCGCTGGGCGTACAGTCGATCACCACCGATGCTCGCATGATGGCTTCTTCGGTTTCGTAGTCGGCCTTGCAGTCCATCTTCTCGAAGCCGGCCATCTGGTCTTTGCCGGTGGCGAGCTTGGCACCGCGCCGCAGCAGATCGACGACCTTGGAGCGGTCGGTCTTCAGCGGCGTCCGCTTGTTGAAGGTGACCTCGTCAACACCGAGCTGCTCTTTGAAGTGCGTGAGCATGCCGATCAGCGGCTCGCCGATGGTGCCCGTGCCTACCACGTGGACGATCTTCTTTGCCATGCGTTCATCCCCTTGCGGCAAATGCAAAACCGCGACAGGCCTGGGCTCAACCGCCTTGGCGGAGAGCGTTCGCAACGTGTGCGAAGACCGGTCGCGGGTTCATATCAGCCGCTGCAACATTCCCTCTGCCAGCGCTGGGGCAACAGGCCACCGGGCCGCGCAGAGCAATCACGCGCACAGGGTAGCACGCGGCGCGCGGCTTCAAATGGCAAGTTGATAAAAGTGGATGGCGCTAGCCGATTTCGCGCTCGATGAGCTTGGTCACGGCCGCCTGCAGCGCGGCGTCCAGCTCAAAGCCCGGGTCGTTGACCAGCTTGCGGGCCGCTTCGACCCGCGCGGAGCGGGTGCGGCGGCTGGTCGGGCGCTCAAAAGGCGCTTGGGCAAGGGGCGCGGGCTCGGCCTTGCGAAGCCGCACGCTGGTCCGGGGACGCTTGGAAACACGCTTCGTGTGGCTCATGGTCGTCTCTCGTTCAGGTTACACCGTCTCTGGATCGTCTATCGGCAGGATCGACCGGCGGCTTTAGGGAAATCTTTACAGACAACTGCAAACACAGGTTAACCACAAAGGACCACGAAGGACCACGAAGTGAAGCATGACCTGCCGTTCTTCGTGGCCGTTGGTGGCTCTTCGTGGTTTACCGCAGTTGCGTTACATCGGAAGCGGACTCCGATCTTCTCGGTTGAAGCAGAGACCCCTAAGACCGGCGCAGGCATCATGCGGATGCCGCGTTACTTGCCGGCTTCGTCGAGGATGGAGGGGGCTTCGCTGGATTCTTCGGCCTGCTCGCCGTTGGGCTTGGGCACGAACTCGGTGACCGCTTCGCCCGGCTTGGCGATGCGCTCAGTGGCCAGGCCCTGGGCGACGTCGTCTTTCTCGATGCGCGAGGTTTCCACCAGCTTGGGCACGCGCTCCGTGGCCAGGCCATGGATCTGGTCTTTGTCCACCTTCGCCGTTTCCACCAGCTTGGGCGGCTTCTCGATCTTCTCGGTCGAGAGGTGCTCAACGGGCTTGGCTACTTTTTCCGTGGCGATGCCGCGTACGTCCATTTCCGCTTGCGTCAGGCGCCGTGTGGCCTGTGCCTCGGCCGCGATCGCCGCCGCCATGGCCGCGTCCGCGCTGCCGTCGTGCGTGGCGTCGGAGTCGCCGGCCGGCTTCTTTTCGCCGTGGAAGATCTCCTCGGGCAGGCCGGGGTTGCGGCCGATGTTCTTGATGTGGACCGCCTCGCCCTGGTAGGGGGCGGGCATGGCGTGGTGCTTCGGCGCGAAGGGAACCGCGCCGTAGATCAGGCTGAGGATGGCCGCCAGCTCGCCGAGGTCGGTGTCTTCGGGCAGCGGCGCAACGTAGACGGTGGGGTGCTTGCCGATTTCCTTGGCGCGCTTGGCGGTGAACACGCCCAGCGACATCTTCTGCAGCTTCAGCAGGTGTTCCTTGGCCGATTCCTCGCCGCGGTAGACGTTGAACAGGATGGGCTCACGGCCGCTGCTACCGATGCCGTTGCCGACTTTCTTGAGCTTGGCGCCAATGATGGCGTAAACGCAGCACTTGGCGCCCAGCTCGGGCACGTCGGACATGGGGGTGCGCAGCAGCCACCAGCCCTTCCAGTCAAGTGTGAAGCTCTTCAACGCAACCTCCGGCCCGAGCGCGGCGGGACAGACCGGGGGGCGGTCAAATCACCAACACACCACCGGCGCGGGCCCAGCCAGTCTAGCAAGCTCAGCCGGATGTGCGAGCAATTGCATGTCCGTCTTGGGCAGCACCCGTCCCGCAGAAAAGCGAAGCCCCCGGCAGAGCGGCTGCTGGGGGCTCCACGGAAGGGTCTTGTGGCTTAGCCTTCCTTGCTCTCGTGTTCCTTGGAGTCTTTGTTGTCCTTGGCTTGTTCGGTCTTGTCCACGATGCGGATGGTGGCCTTGCCGTGGCGGAAGATTACTTCGTTGCCGAGTGCCAGTACCTTGGCGGCCTTGGCGTCTTCGGCGATCTCAAAGTAACGCTCGCTCATGTACTCCACCACCTCGGCGCCGAACAGCTCGGCGTTCGTCAGGTCGCTTTCTAGCCAGATGCCGTCGCTCCACACGAAGCTGCGCGTGCCCACGGTCTTGATCACGTTCGCGGCCTCGGCGCTGGCGGCCTTGTCGCTGTAGCCCTGCTTCTTCAGCTTGTCCAGCTTCTTGTCCGCCCGGGTACGATAGCCTTCTTCTCTGGCGCGCTCGGCTGTCGATTCGGCCTGGTCCTTCTCGGCGTCTTCCAGCTCGTTGGCGTTGTCGTTGGCTCGGCGGTCCGCGTTGGCCTTGCTGCTCTCGACCGCGTCCTCACCCTTCTGCTCCTCGGCCGGGGCCGGGGCACGGTTGCCGAAGCCACCGCCGCCGCCCAGCGCACGTCCATCGCGGCGCATTTCGTCGGGCATCGGACGGCCGGTGGCGGGCACCGGGTTGTCCTCAACCACGAGGAAGCTGGTGTAGGGGGTGACGATGCCGAACTGGGTGCCCAGGCGGATGATTTCCTTCTTCAGTTCTTCGTTCTCGCCCTTCAGGTTGATCTGGTCCATCAGGTAGCCGACGCGACGCACGCCCCACATGCGCGGCAGGTAGGCCTTGCCGGTGTCGGCGGCCGACAGCTCCACGCCGTACTCAAAGGCGCGGATTTCGCCGTTCACGGTGCCTTCCAGCACCAGGGTGTGCTTGCCCGGTTTGTCGAAACGACCAAGCACCGAAAGCTGCGTGCCTGCGAAGATATCACCGGGGATCTGCGGGTGCAGGTCGTGCATCTCGGCGCCGTCGATGCGCAGCTTGACGTCGGCCAGCACCGGCGCGGCGATCTTGTCGGCGAAGTTGCTGACCTTTACTTCCATGTCTTCCTTGGGCTTCACGTACTCGCGCTGGCCCTTGTTTTCCTCGGCCAGGGTGTCGAGCAGCCAGGTGTTGACGTCGTTGCCGACTCCGAAGGGGAACATGCGCACGTTGGCGGCGCGATTGTCGCGGGCCAGCTTGGCCAGCGCCTTTACGTCGGTGGTTTCGCCCATGGTGGGGATGCCGTCGGACAGCAGGATCACGTAGCAGGGGCGCGCGTCTTTCTCGGCGTCCTTGGCGATGGCGTAGGCATCGCGGATGGCGCCTTCCAGGTTGGTGCCGCCGGTGGCTGTGATTTTCTCAATCTTGGCAAGGGCGTCCTCGCGCGCTTCTTTGCTGCAGAGCGTCAGCTTGTCGTGCAGGCGGCGCGACTCGGTCGCGAACGTCACCAGCGCGAAGCGGTCTTTCTCGTTGAGCTTATTGACCAGGAACTTGAGCGCCTTGCGGGCCTGGTCGATTTTGCCGTCTTCGTCCATGCTACCGCTGGTGTCCAGCACCACGATCACGTCCTTGGGCAGAATCTCTTCTTCGCTGAGCTGCAGTTTGGGCGTCAGCAGCGCCAGGAAGTAGCCGGCGTCGTCGCCTTCACGGTAGCTCAGCACGCTGGTGGCCAGCGCGCTGTCGTCGTAGCCATAGTACAGCTCGAAGTCGTTGGCGGGCTTGGTGTCTTTCAGCTCAAGGCCGATCACGGCTTCTTTGTCGCCCTTGCGGATGATCTCGACGCTGTGGGTGGGCGAGTAGATGGTGCGCAGGGCCTGCTCGCCCTTCACGGTCAGCTTGGCGCTGATGGTGCCCACCGGCAGGTCGCAGTAGCCGTGGGTGCGCAGGGGGTAATGGAACTTCACCAGGCCGCTGTCGTAGGTCAGCAGCTCGCTGTAGCTGAACTTGATGGTCAGGTCCTGCTGGGGCAGGATCGGGAAGACGCTGGCCTGGAACAGGCCGCGACCGGCGTATTCAAGCAGGCCGGGGTCGATCATGCGGCGCACGGTTTCGCGGTAGATGGTGCGGGCCTTGTCGGCGGGCAGCAACTCGCCTTTGACCATCTTGCCATCCATGGTCATCTGGAAGTCGCTGATGGCGGCCTCGGGCGGCAGGGGGAACATGTAGGTTCCCTCAAGCTGCCATTGGTTCGGGTTGTAGAAGACCTGGGTGAGGGTGGTGGTGGCGGTCTGGCCCTCGATCACGGTCTCGATGCTGTGGCTTCTGATCTGGATATTCTGGGGTTGCGGCCGCGGCTCCGGCATAGGCCGAATGCGGCGGTCGATCACAATGCCCTGGGCGGCAAGAACACCCGAGCAGAGCACTGCGGCTAACAGCAGTGCGAATAAGGGTTTACGCGTAGTCATGGAAGAGCCCTCCAGAGTCCATAGGCATGCCGGGGTTAGGACGCGGCCGGCGCGACTTTGGTTCCATGGAAACTGCGGGAATCGAACTACTTGCCTGCGCCGGCCTTTTCGGGCTTTACGGGCAGGATGCGGACCGATTGGGCTACTTGAAGCAGCCTCTTTTCGGCGTACAGGTTCACCGCTTCGGGGTAGGCCTCGCGCTCGGCCTCCATCACGCGTTCCTGCAGGGTTTCCGGTGTGTCGTCCGGTTGCACCGGCACCTTGCGCTGCAGGATGATGGGGCCGTGGTCGTACTCTTCGTCCACGTAGTGGACGGTGCAGCCGGTCTGTTTCTCGCCGGCCTTGATCACCTTCTGGTGGACCTTGATGCCGTACATGCCCTTGCCGCCGAACTTGGGCAGCAGGCTGGGGTGGATGTTGAGCACCTTGCCCTTGTAGCGCTCGGGCAGGTGCAGGTAGCTGAGGAAGCCGGCCAGCAGCACGACGTCGGGCTGCACGGCGTTGACCATTTTGAACACCTGGCGCGAGAAGGCCTGGGCGTCGAGGTAATCGGAGCGGTTGACGACCTGCACGGGCACGCCGAACTTCTGGGCGCGGGCGATGCCTGGGATGCCCTCTTTGCTGGCGACGACGCCGACGCACTCCATGTGGCAGGTGCCTTCGCTGGCGCGCTGCAGCAGGTTTTCCATGGTGGTGCCGGAGCCCGAAATCAGGATCACGGCGCGGATTTTGGGCTTCTCAGCCATGTGAGTCCTCAAGCGCTACAGCGGAAAAGATACACCACCGGCGCGCAGAGTCCAGAACAAGGCGGTTTGGGGAAAAGCTAGGCGGTTTCGCCCCTGGCGCGCTTTGCCTGTCGACTAAGGACCTCATCGACGACTTGCGGGTCATGCCCGCTCTCACGCGAGGCGAATTCCTGAAAGCGTGGGTCTTCCGGAGTGAGCCGATTGGCGGCCACGAACTCAAGGGAACCGTCTTTGTGTTCGACGATTACGCCTGCGTGCTTGATCTCCATAACTCAACCCTCGACTTCGAACGAGCTTGTCAGTTGTTCGCCCGTTTCAAGAACCATGGTAACAACATACTCGCCCTGTGGCAGGCCGGAATCAGGTTCCCAGGCTGCAAGGAAGAGAACTCCGCGCTCCGGTGCCACGCGCTTGGGCAAGACGTAGATTTCCCGGTGGATGTCTTCTGCCGCCTTGTTCTCGTATCGCGTGATGGTCAAGCCGAACCGGAACCCCTCTCGGGGTTCCGGTCCGCGCGCACGTGCAAAGAAAAACAGTTGCGAATGATTCCCTGCGAACAGTGAGCTCGCGCCCCTGAACCCAAGTCCGTTGATGTCGAGTGTCAAGTTGCGACAGATCATCAGCGATTCAAAGACGTACGAACTCATTACGCTCCCTCCACCACCCCCGCGCACCGGGCGCACAGGAAGGCGTGTTCCTTCACGCTGCCTACGTCGCCGGTGCGGCGGAAGCAGCGCACGCAGGCCTGCTCGGCGCTGGCGAGCACCTTCACCCACAGGCCCTGCACGTCCGTGGCGGGCTCGAACTCCTGCAGCGCGCCGTGGTCTGACTGGGCGTCCAGCAGCAGCTTGCTGACGTTCAGCAGCTCCGGCAGTTCGGCCTGCAACTGCTCGGGCGTGCCGTGCTGCGCGAGCTCGCTCATCAGCGCGGCGCTGCAGCCCAGCGTCACGTTGGCGTCGTAGCCCTTGCCGATCACCTTCTCCTTGCGCAGGCGGTCCAGCACCCGGTCGCTCTCGGCCTTCAGGCGGAACAGCAGCTTGTAGCGCTTGTCCAGCTCAGGCCTTGCACGCAGGGTGTCGTCCAGCTTCGGCCAGCTTGCCAGGTGCACGCTGTCGGGCTCGGACTTGAGCTTGGGCAGGTACTGCCACATCTCCTCGGCCGTGTGGACGGTGACAGGCGCCATCAGCTTCACCAGCAAAGTTGCCACGTGCCAGTACACGGTCTGGATGCGGCGCCGCGCGGGGCCTTCCTTGGCTTCGCAGTAGAGGGCGTCCTTGCTGACATCGATGTACTGGGCAGAAAGCTCAACCGTGCAGAACTGCACCAGGGCGCGCGTGGCGTGGTGGAACTCGTAGCGCTCCCAGCAGGCGGTGACTTCCTCTACCAGTGCCGCGGCGCGGCTGAGCACCCACTGGTCGAGTGGGCGCAGCTCGGAGTACGCCAGGGCGTGCTGCTCCGGCTTGAAGTCGAACAGGTTCGCCACCAGGGTTCGCCAGGTGTTGCGCAGCTTGCGGTAGTTGTCGCCGGCGCCGCGGATCAGGTCGTAAGTGACCGGGATCGGCTCGGACGTGTTCACGCTGGCGAAATACAGGCGGATCAGGTCCGCGCCCAGGTCGCGCACGCCCTGGTCGATGGCCCAGATGTTGCCCTTGCTCTTGCTGCCCTTTTCGCCCTTTTCGTCCACCACGAAGGCGCTGGTCAGGCACTGTTTGAACGGCGACTTGCCCTGGGTGGCGACGCTCAGGATCAGCGATACCTGGAACCAGCCGCGGTGCTGGTCGTCACCCTCCAGGTACAGGTTCGCGGGGAACTTGTCCTTGAGCTCGTCGTCGGCCAGCATCACCGCGCGGTGCGAGGCGCCCGATTCAAACCACACGTCGAAGATGTCGTCCATCTTTGCCAGCTTGCGGCCTTTGAACTTGTCGGGGCGCACGGCATCCGGCAGCAGCTTTTCGACGGGCCAGTTGGCGTCGTCGTACCACACGTTGCTGCCGTGCTGCGTGACCAGGCTGATCACGTGGTCCACGGTCTCGGTGTCGATGCAGGTCTCGCCGCTCTCCACGTCGTAGAAAGCCGGGATCGGTATGCCCCAGAAGCGCTGGCGCGAGATGCACCAGTCAGGCCGGTTCTCGACCATGGCGCTGATGCGCTTTTCGCCCCAGGCGGGGAACCACTGCACCTGCTTGATCTCGTCCAGGATGCGCTGGCGCAATGTGCGTGTCTCGCCCTCCTCGACGTGGTCGATGTTCACGAACCATTGCTCGGTGACGCGGAAGATCACCGGCGTGTGCGTGCGCCAGCAATGCGGATAGCTGTGGGGGAAAGGCTCGCTGTGCAGCAGCAGGCCGTGCTCGCGCAGCTTGGCGACGATGCCGTCGTTGACCTTCCAGATCAGCTTGCCCTCGATGAAGCTGAACCAGCCGTGCTCGTCCTTGAAGTCCTTCGGCAGCTCCAGCTCTTCGCGCAGCCTGTCACCGCTGTAGTACTGGCCGGTGGGGGAGACGGGGCACACGGCCGGTATGCCCTCGCGCTTGCCGGTCTCGAAGTCCTCTTTGCCGTGGCCGGGTGCGGTGTGTACGAGGCCGGTGCCGTCGCCGAGGGTGACGTAGTCGGCGAACACCACGGGGCATTCGAAGCCCCACAGTGGCTGCGAGTACTTCACGCCCGCCAGCTCAGCGCCCTTCAGGTGTTTGAGCACCTTGACGCTTTCCAGCTTGGCGCGTGTGGCGATGTCTTCGCGCAACTCTTCGGCCACTACCATGCGGGCGGTTTTGCCGGCCTGGGTGTACTCGAGCAGCGCGTACTCGGCGTCCTTTGCGACGGCGATGGCGCGGTTGGCGGGCATGGTCCAGGGCGTGGTGGTCCAGATCAGCAGGCTGACGTTTTCGACGCCCGCAACCGGACCCGTTGCGGGCATCAGCACGTAGATGCTCGGGTCGGTGCGGTCTTCATACTCGAGCTCGGCCTCGGCCAGGGCGCTTTGCGCCGCCCAGCTCCAGTGCACGGGGCGCTTGGCGCGGGTGATGTAGCCCTTGTGGTACAGGTCCCTGAACACCCGCAACACGTTGGCTTCATAGACCGGGTTGGTGGTCAGGTACGGCTTCTCCCAACGGCCGAGCGTGCCGGTGCTCTTGAACTGCCCGCGCTGCTTGTCGACGTAGCCGTTGGCGTAGTCGAGGCACAGCTCGCGCAGCTTCACGCTGGTCATTTCCTCGGGCTTCTTGCCGCCCAGTTCCTTCAGCACGTTGTGCTCGATCGGCAGGCCGTGGCAGTCCCAGCCGGGCACGTAGGGGCTGTCAAAGCCCTGCATGGTGCGCAGCTTGACGACCATGTCCTTCAGGATCTTGTTCATGCCCGTGCCGGTGTGGGCGTCGCCGTTGGCGTACGGGGGGCCGTCATGCAGCACCCAGGCCCTGGCCCCCTTGCGGGCGGCGCGGATGCGGCCGTAAAGGTCGGTTTCGGCCCATTGTTTCTGGAGTGCGGGCTCGCGCTCACTCAACCCGGCCTTCATGGGGAAGTCGGTCTGGGGCAGCTGCACGGTTGACTTGTAGCGCTCTTTGGCGGCCTTGGCTTCTTCTGTCATGGTTTCCTCGACTACACGGGACGCATGGGACGCATGCGACCAATGGGCCCGTGTTTAGCGGTGTTGGTGGATGGTTACAACGAGGTTGCCGAGGGCGGCGATGCGATTACAGTTCCGCCAGCTCGGCGTCTGTAATTCGCTCGGCTTCGTCGATCAGCAGGATGGGTATGCCGTCTTCGATGCGGTAGGCCTTGCGCGACTCCTTGCACAGCAGGCGGTTGCCCTTGAGCACAAGGGGCTTGTGGCTTTCTGGACAGACCAGCATGGCCAGGAATTCCGGGTCGAGCTGAGTTTCGGCTGTTTTCGCGTCTTCGCTCATGGCCGGGCCATGCTATGGAACGCCCGAAAGTTGCACAAGACGGGGCCTTGACACCCATTGGCTGCCCCACTACTTTTCTGCCCCGCTTTACAGGGAACAGGTACAGCCATGAAACGCAAAGTCCGCAGGTCCAACCTCAAGCGCAACCGTACCCACGGTTTCCGCGCGCGCATGGAAACCGCCGACGGCCGTCAGGTACTGGCCCGCCGCCGCCGCAAGGGTCGCAAGAAGCTGACCGTGAGCGACGAGGGCAAGACC
>JACKIE010000006.1 GCA_020638635.1 Planctomycetota bacterium
GCAGCACCACCGAGAACGTGTCCTCCGGCCGACGCGCCACCAGCTTGCGCAGCGCCTCAGCCGCGCTGTCGTTCAGGCCGCGTTCGAGCTGCAGCAGGCCCATGGCGCGCAGCGCGGCCGGGAACTCGCCGCAGCGCCGATACAGCACCATGGCTCCGCGTTCGTCCCCCATGCCCTCGGCGCACGAACCCAGCGCAAACAGCACCGGCTGCGGCGCAAGGCGATATTCGGGATAACGCAGCAGCTCCAGCAGCGTCAGGCGCGCGGCGTCCCACTTCTCGGCCTTGATCAACTTGGCCGCCTCAGCCCACATGCGGCGCATGCGGCGGCGGCGCACGATCAGGTAGGCGAAGAACGCCAGCTCGAAGATCGCAAGGGCGAACGCGGCCACCACGGCGATGCCCGCCCGCACGCTGCCGGGCTCGGAATGCATATAGATCACGGCCGCATAGCCGAGCATGTAGCCCACGCCGCCGGCAATCAGGCCGTGGGCAAGGTGCAGGCTCATGGGAAGCCATGACGGCGTGTGTGGCAGGCGCTTCAAGGGACTCCCGGCTGGGGGACGGAGGTTCCAGTATCAACGGACGGAACGCGCGTGCGTTCACTCAGCGTATGCCGGCGCGCGACTTGTAACCCTGCACAAACACGCGCGGCAACTGCTCGCCGCGTTCGTCCCACAGGGCCTGCAGCGCGGGCGGCACGCCGTCGCCGAGCCACAGCAGATCCTTCAGTATCTTTGCCACCGGCTCGGCGAACTCCTGGTCATCCAGCAGGGGTTTCAGCTGCGCCAGTACCGTTCCCGCCTCTTCCGGCTTCATGTCGTGGTGCGGGTGGCCCATGGTGTTCAGCGCGGCCAGCTTTGCGGCGCGGTTCCGCAGCCGGCCGACGGCGTGCACGCGGCCGTGGAATTCCTCGGGGCTCTCGGCGCCGCGGCAGACGCGCAGGCACGCGTTGAGCGGCTCGACCAGGTCCGGCTGTTCGGTGGCCATGTCGTCGAGCAGCTCGAGCACCCAGGGACGGTGCTGGCGGTAACCGACGTCGAACTCCAGTCGCGTGTGTTTCAGAATCCATTCGCGCACCTGGCCCGTGGTGTAGGGCAGGCGGTGCAGCAGGATTTCGTTGCAGACGTGGCGGTAGTTGCGCTCGCGGCCGATGGCGGTCTGCACGGCCATCAGGGCCTGGTGGCAGTAGTCGGCATGGCCGTGGTCTTGTGCCCACTCGGCGATCTCGAGCAGCAGCTTTACGGTGCCGGCGTCGCCGCCGGACAGGGCGTCCAGCAGGCCGAAGCTGCCGGGGTGCGCGAAGCCGAACTTCTGGCCTACGCGGATCACGGTGTTGCGCACCTTCAGGTCGTCGCTGCAGATCAGCTTGTGGACGATCTGGCTCATGGCTTTGTCCAGCTCGCGCGGCGCGGTCAGCATGTAGGCCACGAACTGCGGCAACAGGCCGGGCATGACCTTGTTGTGCGCGCAGGGCCAGCAGTTGAGGGCTTGCGCCATCTTGATCTGCTCGGCCACGTCGCTGCCGTTGAGGATGCCCCAAACCAGCGCCTCGCAGCCCCACTTCTCGTAATCTTTGCTGGGGTCCACGGGCGGCTTGGCCGGCGGGCCGTCGGGCAGCTCGGGCTCGAGGCGGCGCAGGCGGCGCACCACCTTGCTGTCGGTGCCGCAGTAGCGGCAGGTCATGATCGCCTGCTCGGCCTGCAGCTCGAGCGACGCGCCGCAGCCGGGGCAGTAGGCGCGCTCGGCTTCCTGATAATGTTGCAGCTCAGCCATGGCGCCAGTCTACCCAAGCGCGCGCCTGCTGGTTAGATTGCACCCTTCACCGCGGGAACAGGGGTGAGAATCCCCGGCGGCCCCGCCACTGTAAAGCCAGACCTCGCGGTGATGCTGGATTGTCCGGATGGCTCGAGGGAGGCCGGAGGGCGCGCGCCCCCGTGCACGCGTCTTCCTGCGCGCGCGTGAAGAATCACCCACTGTTGATCGTGCTGCTGGTTGCCGGCGTTGCCGTCGCGGCCGCGTTCGGCCTGTCGCTGGTGTTGCGCGACGATGCCGCCGCGCCTCCGCAGGCGGCGCAGACGGTGGTTTCGCTGTCGCCGCCGATCACCGAGACGCTGTTTGAAATCGGCGCCGGCGAGCTGGTGGTCGGCCGCAGCGACTACTGCGACTTCCCGCCCCCGGCGCTGGCGCTGCCCACCTGCGGCACGGCGCTGACGCCCGGCGCGGAGGCAATCGTGCGGCTGGGACCGGGGCTGATCATCGCCGACGAATCCAAGGGCACGCCGCGCGACGAAATCGCGCACCTGGGCAACGCCGCCTTTCTGCCCTGGCTCACGGCCGAGGACATCGTCGCCAGCACCCGCAAGCTGGGCGAACTCACGGGCCATGTAGAGGAAGCAAACAAGCTGGCGGATGACCTGGCCGCGGCCCTGAGCCGCCGCGCGCCCGAAAATGCCCCGCGCGTGCTGCTGGTGATGACGCCCAGCCCCGGCAAGCTTGAGCCCATCACCTTCTTCCGGCGCAACTCCATCCACGGCCGCATGCTGGAGGCCGCGGGCGGGCGCAACGCCGTGGATTACGACGAAACCGGCGTGCCGGTGATCAGCGCCGAACGCGTGATCGCGCTGGACCCGGACGTCATCATCGTGATCGACCTGAACGACGAGCTGCCTGCCAACCAGCGCGCGCAGATCCTGCACGACTGGCAAAGTCTCGCCCCGCTGACAGCCGTGAAGAACGGGCGGGTGGGTGTGCTGCACGGCAAGCACTTCTATGGCGCGGGGCGGCGGCTGCTGCGCGCGATTGATGAGTTACAGGCCGAGATCGAGCGGCTGAAACCATGACCAGCCTGGAGCTCGCCAACGTCTCGGTGCGCGCGCGCGGCAAGGCGCTGCTGCAGGATGTCTCGCTGCGCCTGCAACAGGGCGAGTTCGTGGCGCTGCTCGGCCCCAACGGCGCAGGCAAAACCACGCTGCTGCGCGCGGCGCTGGGCCTGCTGCCCGCCGAGGGCAGCGTGCTGCTCGACGGCCGCCCGGTGCGCGAGATGCCCGGCCGCGAACGCGCGGCGAAGCTGGCCTGGCTGCCGCAGCAGTCCACGGCCGCGGAGCCGATCACGGTGCTGGAGCAGGTGACGGCCGCGCGCTTTCGCTTTCACGAGACGCACCACGCCGCGGAAGCCGGCGCGAAAAAAGCGCTGGAGGCCGCGGGCGCCGCTCAGTTCGCGGCACGCCACGTGAATGAGCTCAGCGGCGGCGAGGCGCAACGGGTGGCCGTGGCCGGGATGATCGCGCAGGAGACCCCGCTGCTGCTGCTGGATGAGCCGGCCAATCACCTCGACCCGGCCCAGCAGATCGAGCTGTATCGCCTGATCGCCCGCTTGTGGCGCGAAGGGCGCGGCGTGCTGTGCATCACCCACGACGTGAACATGCTGCGTTTCGTCGATGAATCGGCCGTGCGGGTGGTGGGAATGGCAGAGGGGCGCGTGCGCTTCGAATGCGAGTATGGCGCGCCTGAGCTGGCGGGCCACGTGGGCGACCTGTTCAACGTGGGCATCGAAATCGTGCAGGCCGGCGCGGACCGGCTGCTGGTGCCGTCCGGGAGGCCGGCATGAAAACCCGCGTGCTGCTGCTCTGTCTGCTGAGCGCCGCCGTGGTCGCCGGTTCGCCGTGGCTGGGCCGCTCGCTGGAGGGCGACACCGGCCGCTTCATCCTGGAGAACCTGCGCATCCCGCGCGTGCTGATGGCCGTGCTGGTGGGCGGCACGCTGTCCCTGGTGGGTGCTTGCTACCAGACCATTTTCGCCAACCCGCTGGCGGCACCCAGCACGGTGGGCACAACGGCCGGCGCGACGCTGGGGGCATTGGTCGCTGTGGTGGCCGCACCGGCGCTGGGGATCAGCCTGGGCAACGGCTTGCCGATGATCGCGGCGCTGGCGTTTGTCGGCGCGCTGCTGGTCAGCCTGGCCATCGCGGCCATTGCCGCGCGCGGCAAGGCGCGGGTGAACGACATATTGCTGGCGGGCATCGCGATTTCCCTGGCGGCGGCGGCGATTTCTACCGGCCTTCAGTTCAGCGCCGACCAGGTGCAGTTGTACGCGGCGATCCAGTGGACGCTCGGCCACCTGCCGCAGGTGGGTTACCGCGGCGTGGTGATGCTGCTGCCCTTCGTGGCGATCTGCTGGGTTGTGCTGCTGTCGCAGACTCGCGCGCTGCAGACACTGCTGGGCGGCGAAGAGCGCGCCCACAGCCAGGGTGTGAACGTGCCGTGGCTGCGCTCGCTGGTGCTGGGCGTCGGAGCCCTGGGCGTGGGCGCTTGCGTGGCCTGGTGCGGGCCGATCGCGTTCATCGGCCTGATCGTGCCGCACATGGTGCGCATGGGCGTGGGCGCCAGCCGCCGGGTGATGCTGCCGATGTCGGTGGTGCTGGGCGCCGGCTTCCTGGCCGCCTGCGACACCCTCGCCAGGCTGATCGTCGTCGGCCGCGAGTTGCCGGTGGGCGTGGTCACCAGCGCCATAGGCGCACCGCTGCTGGTGTGGCTGGTGGTACGACAGCGAACAGGGCAGTAGTTGGAGGCACCCCAGCCCTCTTTTTTCCATCGAATTGAGAACAAAGGCGTTACACGCTATACAGCTTCCCGGAGGTGGCCTTTGGCTTTCATTGACGACAGCGACCTGCGTCCCGCGGCGCCCGAACCGAAAGTCATCATCCAGCAGGCCCCGCGCGGGCCGCTGGTGCCGGTGCTGTTGGTTGCGCTGATCCTGGCCGTGCTGGCGCTGGCAATCGTGATGGCTCTGCCTTACGTCAAGACCAAAGGCGGCCCTGACGCGCAGGAAGCACCCACGGTTTCCGCCAGCGATCTCGACCCACAGATGCTGATGACCCCCACCGGGCGCAAGCTTGACGTGGTCGAGTTCGGCGGCTTCCTGTTCGAGATCACCCGCCTGTCCTACAGCAGCGCGCCGCGAGCGCGAACGGTAACCATCACGGTGCCAGGCAAACCGCCGCAGCTTGGCGTGTTCCACATCAATGAAAGCTTCGCGGGCGGCAAAATCCGTGTGGTGGAGATTACCGGCAGTTCCGTGGTGCTTGAGGCAGACGGCGAGCAGAAGGTGTTTGCGATCAACGGCGCCGACCCCACAGAGATCTGGGACAAAGCACCCGCGGGCACACAGTTAATCCCGCCCCGGGACACCGGCACGATTCCCAATCTGCCCTCGGGCGTTGAGCGCGCGCCGCAAGACCCGCGCCAAGACATCCCGGCCCCCGAGCCGAAAAAAGGCAGCTCGTTGATCGGCGATACCCATCAGGATCCGGATGAAGTGAGGGGACTGGAAGACCTCGACCTGCCGGACATCCGGCCGGTGCCTCTCGAACGATCCGAGTACCTGCGCCTGGTACGGGACATGTCGGACAAGTTCGAGGCCGAGATGGTGCTGGCGCTGGCCATCGAACGCGACACCCGCATGATCTACGGCCTCCAGATCAAGAATCTGCGGGCGGACAGCTTCTTCTCTGCGCATGGCCTGCAGGCCGGCGACGTGATCCTCACAGTGAACGATGAGGCAGTGCGCAGCATCGATGACTTGAATCAGGTTGCACGCGGCAACCTGTTCCGCGAGGAAGTGCGCATCGAAGTAGAGCGCGAAACCGGGCTGGTCACTTTCGTTTTCAAGCCCGGTGTGCCAGACTAGCGCGCTTGGGGGCGGTCTCACTTGATTCCTGGACACGCAGGCCGGCGACGCCGACCGTGCCTGTCGGAGTGAGCGTCGCCATGAAACATATCGTATTCTTGTTGTTCGTGCTGGCCGCACCGGCACTTTCCTCCCAGACAGTCGAGCTCGTCGGACTGCCGCAGCCGGCCGCAGCGCCCGTACAACCGGGCACGCCGAATCACGAAGTACTGGTGATGCGCCTGTACAAGAACACCGGCTCCGCGGCTTCAAACATGACCCAGCTCAAGGTGAAACTGTCCGGGACCGCCACCAGCGCGGACTGGACGGCCGTGGACCTCTACTACGACGCCGACCGCAGCCGCACCGTCAACGGGGGAGACAGCCTGCTGGGTACGGCAACCGTCACCACGGCCGGCAAGGTGACGTTTAGCGGCTTGAATGAGCCGATCCAGGATGGATTTTACAACGGGCGCGACTATCTGGCTGTTGTGGACGTGGACGGGGCCGCGGTGCCGGGCAACACCTTTGTGTTCGAGGCGACTGATGTAGACGTGACCGTCTCAGCGGGCGCAGTCAGCGCGCCATTCGGTGCGGTGGTGAGCAACACACACACGATCCGCATTGACAGTGGCGCGGAGATCGACGTGCGGCAGGCCAGCGTCTCGATTCCGAGCAGCACGACGGCAGTCCACGACGTGGGCTATGTGCCGACATCCGGCGGCAATCTCACGTTCACGGTCTGGAACACCGGCACGGGCACGCTTTCCCTGACTGGCAGCCCGTTGGTCGAAATCACCTTCATGAACAATTGCACGGCAACTGTCACCACCCAGCCAAGCGCCAGCATCGGCGTCAGCAGCAGCAGCAACTTCGTGATCGCGGTGGATCCCGTAAATCCGACTGCCTTCGCATTCACCTTCCGCATCGAGAACAACGACTTCGATGAGTTCCCCTACACGGTCAATTGCGGAGGCTCAGCCACGCCGCTGCCGGAGATCTCGATCGAGCATCTGGCAACACCCGTGGCCGACGGAGCGACCATCACCCTTGGCAGCTACACCGCGGGCCTGGTCGCCACCATGAACCTGACCATCTACAACACCGGCCCGGCCGCGCTGAACCTGACCGGCACACCGCTGGTGGACTTCCCCGCACAGAACAACGTGAGCTGCACACTGCAGACGCCGCCCGTTACACCGGTGGCGGCAACCAGCGGCAGCACCACATTCACCGTTGCCTTTGTGCCGGCGGGCAGCGGTTCCTGGACTTTCACGATCTGGATCGAGAACGACGACGCCAACGAGAATCCGTACAACATCACAGTGGACGGATCATCGCCCCCCGTGACGCCGACCAAGCTGGGCGTGTTTCGCGACCCGGCCAATGCCAGTGCCACGTTGGCGTTCGGCACCCAGCCGGTGGTTTCGGTGCAGGACAACAACGGGGCAGTCAACACCTCCGACAACTCCACGGTGATCGTCGCCTCCATCACGCCCGCGACCGGCACGCCGGGCGCCGTGCTGGGCGGCACCCTTACGGCCACCTGCGTGAACGGCTACGCCACCTTCGGCAACCTGTCGATCAACCTGGAGGGCACCGGCTACACGCTAACGTTCACGCACCAGCTGGGCAGCCTCAGCCCGGCCACTTCCGGCGCATTCGACGTCGGCCCCGCCCCGCCCTCCCCGCCCAAGGACAACAAGGACGACGGCGGAGGCGGCTGCAGCAGCGGCGCGCCGGGGTTCAACTGGCTGGCCTGCTGTGCATTGCTGGCGTTGCTGTGCGTTGCCCTGCGCAAGCCGAAATATTCCTGACCCCATTTTTCCCGCGGCTGGCACTACTAGGCTGATGTTGATGGCCATCGACCGCCGGCTGGAGCTTGAGAGGCTCGTGCGCGCGCACCAGCGCGGCGTGTGGCGCTATCTGCGCTACTTGGGCGCCGCAAACGCCGAGGCCGACGACCTGACGCAGGAGACCTTCCTGGCCGTGTGGAAGCAGCCCTTCGACGATTACGACCAGCGCGCCACGGCGGCCTACCTGCGCCAGGTGGCGAAGAACAAGTTCCTGATGCACCTGCGCGCCAAGGGCCGCAGGCCGGAGGTGAACCTGGACGCGGCCGAGCGCGAGTTTGCCGCCTTCGCACGCGACGACAGCGGTGAAGGCCACATCGCAGCACTCACGGACTGCATGCAGGGATTGCAGGGCAAAGCAAGACAGGTGGTGGACGTGTACTACGTGCAGGGCCACTCACGCGCGGCCGCGGCCACACTGATGCAGATGACGGAAGAGGGCGTGAAGACGCTGCTGCGCCGCGTGAAGGACAGCCTGCGCGAGTGCGTGGAACGGAAGCTGAAGTAGGGGCGATGCTTGCATCGCCCGCGAACAAACATGAGCGAAGAAACCAACAACCCCGAACGCCAGCGCCTGGAAGACCTCAATATAGAGGAAGCAGCCGGCCGCGTGACGCCACCCGACCTGTCCAAGCGTATCCTGGCCGCGGCCGAGCGCGGCGCGATCGACGACGCCGTGACGCCGATTTCCGGGGCGCATTCCGTGCCTCGCAGCGTACGCCCGCCCGCCGGCCGTCGCATGACCGCGGCGCTGCCTAGGCGCAACTGGCAGGGCGCGGGAATCGTGGTGTCGGCCGTGCTGCTGTTTGGGCTGGCCCTGCTGGCGTTCGTGGTCTGGAAAGGCCCAGCCGACAAACCCGCCGGCCGACCCGACACCGCCGAGCAACCCAAGGGCGTGCAGCCTGAAGCTCCCGGCCGGACACCCAAGCGATCGAGCTCCGAGGAATCAACGGAGCACGAACCGGAGAAGCGGCCCGAGCCGGACCTGCAACCCCAGGTCGAGCCGGAGCCGCGCGAAGGCACACCGGAGCCAGAGCACCCGGACGATATCGTTGAGCAACCCAAGCCCGAGTCTGAACCGAGGCAACCCGAAGACGTAGTCGAACAACCGGATCCAGAAACGAAGCCGGCGCCAGAGCCGGAGCAGCCAAAGGAGACCGTCGAGCAACCCAAGCCGGATGACAAGTCCGAAGTTAAACCTGAGGCGAAGCTGGTCGCTGTTGCCTCCTTCAGCGCAGAGGGAAGCCATGGGGGAGACTTTGGTTTTGCAGTGAGTCACTTGGTAAGGACCGCGGACACCGAAGATTGGAAAGGCGCGAACACGCCCGAAGCCCGTGGTGTGAAGTTGGACGAGGAGCGCAACGTCTTCTGGGTTATGGAAGGCACACAACTCAAACTCGGCGGTCAGGAAGTCGCCCTAACCACCGGTTGCCAGGTTTATGTCGCTGGTGAAGTCAGCCTACAGATTGACGCAAGCGGAATGCACCTCGAACTCATTGAGCGTGACATTTATGTCGACAATCAGCACACAAACTCCACGTTGCGCGTGACTCGAGGTGATTTCGAACTCCTCATCGGAGAGGGCGCTGCGGTTATCGAGTCTACGAAGTCGAAACTAGACATCTTTTGTGTCGAAGGAGAAGTCTCAGCGGACGGAACCATCATCCCCGAAGGTCATCTCGCTACATTGACCAACCGGGGACTCTCACGAATCAAAGAGGCGAGCCGGCGAGACTGGTTCCATCCGATGGTTGGCGCCGCACCTACTCGCCATCTCGGCATCGAGGAGTTCGATACCGAGCCATCGGGCAACATGATCTCCGGTCGCCTTGAAGAACGAACGGCAGAACAGCTTGGTGGCGGCAAGGCTGGCCACGTTGCATCCGACAGCGGCCGTGACGCGGCCGTCGCATTCCGGTTCGATGGCGACCACGCGACACTGCGCGGTGAGAGCGTGCGGGTGCGCTACCGCGCCAGCGGCGCGCAGAAGCTGATCCTGCAGATGTTCTGCCCGGCGCGGAACGACAACTTCGGCATCGACCTCGAGCCCGCTAAGGCCGGCGAGTGGCACGTGCTCGAGATCAAGCTCAGCGACCTGCGCGATCGCGTGTCGCACAAGGACGCGCCGCCCCCGGGCACGGTGCTGAGCAGCTTCACACTGGCATTGACAGGTCAAGATGACGCGCAGCTCGAAGTGGACTGGGTCGAGCTGGTGCGCGAACCGAGATACGGCGAGTAACCAACGGAGCCAATCATGAAAACGACAGCACTGCTGTTGCTGGCGATGCTTTGCCTGCCACTGGCCGCGAAGGACTGGACGCCCGCGCCCGCGCTGCCCAACCCCTCGGGCGTCACCGTCATCAACGTCAGCACCGACGCGCAGCTGCAGGCGGCCGTGGGCGCCATCGCCAGCAACCAGCTGATCGTGCTGGCGGCGGGGACATACACCCTGAGCAACAGCCTGTGGTTCAATCCCGCAAGCACGGTCACCAACATCGGCATCCGCGGCGCGACTGGCAATCCCGACGACGTGGTGCTGAAGGGCGCGGGCATGACCAGCAGCGCCATCCCCCACGGCATGTGGGTCGGCAAGGTCAACGGCATGCTGATCGCCGACCTGACCATTCGCGAAGTCTTCTATCACCCCGTGCAGGTCACGACCGACAGCAGCAACGTGCATTTCTACAACCTGAAGCTGATCGACGCCGGCGAGCAGTTCATCAAGGGCAGCAGCGGCGGCAGCCCCGGCACCGGCAGCGATTACGGCATCGTCGAGTACTGCTGGTTCGAGTACACCAACCAGGGCACGGGCTACACCAACGGCGTTGACGTCCATGGCGGCGACGGCTGGATCATCCGCCACAACCATTTCCTGCGCATCAACGTGATCGGCGGCTACGGCCCCTGCATCCTGATGTGGAACGGCAGCAGCAACACCATCATCGAGGGCAATACATTCATCAACTGCGAGCAGGCCATCGCGCTGGGCCTGATCGACCGCACACCCGACGACCACAGCGGCGGCATCGTGCGCAACAATTTCATTTACCGCGCAGCCGGCACGCCTCAGGGCGTGGATTCGCCGGATGCCGGCATCATGATCTGGGACTCGCCGAACACCAAGGTGCTGAACAACACAGTCATCCAGAACGGCAGCTACGCCAACGCCATCGAGTACCGCTTCGGCACCACCGGCGCCGAGATTCGTAACAATTTGTGCGACGGCGCTATCACCGACCGCGGCAGCGGCACCGGCGGCAACACGGTCGCCAACAACGTGACCAGCGCGCAGTCGGGCTGGTTCGTCAACGCGGCTGCCGGCAACTTGCGCCTGTCGGCAAGCGCTCCCGCCAGCGTGGTGGACGCGGCCAACGCGCACGCGAGCGTGACGGACGACTTCGACGGGAACGCCCGTGGCGGCAGCCCGGACATCGGCGCCAGTGAGCGGGGCGGCACGCCCGCAAACCAGCCGCCGGTCGCGGCCGCCATCTACAGCGGCACACCGAACGTCGGCAACACGCTGACACTCGACGGTACCGGCAGCAGCGACCCGGACAGCGGGCCGAATGCGTTGATTTACGCATGGACGCAAATCAGCGGGCCCAGCGTGAATATCAGCGGCGCGGGCTCCGCCTCGGCCTCGATCACTCCGGGCACAGTGGGCAGCTACCTGTTCCGCCTCACCGTGGACGACGGCGCCGACACGGACACGGCCGACGTCAGCATCAGCGTGAGCGACCCGGCGCTTACCATTGACACGTCAACCTGGGCGATGACCGTGACCGACAGCAGCCTGCCGGGCGTCAGCACCCGCCAGCTCACCTACGGCGGCAGCGGCACGCTGACGGTCAGCGTAAGCGCTGACCAGCCATGGCTGAGCGTCAGCTTCGACAACGGCAGCGGCGGCAACACACTGGCGGCAAGCGCGAGCGGCACCATCACCGCCACAGTCGGCAGCGTGGCGGGGCTTAGCAAGGGCGCCCAGGCGGCCACCATCACGGTCACGGGCAACGACGGAACCAGCCACCAGGTGCAGATCAGCTTCCAGCTCACGTACTCGGACGCGCTGGGCAACAGCGGCGGTGGTGCGGGTGGCGGCGGGTGCGCGGCCGACCACGGCGCCGCATTCGCCGCCCCGTTGCTGCTTTTACTCGTCCTGTGCGCGTCGCGCAGACGGCGGATTTAGCTCACACCCAGTTGCTGCTTCAGCGTGTTCAGAAACTGCTCGCCCAGGGGCTCGATCCCTTGCGGGCCTTTCAGCACGTATTCGACAGCCTTTACCACGTTGGCACTCATGGCCGGGTTCGGTTGCTGCAGCAAAATCCCGGTATGCTGGATCAGGTCTGACTCCACATCCATCACCGCCGTCGGCTGTGCCAGTTGCCGCTGAATGCGTGTCTGTGCGGCCGGACCGAGCAGCTTTGCCGCTACGTTGCGCGCGCGTACCAAAGCCTCCTGAGCGCTGTCCGGGTCCACTGAAGCCGCCAGTGCCAGAATCGACAGCGCTGCCATCTTCGGGGAAGGCACCACAGCGCTAGTGACGCCCTGCATCGCCCCCGGCGGCTGTTCGCGCGCCGGCTGCGGAGCGGCGTAACCCTGCGGTGCCGCGTAGTGCCCGCCCGGGTTACCATAGCCCGCGGGCTGGGCGGCCGCATAGGCATGAGCCCCGTAAGCGGGCGCGCCGTAACCGGGCTGCCCGGCCGGCTGCGCTCCGTAGCGTTCCTTCAACGCCAGGATGCCGAGCACCACGATGGCCGCCGAAGGCACCAGCCAGCAGAATCCTCCCGCCGCCTGGCCCGTGAACAGGCTGACCAGCCCCAGCAGTGACAGCAGCACACCATCCACCAATCCCATGAATGCGCCGGCGATGTAGCCCTTGATGGCCAGCACACCGCCCGCCACGCAGTAGCCCAGCCACACCAGAAAAAACACTACCACCAGCGCGACAATCGAGCCGACGTCGCCGCCCAACTGGCTCTGGGTTACGACACTGGCCGCGAACAACATCAGCAGCATGAGCCCGATCAGGATCAGCCCACGCGCCGCCAGGTAGGTGATGCCGAAGGTTTTCAGCATCTTGGTCACGCGCTGCGGCGGCGGCGCGTACATCGGCTGCTGCCCATAAGGTTGATAGCCCGCCATGGTCGCCCCCCCCTTTGCCCGACAGTCTACGCAGCTTTTCGATTGGCGGGTAGGGATTCATGGGCAACGGGCGCGTGTTCCATCCGTCGCACCGCTTGGCACAATGCGGCCGGGAGATGCTGCCATGAGCGAATACGTGTGGACGCCCGACGCGGAAACGATCGAGAACGCAAACATCACGCGGCTGATGCGGCGCCTGAACTTCGAGGTTGACCCACGCCACCCGGGCCAGGTCTATCACCAGGCGCGCGAGTTCGTGCGCCGCAGCCAGCACGAGCCCGCCGGCTTCTGGGAAGCCGCGTTGCGCGACATGGAGTTCGCCTGGTACCGCGAGTACGAGACCACCCTCGACACCAGCCGCGGCAACGCCTGGGCCGACTGGTTCATTGGCGGTGAAACCAACATCGCGCTGAACTGCGTGGACCGCCACCTGGGGTCTGGCTCCGTTTCGTCCGGCACGGGCGAAACGGTGCCTGACCCCCTCTCTCGTGCGAACCAGCTCGCACTGATCGCCGAGACTGAAGACGGCAACGTCCGCCAGTTCTCCTTCACCGAGCTGGCCGTGCAGGTGAACCGCGTCGCCAACGCCCTGAAATCCTGCGGCGTCGAGAAGGGCGACACCGTGGCCTGCTACATGCCCATGGTGGCCGAGGTTGTGTTCGCGATGCTGGCCACGCAGAAGATCGGCGCGATCTTCATACCGGTGTTCAGCGGCTACGCGCCGCCAGCCCTGCGCGAGCGCCTGGAAGACGCCGAGGTCAAGGTCCTGTTCACGGCCGACGGCAGCATGCGCCGCGGCGAGCCCTTCAGCATCAAGCAGCAGGCCGACAAGGCGGTGGAAGGCCTGGAGTGCATCCAGAAAGTGATCGTCTACCGGCGCATCGGCGAGAGGCTTGATTGCCCTATGACGGACGGCCGTGACGTGTTCTGGAACGAGCTGGTGGACGCCCAGGACGACGCCTGCGCCACCCTGCCGGTACCGAGCCTGACGCCCGCGCTGATGCTGTACACCAGCGGCACAACCGGCAAGCCCAAGGGCACGGTGCACACCCACGCGGGCTGCCTGGCGCAGATGGGGAAAGAGCTGCTCTATAACTTCGACGTGAAGGACGGCGACCGTTTCTGGTGGTTCAGCGACATCGGCTGGATGATGGGCCCCTGGGAGATCATCGGCTGCTTCATGCACGGCGTGACGCTGATCGTGTTCGAGGGCGCGCCGAACTACCCGGAGCCCGACCGGCTCTGGAAAAGCATCGAGCAGCACAGGGCCACGCACCTCGGCATTTCCCCCACCGCGATCCGCATGCTGATGCGCGCCGGCGACGAGTGGGTGGACAAGCACGAGATGAAATCCCTGCGCGTGCTTGGCAGCACCGGCGAGCCCTGGGACCCGGAAAGCTACATGTGGTACCACAACAAGGTCGGCAAGGGCCGCCTGCCGATCATCAACATCAGCGGCGGCACGGACATCGTGGGCTGCTTTTTGGCGCCGCTGCCGATCATGCCGCTGAAGGCCTGCACCTTGCAAAGCCCGGGTTTGGGCATGGACATCGACGTCTTCAATGAAGAGGGCAACAGCGTGGTGGACGAAGTCGGCTACCTGGTCTGCAAGAAGCCGGCACCCAGCATGACCCGCGGCCTGTGGAAGAACGAGCAGAAGTACATCGAGACCTACTGGAGCAAATTCCCCAACGTCTGGAACCACGGCGACTGGGCCAAGGTGGACAAGGACGGCGACTGGTTCCTGTTCGGCCGCGCCGACGACACCATGAAAATCGCCGGCCGCCGGGTGGGCCCCGGCGAGATCGAAAGCGCGCTGATCGACCACGACGCGGTAAGCGAGGCCGCGGCGATCGGCGTGCCCGACGAGCTGAAGGGCACGGAGGTGGTGTGTTTCGTGGTGCTGCACAAGCAGTTCAAGCCAAGCGAAGAGCTGCGCACTGAGCTGGTGCAGACAGTAGTGAACGCGCTGGGCAAAGTAGACCGCCCCAAGGCCGTGCTGTTCGCGGAAGACCTGCCCAAGACAAGGTCAGCCAAAATCCTGAGGCGCCTGATCCAGAAGAAGTACCTGGGTGAAGAAAACATGGGCGACCTGAGCAGCGTAGCCAACCCGGAAGCGCTGGATGCGATTGCGAAGGCAACATAAGAGAGAACAGGAGCCCGGAGCGCCAGCGACGGGTTGACTCCCGGCCATCAGCACGGTTGCCTGTTAGAGCGACAAGGGGACGCACATGAAAAACGTAGATATGAAAGTGGAAGGCGACAAACTTACGATCACGGTGGACCTGACCAAGGAGTTCGGGCCGTCGTCTTCGGGCAAGACCATCATTATTGCCAGCAGCGAAGGCAACCAGACCATCGAGTACAAAGACGGCTACAAGATCGGTTTGAACGTCTATCGCAAGCCGTAGCGGGAGCGCAGGCGTCCCGCCTGCATTCGCCGTGGTCGTCTCGACCACGGCTTCCGTATCTGCACCTAGACTACGAGCCGGGGGCATGATGCCCCGGGCTGTTGCAGGCCCCCTGGATGTCGCAATGCGACATCCAGGTACGTTTGCTTCGCAAACCCTGCGCTCCTGTGCAGGCGAGGCGTTTGCGGTACGGGGGCGGCTGCGCTCCGTTACTCGCCGCCGGCTGTGGCTTGTTGGGGGTTGCTCTTTTTATCGAGGTCGCGGGCCTTGGTGATGAGGGTGGCTAAATCCAGCACTTCGGTTTCGTCTGTCTCCGCTATCAGCTTTTTGACATCTTCAAGCACAGCATCGTAGCTGGCGCCCTTGGCCCAGTAGCTCTTGCGCAGCATTTCGCCGAACTCGGCCACGTTGCCGGCCAGGCGCAGGCCCTTGGGCGCTTCGGCCCAACTGCTGGCGATTTCGCCCGTGCTCAGCTCGCGGTTGATTTCGAAAAACTCGTCGCGCTCGTCGTGCTTGTAGCGGATGGTCGCCGTACCTACCGGCCCGTTGGCGTTCTCATACAGCTTGATCTCGAACAGGGCCGTCACGCTATGGCCGCTGCCGACTTCGCCGCCGTCCACGGCGTCGTTGCGGAAGTCTTCATCCTTCACGTCGCGGTTCTCGTAGCCCAGCAGGCGCCAGGACTTCACCACCTGCGGGTTGAATTCCACCTGCACCTTGGTGTCGCGCGCCACCACCTGCAATGTGCCCGTCAAGTTGTCCACGAACACGCGCTTGGCCTCATCCAGCGTGTCCACGTAGGCGTAGTGGCCGTCGCCCTTGTCACCGAGCTGTTCCATCAGGTGGTCGTTGTAGTTGTTCATGCCGAAGCCGATGGTGCTGAGCTGGATGCCCTTGCGGCGCTGCTGCTCCACCAGTTTCAGGATGCCCTCCGGCCCCGTCTCGCCCACGTTGGCGACGCCGTCTGAACAAAGGATCACGCGGTTGATGCTGCCCTCGCGGAAAGCTTCCTCGGCCATGTCGTAGCCGATGCGGATGCCTTCCTCGGCGTTGGTGCTGCCGTCCGGGTTGAGTCGATTCAGCGCGCTGACGATCTCTTCGGCGTCGTTGGTGTGGCCCAGCACCTTGCGGCCGTTGCTGCCGTAGACCGCGATGCCCACGTAGTCATCGCGGCGCAGCTGCTTGACCAGCATCTTGAGTGCGGCCTTCACGTGGTTGAGGCGGCCGTCGATTTCCATGCTGCCGCTGACGTCGATCACGAAGGTGAGCACGGCCGGCTTGCGTTGATCGGGGTCAATGCGTTTGGCCTGCATGCCGACGCGCAGCAGGTACGCGTTCTTAAGGTCGGCGCCGTAGCGTGAAGGTGCGGCGTCCATGGTGATGGCGAAGGTGTCCTCGTAGGGCGCTTCGTAGCCGTAGTCGAAGTAGTTGACGAATTCTTCCACGCGCGCGAAGCCCTGGGGCGGAAGCTGGCCGTTGTTCAGGTAGCCGCGGCACTTGGTGTAGGCGCCGGTGTCCACGTCCACGGCGAAGGTGGAGAGGCGGTCGTCTTCGCAATCAATGAACGGGTTGGTGTCGTACTTTTCCCAGAATTCGTCGTAGGGCTGGCCCTCGCGGGGTGCGCCGTCAGGTTTGGGCGCTCCTTCCTCAACTCGATATCTCTGATCAATTCGAACATTCCCGCTCGGCGGCATGTCCTGGAAGAAGAATCCCGAGTCGTTGCCAGTTCCTAGGCCTCCCGAAAGGAACTCGACTTCGTCAAGAACTCCGCTTCCACTTCCACCGGATTCCGAATGGGCACTTCCGCAAGCCGCCAGGAACACCAGGCCGCCGACTGCTGCCAGTGTGAGTATCGCGGGGAGTTTTGATTTCGTTTTCATGTCTGTCCCTTTCCGGGGTAGGTGTGTAGCGCAGGCACCTTGCCTGCACAGCCCGCGGGCACCTTGCCCGCGGGTGCCGTGGGCGGGGCGCCCACGGCCGGTGCAGCCGAGGCGGCTGCGCTACTTTTTCAGCTCCGCTGCCTTCTTCACCAGTTCGATCAGTTCGTCCACTTTGTCGTTACGGAACTCCTGTTGCAGGTTGCGCAGGTCTTCCAGCACCGCATCGAGGTTGCCGTTTTTCGCGTAGAAGCCCTTGGCCAGAATCTCCGCGAACTCCGCCACGTTGCCGGCCAGCCTCAAACCCTTGTCGGCCGACTCCCAGTTGCTTGCGACCTGGGTGGTGAAGACCTCCTGGCTGATCTCGATGGGTTCCTGCAACTCGTCTTCCTTGTAGCGGATGGTGGCGTAGCCGATCGGCCCGGTGTGGCCTTCGTACAGCTTGATCTCGTACAGGGCCGTGGCCGCGTGGCCGGCGCTGATCTCGCCGCCGTCCACCTTGTCGTTGCGGAAGTCCTCATCCTTGATGTCGCGGTTGACGTAGCCCAGCAGGCGGTAGGACTTCACCACGTCCGGGTTGAACTCGATCTGGATCTTCACGTCACGGCCAACTACTTCGAGGGCGCCGGTCAGGTTGTCCACGAAGATACGTTTGGCCTCGTCGATGCTGTCCACGTAGGCATAGTGGCCGTCGCCCTTGTCGCCGAGCTGCTCCATGAGCGTGTCGTTGTAGTTGCCCATGCCGAAGCCGAGCGTGCTGAGGGTGATGCCCTTGCGGCGGTGCTCGATCACGGTGTTCAGGATGCCCTCGGCCTGGGTGGCGCCGACGTTGGCCACGCCATCGCTGCACAGAATCACGCGGTTGGTCCAGCCTTCTTTATAGGCGGCGGTCGCCATCTGGTAGCCGACCTTCAAACCTTCCTCGGCGTTGGTGCTGCCCTCGGTGCTGAGCCTGTCGATGGATGCCAGGATTTCGTCCTTCTGCCAGGCGTCTTTATAGTCCATGTACTGGTAGCCGCGGCTGCCGAACACGGCGATGCCGACCTTGTCGCCCTCGCGCAGCTGCTCAACCAGCAGTTTCAGGCCGCGCTGGACCAGGCCGAGGCGCGCTTCGCCGCTCATGCTGCCGCTGACGTCGATCACGAAGGTGAGCACGGCCGGCTTGCGATCGGCGGCCGGAATCTCGCGGGCCTGCACACCGACGCGCAGCAGGTAGCAGTTGGTCAGGTCGGCGCCGTAGCGGGAGGGTGCGGCGTCCATGGTGATGGAGAAGGGGTCGATGGCGGGCTTGATGTAGCCGTAGTCGAAGTAGTTGACGAATTCTTCGACGCGCACGGCCTCAGCGGGGGGCAGGTTGCCGTCGTTGAGGTAGCCGCGCACGATGGTGTATGAGCCGGTGTCGTGCTCAAGGCCGAAGGTGGAGAGGCGGTCGTCCTCGGTGTCCACGAAGGGGTTGGAGCCGTCGGCCTGGAACTTCATGCCATCCGGAGTCTCGATCGGCGGTGGAGTTTCGCCTTCTGAGGGCGGAATGGGCGAGGGTGGTGGCGGCGGTTCCAAAACCGTTCGCACGCCACCTGTGGGCCGATCTACTTGCCCACCAGCGTTGTCTTCGAATCCGAAGGTGATATCAGCCAGTCCGGCTGCGCCTGCCGAGTTGCCGGCGTGCTTGGCGCTTGCTGCTGCCGCCGGTTCTTCCACGCCGCCCATGGTTGCGAACGAAGCCAGCGCGCCGATGCCGATTACCAGTACGATTGCGGCAGCCGCGGCCAGGCCTGGGCCCCAGGCACGCCATGCGGGGCGGGGCCCGGCCACGGGCTGCTTAGGGAGGGCGGCCTCGGCGCCGGCCTTGGCCAGCGTCTGGGCGATGAGGTCGGGCGGGGTCTTGCCGCCAAGGGCTTCTTCCAGCGCCGCCTCGATGATGGGGTCATGGTCTTTCATTGTTCGTTTCCCTGGAGATGGGTTCGCGCGCCTACCCGTCGCTTGCGCTCCGGGCTCCTGTTTTCAGGTGTCGCCGCCCACCCTGATCTCCATGCACTTGCGAAGGCGTGCCTTGGTCCTTCGTAAGAGTGTCTTTACTCCGTCGTCGGTCATGCCCAGCGTTGCGGCAATCTCGACGCGTTGCTTGCCTTGCTGGTATTGCAGGTCCAGCGCCTGCTTCGGCTTGTCCTCGAGCTGCTTGAGGCACTCCTTCAGTGCCGCCGCCAGGGCCGCGCCGTCTTCTTCCCCTACCAGCTCGTTCCACTCGGCCTCGACCTGTTCCAGCTCGGCTACCGCCAGTTCGCGGCCGTCGCGCCTGCGTGCCTTCAGAAACAGGTTCTTGGCCACGATGCGCAGGTAGGCGATGGTCTGGCCACGCGAGCGCTGCTCAAACGGTTTGCGGTACACGGCCAGGAACGTCTCCTGCGTGATGTCGTCGGCCAGGTTGGGCTCGGCCCCGAGCGCGCGCAGGAAGCGCCACACGCCCGCCTGGTGCTCGCGCATCAGGTCTGCCAGGTCGATCCCATGTTCGGCCGTCGTCATCGGCATCAGCCCTATAGTCCGGAGGGTTCGGGCAGGGGTTCAAGAATTCTGGAATTGTACGCTTGTGCGCAGGGGCGGGCTGATTTTGGATTCTGGATTTTGGATTTTGGATTGGCGCTCGCTGGCTTAACCCCAGGCACTCTCTAATGGGGTCAGGCACCGCAACTGCGCGGAGCCTGACCCCATTAGAAAGGGGCCCGGCTTCCCGGGCCCCTTCGGTGTTGGCTGTGGCTGGTTTAGTTGACCTTTACGCTGACCAGGCGCTCGGTGGTCTTGATGCCGTAGAAGCCCCACTGGGCCCACCAGCCGCTTGCCGGGCGGCACATCGGCGCAATGTAGCGCGCCTGGGTGGTACCTCTCGCGACCGCCTTGATGGAATCGCTGCTGGGGGTGTAGGTAGCGACGCCGCTGCCGGTGAAGCCAACGCCCTCATAGCCGCCGACCGGGCTGCCCACGCCGACTCCGATCCAACCGAAGAATGCGTTGACCGCGCTGTAAGGCAGGTTCAGCAGGTTGGCCACGATGCCGGCCACGTCGAAGCGGTACTGGCTCATGTCCAGGCCGAAGTTCGGAATCGAGATCACAGTAAAGCTCTGGCCGGGGACCACGCTGGCCGAGATGTATCCGTTCTGGGTCAGCCAGTTGTTGATCCAGCCGGGGATCAGCGCTGCGACCTGCTGCACGTAGCCGCTGTAGGGGGCCAGCACCTGGCTTTGGCCCATCTGGGTGGTCACCCAGGCGGCGGCCTGTCCCACATAGGTCGAAACCAGGGTCGTGAACAACTGCTGGTTGAAGGGCGCTTCGGACTCGAAGCGGCCGATCGCGTTTACCTGGATGCTCTGGCCGATGCCGATGGTGAAGCTGGCGCCAAGCGAAGTGACCCGCACCAGGTCGCTGGGAATCATGGTGTTGATGAAGTCATGGGCGGGCTTCAAGCTGGCTGACAGGCCGGTGGCCCAGGTGGCCACGCCCTGCGCCCAACTGCCGATGAAGGGCCAGCCGGAAACCTGGTTCATGACGTAGGCCAGCAGGTTCAGCGCGCCGCGCATTTCACCAAGCAGCAGGCTGGCGAAGTCAGCCTTCAGCAGGGCGGACTCGATCATGGCGTGCCAGGCGCTGCTCATGGGACTCTGCTGGCTGCCGCTTGCAGACAGGCTTACGCCGCCGCAATCGGCCAGGAACTTGAGGTAGCCCGAATTGTCAAGCAACTGCTGCAGCAGGGCCATTTCGCCGCCGTCCAGGTTCGCGTTGAAGATGCCGACGGTGTTCAGGATCGCGATCTGCTGATTCAGGGCGTCGCGCGCCACGGCGGCGTCCGCGGCGGGCATTACCGCTTCCTGCTCCAGGGTATCCACGCACTCCACGCCGAGCTCCACCAGGCGGGCCAGGCCGCCGCCCACGGCCGCATCAAACGAGGGGCGGGTGTAGGTCTCGGTGGAGGCCACGGCGCTGACGCCTAGGGTCTGGGGGTGGGTGTCGCGTACCACGCCGTCCATGTCCACGATTTCCACGATCACGCCGCTGCTCACGGCCTCGGGCATCGGGGGCATCATCACGAAGGCCATGCCGGCCTCGCAACGGAACACGGGAACGCTGACGCTGTTGCCGTTGAGGGTGAACCGAACGTGAAATCCTTCCAGCATTTCACCCAGGCTGCCCTGCACGGGCAGGGCCAGCATGTCACCCGGTTCGGCCGCAGTTACCGGTAGTGTGTCAGATGCAAATGTCACAGGTTCGGGGACGGCCGCATCGCCGCCCTCGTCGGGCTGGCAGGCGGCGCAGAGGCCCGCAACGGAAATGGCCGCCAGAATGGCAAGCCGTTTGGAAAAGCCACCAATGTTCATCATGTTCGCAATCCCACGCTGGGTCCGAGAAACGAATCGCCCCTTCCGCAAGGGGCATCAGGTCCAAGAAGTTGGCGAAGGTAGGGACCGAACGTCACGATGCAAGGAATATTGGAGAAAAAGTTGTGACAAGACCGTGATAATAACGCTGTGCAAACAGTGCGTATGCCTGAACCCCCATTGCCTGCTGGCCTTACATGGGTGACAATTAACCTCATGGAGAGCGGGCATCCCTTCAGGGAGAGATGTATGAAGTTTCGCCCACTTCCCCTGCTGCGCATCGTTGCGCTGACACTGCTGTTCGCCGCCTGTTCCTCGCCACAGCAGGTTGTTGAACGCGAGGAACGGGAATCGCCCCCTTACGAAGTGATTGTGCGGTCACTGGGACCGGCCGTGGTGTCAAAGGACGGCTTTGACACGCGCTTCGAGTTCGAGGTGATTTCACCGATCGACCTGCGGCGGAACTCGCTGGTGCAGGAGCTGCGGCAGGTGATCACCTTCGAGTACGACAACGGCACCACGCGCCAGCGCGAGTTGACGCTGGTAGAAGCGTTCCGGCTGCGGCTGGCTTACGTGGACGGATCGCAACGCTACCACTACTGGATTTTGCCGGGGCAGAGCGATCGACACTCCATGCGCGGCATGAACGAGCTGCCCGAAGAGGTGGTCGCCGTGCACATCCAGCGAAATGTGTTCGCTTACGTGGCCGACGTGTCCGGTGCGGACTTCACCGATGCCGGTTTCGCCCACCTGCCGCGCAATCAAGACGGCAACGTCGTGTCGCGCATCCCCGAGCGCTTCAACGAAGAATACCAGCGCAAGCACGACACGCGTGGCATGGTGTTGAACAGCGGGGATTCACTGGGCATGAACTACCGGATCAGCTATCGCCTCGTGCGCACAGGCGGGCTGAACCCGCAGTTTGTGGTCGATCATGGCGGCGGATTCGGCATGCTCGAGGCGCCGCCGGTGGTGTGGGTGCCAACCAGGTGAAACGCACTCCGAACCTCAAGGCGAGCCGCTTCGTTGGCCCACTGGTGTTTATCAACTTGATTGGTTCAGGCCGCCCGGGTGTACAGGTTGCTGAGCGCGACTTCGCTTTCCTCATCCAGCGACTCGAATGCCAGGCCAATGGTGCGGCCGCTGAGTGAGCGGTGGCGCTCGACGAAGGCAAGCCGTGCGGTAAGCTGGATGATCTTGCCGTCTTCGACGACCAGGCTTGCCTTCGCGCTGGTCTTTCCCACTTCATTCTCGAGGGCTTCCAGCTGCTCGGGCGCGAGCTTGGCGTCCGTGGCATCGATTGCGACACCGCGCTGGCTCAGGTCAATGGTGCGCGACTTCAGGCTGACGCCGGCGACTTCGAGTTCGACCGGCAGCTCCATGTGGACGCGCTGCCCGGCGCGGCGCTGGCTCTGGCGGAACATGTTCACCAGCGCGGTCTCCACGACTTCCTTGATCGCGCGGCCGCGGATCGGACGGTGGAACTTGCCGGCGAGCTGGATGCCTTCCAGGCGCCGTTCGTACTCCGGCCGGGTGAGAGCCACGACGGGCAGGCCGGGCAGCATGTCGTTGGCGAAGCGCCCGACCGCCAGGTTGTCCTCGACAATGGAGCCGTAGTCCATGACCAGCACGTCGAACAGCCCGGTGGAAAGCTTTGCTTCCGCGTCGTCGCGGGTGACGGCGATGGAAACGGCATGGCCCACGCCGCGCAGCAGGCTGCGCACCAGGTAGGCGGACTCTTCAAACAGGTCGGTGATCAGCACGTTGGCCATGGTTTGCTCCTGGTGTTTGCGTCGGGTGTTCATCCCGCCGCGACGGGACAGTCAGATAATCGGCGCAAACTGCGCGGTTCTTTGGTGTTTTCACGCGCGCGTTAAAAAGAAATGGCGCGAGCCCAAAGGCCCGCGCCGGCGACCACGAAGTCGCCTACTTGGCCAGCGCCTTTACTTCCGCGATGTGTTTCTCGATGCGTTCGAGCTCAGCCACCAGTTCGCTTACGCGGTCGCGGTCACGCTGCACCACGTCTTTGGGCGCGCGCTCGATGTAGTTCAGGTTCTCGAGCTTGCGCTTGATCTTGTTGATGCCCTCGGCCAGCTTGGCGTGATTGGCCTCGAGGCGCAGCAGCTCCATGTTGAAGTCGATCAACCCCTCGAGCTTCACGTACACCTCGTTGCCGCCGCCCAGCACCACGGTGGCCGATGCTCTGGGTTTGGTCGCTCCCACCGCCACCTGCAACTGCGACATGCCGGCGAGCTTGCAGATCGTCTCTCGCTCGGGCTCACCCAGAAGGTCCAAGGTCGGCTTGTCGGCCACGTTCAGAACACCCTCGATCGGCGTCCTGGGATCGAGGCTGTGCTCGGCCCTGATGTTCCGCACCGCGCGCGTGACCTCCTGCATGAACCCGAAACGTCTGCGCTCAGGCTCGTACAGACGGTCCTTGCTGGCTTTGGGCCAGGCCGCAATCGCCAGCGCGAGCTCGGGCGTGTCGTGGCGCAGGGCCGCCAGCATGGGACGCAACGTCTGCCAGATTTCCTCGGTGATGAACGGAGTGTACGGGTGCAGCAATTTGAGGGTGCCGTCCAGCACTCGCACGAGCGTACTCTGGGCCCGCAGCCTTGAGCGCTCGCCGCCCTTGCCGTCGTACAGGCGCGGCTTGATCACTTCGAGGTACCAGTCGCAGAAATCGTCCCACACGAAGTGATACAGGGCCTGCGCGGCTTCGTTGAACTTGTAACGCTCAAGGGCGTCGGTCACGTCCACAATTGCGTTCGTGAGGCAGCCCTCGATGTAGCAGTCCTCCAGCTCGACCACCTGGCCCTCGTTCAGGGCGGCGCGCTCAGATTCGGAGAGTTTGCCGATGGCTTCTTCGAAGTCGCCGAGGTTGCCGATGGCGAAACGCGAGGCGTTCCAGAGCTTGTTGCAGAAGTTGCGGCCCATCTCGAACTTCGACTCGGCCAGCTTGATGTCCTGTCCCTCGCTGGTGAGCATCGGCAGCGTCAGGCGCACCGCGTCCACACCCCATTGCTCGGCCATGTCGAGCGGGTCGATGCCGTTATTGAGCGACTTGCTCATGCGCCGGCCCTGGGCGTCCAGGACCGTGGCGTGCACGTACACCGTACTGAACGGCTTTTCGCCCGTGAACTCGTAGCTGGCCATCACCATGCGCGCCACCCACAGGTAGATGATGTCCCGGGCGGTGCTCAGGAAGTGCGTGGGGTAGAAATAGCCGAGGTCGGCCGTCTTTTCCGGCCAGCCCAGCGTGCTGAACGGCCACAGCCACGAGCTGGCCCAGGTGTCGAGCACGTCGTCGTCCTGGCGCACAAGCGGCAGACCTGACTTCGGGTGTGTCGCGCCGGGCGCCGGGTCTTCCTTCAGGGCCACGGCGTTGCCCTCGGCGTCATACCACACCGGGATGCGGTGGCCCCACCACAGCTGGCGCGAGATGCACCAGTCGCGCACGTTCTCGAGCCAGGCCAGGTACACCTTTTCCCAGCGCTCGGGCACGAAGGTGATCTCGCGCTTGCCGTCGGGGCCGGGCTTCACGGCCCTGATGGCGGGCTGCGCCAGCTCTTTCATCTTCACGAACCACTGCTCGCTGAGCAGCGGCTCCACGGGCGTCTTGCTGCGGTCGCTGTGGGGCACGTTGGTGGTGTAATCCTCCACGCGCTCGAGCAGGCCGATCTCGTCCAGCTCGTCCACCAGCTGCTTGCGCGCCTTCAGGCGCTCGATGCCCTGGTACTTGCCCGCCTGCTCGTTCAGCGTGCCGTCCTTGTTCAGCACGTTGATCATGGGCAGCTTGTGGCGCTGGCCGCGGTCGTAGTCGGCGAAGTCATGGCCGGGCGTCACTTTCACCGCGCCGGTGCCGAACTCGGCGTTCACGGTTTCGTCGGCGATCACCGGGATCTCGCGCCCCAGGATCGGCAGCAGCAGCGACTTGCCCACCAGGTTCGAGTAGCGCTCGTCCTCGGGGTTCACTGCCACGGCCGTGTCGCCGAACAGCGTCTCCGGGCGGGTGGTGGCCACCACCACGTGTTTTCCGGGCTGTTCCTTGATCTGGTAGCGGATGTACCAGAGGTTGCCCTTCACCTCGCTGGTTTCAATCTCGTCGTCGCTGATTGCGGTTTGCAACTTGCAGTCCCAGTTGATCATGCGGTAGCCGCGGTAGATCAGGCCCTTTTCCCACAGCTTCACGAACGATTCGCGCACGGCGCGGGTCAGGCCTTCGTCCATGGTGAAGCGGGTGCGCGACCAGTCGCAGCTCGCACCGATCCTCTTGAGCTGGTTCAGGATGCGGTTGCCGTACTCGTCCTTCCACTTCCAGATTTCCTCGAGGAACTTCTCCCGGCCGAGCTCTTGACGCGTCACCTTCTGCTCGGCGAGGAGCTTCTTTTCCACCACGGCCTGGGTGGCTATGCCGGCGTGGTCCGTGCCCGGCAGCCAAAGCACACAGAAGCCCTGCATGCGCTTGAAACGCGCCACGGCGTCCTGCAGCGTGTTGTTGAGGGCGTGGCCCATGTGCAAGGCGCCCGTCACGTTCGGCGGCGGGATCATGATGGTGAAGGGCTTCTTGCGGATGTCGCGGACGGCCTTGAACAGCTCGTGTTCCGTCCAGAAGGAATACCACTTGGATTCAATGGTTCCGGGCGCAAAGCGCGGGGGCATTTCTGCCGGCATGGTTGTCTCCTGTGCCCCATGTCTTGGGGCGGCCGCCTTGCCCGATCAAAGGAGCGTCCCCGTGCGGGCAACACCCGGCAAAGCGCGCGGAATGATAACGATGACCTGTTGCAGTGGAAGAGGCCGCTAGTCGGCGCTGACCGGCCCGTGCGTGTCGGCGCTGCCGCTTTCATCGCGTGCGCCAAGAAGGACGCGGGTCCAGTACTTGAGAGCCCAGCCAATGTCGTCCAGCATGGTGTAGAGCATCGGCACCAGCACCAGCGTGTAGAGCATGCTGACCAGAATTCCCCCGAGCACCATGCGCCCCATCGGGTAATAGGGCATGCCCACGAACTTGGAGTCGCCGATCGCCATGGGGATCAAGCCGAACGCGGTAGTCAAGCTGGTGAGCAGAATCGGGCGCATGCGCTGGGCCGCACCGGTGTGCACGGCTTGCTCACGCGGCATTCCGTCCGCCCGCAGCCGGTTGATCAGGTCCACCAGCACGATGCCGTTGTTCACAACGACGCCGATCAGCACCACCAGGCCCAGGCCGGTCATCACGTCGAACGGCGTGCTGGACAGCCACAATGCTCCGTAGCCGCCCAGCAGGGCGCCCGGAACGCTGATCACCAGGATGCAAACCGGTTTCAGGAAACTCTCGAACAGGAAGCACATCACCAGGAACACCAGCAGCCCGGCCCAGATGGTGGAACGTCCCAGTTCGTCAAAGCGCGCCTGGAAGTCGCCGAACCGCCCGCCCAGTTCCTGCGTGTAGCCTGGCGGGAACTTGACGCCCTCCATCGCGTAGTTCACCTGCGTGCGGATTCGCTGAAGATCTTCCGTGCTTGTGGTGCCCACCACGCGCAGGCTGGTCTGCCGGTTGCGGCGCCGAATCTCCCCGAGGCCCGACTTCGCCAGACCACTCGATTTCGTCACGGCCTTGGCCGCCACGTTGCCGCCGGCTCCTGTGAACACGCGAGTCTCGGCCACGTCCTGCAGGTTGGGGTCGCGCGCGTGGCCCTGCGAATCCTCGGGCGGGGCGAAACGCACCCGCAACGGCACCAGGTTTTCTCCCTGCTGGAAGTCGCGGAGGGTGGTGCCCGAAAGCTGGAACGCGAGCACCTGCGAAAGCGTACCCGGTTCGACACCCATGGCCGCGGCGCGTTGGCGATCCACGCCGACGGTCACTTCGTCCAGGCCCTCCTCGGCGTCCACCTGTACACCCTCGAGGCCTTCGACGCCCTGCAGACGGACGGAGATCTCTTCGGCCAGCAGCAGCAACTTTTCAGTGTCCGGGCCGTTGATGCGGATGCTGACCTCGCTGGTGGCGCTGCTTCCGCCTTCGAACTGGCCGCTCATCTCCACGCCCGCGCGCTCGGGCATCGCCGCAAGGATGTTCTTGTACAACCGGCCGGACTCAGCCACGCGTTCGGGCACGACGAAAATCTGGAACCGGGCGCTGCTCGCGCTGAAGTTCACGATCAGCGTCTCCACCCCGAACTCGTCTTTCGCTTCCTCCGGCGTGCGACCGTAGGTGGCCTTGGCAATTTCTTCGCTGATCCCTTTGGCGACGGCTCGGTCACGCTTCTCGCGCGCATGCTTGTCGCCGAGCAGGATCTCCTCGACTTCCAGCACGTAGCGCAAGGCGATCGCGTCGCGCAGGGGCTGAGTATCCTGCATGTCGCCATGGATGCCGGTTGGGCCGCCCTCGATTTCGAGCGAACCGGTGGCGGAGCCGCGGGCCAGGTCGATCTGGATCGGGGCGCCCCGCGGCGCGGCGGACGACAGTCGCTCCAGTTCTTCCAGCGATCCGACCGGGCTGCGGTTGTAGCCCAGCACGTAGTCTCCCACCCGCATGCGTGCGCGCTCGGCGGCGCTACCCTTGGCGATCTCGGTCACCAGCAAGGCGCGTCGGTTGATCATGATGTCAGAGCCCGCGGGAAATCGCGCCCGCAGGCTGATGCGGTCGCGATTGCCCTGGTTCTGGTCCGTTTTCTCCATGGCGCTGCTGATCACAAGGAACAGCGCAATGGTCGCCACCAGCACCAACGGCACGGTCAGCCAGCGCGAAGGCATCAGCCGGCGCACGAGGCGGCCATACCAGACTTCCAGCCGGTCGATGACCGGTGACGCCGGCACGCCTTCGGCGTTGCGTCCGGCGAACAGGGCAACAGCCTCCCAAGCCGTGATTCCGGGCAGCAGCAACAGGCGCGCAGCGCCCTTGCGCTCTCGCCAGCGATAGTCCAGCCTCGCGCGCAGCCCGCTGAACCAGCGGCGCACGCGGGAACTCTGGTGCGCGCGCAGAAGGCCGGCACGCTGCATGGTCATCGGAATCACCCCGATCGCCAGCACGATGCTGAACGCCAGGCTAAGGCATACCGGCAGGCCGATCTTGCCCATGATGAAGCTGACGAATTCTTCGCCGGCCAGGAACACGACGCTGATGAACACGATCACCGTTGTGCCCGTGGCCAGGATCAACGCCAGCCCGACTTCGCCCGCACCGCGCACCACGGCGGCTTCCGGCTGTTCGCCCATCCCATGCCGCCGGTAGACATTTTCGGCTACCACGATGCTGTTGTCGAGCAACATGCCGCCCGCCAGCGTGAATCCCATAAGCGTCAGCAGGTTGATGGTCTGGTCCATCAGGAACATCACGGCAAGCGTCAACGTCATCGACAGAGGTATGGAGAGGGCAATCACCAGCGCGAGCCGCCAGCTCTTGAGGAAAACCAGCAGCACGATGAACGCCAGCAGGCCGCCCCACGCCAGGGTCTCCATCAGGTTGGCGATGCTCTCTTTAATGGAGTCACCCTGGTTCCAGGCGGTTCGGACGCTGAACCCTTTCATCTGGGGCTTTGTCTGGAGATCCTTGAGAGCAGCCTCAATCCGGTTGCCCACCGTCACCGTGTTGGCATCGCCGGTCTTGGAAATCGTGCAGGTAGCGCCGTCGCGGCCGTTGACGTGCACGTACTGGCTGACGCCGTAGGTCTCGTAGACGCCGCGGTTATCTCCGCTGTGCCGCGTGATGTCGGCAAGCCGCAGCCCCGGCCTGACGGGAAGATTCTCGATTTCCTCGATGCTGTGGAACCGCGAGTCGGCCACCAGGTACACTTCGCGCTCCTGCACCTGCCTGCCCTCGGCATCCAGAGGGTGCCGCACGGTGGTCTTGCCCGCCGGTGCGCGGAAATTGTCACCGCGCAGCCGCTGCAGCAACTCGGCCAGGTTGATGCCGTACGCGCGGGTCTTCTCGGGGTCCAGGTCCACGGCGATGAATTTTCGATTGCCGCCCATGAAGTTGACGCTGGCCACGCCGTCGATCGACTCCAGGTACGGCTGGATCACCTTTTCCAGCAGCAGGTGGGGATCGACCGTGTCGTCCTCCCAGTAGAAGTTCACCCACGCGACCGGGATGGCGCCGCTGCCGCCGCGGAAACGCCGCACCTGGATACGGCCGACCTCGGTCGGCAGGCGCAGGCGCGCGCGCTCGACGGCGGCCATGATCTCGGCATAGGCCTCGTCCATGTCGCGTTCGCCATCGAACTCGAGATCGAATTCAGCGCCGTCGCGGCGCGAGACAGCGCTGAGGTCCTGGATACCCGGGATGGTCGAAAGTTCAGCCTCGACCGGCAGGGTCACCTCACGCTCCACGGTTAAAGGAGAGACTGTGTCGCCTGCCTTGTTGTACGGCACCTCCACGCTGAGCGACTTGGACTCAAATCCCGCCGGGAACAGCTCGATCGGCATCAGGTTCATGCTGATCAGCCCCAGCACGCCGGTCGCAAGCAGCAGCACGGACACAGTCACCGGGCGGCGCGCAAAGAACGCCAGAATCGGGTGCTGCTCACGGGCCTGGATGGGCGTAAACAGTTCGCTCATGGACACAGTTATACGGATGAAAGCGGATTTGAGGCGGGGTAAGCGACAGGTTTCCGGTGTATGGGCTGCCGAATCTGCTTTGACTGAAGTTGCGCGCGGTTCCCGGTCGATCTATGGCCGGGACTGCCGCCATGAAGAAAATCTACTTCCTTACCCGACCTGAGCTGACCGCCACGCGGTCCGGCAAGTGGCGTAACCGGCTCAAGAACACATACAAGAGCACCGACGCCATCCGCGACATCATCGACTGGACCGGCGAAGGGCGCGAGTTCTACGTCGCCATCATCTTCCACGACACCGGCGAACGCCGCGTCTATCACATGAACCCGCCCGGCAGCCCCGAAATCTGCACCGACTTCGCCACCAAGCGCCCCGTGCTGAACGTGATCGACCAGATCCTGCGACTCACGGCCGCCAACGCCGACATCGACATCTGCCTGCTTGAGCGCAAGCGCGGCGGCAACCCCGACAGCGGCCGCTGGAGCGGTCCGCCGGGCGCCGCGTAACCTGCCGATGGCGCGACTCATCCAGACCGAGATCCTGATCCATGCTGCGCCGCAGCGCGTGTGGGACGTGCTGACCGACTTCGACCGCCTGGGCGAATGGTCGCCGTTCTTCGAGAGCATCGAGGGCTGGCCGCTGCAGGGTGAGCGACTGCTCGTCAAGTTCCGCAAAGGCCCCACCTTCAAGCCGCGTGTGATCGAGGCAGAGGTTCCCCGCGTGCTGGAGTGGCTGGGGCGGCTGCTGATCCCGGGCCTTTTTGACGGCCGCCATCGCTTCGAGTTGCGCGCGGAAGGTCAGGACACGCGGCTGCTGCACACGGAGCGGTTCACGGGGCTGCTGGTGCCGCTGTTCGGCGCAGCGCTGGACAAGACGGCACAGGATTTCGCGGCGTTCAATGCGGCGCTGAAATCGCGCGCCGAGGGTGGAACTGACACTCCCAGCGGCGGGGCGTGAAAAACTTTTTCGAAGCTCTTGATTACATAATGGCGTTATTTATAACGTCGTTATGTACGCACCCACCCGACAGCCTTGCGTTCCGTGCAATCTGCATAGGGGCCTTATCAAACGTGGTCGGCGGTTCCCCACCTCACACCGCCTTTTTCATTCTGGACCAATTCAGTCCCTTTCTCGCCCAGCGACTTTCAGTTACGCCTGTGAACCCCGCCAGTTCAGGCTTGCCCGATACATACTTGCGCAATACTTTCTCCGCCGGCTAACACGACCAATTCGGTCAACGTCACACCTGTTCGGTCACTTTTGGCGGGGTGAACTCGTGATCATTACCTCCAAGTCGGACTACGGGCTCCGGGCCGTCCTCTACCTGGCCGGCCGCGCCGGGCGCGTGCGCCTGCGCGAGATCAGCGAGTCACAGCACATCCCTGAATCCGTCTGCGCCCAGATCATGCGCAAGCTGGTCGGCGCGCACATCGTTGCGTCGCAGGCAGGCCCGGCCGGCGGATACACACTGGCCCGCGCTCCGGAGACCATCTCGGTCGGCAGCGTGCTGGCCGCGTCCGACCGCGACATCTGCGTGTTCCGTTGCGTCGAGGACGGTTGCGACTGTGACCTGCACGGCAAGTGCGCGTTCCAGATGGTGCTGAAGGGCTTCGGCCGCGGCATCGCCGAGTACCTCGAGCAGCTGTCGCTCGCTGACCTGCGCGACCACCGCGCCACACTTCCTGAATTCAACCTGCACGCAGTCGCTACCGGAAAGGCGAACTGATGTCCACGCAGAAGCAGCTCCCGGCTGAAGTCATTGTCGGCCTCGACGTCGGCAGCACCACGGTCAAGGCCGTGGTGATGCACCCTGAGACCAACGAAATCCTGTGGTCCGACTACCGCCGTCACGAAACCAAGCAGCCCGAAAAGGTGCTCGAGTTCCTGGGCGAAATCACCGCGGCCTTCCCACTGCCCAAGGAAAAGATCCGCATCTTCATCACCGGCAGCGGCGGCGGCAGCCTGGCCGCCCTGTTCGGCGCCAAGTTCGTGCAGGAAGTCAACGCCGTCAGTCTCGCCGTGGAAGTGTTCTACCCCTCGGCCGGCAGCGTGATCGAGCTGGGCGGCCAGGACGCCAAGATCATCATCTGGAAGGACGACCCCAACGGCGGCAAGCGCAAGATCCCGTCCATGAACGATAAGTGCGCGGGCGGCACCGGCGCGGTGATCGACAAGATCAATGCCAAGGTCAAACTTCCGATTGAGGAGCTGATCAAGCTCAGCTACCACGGCGTCAAGCTGCACCCCGTGGCCGGCAAGTGCGGCGTGTTCGCCGAGACCGATATCAACGGCCTGCAGAAGCAGGGCGTGCCCCCCACCGAACTGATGGCCAGCCTCTTCGAGGCGATCGTGCAGCAGAACCTGTCCGTGCTCACGCGCGGCAACACGCTGCGCCCGGTGTGCCTGCTGCTGGGCGGCCCCAACACCTTCATCCCCGCCATGCAGGAGGCCTGGCGCCACAACATCATGAAGGTGTGGGAAGAACGCAAGTTCCCCCTGCCCGAAGACAAAGACCCCAACAAGCTGATCGTGGTGCCCGACAACGCCCAGTACTTCGCGGCCATCGGCGCCGTGCTGTACGGCAAGAGCGAAGACCCCGAGGTCGCCCGCTTCACCGGCCTTGAGGCGCTGCGCGAATTCGTGGCCCACGGCCGCGACGCCATGCGCGCCTCCGGCGGTGCGGCCAAGAGCCTCAGCAAGTCGCCCGAAGAGCTGGAGGAGTTCAAGCAGCAGTACACCATCCCGAAACACGAGTTCCCCGAGTTCAAGCCGGGTGAAGTGGTCGAGGGCTGGATCGGCATCGACGGCGGCAGCACCAGCACCAAGGCAGTGCTGCTGAACCGCGACGCCAAGCTGATCGGCGCCTTCTACCAGCTGAGCAAGGGCAACCCGATCGAGGACACTAAGGAAGTGCTGGCGGGCCTGCGCGACTCCATCGAGTCCCAGGGCGCGACGCTCAAGATCATGGGCGTCGGCACCACCGGCTACGCCAAGGACATTTTGAAGGACACCATCGGGGCCGACGTCGCGCTGGTCGAGACCGTCGCCCACACCCAGGCCGCCCTGCACTTCTACGACAACGTGGACGTGATCGTGGACGTCGGCGGCCAGGACATCAAGGTCATCATGTTGAAGAACGGCCGCGTGTCGGACTTCAAGCTCAACACCCAGTGCAGCGCGGGCAACGGCTACTTCCTGCAGAGCACCAGCTCGCGTTTCGGCCACCCGGTCGAGAAGTTCGCGGACATCGCCTTCCAGGCCAAGGGCCTGCCGGTGTTCAGCTACGGCTGCGCGGTGTTCATGGAAAGCGACATCGTCAACTTCCAGCAGCTGGGCTGGAGCGCGGACCAGATCATGGCCGGCCTCGCCCACGTGCTGCCCAAGAACATCTGGCTGTATGTCGTGCAGGAGCCGAACCTGGCCAAGCTGGGGCGCAAGTTCGTGCTGCAAGGCGGCACGCAGCGCAACCTGGCGGCGGTCAAGGCGCAGGTGGACTTCATCAAGAGCAAGGTGCCCGACGCCGAGGTGATCGTGCACAAGTTCTGCGGTGAGAGCGGCGCCATCGGCTGCGCGATCGAGTCGATCCGCGTCACCCAGCGCCACGGCCACACGCACTTCATCGGCATGGACGCGCTGCTGGGCCTGGGCTACAGCAGCAAGCGCGACGAATCGACGCGCTGCTACTTCTGCAAGAACAAGTGCCTGCGCACGTTCATCGACACCAAGACGCCCGCCGGCGACGAGCGCCGCTTCATCATCGCCACCTGCGAGAAGGGCACCGTTGAAGACGTCGCCAAGATGCGTGAAATCAAGGGCAAGATGGACGACAAGAAGAAGGCCAACCCCAACTTCGTCGATGTCGCGGCGAAGAAGGCCTTCACCAGCTACAGCCCGACAGTCGCGTTGAAGGAAGACAAGCGCGGCCTGCTGTCGAAGATCCGCCTACCGCGCGTGAAAGAGGCGCTCGAGAAGCGCGCCCGTATCAGCGAGCTGAAGGTGGGCATGCCGCGCGCTCTCAACATGTACAACACCGGGCCGTTCTGGAGCGCCTATTTCGAGGCGATCGGCATCAACCCCAAGAACATCTACTGGTCCGACTACACCAACGAAGAGCTGTACAAGAAGGGCTCGCGCCGCGGCTCGATCGACCAGTGCTTCCCGGCCAAGGTCAGCCTGGCCCACGTGCACGACCTGGTCTACGCCAAGAAGAAGCCGGACGCGATCTTCTTCCCGATCCCCAACACCCTGCAGACCGACCTGACCCACATGCTGGACAGCTGCGCCTGCCCCACCGTGACCGCCACGCCCGAGGTGGTGAAGGCCGCGTTCACCAAGGAAGGCGATATTTTCAAAGAGCAGGGCATCGAGTACTGGGACCCTGTGATCGACCTGTACCGCCCGGCCCTGGCCGAAAAGCAGCTCTTTAAGTTCTTCAACCAGCACCTGGGTATCAGCAAGGAAGAGAACGCCGCGGCCGTGCAGGAAGCCTACAAGGCGATGGACCAGTTCAAGAACGAGCTGCTGCGCAAGCCCGCCCGCGAAGTGCTGGAGCGCCTGAAGGCCGAGGGCAAGCTGGGCGTGGTGCTGCTGGCGCGGCCTTACCACAACGACCCGGGCCTGAACCACGAGATCGTCGAAGAGCTGCAGATGATGGGCTACCCGATCTTCAGCCTCGACAGCCTGCCGATCGACGAGGACATACTGGAGGAAGTGTTCGGCGCCGACATCCGCGCCGGGCGCGTTCCGGACGCCATGGCGATCATGGACGTCTGGAAGAACGCCTACAGCACCAACAGCGCCCAGAAGCTGTGGGCCGCGAAGTACGTGGCGCGGCATCCCAACCTGATCGGGCTTGACCTCAGCAGCTTCAAGTGCGGCCACGACGCGCCGATCTACAGCGCCGTGGAAGAGATCGTGACGGAGAGCCTGACGCCCTACTTCACGTTCCACGACATCGACGAGAACAAGCCGACCGGCGCGATCAAGATCCGCACCGAGACCATCGACTACTTCCTCAAGCGCTACATCGAGGACATGCAGGACAAGAAGTCCAAGGCCCAGCAGCTGCGCGAGAAGCTGGAGGCGAAGAAGCGCGAGCTGGTCGAGAAGCAGCAAAAGGAACAGGACAAGTCAGACCCGGCCCTGGCCGCTGTGAGCAGTTAGCAACCAGAGCCCCGGCCGAAAGGCCGGGGAGTGCCCGCAGGGCACAACGGGTGAAGTGAAAGACGAGTAAAAATGGACAAGCCAACCTACGCATCCATCCTCGGCACCATCCTCGGCCTCGCGGCCGGGATCGGCGGCATGCTGCTGTTCAGCCCCCAGTCCTCGGACACCGAGGAGCTGGCAAAGCTGCAGCAACGCCTGACGGAGGCCACTCGCGAGCGCGACGAGGCCATTGCCGACCGCGACAACAAGCAGAAGGCCCTGGACGGCGAAAGCGGCCGCCTGGGCCAGCTCGAGCAGGCCAATCGCGACCTGGCTGATGAGCTTGCCCGCCGAGATGCCGATGCAGGCGACGCCGAGGCCGCCCGCGAGTGGAAGGACAAGTACGACAAGCTGAAGTCCGAAGCCGACGAGGCCAAGCGCCAGTCGGACGCGCGCATCGACAAGCTGGAAGGGCTGCTGGAGGACAACGGAATACTCAGCCACCTCAGTGACGAAGAGATCGCGACCCGCGTGGCTGAGCTGGAAACCGCCTTCAACACCGCCTTCACCGGCAAGGACAAAAAAGCCTCGATGCAGGCACTGTGGGACCTGCAGAAGCTGGGCCCCAAGGCCTACGACAAGGCGATTGAGGCTTGGAAAAAGATCGCCGAGGATTTCGGCATCAACCCCTGGGGCCAGGGCCCCGGGGAACTCGGCCTCACCTTCCAGGAATACACCTCGCTGATCACCACCTTCGGCATGGTCGAGTACGGCCTGACAAATCCCGAGGTTGATCCCGGCTACCGCATCGCCAGCCTGTACAACCTGCCCTGGTGGAACAGCGAAGACGCCGGCAAGCGCGCCGAGCTGGCGGGCAACGCGCTCTCCAAGGCCCAGGGCTACGAGGCGCAGGCAGCCATTGAGGCCCTGCGCGACATCGCCGACCCCAGCACCGCCCGCTACCTCGCCGACTATGTCACCAGCAACAGCGACAACCCGGAGGCCCGCAAGGCCGCTGTGATGGCGCTGGCGCGCAAGGATTCACCGGCCGGCTGGGCGGCGATCGAGGACGCCGCGGCGAACGACCCGGACCCGGGCGTGAAGGAAGCGGCCCAGGCGGCGCTGAACCAGAAGAACGTGCCGGTAGCAGGCGTGCTGATCACGCAGGTGATTGCGGAGTACCAGGCCGCGCTGGCGGGCATCAAGGTGGGCGACATCCTCACCCACTACAATGGCGTGCGGGTGAAGACGCTCGAGGACATCAACAAGGCCAAGCAGGACGTACCCGCGGGCCAGAGCGTGCAGGTGGTGCTGCGCCGGGGTGAAGGCGACGTAACCCTCACGCTGGGCTCAGGAATGATCGGCATCAACGGAGTAGCTGTCGCACCGAAAGAGTGAACAGTAGCCGCAAGCGCAAGCGCGCGGCCGAAAACTGGATTGATTCACGAACCTTACGGAAAGGTCCGTCATGACGCCAAACGACGTGCTGGAAGCGAAAGTCGAAGAAGAGCTGAAGGCCTACGAAGCCGAATTGCGGAAAGAGCTCGGCCTCGAGGACGAAAACATCAACCACTTCGAGAAACCGGTTGAGCACGCATTCCTGCGCCAGTCGCGGGAAACCACCACGGTGCTGTTCGGCGGCCTGACCATGGCCCACGACCAGCTGATCAAGCGCGCCGTGGCCGGCCTGGGCTACAAGGTTGATCCGCTGGAGGTGCCGGACAACGAGGCCCTGGCGCTCGGCAAGGAGTTCGGCAACCGCGGCCAGTGCAACCCGACCTACTACACGGTCGGCAACCTGGTGAAGTTCCTGCAGAACCTGCGGGACAACCAGGGGCTCAGCGTGCCCGAGATCAAGGAAAAGTACGTGTTCCTGACCGCCGGCGCCTGCGGGCCCTGCCGCTTCGGGATGTACGAGGCCGAGTACCGCAAGGCCCTGCGCGACGCGGGCTTTGAGGGCTTCCGCGTGCTGCTGTTCGAACAGTCCAAGGGCATCAGCCAGGCCGCCGGCGACGAAGAGGCCGATGAGGGCGGCATTGACTTCAATAAAGACTTCTTCATGGCGATCATCGCCGCGCTGCTGGTCGGCGACCTGCTCAACGACCTGGGCTACCAGGTTCGGCCCTACGAGCGCAAAGCCGGCGAAACCGACCGCGTGCTCGATCAGGCCAAGAAGCTGATGGGCGACGCGATGGAGAAGGCTGAGAAGCTGGAGCCCGCACTCAAGAAGGTGCGCGCCCTGTTTGACACCATCGAGTGCGACTTCACCCGCGTGAAGCCCAAGGTCAAGATCACCGGCGAGTTCTGGGCCATGACCACCGAAGGCGACGGCAACTACCACATGGCGCGCTGGCTGGAAAGCGAAGGCGCGCAGGTGCTGGTTGAGCCTGTAAGCACCTGGGTCGATTACCTGCTGTACATCGCCAAGCACGACCTGAAGGCCGCCTGGGGCGTGCCCGACAAGGACGGCAACAAGTTCAGCGCGGTTAAGGCCGTCAAGACCTACGCGTTGATCAGCGCCCTGAAGATGTACTTCCGCGGGCGCTACGACAAGTACCGCAAGCTGCTGGGCATGAAGCCCAACGCCCTGCCTGACCAGAAGAAGATCCACAAGCTGGCGCAGCAGTACTACAACATCGACCTGCGCGGCGGCGAAGGCCACATGGAAGTGGGCAAGAACATCTACAGCGTGCTGGAGAAAAAGGCCCACATGGTGATTTCGGTGAAGCCCTTCGGCTGCATGCCCAGCACGCAGTCTGACGGCGTGCAGAGCAAGGTGGTCAACGACTACCCCGAGTGCATTTTCATCCCCATCGAGACCAGCGGCGACGGCGAGGTGAATATCAAGAGCCGCGTGCAGATGAAGCTGTACGAGGCCAAGGTACGCTGCCGCGAGGAGTTCGCCCGCGTGCTCGACGGCTACGGCTTCAGCGTCCAGCAGTTCCGCGACTATGTGGACAGCCACCCCGAGTTCAGCAATTCGCTGGTCAACCTGCCCCACGAAGAGGTCGGCGTGGCGTCCAACCTGCTGCACATGGTGGCCAAGCGCATGAAGGCCCACTACAGCAAGAAGGTCGACAAGCTGATGAGCGTGCAGGAAGTCGAAAAGCTCGCGCGCGAAGCCGCCCAGGCCGAAGGCGCCGCCTGCGTGGCCGAAGAAACCGAGGAAGCCTTCTGCAGCAGCGGCTCCTGCGGCGACAGCCTGCCCGGCGAACAGAAGGACCGCACCCCCGCGGAAACCGTCCAGGCCGCCACGGGCGGAAGCTGCGGCGATTCCTGCGGCTGCGAATGATTCAACGAGGCATCACCGGCGCAAACGCAGAGCCCCCGCGATCACGCGGGGGCTTTCGCTTGGTCGGTAGACGTTAGCGTGAGACCACCGCGTCCTGGTCCACCGTGCGCTCGAGGGTTTCCGCCGTGGGCTGCGCATGCTGCGGCAGCTCGATCACGCCGGTCACCATCAGCATCGCGAAGGTCATGGCGGCGACCGCCAGCATCACGGCCACGCCGGTCAGTGCGAACTGGGCGCGCGAAGAGCGCCTGAAGTGCTCCTCGATGCGGTTGAAGTGGCGCGACTGGTCGTGCTGCATGGCGCTCAGGCGGCTCTGCTGGCTGCGCGCGATCTCCGTTTGGTGTCGGCGCTGGCTGCGGCGCGCCAGCTCGCTGCTCTTGACCGCCAGCGCGGCCTGCTTGAGCTGCGCCTTCTGGAACTTGTTCATTTCTTCGACCGCGGACTTCAACTCCGCGGCCTTGGCGTCGTTGCCCTGGCTCAGTGTCTCGACCATCACCTTGACCTGCTCGCTCTGCTCGCGTGCCTGGCTGTTGCCTTCCTCGAGCTGGCGGGTGAGCTCGTTGATCGCCCACATCTGTTTCTTGACCGTCTCCGGCAGGTTGGCGGTCGCCTGCACGAACTGGGGCAGCGGCTTGAGCGCGTCCACGAAGGTGCGGTTGGCCTCGGCCTGCTCATCCAGCGCGAGCTTCAGCGCGCCCAGCGCGCGGTTCTGCTCTTCCACGTTGGGAAGCACTTCCTTCAGCGTGGCGGGCAGCGTGGCAAGCGCTTCGATCAGCCGGGACTGGCCCATGCTCTGGGCGTGCAGACGCTGGCCCAGCATGCGGACGTGCTGGCCCAGGTCGGTCAGGCCGTTCTTCATTTCCACCACGGCGCGGGTGCGCACGGACATGTTGGCGGGATCCAGCGGGTTGACGGGCGCCAGCAGGCGGCTGTTCAGCATCACCACTTCCTCGGCCGGGATTTCGTCGCCGTCTTCTTCGACCAGGATGGGGTTCAGCTCCGGGTCGTCGCTGGGCAGCTGGTAGGGCTCGGCTTCGGCCTGTTTCTTTTTGAACATGCGGGTGACGAACTTGAACATGGTGACGCGCTCCCGATGAGTAGACGTTGATGTAGGCGCGAAAACTCGCGCCCCTCTGGAATCGGAGCGGATGCCCGGGAACTTTGGTGAATTTCAGATCGCGTCGCTGCCGCGCTCGCCGGTGCGGATGCGGATCACGTCATCGAGCTTCAGCACCAGCAGCTTGCCGGCGCCCACGGCGTCGTCGCCGGCGGCTTTCATCACGGCGTCGATGGTGGGCTGCACGAAGTCGTCATTGACGGCGATTTCGAGCTTCAGCTTCTTGAACATCTCGATATCGAGGCGGCTTTCGCCGGCGTCGGCCGCCCCGCGCTGGTGGCCGGTTCCCAGCACTTCGCTGATGGTGAAGCGGAACACCTCGGCCTCAGCCAGGGCATCCTTCACGGCGTCCAGCTTCTCAGGAGCAATGATGACCTGGATCAGCTTCATCTACCTACTCCACTTGCGCGGGAGCCGGACGCGCCCGATAATAACTAGCGGAGCACAGCCTATGATCACGAAAGCGGACAAGGAAGCGATATTGAAGCTCTCCGTTGAGTCTCGGCTCGAATTGCTGGAGTTCATCTCGGAGAGCTTGGCAGATCAGCCACCTCAGCTTTCGGAAGCCCAGCGGCGCTTGCTCGAGGAGCGACTCGCGGAACACAAAGCCAATCCCCGTGAAGGAGAGGACTGGCGCATTGTGGTGGACAGGCTACGCAGAAACAGCAAATGAAGCTTGTCCTCAAGGCCTCCGCCCGCCGCGATTTGGTCGAAATCTGCGAATGGTACGAAGCTCAAAAGCCGGGGCTGGGCGACGAGTTCCTGGACGAGTATTCAAACGTCGCGGTACGCATTGAAGAATTCCCCACCGCCTTTCATGAAGTAGACGCTGACGTCCGCTGTGCACGGCTCAAACGGTTTCCCTACCTCATTTTCTACAAAGTTGAAGTGGAGAAACTGGTTGGCTTGGCCGTCATTCATCAACACCGCGATCCGGAGTTCTGGCGTCACAGGACTTCCTAATCCTCGAACTCGATCTTCTCGATGCGCACGATCGGCAGCGGCGCGCCGTCCACGCGCAGGGCGCGCAGACCCACGCCGGCCGCGATGTCGCCCAGCAGCGGGCGGATCAGCGTGGACCGCCCCTGCCGCACATTCTCGGCCTCCGCGAACTCCGTGAACAGGTAGAACAACGGCATCAGTCCGCTTAGCGTCTCGCCGTCGCGCATTTCCACCAGTACGGCCGTGGCGGGCGCCGGCTGCCCGAACTCGATTCTGCGGATCAGGCTGAAGGGAATGAACTGCAACTCGCCGAAGCGCACCAACTCAAGCGTCGCGCCAGTGAGCGAATCGGCGTCCTCGAGCGACTCGCAACCGCGCGTGTCAGGGCCGATCTCGTCGGGCAGCACGCGCATGCTCAGCGTCGCCGGGCGAGGCTCGTAACGCTCGCTGCCGCGCATCAGGTCAACGGCCTGGCCGAAGTTGCGCGCCAGCAGCGCAAGCTCGGACTGCGCGTCGCTTGGCAAATCGGCCAGCCAGCGCGAAATGGCGTCCGGCGTGTCCGCCGGCAGGCCCGGCTCGATCACCAGGCGGATCAGCTCCGGCCGCATGATGCGCATGAAAGTCAGGTGTGCCAGGCGCTGCAGCTGGTCGTCGGCCAGTTCGCCCTTCTGGGCGGCCTCGAACAGCTTGAAGTAATCCTCCTGCTCGAAGGTGAAGTAGCGGCGCCGCATGGCGGATACGAACTCGGCCGCCACGCCCTCTTCTTCGGGCAGCAGCTCGAAGGCCGCCGTGATGTGCGGGTATCCGGTCTGGTGATCGCTCTGCAGGAAGCAGACCCGGCTGTACAGCAGGTGCGCCACGCCGTTGTCCTCGTCCCGGGCCAGCACGGAGGTCAGCATGTTGCGCGCTTCCTCGAGCTGGTCCTGGTCCAGCGCGATGCTGGCCAGATTCAGGTTGGCGGCGGGGTGGGTCGGGTCCTGGCTCAGGATTTCGCCGTAGATGCGCGCGGCGCCGGCGATGTCGCCGTCGCGGTGCTTGGTCAGGGCTGTCTGTAAAAGTTCGTCAAGGTCCATCAGAACGCCTGTCCCCAGCGCACCCGGTGGTAGATGCGCGTCGCCACGGCGTCGAGAATCATCAGCCCGCCGAAGGTCACCGGCCAGAAGTGCGGGAAAAGGTCGCCCCACGCCAGCCACAGCACCAGCGTGGCAAAGCCCGCGGCGTTGGCAAGCACCGCGCTGAGAAACAACGGGCGCGCGAACTTGAAACCGAGCAATGCCCCGACCACCAGCCCGATACCCAGGCCGAAAATCGAGTACAGCTCATGAGCCGTGGCCAGGTACACGCCGCCGCCGACCGCGGCGCCGCCCAGCACCATGCCGGCGAACGCCACGTTTACCAGCATGTTCGCCAGCAGCAGCCGCGGCGCCAGCCAGGCGCCCAGCAGAGCGCCGGCACCGGCCGCGGTCCACATGATCCAGGGCTCGACGCCCAGAAAGAACGTGACACCCCACGCGATGCTGCCCAGCAATGCCGCAGCCAGAACGCGAACGAACACTGCCATCAGAATCAGTCCGAGGCCGCCGACCAGCAGCGCCACCAGGGTGGCGAAGCGCTGGTAGTTCTCGTACTGGTCGCCGGCCAGGCGCCGGATTTCCGCGCGCAGGCTTTCCATGCTGAGCGGAATGGAGGGCTCTTCCTCGGTCTTTTCCTCTTCGCCGTTGACCAGTTCTTCTGCGCGCTTGCGGCGCTCCTGTAGCTCCTTGATACGCTGCTGGATTTTCTCGCGCTCGGAGATCAGCTCGTCGGCCTTCTCGGCCTGGTCCGCTTCTTCTTCCTTGAGCAGGCCCGCGTCGCGGGCGGACTGGATCAACTGCTTGCGTTCCACGCGCTGGGCGAGCTCCGACACCGCGATGCACAGCAGCAGGGTCAGCAGCACCCACTTCATCGGCAAGTCGGTGAGCTTGGCGGCGGCCGGCAGCTCTTCGCGCTCGAGATCGACGCGCTGGTCCATCTCGATCTCGGTGATGCTCTTGGCCTCGACGTCGTCGAAAGGGTCGGTCCGCGGAGGCTCGGGCTTTTTTCCGGAGGACTTTGCCATCAGGGCGCCTCAATCAAGCGGCGCGAAGACTGGAGACAGCGAATTACCAATAACCAGTTACCAATTACCAATTCATGCCCATGCAGCCTGTCTGAATTGGTAATTGGTAATTGGTTATTGTTCATTTGCTGTTCAAGAGACTTCCGGCCCACAAAAGGCGCTCGTTCAGCCGAGTCTCTTTTCGATGAAATAGAGAATGATCGGCTTGGCGCACTCGTAGCAGTAGCCGTAGGTGCGGTCCATGTTCTCTACCAGCGTCAGGGTGGCGCTGCGCTCCGTGTCTCCCTCCGCCTTCAGGTGTTTGTCTAGCTCCCCTCGCGACTTGCACTTTTCGAGGTTGCGCTTGATCTCACTCCAGTTCACCTGGTCGCGCATTTCTCGGTATAGGCTGCGGTGCAGCTCTTTGAACAGGTCGGCGTAGGTGCTCTGCAAATCGATCGCGCCAGGCTCAGTGCCCGTTTTCAGTTTCTGTGTACCTGTGGTCAGCGCGTTGGTCAGCCGGCTGACCATGCGGAAACGGAAAAAGTCGCGCTCGGAATCCTCGACGTTCATCAGTGCTTCCACCTTGCGCATCAGGGCCTGGTCCGGCTCCATGTCCGCGCCGGTCACGGGGCTCTTCAACTTCTCCTTGCGGTTGTAGGCCGTGACGTGCTGCAGGTAGGTGCGGATGCGCTTCTCGATGTCACTGGCATCCACGTTCACGATGCTGTTCTCGATCTCGCTGGCGATGATCTCGTCGTAGCGCTGGCGCAGCACGGCGGTGAATGCCCGGAAATCGTGGTAGCCGTCGTCGCGCTGGCGCGCCAGGAAGTCGTAGTTGACGGGTCCCTGGTCCACCACCCGGTCGAGCAGCATGAACACCGAGAAGGGGGTGATGCACTCGGCGCTGTCGTCCTCGCAGATATCGGCGAACACGTTCTGCAGGATGCGCGTGGGGATGCCGTCCATGCCCTCGCTGATGAACTCGTTGCGCAAGCGCTTGCGCACCTCGCGGCTGAGCGTCTGGCGTTCGCGGTTGCTCAGGACCGGCGGGTATTCACCGGCGAACAGCAGCGCCTTGGCGATCGGGTTCAGCTTGCCCAGCACCTGGCGGGCCTCCTCGGGGATGTCGCTGGCGTTGGGCAGGTCGGACTTTTCCAGGCGCGACATCACGGCCCACAGAGCCGCCAGTTCCGTGGCGTGGGGCGCGATGCGGTGGTAGCGCTTGGCCTGGCGCAGGCCCCGGTTGTAGATCTTTTCCTCATCGACGTAATTTAACAGATAGGGCACGTCGATCTTGCGCATGCGTGAGCGCAGGGCCTTGGACATCGGGTCGCTGCGCAGGGCCTGGTATTCGGCCAGGTTGGTGGTGCCCAGGATCATCACGTCGATGTCGCAGCCCACTTCGCCGAAGTCCATCTTGTGCTCTTCCACGGCGCTCAGCAGGTGCTGCAGGTAGTTGCTGGGCTTCTTGAAGATGTCGCTGTAGTGCACCAGCCCGCGGTTGCCGCGCACGTACTTGCCGAAGTAGCGCACCAGGCTGACGCTGCTGAGCAGGTTGGCGATGTACTTGAAGTTCTCGTCCATCGTGACCGGCGAACTCGCCGTCTCGACGTTGCCCTCGGGCGGAATCTTGGCGATGCCGATGCCGCCAGATTCGCTGAACACGATGCGCTGCACCAGCACGTGATCCATCACCTTCATCCAGTCGCCCTTGTAGCGCCGGAGCAGGAACGAGTAGATCTGCTTGCTGTTGTACTCGAGGTCGCCTTCCAGGACTTTGTGCGGGATCGGGTACTTGCTGTCCAGCCCGTTCTGCTTCCACAGCTTCTCCAGCAGTTCGCGCCGCGCGTTGCGAGGGATCAGCAGCAGCGGGTGCTCGTGCATCTGGCTGGGCAGCACCGCAACCGGGTTGTGCACGCCCGCGACATCCGGCTTAGCACTGCCGAATCCCAGGCTGCCGCCTTCCTCGGCATGGAAGTCCTTGCCGAAGCGCCAGGCGAAGCTGTACACCGCGCCGTCACTCAGCGCCGTGTAGGCCTCCAGCCCGCGGCCGATCAGGTCGATGATGCTGGTCTTTGCGGTGCCGACGGGGCCGTGAAGCACGAAGATGCGTTCCTTGCCTTCTTCGCGGGCGCCGGCGCGGATGTACTTCACCAGCCGGCTGATGGTGCGCTCGAGGCCGTAAATGGCGTTCTTGCCGTTATTGAAGGGATCGTCGAACAGTTTGTGGCGCCGCACCTGCTCGCCGCTGTCTTCGAAGGCATCCGAGCCGAAATGCTGGATCATGTCGAAGGTGAGCTGGTAGGTGGTGCGAGTGTGCTTGTAGGGATCGGCGCAGACCTGGTTCAGGTAGTCCATGTAGGACCCCTCCCAAGCGATCTGCTCGAACTGGCTGCGGTTGCGCTCGGCGATGAAGTCGCTGATCGAGGCTTCGTTGATGCTGGGCCGTTCCATGGTTCTCCCGGCTGGCGCCTGCCCCTACATGATCGGTGCTTGCAGCCTCCACGTCAAACCCGGGGACGCCTCATCGCAGAGCGGGTTCCGGGCAACAATTCGCGGTGCCCCCCATCATTGCTGCTTGCCCGGCGGATCTTGCGGGCTCTCGGCCGGCCGGGCCTGTTCCTCGATCTGCTTGCTGGCAAGCTGCTTGGCCAGCTTTTCGGCGTCGGAAAGCTGCTCTTCGGCCTTTGCGGTTTGCTCGGCGGTATCAGCGGGCGGCTCTTTCTTGTCCTCGCCTTTGTCCCTGGCCAGCTCGACTTCTCGCTTGGCCAGGGTTTCCGCGCGGTCACGCTCCTCTACGGACATTCCGGCCAAGGCGATCTCTTCCTCGCTCATTTCGCCTCGCATGCGCCGCACGTAACGCAGCAGCTGGGCGCGCTTTTTTCGCTCGTCAGCAGCCAGGGTCTTCTCGTCCTTGTCGGCGTAGTGCTTGTAGGACAGCACTGTCTGAGGCCAGGGAATCTCAATGCCCAGCTCGTCGAACTTGAGCTTGCAGCGGCGCATGTACTCGCGCGAGGCGCCCCACTGCTCGCCAGCGCGGGTCTTCAACAGCATGCGGATGGTGACGGCGCTGTCGCCCAGCTCGACCACGCCCATCAGGATGGCGTCCAACACCTTCTTGCCCCAGGCCTCGTCCTCGCGCATTTCCTTCGCCACGCCTTCCATCACGGCGCTGACGTCGTCGGTGTTTTCCTCGTAGGCGACCCCGATGTCCACGATCGCGCGCGACCACAGCTTGGTCTGGTTGGTGGTGACCGAAATTTCGCCGTTCGGAATGGTGTGCACGTCGCCGTTCAGGCTGCGGATCACCGTGGTACGCAGGTTCAGGTTCTCGACCGTGCCGGTCTTGCCGTTCACCTCGATCACGTCGCCGATACTGAACTGGCCTTCCAGCAGAATGAAAAAACCGGCAAAGAAGTCTTTCACCAGCGTCTGCGCGCCGAAGCCCACGGCCAGTGAGACGCCGCCCGCCGCCACCAGCAGCGGGCCGTAATCCACGTCAAACTGCGCGATCGCGAACATGATGGCCGTGATGTAGACCACCACACGGGCTGTGGTCATGAACACGGTCATCAGCGTGCGGGCGCGCTGCTGTTCATCGGCGCTGAACTCTGACTTCTTGTCGGCGCGCGACACGATGCGCTCGATCAGCGGCTCGCCGATCTTGCGGATCAGGAACAGGATCAGCCATGCCGCCAGCAGTACGCCAATCACCTTGGCCGCGCGAACGCCCACGGTCTTGCCAATCTCTTCGTAGTACCTCGAGCGCGTCCCGGGCAGGAGCTCCGACTCGATCTCCGCGCTGCGAGAGTTGATGCGCTCCACACGACGATCGAGGATTTCGAGCTGGGTCTGCACCTGCCGCGTGTCGCGCTTGGCACTGCTCAGGCGTTCTTCTTCTGCTTCCAGTCGCTCGCGCAGGCCGAACAGAGCGGCCACCGGTCGTCGGTAGTAGGCGGGCACCTCGACCTTCGGCTTGGGGGGTTGCTCGCCCTCCGGCTTTGCGGACGGCTTGGCGAACTGCGCCTCAATGGCGTCGATCCTGGCCCGGGTCTGATCCGCGAGGCCGGTCACCTCGAGCTCGACTTGCTGCTTCGCGCCGACCAGCCTGGCCAGCTCCTCGCGCTCCTTGGCGAGGCGAGCCAGTTCGGCGGCGTTGTCCTTCAGTACCTGCTGGTACTCGTCGATCTGTCGGCTCAGCCTCTGGTACTCCTCGAGTTCGGACTCCGGCTTCGCGTCAGGCTCCGGCGCCGCGGCGGGCTTGGCGCCGCTTTCGGCCAGTGAGTTCTTCAGGCGCTCGGCGTCCTGCTCCAGGCGCTCCTTGTAATCCTCGCGCGTGTCGATCTCCTGCTGCAGGCGCTTGAGCGAACCGGCAAATTCGCGCAACCGCAGCTTCTGGCCCGTTCGGTTCTTGCTTACCCGCCCGTCGTACAACACCTCGATGGCGCCACGCGTGTCCTGGGCGCTGCGCGGGTCATCCAGCACCGCGGGATCCACCGCGGGCTCGGGCAACCCCAGCTTCTCCGCCGGTGTGCCGGAGAAACCCGCCCACAGCTTGAGAGCCTGCTCGATGGCTTGCAAGCCTTCGAAGGCGCGGGCTTCGTACGCCTCGTAGGCGCGGAACAACTGGTTCACCAGGTGATCGTATGCCGCGACGGAGAGCTGGAAGCGTTCGTTGGCCCAACGCAGCTCGTAGTCGAGCTTCTCGATGTCCGACAGCTTCTCGTACACGCGGCTCTTCTGGAACTCGAACTCGCGCGCCGCCGCGGCCAGCTGGTCCGCGCGGACCTGCTCTTCTTCCGCCAGCCGGATTACCCTGGCGAGATCACCCTCGGGCACGCCTTCGCTGGTTTCCGTCTTCTCCTGCCCGGGCGTCAGCTCTTTCCGCACCTGCTGCGCAAGCGCTGCCAACTCGTCATAGCGGCGCCGCGCTTCCAGCTGGGCACGAGTCGGCCCATCCTTCGCTGCCGTGAGCGCTTCGTTCAGCGTGGCCTGCTGCGCCTCGACGGCTTTTACGGCCTCCTGCGCCAGGCGCACGGCCTCGTCGCGGGCCAGCTTGTCCTCTGGAGTGAGGTCGGGTTGATCAGCCGCTGTTCTCTTGTCGGCGAGGTCGGTGCGCGCGGCCTCAAGTTGCAGCCGCAGGGCGTCCAGATGCGCCTGGATTGCCTCGGCGTCCTCCTTGACGAAGGGCGCCGCCGGCAGGGGCGGAAGCGTGGCGGGTTGTTCCTGTCTGCCGTTTTCGACGGGCTTTGCGTCTTGTGCCGCGCTGTACATCACGGGCAGTGCCAGCAACGTAAGAACTGCTACGGTCCAGCATACCTGGCGCATCGCTTTGTCCTTCCTTCCTGCTATCCAAACTCCTCGCTGGGCAGCAGGCGTTCCACTTCAGCCTCCAGAAGGTCATTAATTTCGTCCGCCGCGGACAGCGTCATGGCCTTTTCGGCCAGTCGGACCGCTTCGTCCACCGTCACGCGGCTCAGCAGGGTACGCAGTTCGGGCAGGCTGGTGGGCCCCACGCTGAAGTCGCGCAGGCCGTACCCCAGCAGCAGCACGGCAAAGCGCGCTTCGCCCGCCATCTCGCCGCATACGCTAACCGGCTTGTTGTGCTTCACGGCCGTGTCGATCACCAGCTTCACCAGCCTCAACACTGCGGGGTTGGTGTGCTTGAACAGGTTGGCGACGTATTGGTTGTTGCGGTCAACAGCCAGAGTGTACTGCACCAGGTCGTTGGTGCCGATGCTGAAGAAGTCGGAATCCTGCATGAAGCTGTCTATGGTGAGCGCCGCCGAGGGTACTTCGACCATCATGCCCAGCTGCACGTCGGCGCGGAACGCGATACCTTCACGGATCAGGTCGGACTTCACGTTGTCGAAAATCGCGCGGGCCTGGCGGAACTCCTCGATCGAGCCCACCATGGGCAGCATGATGCGGACCGCGCCGAGACTCGATGCACGCAGGGCCGCGCGCAACTGGGTGATCAGCAGGTGGGGCTGGCGCAAACTGAGGCGGATGCTGCGGCAGCCCAGGAACGGGTTCTCCTCGCGCTCCAGGCCGACTTCGCTGGCGAACTTGTCTGCGCCGAAATCCATCGTGCGCAGGGTCAGCGGACGACCGTCAAGCATGGCCAGCGCGCGCTTGTAGACTTCGAAGTGCTGTTCCTCCGTGGGGTGCGCGCCGAACTTGCTGTAGATGAACTCAGTGCGGAACAGCCCCACGCCGTCGCCGCCCAGCTTGATGGCTTGCTCGATCTCGTCGTCCCACTCGATGTTCGCGTACAGGTTGACGGCCGTGCCGTCGCGCGTTGTGCGCTCGGCCTTGGCCGCCGCCTCGAACATGCGCTTTTCGCGGTCGATGTAGCCCTTGCCGCGCGCTTCGTACTTCGAGTGCGTGGCGTCGTCCGGGTTGACGATCACGCGGCCGGACTTGCCGTCGACGATCACCACGTCGCCGCCGCTGATGTCGCTGGTGATGGTGCCGAGGCCGACCACGGCCGGGATGCCGAGCGCGTTGGCCAGGATGGCGGTGTGGCTGGTGGCGCCGCCGACGTCAGTGATGAAGCCGGCGACCATTTTCTTGTCGAGCGTAGCGGTCTGGCTGGGCGTGAGGTCGTGGGCGACCACCACCACCTTGCGGTCAAGCTTTGTCAGGTCGTGGGCGCGCTGGCCGAGCAGGTTGCGCAGCAGGCGCTTCTGGATGTCGTAGAAATCGTTTACGCGCTGCAGGAAGTAGGCGTCGTTGATTTCCTTGATCGGCTTGATGATCTTCTTGAACACGCGGCTGACCGCGTACTCCGGCGTGTAGCGTTTGCCGCGGATTTTCTCGGGGATTTCGCGGGTGATCAGCGGGTCTTCCAGCATGCGCAAGTGCGCGTCGAAGATCAGCCCCACTTCGTCCTTTGCGACGGAGTGCACGCTGTCGCGGATTTCCGCGATTTCCTCAATGGCCTTGGTGCGCGCGAGCTCGAAGCGCTTGAGCTCGGTGTCCACTTCATCCTTGCGGATAAAGCGGCGCGGGATCCGGAACGATTCCGAATCCAGCACCAACGCCGGCGCAATGGCGACGCCCGGCGACACCGGGATGCCGTTCTTGATTTCCATCCGATCTCCCGCGAGCCAACGGGGAAGAGTGCGCGAAGGCGACCATCTCTTCCGGCCCGGCGAAACTGGCGGTTTTTATAGCAAGCGGCGCGACGCGAGTCTGCCCCCGTGCCGATTTTCACGGCAGGTAGATCGTGAAGTCCTCAACCATCGCGCGCGCGATGCAGATCGGCCGTTCGTCACGCCCCCCGCCGGCATCGTTGTACGCGGCCTGCAGGGCCTGCTGGGCGCGGTACAGGGCGGTCTGGTTCTGCACCAGGCCCGGGTCCTCGATTGCCTCTCCGTCGGCGAAGTTCAGCTCGCAGGCCATTACGCGGTCGGGCCTGTCCGGGTTGAAGATCGGCACGCCGAACTTGCGGCACATGATCGGCCGCGCTTCGTACATGCCGCAGGCGCCTGCTTCGGTGAGCGCGGGGCAGGGCGTGCCACGGCCGCGGGGGATGCTGTCGCCCCACTGCTCGGGGCCGTCGAACAGCTTCGCGCGCTCGGCTAGATTAACCCGCGCCCTGGCCTGCAAGGCTGCGCGCTCGGCCTCGGGCAGCGCTTTCACCCAGGCCGAAACGCGCGCGGCCTCGACTTCGGTGATCTGGAAAATCTGCGAACAGCAAGAGCTGCAACCGGGCGCGCAATGGATACGCGCGCCGTGCACGGCCAGCCCCCGGTCGAACTCGGCATTGGCCTGTGCGCACACCTGCTTCAGCTGGGCGATTAATGGATGGCCGGCAACGTCCATGGCGATATTGTTCTGCCCGGTGCAGAATGCGCAACAGTGCCTGTGAGACAGGTGGGACAAGTGGGACTGGTGGGAGAAACGCCTGTCCCACCTGTCCCACTAGTCTCACGAGTCCCACATGTCCCACGCCACAGGAGCCCGCGTGACCACCGAAGCCAAGAAAGCCAGCGAAAGCGAAAGCCACCTGACTTGGATCGTCACACCGCCCGACCTGAACCGCCACGGCACCCTGTTCGGCGGCCAGTTGCTGGCGCTCGCGGACCGCGTGGCCGCCATGGCCGCGTTACGCCACTCGCGGCTCGATTGCGTGACGGTCAGCATCGACAAAGTGGACTTCGTGGCGCCCGTCCACAACGGCTACATCCTCGACATGACCGCGCGCGTGCACTTCACCGCGCGCACCAGCATGGAAATCCTGGTCGAGGCCGTCGCCGAGGAGCCCCGCACCGGCAACCGCCAGATCGTGTGCGAGGCCTTCTTCAGCTTCGTGGCCGTGGACGGAGACAATCGGCCGACCCCCATTCCGCCCGTGGAACTCGAGACCGAGCGCGACCGGCGCCTTAACAAGGAAGCGAGGGAACGCTACGAGGCCCGCAAGGCCGGGCGGTCCAAGGGGCGCACGGCCCAGTTCAAGCGTCCGGGCTGATTATCAGACGCTTCAAATCTCGATTTTTGGTTGAACCCGCACCCACCTACGGCGTTATGGTGTAGGCGCATGATCAAGCTGCTGAACATCCTGCTTGCCGTCAGCCTGGCCGCCGCGCCGGGACTCAGCGTCAACGGGCTGCTTCACAGCCTGAGCCTGTGCGATCTGCTCGCGCCGCAAAGCAGCCACATGCGCCCCGCGGCGCGGCACTGCGGGCATGACCACCAGCAGCCCCAGCCCGAAGATGAACCCACCGACTGCCACCACGTGGACGGTGTGGCACAGGCTGTGATCGCCCCGGCGCTCAGCCTGGCGCTCGAGTACCAGTCGCTGCCGCCGCAAGTCTGCCTGGTCGGCACCGACATGCTGCAGCCGCCCGTGCTGCTGCCCGCGCTGCCCAAGGATCCGCGGCCCCCGCCTGGTGAGCCGCGCACCGGCACCACCCTCATCCTGATCTAGTGACGCCAATCAACCTCGTCGCATTCGCGCCGGGGTGTTGCCGTGTCGCTTGACCAGGAGATCGCCATCAAGTCTCTCATCTCTCTCGCTGCGCTCGCCGCCCTGCTGGCGGGCTGCCAGGGCTACGACCCCATGCCCCTCGATCCTGAGGCGCACCTGCAGTCATGGCACGAGCGCGACCCTGCCTCCGAAAGCGTGGTCGCCTACGCCGCGCGCCTGGCCGAGCGCGACTCGCGCCCGCGCGGAAAGTACGACCTGCGCGACGGCGTCTCGCTGCCCGAGGCCGAAGTCATCGCCCTGTTCTTCAACCCCGAACTGCGCAGCGCGCGCCTGCACGCCGACGCCGAGCTGGCGGGCGCCCGCGAGGCCGGCCGCTGGGAAGACCCGGAGCTTTCCGTGGATGCGATGTGGATCATCGACAGCATCGCCCACCCCTGGATCCTGGGCGCGGGCATCTCGTTCACCATACCGTTTTCCGGCAGCCCGGGCGTGCGTGAAGACCTGGCGTTCGCCGAGCACGACGTGGCGATCCGCAGCGCCATCGAGCGCGAGTGGGAAATCGTGGTCGAGCTGCGCCAAGCATGGAACGAGCACGCGGCCGTCAGCGAGCGCATCGCACTGACCCAGGAGTACATCACGCAGGTCGAGAAAGTGAAGCAGACCGCCGACCGCCTGACCGCCGCCGGCGAGCTGACCTCGCTTGACGCGCGCATGTTCGCGCTCGAGCTCGCGGCCCGCCGCGCCGAGCTGCTGAGCCTGCGGGCCGACCGGCGCGGGCTGGAGCTGACCCTGCGCGAGCTGCTGGGCCTCAGCCCGGAGGCGCCCTTGCGGCTCAACACCGAGATTGGCGCCGAGTCGGCCCTGCCGGCGGATCGCCCGAAGCTTGTGCAGGAACGCAGCCCCCTGCTGGCCGTCAAGCGCGCCGAGTACGAGGTCGCCGAGCAGCAGTTCCGGCTCGAGATTCACAAGCAGTACCCAGACCTCTCGATCGGCCCAAGCTACGAGATCGAGGAGGGCCAGTCGCGCATCGGCATCGGCTTCGGATTGCCGATCCCCATCATCAACCTGAACAAAGAAGGCATTGCCCGCTCGCGCGCGAAGCGCCTGGCCGTGCGCGCCGAGTTCGAGGGAGAACTGGAGCGCCTGCTGCACCGCCTGGCCCGTGCCGAGGCGCGCCTTGAGGCCGCGCACGAGCAGCACGGCTTCATCACCAAAGAGCTCGCGCCCCTGGCCGACGAGCAGGTGGCCGACGCCCAGCGCCTGGCGGAACTCGGCGAATTCAACGCCATGGTGCAGCTCGATGCCCTGACCCGCCGCTTTGAGGCGCGCCTGCAGGTGCTGCAGGCGACGCTGACCGAGGCACAGGCCCGCGAGGAAGTGCTGGCGCTGCTCGGCCCCACCTTCAAGCCGGAGCCGCAGGAGAATGAAGATGACTAAACACGCCCCCTGGCTCGCGCTTCTGCTGCTGCTGGCCGCCTGCACGGCCGATCCGCCGCCGCCCGCGGCCGCCGGTGAAACGGCCGCACCCGCCGTCACCAACCGCATCGATATTCCGCCCGCCGTGGTGCAGAACCTGGGCATCACCTTCGCCAAGGTGGAGCGCCGCCGCATCGAGCAGACCCTGCGTGTGCCCGGCTTCTTCGAGAGCCCCCCCGAGGCGCGGCGCGAGTATCAGGCCATGCTGCCCGGCCGGGTGCGGCTGCTGGTGCGGCAGTACCAGTTGGTCGAAACCGGCACGCCGCTGTTCATCCTGGAAGCGCCCGAGTGGCGCCGCGTGCAGCAGGAGCTGGCGGCGGCGCATTCGGCGGTCACGCAGCTCAGGGCGGGTCTGACGGTGCTGGAGTCGGAGCGCACGGCGGCGCGGGAGACGCTGAAGCTGTACCCCGCGCGCATCGCCGCACAGCAGGAGCTGCTGGACGCCAGCGCGACGCACCTGGCACGCCTGCAGGAGGCACGCGACCACTGGCAGGCGCGCGTCGATGAACTGGAAGAGCTGCAGCGCCAGGGCGCCGGCAAAGCCTCCGAACTGGCCGAAGCGCGCGGCCAGTTGAAGAGCGCCCTGGCCGGCGTCGCCGAGGAAACCGAGCGCGGCGCCGAGATCAGCGAGCAGGGCGCCGCCCTGCAGGCCGAGCAGTCCGAGCGCGAACAGACGCTGCCCGTACTGGAGAGCCGCATCGCCGCGGCAGGCGTCGAGATCGCCAACGCCGAGGACGCCTTCCAGCGCGCCCTGCGCGCGGCGGCGGGCACGCTCGGCATGCCGGTCGAAACGCTAAGCGCCGGCGACGCATGGCGCAGCCTGGACACCCTGACGGTGACGGCCTCAGCGCCCGGTACGATCGAGCAGATTCGCGCCACCACCGGCGCCTGGGTGGACGCGAACAACGAGCTGATTTCGACCGTGGACCTGACACAGCTGCGCTTCCGCGCCCGCGCCTTGCAAAGCGACCTGGGCCTGCTGAAGAACGGCCTGCCGGCGCGTGTGGTGCCGCCGCAAGGCGGCACGCTGGAGGGCGCCGCGCCCGCCGAGGGCCTGTTGTACCTGCCGGTCGAGGCCGATCCCGATGAGCGCATGCTCGACCTGCTGGCCGAGCTGGACACGCCGCCGGCCTGGGCGCGGCCCGGCGTTAGCGGCGAGCTGGAGGTGGTGTGGGACGCGACGGCCGAGCCGGTGCTGGCCCTGCCCACGCGCGCCATCGTGCGCGACGGCCTGGACATGGTGTTCTTCGTACGGGACTACAAGGATCCCAACAAGGTGATCCGCACCATCTCGGTGCTGGGCAAAAGCGACGGCCGCTGGACCGAGGTCGAAAGCGGCGTGATGGAAGGCAGCGAAGTGGTGATCGAGGGTGTCTACGAGCTCAAGCTGACGGGCGGAGGAAAGCCGCTTGGCGAAGGGCACTTCCACGCCGACGGCACCTGGCACGCGGGCAAGCACTCAGACAGCGAATAGGAAAGCCATGTTCCGGTCACTGATTGCATTCTCGCTAAAACGCTCGTCGCTCGTGCTGGTGATGGCAGGCGCGCTGCTCGTGATCACGGGCGTGAACCTGCGCAGCATCCCGGTGGACGTGTTCCCCGAGCTCAACGCACCCACCGTCACCATCATGACCGAGTGCAAAGGCTTGGCGGCCGACGAAGTCGAGCAGTACGTCAGTTTCCCGATCGAGAGCGCGGTCAATGGCATCCCCGGCGTGCGGCGCGTGCGCAGCAGCAGCGCCATGAGCCTCAGCATCGTGTGGGTCGAGTTCGAGTTCGGCGAGGACATCTACCGTGCCCGCCAGCTGGTGGCCGAGCGCCTTGACCAGGCCCGCGAAAACCTGCCCGAGCAGGTGCACGCCGAGATCGCGCCCATCGCCGGCATCCTGGGCGAGATCATGCTGCTGTCGGTCACGCCGGCCGACGACTCGGTCAGCCCGCTTGAGCTGCGGGCCTGGGCCGAGTTCGAGCTGCGCAACCGCCTGCTGGCCGTGGGCGGCATCGCCGAGGTGGTCGTGATCGGCGGCGAGCTGCCCGAGTACCAGGTGCACGTGGACCAGGAGCGCCTGGCGCTCTACGGCCTGACCATCCAGGACGTGGTGGAAGCCGCCGAGCAAACCCACGCCACGGCCAGCGCCGGCTATCTGCCGAACGTGGAGGGCAAAGAACTGCCGCTGCGCCAGGACGCGCGCGTCAGCTCGGTTGAGGACATCCGCAAGACGGTGATCAAGTACCACGAAGGCTCGCCCGTCACCATCGGCGACGTGATCGTCGGCGGCGGCGACCTGGGGGCCACGCCTTCCCGCGGGACAGGCTCCGACGCCGGCAACCCGGCCGTGATCGTGACCATCACCAAGTCGCCGGGCACCAACACGCTCGAGCTGACGAACAAGATCGACACCGCGCTCGACGCCCTGTATGACCGCGGCGCCGACGGCGCGCTGGCCGACACCGTGACGATTCCGCTCAAGGGCGGCGCCACCGGCAAGGTGCACCTGAACCGCCACGTGATGCGCGCCAGCGACTTCATCGGCCTGGCGGTCAGCAACGTGCTGACGGTGCTGCGCGACGCGGCGATCCTGGTGGCGATCCTGCTGGTGCTGTTCCTGATGAACGTGCGCACCACGGTGATCACGCTTACCGCATTGCCCCTCAGCCTCGCGGTCGCCGTGCTGGCGCTGTGGCTGCTGGGCCTGAACATCAACGTGATGACGCTGGGCGGCCTGGCGGTCGCGATCGGCGAGCTGGTGGACGACGCCATCATCGACGTCGAGAACGTGTTCCGGAGATTGCGCGAAAACCGCGCGCTGCCCGAGGGCCTACGCAAACCGGCCATCCGTGTGGTCTTCGACGGCAGCAACGAAATCCGCAGCAGCATCGTGTTCGCCACCGTGATCATCGCCATGGTGTTCGTGCCGCTGCTGTTCCTGCAGGGCCTGGAGGGCCGCTTCTTCAGGCCGCTGGGGCTGGCCTACATCATCAGCATCATGGCCTCGCTGCTGGTCGCGGTCACCGTCACCCCGGCGCTCTGCAAGCTGCTGCTGGGCAAGACCAAGGGCGGGCATGAAAAAGACTCCATGCTCGTGCGGGCATTGAAGCGAGTTTACGTGCCCACCCTGCGCGCGGCCGTGAAGCTGCGCGTGGTGGTGGTGGCGCTGGCGCTGCTGCTGACCGCCGGCAGCGTGGCCTTCGCGAGCCTGTACGGCACGCGCTTCCTTCCTGAATTCAATGAAGGAACCTTCACGATTTTCCTGAATGCCCCGCCGGGCACCTCCCTGTACGAGAGCGACCGCCTGGCCAGGGGCGTGGACCGGCGCCTCAGCGAGATCGACGGCGTGCGCCACGTGGTGCGCCGCACCGGCCGCGCCGAGCGCGACCAGCACGCCCACGGGGTGGCGGTCAGCGAGATCGAAGTCAGCGTCGCGCCGGGCCACACCAAAGAGGAAGTGCGCCGCGAGATCGACAAGGTGCTGGCGCAGATTCCCGGCATCACCACCACAGTGGGCCAGCCCATCGAGCACCGCCTGAGCCACGTGCTGTCCGGCACGCCGGCTGCCATCGCCATCAACGTCTACGGCGACGACCTGGACACGCTGCGGCAGATCGCCAAGGAGATCGAAGCGGAACTGAAGGGTGTGCCCGGTACGCGCGACGTTGCCGCCAACCGCGAAATGATGATCGAGACCGCGCCGATCTTGTACCGGCGCGACGACCTGGCGCGTCATGGCTTCACGCCCGCGGACGTCGCCGGCCAGGTCGAGGCAGCATTCAACGGCATCACGGTCGCGGAAGTGAACGAGGGCACTCGCCGGTACGCCATGGTAGTGCGCCTCGACCCGGCGCAGCGCGAAAACATCGAGCAGGTCAAGCAGCTGATGCTGGTATCGCCGCAGGGGCGCCGCGTTCGCCTGCGTGAAGTCGCCGACGTGGGCGTCGAGATGGCCAGCGACCTGATCGCCCGCGAGAACGGCCACCGCAAGGCGGTGATCTCGCTGAACGTGGCGGAAGGTTACAACCTCGGGCACCTGGTCGAGGAAGTGCAGACGCGCGTAGACCCGATCGTGCGCAAGCATGGCTACAGCGTGCACTACGGCGGGCAGTTCGAGGCGCAACAATCGGCCTCACGCACCATCTACATCATGGGCGCCGGCGTGGTGGTGGCGATCCTGCTGCTGTTGTACGTGGCGCTGGGCACCCTGCGCTCGGCCTTGCTGGTGATGCTGAACCTGCCGCTGGCGATGATCGGCGGCATCGTGGCGATCTTCCTGAGCGAGTCCCGCAATCCCTTCACCAACCTGCAGGCCCTGTTCACGGGCGGGCACTTCGTCGCACCGGTGATCAGCATCGCCAGCATGGTGGGGTTCATCACGCTGTTCGGCATCGCGGTACGCAACGGCATCCTGCTCGTGGCTCACTACAAGCACCTGCAACTCGAAGGTAAAGAGCGCCACGAGGCGATCGTGCAGGGCTCGACTGAGCGGCTGGTGCCGATCCTGATGACCGCCCTGGCCGCGGTGCTGGGCCTGGTGCCGCTGGCCATGGCAAGCGGCGAGCCAGGCAGCGAGCTGCTGGCGCCGCTGGCTGTCGTGGTACTGGGCGGGCTGGTGACCTCGACGTTCCTGAACCTGGTGGTTGTTCCCGCGGGCTACGCCCTGTTCGGCCCCCGCGTCATCAAAGTGAAAGCAAGCGAAGACACACTTCAAAAGGAGACGACATGAATCGATGGATAGTTCTGCTGGCCCTCTCGGCGGCAATGATGTTCGCCGGCTGCGGCGGCGGCAACACCGCCAACGCCGGTGGAAGCGGCAACACCGGGAATTCCGCGGGTGGCCACGGCCACGGCGACGAGCACACGGGCGAAGGCCACGACCTCGGCGACCGCGAGAAGGACGGCTTCAAGTACGAGGTCGTGCAGATCGGCGACCTGAAGCCCGGCGCCGAGGGCATCTTCGAGTTCCGCCTCAAGAAGGACGACAAGGCGATCACCGATGCCACCGTTACCACCTGGATCGGCGACAAGGACGGCAAGGAACTCACGCCCCGCGCAAACGGCGCCTGGATGGCGGACGAGAACTGCTACGACTGCCACATGGACATACCCAAGGACCTGCCGGCCGACGCCAGGTTCTGGGTGACCGTCAAGCAGGGCGGCAGCGAAATCATCAAGGACAGCTTCGAGCTGCACAACGAAAAAAGCTAGCCGCATGCCGCAAGGGGCCGCCCTCGGGCGGCCCCTTTGCTTGCCCTACGGTAGGATCACCACCTTGCCGCGCGCGCAACCCTGCTCAAGGTAACGCACGGCGTCGGCCGCCTCGGCCAGCGGGAACGCGCGGTCGATCGAGGGCGTGAGCTTGCCGGCCTCGGCCATCTCTTTCAGGGCTTGCAGGTCCTCCTGCTTTTCCCCGGAGATGAACGAAGTCAGCGTCTGGCTGATGAAGGGCGACAGCAGCATGGCGCGCAGCAGGCGATCCAGGCCGCCAAGCAAGCGCCCTCCGTTCTCACCGCCCACGATCACCAGACGGCCGCGCGGCTTCAGGGCGCGCCGCAGCTTTGACAACGAACGGTTGCCCCCAATGTCGAGGATCACGTCGTAGCGCGTGCCCGAGTCGGTGATGTCCTCGCGCGTGTAGTCGATCACGTGATCGGCGCCCAGGGACTTGACCAACTCAAGCTTGCTGGTGCTGCCCACGCCCGTGACCTCGGCGCCCAGGGCCTTGGCGATCTGCACCGCGTAGCTGCCCACGCCGCCGCTGGCGCCCAGGATCAGCACTTTCTCGCCGGCCTGCAACTTTGCCACGTCGCGCAGGCCCTGCAGGGCGGTCATCCCGGAAATCGCCAGCGCGGCCGCCTGCTCGAAACTCAGGTTGGCGGGCTTGTGCGCCAGCTTGGCCTCCGGTGCCACGGCGTACTCGGCGAAACTGCCCTTGCCCACCCCGAACACCTCATCCCCCACGCGGAAACGCGTAACGTTTTTGCCCACAGCCGCGACCGTGCCGGCCAGGTCCATGCCCGGTACCGGGTTCTTGGGCGCGCGCAGGCCGAAGCCGACCACACGCATCAGGTAGGGCAGGCCGGCCATCAGGTGCCACACGCCGCGATCGACGCCGGCGGCGCGCACGCGCACCAGCACTTCGTCGTCGCCGACGGCGGGCAGCGGCCGTTGTTCAAGCTGCAGCACTTCCGGGCCGCCGTAGCGGTACTGGGCGGCGGCGCGCATGGCTTCGGGCAGTTCGGGGGCGTGGGTCGCGGTTTCGGTTTCGAGTGTGGCCTGCATGTCGGTCTCCTGTTCGGTTGCTTGCGGTCTCTGTGCATACACTGTAAGCTTACAACGTAAGTATGGCAACTGGAAATCCGGGAAAATCCGACTTACTTTGTACGTCTTCAACAGAGGTACCGATGGCCGCCGCATCCAAACGCAAACCACGCGGGCCCCTCACGCGCGAGCGCGTGCTGAAAGCCGCCGTCAGCCTGGTGGACAAGGGCGGCGCAAATGCGCTCACCATGCGCGCCCTGGGCCAGAAGCTCGGCGTCGAGGCCATGTCCCTCTACAACCATGTCGCCGGCAAAGAGGACATCCTCGACGGCATCGTGGACCTGGCCGTCGGCGAGATCGATCTGCCCGCCCCGCGCGAGCACTGGAAGAAGGCCATGCGCCGCCGCGCCATCTCGGCCCGTGAGATGTTCCGCCGCCACCCCTGGGCCATCGGCCTGATGGAATCGCGCCGCAACCCCGGCCCCGCCTCGATGCGCTACTACGACGCCGTGATCGGCAGCCTGCGCGAGGGCGGCTTCAGCATCGCCATGGCCGCGCACGCCTTCTCGCTGCTGGACAGCTACATCTACGGCTTCGCGCTGCAGGAGGCCAAGCTGCCCTTTGAAGGCGAGGCGGACCTGGCCGAGCTGGCCCAGGACATTCTCAGGCAGATGCCCGCCCGCCAGTTCCCCCACTTCACCGAGATGATCACCGGCCACGCGCTGAAGCCCGGCTACAGCTACGCCGCCGAGTTCGAGTTCGGCCTCGACCTGATCCTCGACGCCCTCGAGCGTAAGCGGGACAAGAACTGACGCCGTTGTGCCGCGGCCGCGGCTTCGGATAATGCGGCCGGAGGCGTGTGTGGAACATACCTGGCAGGTGCGAGTCAGCGGGCGGCCCGGCGGGGATGCCGACGTGTTCGTGCGCAAGCACAAGTTCAAGGTCGGCGCGCCGCTGCAGTTCGATGCCGAGTACAACGGCGTAACGGCCCTCGAGCAGCTGCTGGGGGCCTTCGGCGCCGACCTGTGCCAGGGCCTGCTGCTGCGCGCGAAAAAGCGCCGCCTCGAGGTGGACGGCGTGGAGGCCGTGGTGGAAGGCCGCCTCAACAACCCGCTGGTCTATCTGGATGTGGTAGGCGAAAGCGGCCACCCCGGCCTGGAGAGCCTGTCCGTACGCGTCTACGTCAGCACCCTGCACACCGACGCGGAGCTGCAGCCGGCCTGGGAGGAGACGTTAAGACTCTCCCCCCTGGTCAACACGCTGCGTAATTGCGTCAAGATGGAACTTTCATTCAAACCGGCGCTCTGATAAGCATTGGGCCGGTGCAAAGTCACGGCCGGGGGCGCCCGGGCACAGAACGCCCTCGAACCGTATTGCTGCGGCGGCTCTTTCCGGTGAGCCCGCCTGGCGGTCTTGCCGCGGAGAGTTGGCCATGCCGATGCGCTGATGAGGCCAGTTCGCGCCGCGCGGGGTTCCCGCGCCGCTTACCGCTCACGCGCCGACCGCCGCCGTGCCCGCGGTGGTCTGATCTGCGTTTTTCCATCCGCTTCCCACGTCCGGCGTCCCGCAAGGGGCGCCGCTTGCATTTGTCCTGACCCGCAAGGAGCTACCCATGAACCAGCCGATCCTGGTCGGTGCCGTGCTGTATGAGCCCAAGGTCTCGGTGATCTGGGACATCATCCGCGATTTCTTTGAGTCCAACGGCTGCCCGATGGATGTGGTGTTCTACACCAACTACGAACTCCAGGTGGACGCCCTGCTCAAGGGCCACATCGACATCGCCTGGAACTCGCCCCTGGCCTGGGTTGACGCCCAGCGCCGCTCCGGCGGCAAGTGCCGCGCCATCGCCATGCGCGACACCGACCGCGACCGCGTCTCGCACCTGGTGGTGGCCGCCAACTCCGGCATCAACAGCATCGCCGACCTGAAGGGCAAAACCGTGGCCGTCGGCGCTAAGGACTCGCCCCAGGCAAGGCTGATCCCGCTGGGGCTGATCCGGCGCCAGGGGCTGGTCCCCGGCGACGACTTCACCGTGCGCCGCTTCGACGTGCTTGTCGGCAAACACGGCGACCACATCGGCGGCGAGCTCGACGCCTTCAAGTGCCTGCAAGCCGGCGAGGCCCAGGCCTGCGCCATGCTCGACATGAACTGGGAGCGCTGGAGCGGCGACGGCACCATCGACCCCGGCCGCTTCAAGATCCTCGCCACCACCGACCGCTTCGACCACTGCGTGTTCACCGTGCGCAAGGACTTCGACCACGACCGCGAAGCCCAATGGCTCAAGGTTCTGTTCAGCATGTCCTACGACAACCCCAAGCACCGCGAAATGATGGACATGGAAGGCCTCAAGAAGTGGGAACCAGGCCGCACCACCGGCTTCGGCCCGCTCAGTGAAGCCGTGCAGAAGCTGCACTACTTCGAGGGGAGCGGCGCATGAGCAGCCTTCCGCTTTTCCCCGTCACCATGGTGGGCTCGTGGCCGCGGCCGCAGATGCTGTTGCGCGCCCAGAAGCTCAAGCGCGCCGGCAAGCTGGACCCGCGCGAGTTCGAGAAGCAGGCCGACGCGGCCGTGCTGGACGTGCTGGCGGCACAGCAGCGCGCGGGTGTGGACGTGGTGACCGACGGCGAGCAGCGCCGCGACAACTTCTACTCGTTCGTGGCCGAGAAGCTCAGCGGCATCCAGATCATGACGCTGGCCGAGTTGATCGACGTGATCGAAGACAAAGAAGCCTTCGAGAAAATCCTGCAGACGCTGGACGTGCCGGCCTATTCGCTCAGCAATCCCACCTGCGTCGGCCGCATCGAGCGCCGTGCGCCGCTGGCACTGGACGAGCTGCGCTTCCTGAAACAGCACACGGACAAGCCGGTAAAGATCCCGCTGCCGGGCCCCTACTTGCTGACGCGCGCGATGTTCGTGAAAGAGGTGACACGCAACGTCTACGCCAACAAGGAGGCGCTGTCCGTTGACGTCGTACGCATCCTGCGCGCAGAGCTCGAAGAGCTGCTGCGCGAGGGCGCCGACTTCATCCAGTTCGATGAGCCGGTTCTCACGGAAGTGGCCTTCAGCTCGGGCCAGACGCGCACCTTCATGTGCGCCTCCCTGGCCGCGGGCGGCGACCCGGCCGAAGAGCTGGAGTTCGCGGTCAGCCTGATGAACCAGGTGTTGGAGGGCTTTGAGCAAGCCAACACCGGCCTGCACATCTGCCGCGGCAACTGGAGCCAGGACGAAACCACCCTGCTGCGCGGCAACTACGCGCCGCTCAAGCCGTGGCTCGAGCGCCTGAAAGTGAAGCAGCTCGTGCTTGAGTACGCCACGGAGCGCGCGGGCGACGTGATGAGTTTCGCCGGCAAGTCGCTGGGCCTGGGTGTGGTCAACCCGCGCACCGAGCACACCGAGACGCCCCAAGAAGTCATCGCGCAGGTCGAAAAAGCGCTCGAGTTTTACCGCCCGCAGCAGCTCTGGCTCAACCCGGACTGCGGCTTCGGCACCTTCAGCAACAGCCCCGTCAACACCGCGCCGCTCGCCGAGGCCAAGATGAAGGCCATCGGTGATGCGGCCGTAATCCTTCGCAAACGATTCCCTACCAAACAGGAGTAACACAATGGCAAACCCATGGAAGCTGGACGCGGCCGGTCAGGCCCTGCTGGAGAAGGCCGACACCATCGCGCGCGAGGTGATCGCGCCCGCGGCCAAAGAACTCGATGAAAAGGCGCAGTTCCCCAAGGCGGCCATCAAGGCGATGCGCGACGCCGGCATGCTGAAGCTGGTCAGCGCCAAAGAAGTCGGCGGCCACGGCCAGGGCCTGCGCGCGGCGGCCGCAGTCTGCGAGCGCTTCGCGCGCGATTGCGCATCCACCGCGATGGTCACCAAGATGCATCATTGCGGCACGGCCGTGATCGAGGCCCACGGCATCCCCGAGCTGCGCAAGGCGATCAGCGAGCAGGGCAAGGTCACCACGCTGGCGTTCAGCGAGTACGGCTCGCGCAGCCACTTCTGGGTTGCCACCAGCAGCGCGACCAGGGCCGGCGACAAGGTGAAGCTGACGGCCGCCAAGCAGCTGATCACCTCGGCGGGCGAATGCGACATCTACGTGTGGTCGAGCAAGCCGGCCGCGGCGGAAGGGCTCAGCAGCATCTGGGCGGTGCCGGTGAACGCGCCTGGGCTGAAGATCAACCAGAGCTACGGCGGCCTGGGCCTGCGCGGCAACGCGTCGTCGCCGATCAACGCGACCGACGTGGAGATTCCCGCCAGCTGGGCGCTGGGTGAAGACGGCAAGGGCTTCGACATCATGATGGGCATCGTGATGCCCTGGTTCAGCCTGCAGAACTGCGCGGTCTCGGTCGGCATGATGGAGGGCGCTTTGGCTCGCACCATCAAGCACGTCACCAACGGCAAGTACGCTTACAACCAGACCGTGATCGCCGACCTGCCGCAGGTGCGCGGCTGGATCGCGCGTGCCCGGAACAAGATCGACATGGTGCGCGCGCACCTGCTCGATTCTCTGGATGCCATCGAGCAGGGTCGCGAGGACGCCACCCTGCGCGTGCTGCAGTCGAAGGTGATCGGCGCCGAGACGTCGCTTGAAGTGCACGACCTGTGCATGCGCGTTAACGGCGGCGCGGGTTACCGCAAAGACAACGAGGTCGAACGCTTCTTCCGCGACAGCCGCGCGGCCTCGGTGATGGCGCCGGTTTCGGACGCGCTCTACGAGTTCATCGGCAAGGCCGTGTGCGGGATGCCGGTGTTCGGCTAGAGGCAGGCGAGGGGGCCGGATCACCGGCCCCCTCGCGATTGCGGGTTGAGACGAAGAGGTCGAGCGAATGCCCTTCGGCTCGCTTCGTTCGCTCAGGGCACCATGAACAAGGCCCGCTTTCGCGGGCCTTGTTCATGGTGGACCGTACAGGACTCGAACCTGTGACCCCTACCGTGTCAAGGTAGTGCTCTAGCCAACTGAGCTAACGGTCCTTGCCCGGTGAACGTAGCAGGGGGCGTTGCTTCGTCAAGACGGGGTCTGGCGGCCCGCGCCCGGCTAATCTTCGAACGCTTTCTCGATCGTCCGCAGGCGCTTCATGATGTCACGCGTCCTGGGCGTGTCGGGGAAGCGCTTGAACAGCTTAAGGCACCGGTCGCGCGCCGTGTTGTAGTCCGCGAACTTGATGTCCTCGTCGATCCCCGCCAGTTCCTTGTCGATCACGCGGTTCTGCTCCGCGGGGTCAGACATCTTCTTGCTGATCTCGTCGTGCAGGGCTTTCGCGTTGCGGTAGGTGCCGGTGTCGGCGTAGTCGCGCATGATGGTCTCGAGAATCACCAGCGCCAGCAGCAGGTTGCCGTTCTTGTTGCTGGCGTCCGCGTCGTCGTACAGCGACTTCGCCACGGTCTCCGCCACCTTCATTTCTTCCGGCGTGCGGGCCTGCGCCGCCAGCTCGGCCTCCCAGGTTTCCAGGCTCTGCAGGCGCTCGTTCATCTCCTCGATCACCGCGTCGCCCGGGAACTCGGCGATGTACTGCATCACTAGCCCGCGGGCATCGGAGACGCTGCGCTTGCTGCGCGCGCCCTGCACTGCCTGCCAGGCTGCCTCCACGCGCCGGGCAAGCTCGCTGCGGTGCGTCTCGACTTCCTTCAGACGCTCCCGCGCGGTCTTGATCGCGGGCAGGTCGGCGTCCTCGCGGCCCGGTGCCGTGAGGTACTTCAGTCGCGCTTCGGCCGCCGAATAGTGCTCCGCCTCCATCAGGCGCGCTGTCTCGTCCAGCAGCCTTTCATAGAGTCGCGCGAACATAAGGGGGCGCGGATTGACGTCGATCTTCAGGCTGCGACGCTCGGAGTCGCCGGCGGATCGCACTGTTGCCACCACTTCGTCCGGTCTTGACATGTCAAACCACACCACCGCCCCGCGCGGGAAGCTGACGCTCATGCCGGTCTCGGCCACCATCAGCTCACTGACGGTCGCATACGAGTACGCGTGAATCGCCGCGCGCTCAAGGGGCATCGGGTAGCCGCGTCTGTCGGCCACAGTCAGCCTGGCCCGCGGCGGAAGCGGCAGGATCACCTGCACCGCCAGGCTCGTCACCGAACCCTGGGTCACATCCCACTGCATGCGCAGTCCATGATCGCTGAAGTAGCCGTTGTCGTAGCCCGCAGCCTGCAGGCGCACGGCGGCCGCGTCGCCCTGCGTGGCCTGCATGGCGGACCAGCCCACGCTGTCGGGCCGCACCGTGGTCACTGCCCATAGCTCAGGCTCGGACAGGTGCACGTCATTGAACGCAAGCAGCAGCGGCTGGAACCGCACCGCGCGGCCATCGGCGTTGGTCACGATCGCCTGTGCCGCGTAGCGCGGATCGAACGAGACCGACAGGTTCGGCGCGTCGATGCCGGTGAAGGGCCTGGTGGCGCGCGGCTCGACCGTCTTGCTCAGCTCGATGCGGTCGATCCACAGTCGGGAGAACGTGCCCGCGATCAGAAGGCGCAGTTGCGCGTTCTCGGGCGGCGGAGTCAGCACCGTGCCGTTCATCGTGAACTGGCCCCAGCTGGTGCCCTTGATGCCTACGAACGAGCCCGCCGCCAGGGTCACCACGTCGCCCTTCTCATTCAGCGCCGACAGCGAAACCGCCACCTTGCCGGCACCCTCGCCCTTCATGCACAGGCTGAGCTGAAAGCCCCCGCCCAGGTCAAGCTTGCGGGCCTGCGCCGTCTGCAGCACCAGGGTGCCCGTACCGTTCAGTCCGCCGGTTGTCACGCGCAGGCTGCGCTTGCCGTCATAGGGGTCCTCGGGGTCGGACAGCAGCTCGGCCTTGGCGCCGCCCGGGGCCTCGAAGCTGGCGCTCCAGCCCTCGGGGTTGCCCAGGTCGTCGATGTCGCCCTCGAAGCTCATGGCGGCGTCGGCCAGCGCGGCCTCGGGCTCGCGCACGTTGGGGTCTTCCTTCGGGCGGTTGGCCAGCCCGCCGAGCACGTCGCCCAACAACCAGCCCGCCAGCAGGAACAGCGCGCCAAGCCCCGCGCCTACCGCGATGTGCGGCAGCGGGTTCACACGCTTGCGCTTGGTCTCTTCGCCGATGGGCTCAAACGAGCCGCGGTCCGAGGCCCCCGCCGCCGAGGATGCGTCCTTGGCCGCCGGGCGAGTAGGCAGAGGTGCGGCGGGCACCGGCGCGGCCTGCTGCGGCGCGGGTTGTGCTTGCGCCGCCGGCTGTGCAGCCGGGTCGATGAAATACACATCCACCTTCTGCCCCAGCACGATCACGTCGCCGTTACGCAGGGTGTGCTCGGATATGCGCTGCTTGTTGATGAACGTGCCGTTGCTGCTGCCCAAGTCGCGCAACAGGTAGGCGCCCTGGCGGTTTATAATCTCGCAGTGGTTGCCCGAAACCGCCTTGTCCTCGATCTGCAGCGTGTTGTCTGCCTTGCGCCCGATGGTCACACGGTCGCGAATCAGCGTCTCGACGGGCGCCTTGCCTTTATCGACGGCAAACACAATCCGTGCGACCAGGTGATCGGGCGGGCCCTTGGGCTGCGCCGCCTCGCCCTCGAACTTCAGCTTCATGTCGCCGATGGTGATCTCGTCGCCTGGCACCAGCGGCGTCGGCTTGATGATCCGGTTGCCGTTCACCAGCGTCCCGTTGCTGGAATGCAGGTCTTCGACCCACCAGCCGCGTTCGCGCGGGAATACCTGCGCGTGGATACGGCTGGCTGCCTTGGTCGGCAGCTGGTGGTCTGCCTCGTCGGAACGGCCGAACGACACCGGCCGGCTGCCCAGCGGTATCTCGACCTGCTTGCCTTCGAATTCGTAGACGAGCCTGTTCACGGGCCGAAGTGTACGCGATGCCGGGGGGTGGCGACCAGTGTACGCACGGGCGGACCTGAATTCGAGCGGGCAGTTTCGCAAGGCCCGCGCCGACTATTGCCCTTCCGCGGAACCTCGCGACAATCGGGCCATGACCGAGGCCACCGCAATCCGCAACGTAGTGATCGGCACCGCCGGGCACATCGACCACGGCAAGTCCACGCTGGTGAAGCGCCTGACGGGCATCGACCCGGACCGCTGGCAGGAAGAGAAAGACAAGGGCATCACTATCGACCTCGGCTTCGCGAACTTCCTTTACAAGGACCAGTTCCGCATCGGCATGATCGACGTGCCGGGGCACGAGCGCTTCGTGAAGAACATGGTCGCCGGCGCCAGCGGCGTTGACATCGTGATGCTGGTGGTCGCCGCCGACGACGGCGTGATGCCCCAGACCCGCGAGCACCTGGAAATCCTCACCCTGCTGGGCGTCAAGCGCGGCCTGGTCGCCATCACCAAGATCGACACCGTGGACGCCGACACCGTTGAGCTGGCGAAAGAAGACATCTCCGACCTCGTGAAGGGCACCTTTCTGCAGGGCGCGCGCATGGTGCCCCTCAGCTCGATCACCGGCCAGGGCATCGAAGAGCTGTGGGAGGCGATCGGTGAAGTCATCGAGGCCACCGAGCCGCGCGACACCCAGGGCGTGTTCCGCATGCCTATCCAGCGCGTGTTCTCGGCCAAGGGCCAGGGCGCGGTGCTGACCGGCGTGCCGCTTTCCGGCCACGCCAAAGTCGGCGACACGTTGGTCGTGCTGCCCGGAGAGCAGAAGGCCAAGGTGCGCAGCATCCAGGCCTACCACAGCGCGATTGAAGAGGCCCGCGCCGGCCACAGCTCCGCGTTCAACATGACCGGCGTGGACCACAGCAAGGTCGAGCGCGGATACACACTGTGTGCGCCCGGCGTATTCGAGCCTTCGCGCTTCTTCAGCCTGCACCTGCGCCTGCTGGCCAGCGCGCCACGTCCCCTGAAGCATCGCGCCGAAGTGAAGTTCCACGTCGGCACCAGCGAGATCGTGGGCCACCTGCAACTGCTCGATCGCACGCTGCTCAACCCGGGTGAAACATGCGTCTGCGAGGTCATGCTGGAGGACCCCGTGGTGGCCGGCATCGGCGACCACTTCATCATCCGCCAGCCCTCGCCGGCGGTCACCTTGGGCGGCGGTCGCATCGTGCGCCGCGAAGTCGCCAAGCTGCCGCGCAACGACGACGCCCTGATCGAAACCCTGACGGCCTGGGCCGCCGCCGCTGACGAGCCCGCGCGCCGCGTTGAGCTGGCCGCGCTGGACGCCGGCCCCGGCGGCATTAACCGCGAGCGCATGATCCCTGCCACAGAGTTGACCCGCGAGGCTGTCAACGAGATCACCGGCAAGCTGATCAGCGAAAGCGTGCTGTCCGAGTTCGGCCCCGGCAAGGCGCTGGTGCACCGCGAGGCCTGGCCGCGCGCGCAAGCTCGGCTTGTCGAGATTCTTTCGCGCCACCACGACGCGCACCCGGCACAGCTGGGCATGAAGATACCCAGCGTGCAGCAGCAGCTCGGCGTGGACGCGCGCACCTTTGCGCCCATCATGGAGAAGGCGCTTGAGGGCGCCATCGTCGAAAAGCGTGGCGAACTGCTGGGACTGCCGGGCCGCGGCGGTACGCTCAGCGACGAGGAAAAGAAAATCGTCGAGCGCGTGGCCGCGCAACTCGAGCAGGCGCAGCTCAACCCGCCCACCCTGAAAGAGCTCGCGCTGGCGGCCGGCACCAACCCCGGCGCCACCCAGAACGCCGTGGATTACCTGGTGGGCAGCGGGCGCGCGGACGTGCTGGGCGGTGGCGTGCTGTTCAGCACCAAGGCGCTGGGCTGGGTGAAAGAGGAAGTCGCCAAGTTCCTGAAGGGCAAAGGCGAGGCGGCCGCCAAGGACTTCAAGGAAGTGATCCCCACCAGCCGCAAGTTCCTGATCCCGCTGCTGGAATGGCTCGACCTGCAGGGCGTAACCAAGAACGTCAACGGCATCCGCACGCTGAAGTAACGTTAGAAGCAGATCCACCACACCAGCAACGCCAGCGGGATCAGCACGGCCAGTGCATGAGCCGCGTACAGGCCGGCGCTGACGAACAGCCAGAAGACGAACGCGCGCTTGTCGGCTGCTGTCGCCTCACTTGCCTCGGGATTCAGGCCCAGGCGTTCGCGCATCTCGCGCAGGCTGGTGTTCAGCAGCTCATCGGTGTACTCGCTGCCATACAGGTTGCGGCTGTGGCGACCGCGGATGAACGCGCGGTACACGCGGCGGGGCGCGAACGGCAGGCCGATGCCCATGGCGAACAGGTTCAGCACCCAGGCCGCCAGCATGCGACGGCAGCCGGTGGCGACTTCCCAGGCGCCGATTTCCGCCTCGCCGATCGGGGTGGCCTTGTATCCCGTCAGCACGTGGTGCAGGTCATGGAACGGAATCGCCGCGCGCCGCGATTTCGTCGAAGGAAACGCCAGGTAAATCGGGCCGAACTTGAAGTGAACGAACTTGTCGGTGTAGGCGGCCGTCGAGAAGCCGTTCTCCGCCAGGTAATCGTCGCGGGCTTCGCGCAGGGTTGTGACCGGGGAAGTCATCGCATGCCCCCTTATGAGAATGTAACGGGCCGTCAGCCAACGGAATTCCTCGTTTCGAAGCACGTAGGCACACGCGGCCGCCTGTCCCCTTTCAGGATTCATTGCGTGTAGGGACACGCGGCAGCGTGTCCCTACGGCTCGTTTTTGTCCGCGCGTTTAAATAATTCCGAAAGATTTTTGTTTCGCTCTGCTGGCTGATTCCCGGCCGGTTGGCCTTCGTTTTCAGCCCGAATCCGACTCCATCGGCCGCATACGTTGGGAGCGCGGGCGTCTCGCCTACATTGGTCGCGGGCGTCCCGCCCGCAACTCCCGCGAACGGGACGCGAGTAAAGCAGGCGAGATGCCTGCGCTCCCTGTGCAGGCGAGGCGCTTGCGCTACGAAAACGACCATGACCGAGTTGCCTTCTGAATCCGAGTTGTTTGAAGGCCGCATGAAAGACGGCTCGCGTCCGCCGCTGCGCTCACACGAGCTGTACTGGCACTGGGACAAGCCCATCCCCGGCGGCAACGAAGACCTCACGCCGATGCAGATCGACGCCGAGAAGCTGCACCAGCAGATCGACACCAGGCACCTGGCCCAGCTAGACAAGGCGATCGCCTTCGCCGAAGCCCTGGTAAACGCCGGCCTCAGCGCGCTGAAGAACGCCCCGGCCGATCCCCGACCGCAGGCTGATGATGTAGCGCAGGCGCCCCCGCCTGCACAGGCCGTCGGCGCCCCGCCGACGGCAGCCGACAGAAAAAAGGATTCAGACCCTCTTATCAAACAGCGAGAAGAGGGTCGCACCCCCGGCCGACCGATTGCCGAGGGCTCAGACGTCACAGTGCCGATCCCGCCCTACGACCCGGATGCCCGCGACGTCGATGTCATCATGGACAACTTTGCGAAGGTCCAGGCCGCTTTGTTGGCTGCTGGAGAGTCTTCTGCCGTGGTCGGGGCGACCACGGCCTGTGCAGGCGATCCTGAAAGTCGCACGCGACTTTCAGGCACGTTCGCTGACGCGAACCCTGCGCTACGGGCCTGTGCAGGCGAGGGCGCCTGCGCTACGGCCGCGTCACAACTGCCGCTGGAAAAGCTGCTGCCCCTGGCGGAAAAGGGCGCGCGTCTGCTGGTCACGGCCTCGGGCAAGCGCGCCGAGCTGGCGCACAAGCTGGTGGACCGGGCACTGGGCATGGACATCCGGCGCTCGTTCCTGCAGGACCGCGCGATCGGCGTGGTGTACGCCACGCTGCTGTCCCTGGACGAGCAATTCCGCGACGTGGGCTTCGGCTCCTGGATGCCGTTCCGCTTCCCGGACCAGTGGCTGTCCTTCTGCGGCATCATGCGCCGCGTGCTGGCGGCCAACGGTCTGATCCACAGCAAGCACGCGGATGTCTACCGCAGGCTGCTGGATGAAACCCCGCCGGTCGAGATCGAAGGCGAAGTGCAGGACCGGGTGAAGATGGCGAAAACGCCGCACAACCCGGCGCGCTGCTGGGAAAACCGCGGCGCCGAAAACATGGACGCCCTGCGCGAACGCCTCTACCACGAGGTGGACCACCCGCCGTACCCGCCACCCCGAAAGCAGTGCGCGCCGTACTGATAAAAATCAAAGCCCGGGGTGCAAACCCCGGGCGGGTCACAGTTGATTCGCAACCACCGGGTTAGGCGCCCGAGATTTCCGAATTCGCCAAGGCAACGTCGGACAGGGGCATCCCGGGCTTTGGCTCTTCGGGGTGCGACCCCAGGTAGGCCGGATAGCCGGGGATACCGCTGCCGTGGGCGAGGCGCCCACGGCCTGTGCAGGCGAAGCGCCTGCGCTCCGCTATTCCTTGACCTGCGCGTTCAAGATGCGCTCGAGCCTCTTTGGGTCGCGCCGCAGGCCGATGGTTTTTCCCTGGCTTACGTGCACCAAGCCGGGCTTGGCGCCCTTGGGCTTGTGCACGTGCTTGATCGGCGCGACGTGCACGTCCACGCGGCTGGCGTCTTTCAGCTTGCTGAAGTGCGTGCACAGCTCGGCCGCCTCCAGCACGCTTTCCTGCGGCGGGTCTTTGCGGCCGCCGGTGCGCAGCACGGTGTGGCTGCCCGGGTAGCCTTCAATGTGGAAGAACCAGTCGTTGCCCGCCGCCAGCTTGGTGGTCAGGTAATCGTTGCCGGCGTCGGACTTGCCCACCCACACTTCAAGCCCGTCGCTGGTGCGATAGCGCCGCGGCAACATGCGGCCGGGGACTTCCTTCTTCTCGGGCTTCTTTTTGGGCGGACGTTTTTTCTCGGCCTTGGGGCAGTGCTTATCACACAGCTCCTTGATCAGCGGGCGCTCGGCGAATGCCTGCAGGGCCGCCATGTCGGTGATCGCCGCCAGCTCGGCCTGCAGGGCGGTGATGTCGGACAGGTGCGACTTGGTGATCTCAAGCTGCTGGCCCAGCATGTTGGTGCCGACCAGCCCCTTGTGGTACTTCTTGAAGTAGCGCTCAAGGTTCTCGGCCGGCGTGAGCTGCGGGTCGAGGGCGATTTTGACTTCCTCGCCGGTCTCGTAATCGCGCGCGACCACGTGGGTGTCGCCAGCCGAGATGTTGCTCATGACCTGCTTCAGCAGCTCACCGTGGCGCTTCTTTTCGCGGGCGTCCTTGGCTTCCTCGAGCTCTTTTTCAATTTTGTCCGTGCGGCGGCTGGCGAAGTCGAGTTCCTTGCGCAGGGCCATTTCCAGGCGCTGGCGCAATTCCTCAAGCGCGAGCTTGTCGGCCTCGGCGGCGTAGTGGGCCGCGACCTCCTGCAGATAGCCTTCGTCGGGCACGTCGGCCCAGCGGTCGGCGCCTGCGCTGGCGTTTTCGGGGCGCGGCGGATTCGACCAGGCCTCCCCCACCGCGACGCCGGAATCTTTCAACGCCGCGCGCACCTTGCCCTCGGCGTCCACAGCGTACAGGTTGCTGCGCGGGCCCATCAGGCAAAGCAGCAGCTCGAAAGCGCCCTCGCGCCCCTCGATCAGCACGCCGCAGATGCGGTCTTCGTTCACCAGCCGCAAACCCGCCAGCTTGGCGCGGTTCAGGCGGGCCTTCAGGAAGGCCGCGAAATCCGGCGGCCAGGGCGGCGCCGTGGGTGCCGCCTCCAGCGTGCCGACGCGGCCGAGCGCGCGCTGGGTGCTGAGCACCAGCCAGCTCTTGCCGCCTTCGCCGGCCTGCTCGTCAAAGCCGTACAGCTCGAGCACCAGCGTGTCGTCATCGGGCTGCACCACGCGCTGCACGCGGCGGCCGACGACCAGCGGCGCAAGCAGCTTGATGCTGCGACGAAGTTCGGCAAGCGAAAGCATGGCGCAGAGCTTAGCGGGGCGGCGCGGCACCCGCCACTAGCTCTGGCACTTCGGGCAGTAGTGCGTGCCGCGCTGGCCCACGGTGATGCGCTTGATCGGTGTGCCGCAAACTTTGCAGGGCTGGCCCGTGCGCGCGTAGACCATGCGCTCGTCCTGGTAGCCGCCGTCCTGGCCGTCCGGGTTGATCCAGTCGCTGATGCTGCTGCCGCCGGTTTCGATGCTGCGCTGCAGCACCTTGCGGATGTTGGCGGCCAACGCCTCGCACTCGGCGCGCGTGAGCTTGCCGGCCTTGCGCGTGGGGCGCACGCCGCTCAGGAACAGGGCTTCGTCGGCGTAGATGTTGCCGACGCCGGCGATCACAGCCTGGTCCATGACCAGGTTCTTGGCGGCGAGGCTCTTCTTGCGGCTGGCCTGCCACAGGGTTTCGCCGGTGACCTCAAGGGCGTCCGGGCCGAGCTTGTCGAGGCGCTGGTCGGATTCGCCGGGGGCCAGCCACTTCACCTTGCCGAACTTGCGCACGTCGCGGAACCAGACTTCCGGCCCGCCGTCGGCGAACGCGATGCGCAAATGCGTGTGCGAGTCGGGCTTGAAAGCCGCCTGCTCGGCGGGTTTCAGGCTGGCGCGCGCGGTGCTGCTGAGCAGGCGGGGGCTGCTGCTGCCCTGCACGAAAAGCTGGCCGGTCATGCCCAGGTGCAGCAGCAGGCGCGAGCCGTCATCAAGTTCCGCCACCAGGTACTTGCCGTGGCGCGTGAGCGCTGTGACCGCGCGGCCCTTCAAGCGCCGCTTGAGTTCAGCGGGCGGCGTCAGGAAGAAGTAGCTCTCGGCCGTGGTGTGCACGGCCGCGATGGCACGGCCCAATAAAGAGGAAGCAATCTTGCGCCGCGTGATCTCAACTTCAGGCAACTCGGGCATGGCGCGGCTTATACCACACGGCCGGCCGGGCCACTCGCCGCAGTTGCTTGTGTCCATCTGTGTTCAAGCGTGGTTCGATTGGTAAACAGGCAACATGCCCGACGACCTGACCATCAAGGACATCGAGCGCCCCATGCGGCGGCTGTTCGGTTACATGCGGCCGATGCGCGTGCGGCTGGGCCTGGGTGTCGGCGCGTCGGTGATCAACAAGGTGCTGGACCTCGCGCCGCCGATCCTGGTCGCGTGGCTGATCGACAGCGTGACGGGCAACACGCCGCTGTGGATGAAGTCCACGCTCGGGCTGGGCAGCACCATGAGCCAGGTGGTGTTCCTGGCGGTGCTGACGGTGATCATCTTCGCGCTCGAAAGCGTCTCCCAGTGGGGCTACGCCTACGGCTTCATGACCGTAAGCCAGGACATGCAGCACCAACTGCGCATTGACGCCTACTCGCGCATGCAGGACCGCGAGATCCGCTTCTTTGAAGAGCACCGCCTCGGCAAGACGCTCGCCATGCTGAACGACGACGTCAACCAGCTCGAGCGCTTCTTCAACAACGCATTCAACGAGATCGTGCAGCTGATCGTGCTGATCCTGTTCGCCGGCGGCGTCATGTTCAGCATCGCGCCCAGCCTCGCGGCCGTGGGGCTGGTGACCATCCCCATCGTCGTCTTCGGCAGCCTGAAATTCAGCAAGCTGCTGGAGCCGCGCTACAAGGGCGTGCGCGAGTCCGTGGGCGAAGTGGCCTCGCGCCTCGAGAACAACATCGGCGGCATTCTCGTGATCAAGAGCTTCACGGCCGAGCGCTACGAGACCGAGCGCGTGCGCCACGCCAGCGAGGCCTACCGCAAGGCCAACCACCACGCCATCAAGCTGTCGGCAGTGTTTGTGCCGATCATCCGCATGGCGATTGCGCTGGGCTTTGCGGCTGTGATCGTGCTGGGCGGCTGGTGGGTGACGCGCGGGCAGATGACAGCCGGCGAGCTGGTGCTGTTCTGCATGATGATCCAGCGCCTGCTGTGGCCGCTGACTCGTTTGGGCTCAACCTTCGACGAGTACCAGCGCGCGCGGGCCAGCGCCATGCGGATCTTCGGGTTGCTGGACACGCCCAGCCGCGTGCAGGACCCGGCCCAGCCCGTGCCCATGGAAAGGGCAAACGGCGAAGTCGAATTCCACGACGTGCATTTTAAATACCGCGACCGGGAGCCGGTGCTGAACGGGCTGCGGCTAGTTGTCAAGGCCGGCGAGATGATCGGCATCGCGGGCACCACCGGCGCGGGCAAGAGCACGCTGATCAAGCTGCTGCTGCGGCTGTATGACGTGAACGAGGGCGCGATCCTGATCGACGGGGTGGACATCCGCAAGCTGGCCCAGCACGACCTGCGCCGCCAGATCGCGCTGGTGAGCCAGGACGTGTTCCTGTTCCATGGCACGATCCGCGAGAACATCGCCTACCCCGGCGTTGACGTGACCGACGTGCAGGTGATCGAGGCCAGCACCCACGCGCACTTCCACGAATTCGTGACCAGCCTGCCGCAGGGCTACGACACCATCGTCGGCGAGCGCGGCATCAAGCTGAGCGGTGGCCAGCGCCAGCGCCTCAGCATCGCGCGCGCGCTGCTGAAGAACGCGCCGATCCTGGTGCTGGATGAAGCCACCAGCAGCGTCGACACCGAGACCGAGCGCATCATCCAGCAGAACCTGGAAGAGATGACTTCCGGCCGCACCGCGCTGGTGATCGCGCACCGGCTGAGCACGATCCGGCGGGCGGACCGCATCGTGGTGATCAAGGACGGCCGCGTGGAAGAAGAAGGCCACCACGACCAGCTGGTGGAAAAGGGCGGCGCCTACGCCGAGCTGTGGGCGGTGCAGAGCGGCGCGGCAGTGGCATCGGCTTCCAGCCGATGATTCGTACCACGCGCATCCTGCGCGTGCCGAGACAAGGTCCGCAGAATAGGTGACGTGCCCACAGTCACGGCTGGTAAACTCTCTCTCGCATTCTCGCGCGGGAGACCACCATGGCTGACAGCTCGCCCCCGGAAGTCGTGCTGGACTGCGAGGCCGGCCGCCGCATGGGCTGCGCCAGCTTCTGCTGCCGGCTGCTGGTGCGCCTGGCGCCCGGCGAAAAGCCCCCCACCGGCAAGCTGCCCGCCGAGCGCTTCGTGCCCAAGCGCGACGACGGCCTGTGCGAGCACTTCGACGCCGCCAGCGGCCGCTGCCTGGTGTGGCACAAGCGCCCGGAGATCTGCCGCAAGTATGACTGCAATGAACACGAGCTGCTGCAGGTAGTGCTGCGGGAAGGCTTCACCACGCTGTCGGCGCTGGTCACCAGCCAGGCCCGCATTCCCGCCGAGTGCCGCAGGTTCGTGCCGTACATCAAGACGGGCGCTTGAGCACCTATCCCACGTTTCTGCTAAAGTGCGCGCGGAGGATTCCCATGCGGATGCTGTTACTGATTGCGCTGCTGTGCGCGCCGTTGCTCTATTCTCAGGCTGACCCGGTTCTCAAACCTGCGCCCAAGGCCGGCCAGGCCGACATCGCCGACGGCGAAAATGCCTTCGAGGAAGGCCGCATGCAGGACGCCGTAGACGCCTTCACCCGCGCGCTCAAGGCCCAGCCGAAGAATGACGAGGTACTGGCCTACCGCGCGGCCGCGTACGTGGCGCTAGGCAAGCTGGACGACGCGCTGGCCGACGCGGAGGAAGCCATAAAGCTGGAATCCGCCTTCAGCCTGGCCTGGAACACGCGCGGCTACCTGCGCTGGATGCGAGGTGACTTCAAAGGCGCGGTGTCCGACTACACGGCCGCGATCGCCTACGCCGCCGACGACCGCCGCGTGGACACCGGCGGGCGCGCGCAGATGTACCAGAACCGCGGCGTGGCCTGGCAGGACGCCGGCAACACCGATCGCGCGCTGCTGGACTTCGACACCTGCATCGAGCTGCAGCCCGCAAACCCCGCATTTTACGAGAACCGCGGGCTGATCTACGTGGACAAGCAGCTGTTCGACGTCGCGTTCAAGGACTTTGACCGCGCGCTGGAGCTCGACAGCAAGAACGCCCGCGGCTACGTGAACCGCGCCTGGGCCGCGCGCCTGATGGGCGACTTCGAGCAGGCGGTGCGCGACTACAGCCAGGCCCTGCGCCTGAAGCCGGACTACGGCCAGGCGCTGATCGGCCGAGGCTACGCCTGGATCGGCTGGGAGAGGCCGGAGCTGGCAAAGAAGGATTTCGAGGCGGCGGAAAAGCTGGACGTAACCCCAGCTGCGCAGACCGGGCTGGGAGAGTTGGCATTAACCAAAGGCGACCACGCGGCCGCTCTGTCGTTCTTCGCGGAAGCACTGAAGAACGATGAGACGCATATCCCCGCGTTACGCGCGATGACTTTCACGATGATTGAGACTGGCAAGCTGGAACAGGCCCTGCTCAACGCCGAGAAGCTGTGCAAGTTGGACGCGCGGAGTGCTTCCGCCTGGCACGCGCTGGGACTGGCACACGAGAAAGCAGGCCGTCACGAGCAGGCCGTGGCGGCGCTCAACCGCTCGCTGGAGTTGAACCCCGTCAACGCAGACGTCCGGGCGTTGCGCGTTCAGGCCTGCGCTCGCAGGGGCGACTTCGCGCCGGCCAAGGCGGACGTCGAGCAGATCGCGGAGCAGGACGAGTGCCTGGGATGGCTGTGCGACGCGCGCGTCACCGCCTTGATGTTCGCCGCCGAAGCCGATGAAAGTCGCCGGGCCGACCTGAAGGCCTCGGTCATTGAAGCGCTGACGGCTTTGAAGGGCAGGGGCGAGCCACTTGCGGGCCTGAAGGACGACGCTGACTTCGCCGCCCTGAAGGACGTCCCCGAGTTCACGAAGCTTGTGGGTTGACGCCGCGGAAGCAACGCGCGGAATGCCAATCCCCGGCTTTGGTTCGATCGGGGATGGTGTTCGACGCCCCGGCGGGAATTGTTAGGATTCCGGCCCCCGACCAAGGAGGCTGACATGGCTGCACAGGTGCTTGACGGCAAGGCTTTGGCCAAGCGGATCCAGAAGGAACTGACCGCGGAGTTCGCGGCGCTGAAAGCGCAGGGCCACGCGGCCCACCTGGTCAGCCTCAGCATCGGCAGCGACGAGTCCTCCGACTGGTACGTCAACAACCAGAAGAAGGCCGCCGAGAAGCTGGGCGTGCAGTACACAGCCGAGCGTATTGACGCGTCAAGTACCCACGAGCAGGCCGCCGAAAAGATCCGCGAGATCTGCGCCGACAAAGGCGTCACCGGCATGATCCTGCAGCTGCCGGTGCCCAAGCACCTCGACGGCAACGAGCTGGCCAAAGTGATCGCGCCCGAGAAGAACGTCGAGGGCGTGGACCCGGACAACCTCGGCCTGCTGGTCATGAACCAGTACCGCAATCTGCCCTGCACGGCCCGCGCGGCCATTGAGCTGGCGGCCGAGAGCGGCATCGACTTCAAGGGCAAGCGCGCGGTGGTGCTGGGGCGCAGCATCATCGTGGGCAAGCCCTGCGCGCTGCTGCTGTTGGACAAGCATTGCACGGTGACGGTGTGCCACTCGCGCACGGCGGACATGGCGGCGATCGCGCGCGAAGCGGACATCCTGGTGACGGCCATGGGCGCGAAACCGGGCATGATCAACGCCGAGTACATCAAGCCGGGCGCGGTGGTGGTGGACGTTGCGACCATCGCGACCGAAGACGGCAAGTACAAGGGCGACTGCGATTTCGAGAGTGTGAACCAGGTGGCCGGCTGGCTGAGCCCGGTGCCGGGCGGCGTCGGCAGCGTGACGACGCAGATTCTGTTCAAGAACACGCTCGAAACACTCAAACGCCAGATCGGCTAACGGCAAGCGCTAGTGGCATGCGCTTCCAGCGCATGATTCGTGCCACGCGCTTCCAGCGCGTGGCAGCATCAGTGACTCCGGTGGTCCAACACACCACGGGCTTGAAGCCCGTGGCACTACCCACGCGCTGGAAGCGCGTGCCACTCATTCGCTGGAAGCGAATGCCACTTACTGCTGCACTACGATAGCGCCCAGGTCCTTGGTGCCGTAGGCGGGCAGGTCCAGTTGCAGCACCTTGTCGGGATTGTTCCAGTCGGTGCTGGTGGTCCAGATCATCAGGTACACCGGTCCCGAAGGCGCGATCGGCACGTCGCACCGGCCGTCGTGGCCGGCCTTCTCGACGGATGTCTTCTCGCTGTCGGGCACAGCGCCCGCCTCGTGGAACGTAAGCAGGAATTCGGCGTTCGGGATCGGCTGGCCGTTGGCGTCCACCACCTGGAACTTAAGCGTAGTCGCGGCGCTGAGCGTGAAATTCAACGCCTGCTCACCGCCGGCCGTCATGCTGAACGACTGCTCCACGGGCGAGACCGCCAGCTTGGCGTAGTTCTCGGGACTCTCCACGCGCACGTCGTAGGGACCCGCCGGCACGATGAAGTCGATGAAGTCACTCTGCTTCCCGGTCAGGTTGCCGTTGTACGCGCGCTCGATCGTGCCCGAACCCATGGGCCGCAGGCGCACGCGATAGCGCGCCTCGCCGCCGCTGGGGTCGGGTGTACCCGGCTCACGCGCGGCATTCACGCGCAGGTGCCCGGTCTTGATGTCAATTTCCAAGACCGTCTCGGGGCCGACATCCACGGCCTGCACGAAAGGCGCATGAAAGCCGGCCGATTCCGCCACCAGGAACCAGGAACCCGCAAAAATGCTCTGGAAGACGTACTTGTTCTCCTCGGTGGTGCTGGGCGGCCGGTACTGGAAGTCGTTGACGTCCTTGTACAGGTTCACGCGCGTGAAGCTCGCCTCCTTGCCGTCCACGGTCAGCGTCACAGCCAGCTTGCCCGGCGAGACCGTGCCGTTCATGGCTTCACCCTCGCTGCCGGGCTCCGTGGGCAGCAGGGTGACTTCCTTCTGCGTGACACCCGCCGTGGGTGTGACGGAGGCGTTCGCCTGGTAATCGATTTCGGCCTTGCGTGCCGCGAAGTCGATCTGCGTTTCCTGCCCCACGGGCAGGGTCAACTTCACCAGCCCGCCGCCGGCCGTGCGTTGACGGTAGCGCGTTGGGGGAATCATCCCCCGGCTTACGCCGCCCGCGCCGCTGTCGGCGTACTTGCCGAACCGACCGTTGCTCGATGCATCGTCCTGGTCGGGGCGCTGGATGCGCAGTTCGACTTCGTCGGGGGCCTCGCCGTCTTCGAAACGCACGAAGAACTCCACCTGGCTGTACTCGAGCGGCTCGAAAACGAGGCTGACGTTTTCCGTCGCGTCCTCGCGCAGCAGCTGCACAACCGCTTCGGCGCGGCGGTAGTTGGTCTGCAGTGAGCGCACCCGGTACTCGCCGGCGTAGAGCTGACTGAAGCGGAACACGCCGCGGGTCTCGGGCACGGCCTGGGGCTGCTTCTGCACCAGCTGCCAGCCCAGCGGACCCGAATTCACATCCAGGGCCAGCAACGCGAACGGCAGCGGGTTGCCGTTGGCGTCGCGAACGCTGACCTCGATGGCGGCCTGGGCCTGTTGCGTCTGCTGGGCCGTCACCAACGGATCGACCCGCCCTTGCGGCAGCTTGCGCGGCTCACCCGTCTTGATCGGCTGGCTGGTCGTGCCTGTGCCCGAGTTGCCGCTGCCGGCGCCCGGGTTACTGCTCGTGGAGCCCGTGCCTCCGTTGCGCGGGCTGCTGGAACGGCCGCCATTGCCGTCGGGGCGTGGGGTGTCGCCTCGCTCGCGGGGCGTGAGGGATGAGCCTTCAAGGGGTCCACCGCGACCGACGGCAGCGGGCGAGTTGGTGTCGAGGGTAGCCTGGCGGATGGTGGGCGCGGCTTTGCCGGTGGTTCCGAACCCGATGAGGAAGCCAAACAACCCCGCCAGCAGCAGGGCCGCGACAGCGATCACAGGGAACGAGTTGAGCCTTTCGGCCAGCCGCATGTTTCCTCCGGCGCCAGTATAGCGAAAAAACCGGCTCCACTGCCCTATGTAACGCATGACAGGCGGGTTTGGCTAATGCGGACTGAAATGGTCCGGAATTTTGTTCGTAAAGTTCAACAGTCGAAGCCATTGTGTTACGATCCAATACGTGTGGGGGGCGACCGCACCTGAGCGGAGCCCGCAATGACAGGCATAAGGACCGAAATGGGTCACAACAAATACACCGGCGACCTGCGCGACGTTACCCAGTACAAGGCGGGCAATGTCGAGATCAACATCGCCAAGCACAGCGGCTACTGCTGGGGCGTCGATCGGGCCTACGAGCAGACGGTGGCAACGGCCAAGACAAAGGCCGGGCCGGTCTACACCTTCGGGCCGCTGATCCATAATCCTCAGACGATCGACCTGCTGCAGGAGCGCTACGGCGTCGATTACATCGAGGACGTGGACGATCCACGCGCAGCCAAAGGCAGCACGGTGATCATCCGCACCCACGGTGTGAAGCCCGAGGTGCAGGACCAGTTCAAGGCCAAGGGCGCGGAAGTGATCGACGCAACGTGCCCGTATGTGCGCGTGACGCAGAACTACGCGCAGCTGTTGCACAAGCAGAAGTACCACGTGGTGATCATCGGCGACCCCAAGCACCCGGAGGTGATCAGCATTCTCGCCTACGCCAAGGGCGAGGGCACGGTCATCAAGGGCATGGACGACCTGTACAAGATTCCCAAGAACAAGCGGCGCCTGGGCGTGGTGGTGCAGAGCACGCTGATCCTCAAGAAGGTGAACGAGATCGTGAACGCCCTGCTGGCGCGCGCGCAGGAAGTGCGGGTGTTCAACACCATCTGCTACGTGACCACCGAGCGCCAGGAAGACGCCGAGACCATCGCGAAGCACAACGACCACGTGATCGTGATCGGCGGCAAGGCCAGCAGCAACACGAAGAAGCTCGCGATCGTGGCCGAGAGCTTCGGCGCCAAGGCGCAGCTGATCGAGAAGCCGCAGGACATCAACTTCGAGCAACTGCGCGAGGCCAAGCGAATCGGCATACTCGCCGGCGCCAGCACGCCGAACTGGCTGATCGACCAGGCTCGCGACCTGCTGATCGAGCACTTCAATTCCGTGGCGGTAAGTTGAATTAGGCGGCACGCAAATCGGGCGCTTCGGCGCCCGTTGCTGTTTAACGCGAAGGGGGCGAAGAACGCGAAGGAGTTGGCGAAGTGGCTATGCCCTCACGCCTGTGGTTGTTTGTCAGGATGGACAGGCGCAAATGGACACTCGTTGACGGCGGCCATTACGTCCTGAGTTTGCGGCAGGATGCAACTGCAACTGCGATTGCCCACGAAGGACACGAAGCAGCACGAGGGGCTCCGGCAGCTTACTTGGTGTCCTTCGTGCACTTCGTGGGCGATCGGCCGTTCCGATTCACTAACCTGAGTTCGGCATCCCGTTCCCATCCGCCTCCACCTCATTCCTGTCGATCCTGACTTCAGCGTATGGGCGTCAGGGCGTCGAAGTTGCGACCCGGCCTTTGCGTTCTTCGCTCCCTTCGCTGCTTCGCGTGAAGAACGCATGCAAGCATCGGCGCCTTTCTCGCGTTCTCACCGCGTTGCAGCTTCGCGTTTCCGTTCACCGCGACTAACATCCCGCCATGGCGTTCCATACCCTTACCGTCGAACAGGCGCTCCAGAAGCTGGGCACCTCGCTGCAGGGCCTGTCCGCGCAAGAGGCCGCCGCGCGCCTGGCCTGCGATGGTCGCAACGAGCTGCCACCGCCCAAGCGCAGCCCCTGGATCATTATCCTGCTCCGCCAGTTCGCGGGGCCGCTGATCGCGGTGCTGCTGGTGGCGGCCGTGGTCTCGGTGCTGCTGGGCGACAAGGAAGACGCACTGTTTATCGGGATCGTGCTGGCGTTCAACGCGCTGATCGGTTTCCTGCAGGAGGTCAAGGCCGAGCGAGAGATCATCCGCCTGTTCACCCTGATGCACACCACGGCCCGGGTCGAGCGCGAAGACGAGCTGCGCGAAATCGACGCCGCGGAGCTTGTCGCCGGCGACATCGTCTGGCTGGAAAGCGGCGCCCGCGTGCCCGCCGACCTGCGCCTGGTGCAGGAACGCGACATGGCGGTGGACGAAGCCGCCCTCACCGGAGAAAGCACGCCGGTGAGCAAAGACATCGAAAAAATCGCAGACGCCGAGGCCATTCCCGCCGAACGGCGCAATATGCTGTTCGCCGGCACGGCGGTCACGCGCGGCCGCGCGGTCGGCGTCGTTACGGCCACGGGCCCACGCACGGAGCTGGGTGAAGTCGCCCGCGAGCTCGAGACCACCCGGCGCGGCAAGCCGCCGCTGGTGATGCGGATGGAGAAGCTGAGCAAGGTGGTGGCGCTGGGCACCGTGGTGGGCTGCGCGCTCGTGTTCGGGCTGGGCGTGGCGCGGGGCTTCGGGATCGCGGAGACCTTCCTGATGGCCGTGGCGCTGGCGGTGGCGGCGATCCCGGAGGGCCTGCCGGTTTCGATCACGCTGGCGCTGGCCGTCGGCCTGAAACGCATGGCGGCACGCAAGGTGCTGGTGCGGCGGCTGGAAGCCGTTGAGGGCCTGGGCAGCTGCACGGTAATCTGCACCGACAAGACCGGCACGCTGACTCTCAACCAGCTGACTGTCACTCGCATCGCAACCTCCGGAGGGATGCACGAGCTGACCGGCGCCGGCTACGCCCTGGAGGGCGAAGTGCGCGCGCTGGACGGCGCGCCGGCGGCTGACGCGGGCGTGCCGGCGCTGCTGGAATCGGCGGCTCTGGCCAACGAGGCCACGGTGGCCAAGGGCACCGGTCCCGAGCCTGTAGTGTCGGGCGACCCCACGGATATCGCGCTGCTGGTGGCCGCCTGCAAGATGAACCTGAAGCGCGAGCACCTGCTCGAGCACGCGCCGGAGGTTGCTGCGCTGCCCTTTGAGAGCGAGCGACAGTTCGCGGCCAGCTTCACGCGCCGGGACCACGCCGTGACCGTGCACGTCAAGGGCGCGCCCGAGCGCGTGCTGGGCATGTGCGCAACCGCCATGGGTATTGACGGGTCAAGTGTGCAGCTGGACCCGGAGCTAGTGCGCCGACAGGTCGCCGAGCTTTCCGGCAAGGGCCTGCGCGTGCTGGGCGTGGCGCGGGGCAGCGCGCCGCCCGGTGTCGCCGCCGACAACGTGCCCCAGCGCCCGGAGCAGCTCACGTTCCTGGGACTGGTCGCCATGCGCGACGCCCCGCGCCCCGAGGCGCGCGAGGCCGTGGCAGCCTGCCGTACCGCGCGCGTGCGCGTGATCGTGGCCACCGGCGACCACGCGCTGACGGCCGTCGCCGTCGCCCACGAACTCGGCATCGTGGAAGCCGACGCCCGTGCCGTCACCGGCCGCGAGATCGAGCAGATGGACGACACCGAGTTCAGCGAGGTCGCGGCTTCTGTCAACGTGTTCGCGCGCGTCACGCCGCTGCACAAGCTGCGCCTGGTGCACGCGCTGTCGGCGCAGGGCGAGCTGGTGGCCATGACCGGCGACGGCGCCAACGACGCCGCGGCGCTCAAGGCCGCCCACGTCGGTGTCGCCATGGGGCACAAGGGCACCGACGTGGCCAAAGAGGCCGCGCGCGTGGTTATCACCGACGACAACTTCGCCAGCATCGTGGCAGGCATCGAGGAAGGACGCATCGTCCACGACAACGTGCGCAACGTGGTGGCGTTGCTGGTGATGACCGGTGTGGGCGAGGTTTTCGCGATCCTGCTCTGTATTCTGCTGGGGTTGCCGCTGCCCTTCACGGCCGTGCAGCTGCTGTGGGCCAACCTGGTGACGGAGGGCTTGCAGGTGATCGGCCTGGCGCTTGAGCCCGGCGAACCGGACATTTTGAAGCGCCCGCCGCGCCCGCCCGGGGAGCGCATTTTCAACCGGCCGATGATCGTGCGCACGGTGCTGGTGTCGCTGGTGATCGGCGGGGCGATCACGGGAACGTTCTGGTACCTTACGGAGTCGCGTGACTTCAGCGCGTTTGAAGCCAGCAACCTGTCCCTACTGCTGCTGGTGCTGATTGAGAACATCCACATCGGCAACTGCCGCAGCGAGCGGCGCTCGGGCTTCGTGAATTCGCCCCTGCGCAATCCCTGGGTGCTGGGCGCCGCGATCCTGGCCCAGGGCGTCCACCTGCTGGCGATGCACTGGGGTCCGACGCAGCGGCTGCTGGGCCTCGAGCCCGTCAGCCTGCGGATGTGGCTGACCATGTTCGCCATCAGCCTCAGCGTGTTCGCGGCCGTCGAGCTGCACAAGCTGTGGGTGCGCCTGAGAGCCCTGGCCGACAGGCCGGAGACACGTGCCGCAGTTGGTGCGTGAAGCGGCTTCCGTTGGAGCGCCCATAAAGGGGATCCAACCCGGCCGTTCGGCCGAGGCTCTAGCCGTACAGCAGCTTGCCGGCGACGACACTTGCCGCGCCGAGCATTGCGACGATGTTGGCGATGATCAGCACCGGGTTGCGCAGGAACAGGCCGTAGGCGAACCAGCTTGCCACGGCCCAGAAAGCCACGCTGAAGGCTGCCAGGCTGACGTCCTTGGCGCTGCGGGTGGTGAAGATCTCGAACGACTGGATGTAGAAGAACAGGTTGCCGCCGATCCCCACGAGGTACATGTACCACTGGAACCAGCGGGGCGGCTGCGGGGGCGGCGTTGCGGGCTCAGGGGGCATGGTTCAGAAATCCAGGTACAGACCGAGGCGGAATCGCAGGCTCTGGCCCCTTGAGGTCAGCGGGTCGTTGAACTTGGGTTTGCCGAAGCCGTTGAGGTTGTGGTTCTCGCGCTCGCTGATGGTGAATTCCCCGAAGGCCGTCAGGGTGGGCAGCAGTCGCACGGCGAGCGCGAACTCGTAGCCCTTGATGTTGGTGTTCAGCACTTCGCTGTTGAACTCAGGGATCACTGCGTCCGCCTCGATGTAGAAGTAGTGGAAGCTGAAGTTGAAGTCCCAGCGCTGCTCGAAGCGCTCCATGCCCCAGCTCACGCCGGCATCGAACGCCTGTTCGTTCTTCTCTCCGCTGCGCCTGTCCTGGGCCTGCGCGTGGAAGTTGAACAGGCCATGGAACCAGGCCGTCACCCGCGCGCGCCTGGTGCGCAGCAGGACCAGCTCGGTGAAGATCTCGCCCACCAAGAACTCGGACTGGACCAGGCCGTCCGTGCCGAGCACGTTCGTAGTGTCGTCGAGGTAGCCCACTCCCAGGTTCGAGGAAACGCCTTCCTCACCGTCGAACCAGTGGATGCCCACGGTCACCCGCAGTTCGAATTCGCTGTTGATCTCGGGCGCGATGCGGCCCTCGGGCGTCAAGGTCGGGCGCTCGAAGGGCGCAATGTCCATGCGGAACTGGGCGCCCAGGTAGATCGGCTGGCTTTCGGCCGTCGGCGATGGCAGCCCGATGTTGTTCTGCGCGAGGTAACCTTGTACCGCCACGGCCTGGATGCGCGGCAGAACGCGGTGCACGGCCTCGGGCAGGAAGCGGTCGAAGCGCACGTTCTCGGCGAGGCCCTGGAAGTGGTAGTCGTGGTCGAACAGCAGCTCGGTGCCGGACCAGGGGGCGGGGAAGCGCCCCATGCTGACCTCGAGGGTGCGGTCAAGCGAGTAGTCGATCATGAAACGGTCAAACGAGACGCCGGTTCGCACGCCGTAGCCTGGAAAGGGAAGCCAATGCAGGGTCGGGGCCGGCTTGCCCTTGGCGTCCAGCACCGCGGTGGTGAAACGCACGTCATAGCGAAGGCGCTGCTGGTCCTGGTCGAAGGCCACCCCGAACACGCCCACGTGCACGCGAAACTCGGGACGGTTGAACGTCTCGGTCTGGCTCTCGAAAAGCATGTGGTAGCGCAAGCCTATGTCGCCGTACACCTGGGCGATGGTGCGACTGCGCAGCTCTTCATCAAGGGAGGCGCGTTCGCGCTCTTCGACGCGGTCGCGCAGGTTGGCGAGCTCGGTCTCCAGGCGCTGGATGCGCAGCTTGAGGTCATCTTCGTTTTCGCCGTCGTCCTGGGCCGCGAGCGGCGCCGCCAGCAACAGCAGGATCAGCCAAGCAACTTGAACAGCACCCAGACGAACAGGGCCCCCAGGGCGAACGTTACTCCTGCTATCCCTGCCAGCGTCGGCCACAGCATCTCCTGGGTCCAGCCTTCCAAGGGTTGGTCTTGGTTGTGGGTGATCCTAGCGTGCTCGGGCGCAGGAATCACGACCGTAGCACGGCTCGCGGCTGCCGCGTTGCGCCGCGAGTCCAGCACCGTCCACAGGCGGTCCAAGTCGGCGGAGAGGCTCGACTCCGCCTCCCCCAGGCCGACTTCGCCGTGCGGGGAATCAGGCCGGCGCGCGGACCGCTCTCCCGACGCAGGCCCTTCGGCGCCGCTCAGGGCGGGCATGCGGCCGCTGATCCGGTCTTCTTCCCAGCCGGACTCGATGGTCTCGCGCAGGCGCGCCGAAGCGGCGACAAGCAGGTCAAGGTCGTCCGGCGACTCCGCGTGACCGTTGCCCCCGACGGGCTCATGGCGGCGCGAGGCCTGCTCCAGCAGTTCACTGAGGCTTGCCGGCGGGCGCTCGGCTGTGCGCTGCAGTTCGTCCACAATCTCGCCCACGGCGCGGGTGGGTACCCGCTCGGCAACGCGGCGAGAGGGCAAGGCTTCGGGCGCGGGCGCGAGGCTTGCGGGCTTCTCCTCGAACACGGTCTCGGCCGCGCGTGAACTCGGGGCCTGGGCGGGTTGCGGTTCTCGGCTTTCCGCGGGCAGCTCGTGCAGGTCGTCCGGATCCGCCGGCGCGGGGCGCTGCCGGATTGTGGTCCGCCGCTCGCTGATCGCCTGCAGGTCTGTACGGGAAGCCTCGCTGGCCTCGCGCAGCTTCAGCGCCACGGCCTCGGCCTGTTCGATCAACCGCAAGGTTTCCGCACGTTCCTGCTTCAGGCGCTGGGTCAGCGAGTCCGTGATGCGTTTGACGCGACCGGAGGCCTGCGCGGTCTCGGCACGGATGACTGCCGGCTCTCGGCGCTCCGTGGCACCCACGGTCTCTCGCGCTGCCGGCCGGCGCCCCGAAGAGACGTGTTCGGCGGCGGGCGCCGGGACCCGGCGTGCCGGGGCGCGCGCGGGCTCGGGTCGGCGGGCGGGCGGCGCGGTCTGTACCTTGTCGGTGACGCGCTGGACATCGGCTTCGGCCGGCTGGATGGCCTCTTCGTCAACGGTGTCGTCGCCGTCCGCTTCTTCCTCGATTTCCGGGATGATGCGGTCGGCATGGCTGACGTGGACGTGCTCGATGAAGTCCGTATGGACTTCGGACGGCTCGGGCAGCACTTCCGGATCGGGCCGGCGCCCGCGGGTGCTCTCGCGCCGGGCGCCGCGCCAGGTCTCGGTGCCGAAGTCATGTGAGCTGTCTGAGCTCTCGGCGGTGGGCGGGATACCTTCCTCGGCGGGCTGCAGCTCGGCGGTGGTGTCGCCGGTCTTGGGTTTCTGCGCGAGGATTTCCGCGACATAGAAGCGCTGCGTATCCTTGCCGCCCGCGACCTTTTCGTCGGCCACGGGCTCAAGGCCTCTGGGTTCGGCGTTTCGCGCGCCGGCTTTTTCGCGCGCCAGGCGCTCTTTGTCCACCTTGTCCGTACCCTCGGGCAACGGCAGCCTGGGCGGTTCTCGGTCTTCACGCTGGAATTTGTCGGTCTCGCGCTTGTCGGCCTCGGCCAGGTCGGTTTCTGCGGACAGCTCGAGGGGCGCGGGCGCGATCTCTTCGAAGGCGTTCAGGCTCGGCTCCGCCATCGGCTCGAACACCGGCTCGGCAGCCGGGCTCAGGCTCTGACCGGGCTCTGTCTCCATCTCGAACAGCGCGCCGGGCTGCAGGGTGTCGGCATCGTCCTCGGAAAACAGGTCCGGCGCCGCGGGCTGGGGTTCACGGCTCCATCCGAGAGGCTGGCTGCTGTTCACGACGCTGGGCGAAATGGTAGGGAAGCCGCCGCTGCGCTGCTTCTGCTCGTGAAGGCTCTGGGTCTGGTTGTAGAAGTTGACGGTGTCGCGCACCACCGCGTTGGGGTCCCGCGTGCGCGGGTCAACGTCGCGGCGCGGCTCGACCTTGCTGGTGATCTTCTCTTCTTCTGCTTCGCGTCGATCCTTCAGAAGGTCCGTCGGGTCCTCATCGGGGCGCGGCAACTGCGGCGCCGGCCGGGGGCCGAGCTTGTCCGTGGGACGATCGTCGTTGTCGTCCTCCATGTTCAGGCCGGTCCACTCGTCCGCTCCGGAAAGCTCGGCATCGGACAAGCGGTCCTCCCGCGTTCCGAAGGCCTCGGCGACCAGCATGCCGGTGTCGCCGGAACTGGCGGGCGCAAGCTCGCCCACCGCCGGCGCGGAGCGGGCGTCCTCTTCCTCATCGTGCAACTGGTCAAGCTCAGGCGAGGTCAGGTCAGGCACGCTGTCCAGCATCTCAGGCTCGGGGCCCGCCGCGGGGCTCAGCGTGTCGGCGGAGGGTTCGAACGTGACCGGCTCCAGCGAAAGCGTCTGCGCGGGTCCGCTGTCAAACGCAAGTTCGGGCGTCATCTCGGCATCGCCGAACGGGCTTTCCACCGCGAGGTCGAAGTGGGTGTCAAAGGCATCAGAACGGCCGTTGCCGCCCGCCGGGGCCGGGGCTACTTCCGTGTCGCTGGAGCGCGCCCGCTGGATGCCGGGCACCTCGGTCGCGCTTCCGTTGCCGTTGCCGGAAGGTTTGTCGAGGTAGGTGCCTTCCTCGAGGGGCTTCAACTGCCCGGCGCCTTCAAGAAAGCGCGACAGGGCCGAGCCATGCTCTGCCTGTTCGCCGGGCAGGTGCCCGGTCAGGTCCGCTCGTTTTGCCTTGCCCAGCTCGCGTGGCATTGGTTACCCGGCTACTGACCAACCCATAGTATATCGATATTTCGCGCCATCCGGGGCACAAGAAATACGGCTGCGTGCGGCGACCCGCGGCTCAGGGCTTCAGCCACGAAAGCGTGCCGTCCCTGGCGACGGCACGACGTCCCTGCGGACCGGCCCAGAGCGCGGCTACGGCGTAGCTGTCCCCGTCTCCCAGCTCGAATCCGGCTGCCGGCCGGTCGTCAAAATCGGCCCAGCCGGACCGTCCCTCCGGTGCCGCCGGATCCACCAGCTCGCGGGGCTTGCCGCTGAGCTCGTGAAAACCGCGCGGCCAGCGGCCGGAGTTGCGCTCGAAGTCACCGGCGCGCCGGCCCATGTACTTCAGGCGCTCGTCGCGAAGGTTCTCGAGCCGCTGACCCTGCGTGGTGGCACCGGCATCGGCCAGGGCCCAGCCTCGCTCGTCACGCCCGAGCAGCGCGCGCTCGATGGTGCCGTCCGTCAGCAGCAGCCGCAACTCCGCGCCGTACCAGCGCTTCTCGCCCAACGCCGCCAGTTCCAGGGCGCGCAGTCTGCCCGCGGGCAGGGCTGTCGCCGCTTCGGCGTGGCGGGGCGCTGTGCACTCGATGGACTCGCGCCCCAGCTCAAGAGCGGCTTGCAGGTCCACCAGGCCCCGCTGCTGCTCGGTGTACTGCAGCCGATAACGCCGTTCGCCCTGGTTGCCCCACAGGGTTACGCTGAGGGCCAGCCCCCCCGGCGGCAGCACCGGCAGCTTGACGCCCCGGGCCAGGTTAATGGGCTGGGGCCCTGACTCGAAGTAGTTGCGGCCGTCGGAGCGACGTGAAAACACGCTGGCGCCCCCTCCCAGTATGGTTGCCCTCAGCTGCTGATCGCTGAAGCCCAGCGCATCGGCCAAGGCGTGGTCGTCGTCGGCCTGCATGGCGCGGACGGCCGCGGGCAGGTCGTGCTCACGACTGCTTGCGCCAATGGCGATCAGCCACGCTTCCGGGTCAAGCCGCCCGGCGAGTTCGCGGGCGTGCCCGCTCAGGCCCGGGCCCTTTCCCAACGCGTCGCGCAGGCCGGCGAGGTCGCCCCGGCGCAGGGCGAGCTCGGCGGCGGCGAAGCTGCGTGGCGAGGGATCAGGCGCGTCGGGTGCCGGGGCACAGCAGACGAAAAGCAACGGCACGAGGGCCGTGAAAACGAGCCCTCGTGCCGGGATGCGATCGTGCGCCATGCTATTTGCTGTCTTTGAGAGCCTGCTTCTTCAGCCGCGACTTGAGACGGTTGGCGCGGCGGGTCGGGACAATGTTGCGCTTGGCCGCCTTGTCAAGCTTGGATTCAACGGTCGCCAGCAACTCGCCGGACTTGGCGTCCTTGGCGGCTGAGGCCGCGCGGAACTTCTTGATGCTGGTGCGCAGCTCCGAGCGTACGGCGCGGTTGTGCTCGCGCCTCGCCTCAGACTGGCGATTGCGTTTGCGTGCCTGGTTCGAATGTGCCATCGCTTCCTCTTGTATTCCCCAACTTGGGCCGGGAAGTGTAGATATTCCGACCGTGGCTGCAACAGGGAGGGGACGGAAAACAGGCGGCGGGTTGCAGCAGGCAAGTCCGGAGACCCTGTCCCCCAACCTCTGATTCCGAAACTGTACTCAGTTCTTCTCGGCCTTGGCTGCTGCCCGGCGGCGCTCGATCTCGGCCTTGTCGAGCCGGCGAGTGTCCTCGACCTCGCGCCATGCGCTCTCGAACTGGTTGAGCAATTCCTTGTCCGAGAGGCTGAGCTGGTCTCGCACGTCCTTGAGCTGGCTTTCGGCCCTGTCGGGCTCGCCCATCTGCACGAGGCAGCGTGCCATCAGCAGGCGCACCTGGGCGATTTCGCGGGCCGAGTCGTTGCGGCCCTCGAGCGCCTTTTGAAACAGGGCGTAGGCCTTCGACCAACGCCCCGTCTCGAACTCGTCCTTGGCTTTGTCAATCTCGTTCACGCCGGGTCCGCCGTTACGCGCCTACCGCAGCTTTCAAGCGGTCGATCCGCTGCTCTACATCGCGGAATTCCATGTCTTCCATGTAGAGCGCGCGGAACCGGTCCAGGGAGGCTGCAGGGTCCCCCTTGCGCTCCAGCAGGTCCGCTTCGAAGTACATCAATTCCTTGCGCATGTCCTCGTCACCTTCACCCAGCAGCTTCTCCACTTCCTGGAAAGCCATCTCCGCCATTTCAAGGCGGCCCATGCTGAGCAGGCACTGGCCCATAAGCAGGTTGGCCTTCTTGGCGTGTTTGGGACTGCCCTTGGCTTTCTGGAATTGCTTGAAGGCCTCCTGCTGGTTGCCTGCGTCAAGCAGTGCCTGGCCGTACATGAAGCGTTTGTCCAGGTCGGTGGGCGCCGCCTCGACGCCGCGTCCGTACTCGTCGAGCTGGAACTTCTTCTTCTCCTCGCGCAGTTCGCGGGCTTTGGCCTGGTAGGCGGCCGCCTTGGCGGGCTCTTCCTGCGCCTTCTTGGCGCAAAGCTGGATCATTCCGTCGAACCACATGTTCTTGTACTTGGCGGCAATGTCGCCGATTTCCGTGGCGCTGGGATCCAGCTTGAGGAAGGCATACAGGCGGTCGGCCGCCTCGTTGTACTTCTTGCGCTTGGCCAGCACCTCGCCCACGTCGCGGATGGCGCGGCGGTCCAACGGGTTGGTCTGCAGCTTCTTGTCCAGCTCTTCCATCAGCTTGGCGGCCTGCTCTTCGGTGATGTTGCCCTTGCGCAGGATTTCCAGCAGGTCGGCTTCGTCGCGGTTCTGGACCAGGTCGTACGAACTCTTGGCGGTGCCCACCTTGGCGTTGTAGGTCTTGGCCGAAAGCTCCTTCTGCAGCACCTTGAGTTGCTTGTCGTTGGGCGCCAGGCGCGTGGCGCGGCCCAGCACGTTGTTTGCCTCCGTGACTTTGCCGACTTCCGCATACTCCTTGGCCAGCAGCATCAGCACCGCGGGCGCCTGCTTGTCTTCCTTCAGATCGCCGGCCTTGGCCGCGAACTCGAGCACGGCCACTGCCGCCTCATGGTGGTTCATGCCGGCCAGCAGTTCCGCCACGCGCAGGTTGTACTTGAGGCTCTTGGGGTCCTTCAGGATCAGCTTCTCCGTTTCGACCAGCAGCTTGTTCTGGTCTTTGGAGACGGCCCGGGTAAGCATGCCGCCGGCACCCAAGCCGAAGGTCTTCGGGTAGCCCTCGGCGTCGTACTTCCGAACCAGCGCCAGTCGGAAATTGCTGCGTGCCGCCGGGTTGCCGGGATCGGCTTCCATGGCCGACTCGTACATCTGGATCGCGTAGTCGTAGTTGCGCTTCTTGAGAGCTTCGTCGGCCTTTGCCAGGAATTTGCTTACATCCGCCATCGGTGCATCCTTTGGGGGCTGCGTGACGAGCCTGCCGGATTTTCCCCACCCGAACGGGCCCTGATCCGTTGTTCCTCAGGACTATTCATTGTGGCCTGAGGCGTTTAGGGTTGCAAGGGCGCGGCACGCCTTGTGTGCGGATTCCCGGCCGTTACACTTGTGCAATCCCAAGAGGCACGAAGTGTTCAAGATTCGAAAATATCCGGACCCGATTCTCACCAACAAGGCCGAGCCCGTCACGGAGTTCGGCCCGCGGCTGGAGCAGATTGTGGAGGAGATGTTCCTGACCATGTACCAGGAGCACGGCGTGGGCCTGGCGGCGCCGCAGGTGGGCATCAGCAAGCGCATCTTCGTGGTCAACTGCGAGAAAGACCAGCCGCCCGACGGCGAAATCGCGCTGATCAATCCGGAAATCGTCAGCGTCGAGGGCGAGCAGTACGGGGACGAAGGCTGCCTGTCGTTCCCCGGCATGTTTGCCAAGAAGAAGCGCCCCATGAAGGTAACCATGCGCGCCCAAGACGTGGACGGCGAGTGGTTCGAGGTAACGGGCGAAAAGCTGCTGGCCCGGGCCCTGCTGCACGAGCGCGACCACCTGGACGGCAACGTGTTCGTGCAGGACCTGGAGCTGACCGAGTTCATCAAGCTGAAGAAAGAGCTCGAGATGATGCGCCGCGAATACAAGCGCGCCAAGGCCCGGGCGTGACACCGGCCTCCCGCCGGTGCGTCGTGCGGGCGTCCCGCCTGCACAAACGGCTGCAGCTGCCGTGCTCCCGATCCGTCATTCGCGCCGTTCGCCGGGCTGGAAGCCCGGCGGACGCAAGACCAGGACGGTCGTGTCACCACACCAGCTTGTCGCAGTCCATTACCGTGCCTTCCACGCAGGTCTTGGCATACCGGAAGCCTTGCTCCGAATCATCCTTCACCTTCGCCACGCAGCCGTTGCACACCCCGTAGCCGCAGGCCATCACGCTTTCAAGGCTGGCGAAACTATCGATGCCCGCGGCCAGGCAGATTTGCGCCACGGCCTCCATCATCTTCCAGGGGCCGCAGGTCAGCACCATGGCGGGCTTGCCCTTCAGCGCCTTCAGCTCGGCCTCGAGCAGCACCGTCACGCGGCCTTTCACGCCCGCGCTGCCGTCTTCGGTGGCCAGCAGGATCTGCGCGCCGGAATCCTTGAAGCGCTTCATGAAGCCGAGGTCGCGCTGGCTGCGCCCTCCGGCCAGCAGCACAAGCTCGCGCTTTGCATCGCCCGTACCCCACTGGCGCGCCGCGTGCAAGAACGGCGCTAGGCCGATGCCCCCGCCGACCATGAGGATGCGGGTGTCCGGGTTTGCCGGCAGCTCGAACGGATGGCCCAGCGGCCCGTTGATGTGCAGGCGCGCGCCCTCACCCATCTGCGACAGCATGCGGGTGCCCTGCCCCACCACGTGGCCGAGAATGCTGACCCCCACCGGCTTGCCGCGCGCGTCCTTCAGCAGGTCGAAGCTCGAGAAAGGCCGGCGCAGCAGCGGGTAGGGCTCGTTGCGCACGCGGATGTTCAGGAACTGGCCGGCCGCCATGTCGCGCGCCAAGGCGGGCGCGTCAAGGTACAGCTCGAAGTAACCGTGGCCGTAATCGACGCGGCGGGTGACGGCGACGTCGTGCAGCAGTTGCTTGCGCTCAGCGGTAGCCATGCCCGCAATATGCGAGGCCGCGGGCTTCAGCGCAATGCGTGGAGAGACAGGCCCTATTAGCCATCCTTCTCGGGCTCGTCCTTTTGTTCTTCCTTGGGCTGGTATTCGTTCACGATGGGCGAAAAGCGGCGCATCAGGTCGGTGTAGACGTTCGTGCGCAACCCGTACTCCTTCATCAGCCACAGCGTGTGGATCAGGTCCTCGTTGTCGTCGTCGGTCAGCGCGAAGCGCAGACGCGCCATCAGCTTCATTTCGTAGCGTTTTTCGCCGGGCCTGGCCGCGCGCACGGTCTCGCGCAGCAGGCGTTTCTGCACGGTGATCACTTCCTTCACCAACCGGTCCCACTGCCAGGTACGCGTGTTCGGCTCAAGGCCGGTGATAACCGCCTGGCTCAGGAACAGGCGCTCGAGTTGATCGTCGTTGCTGGGCAGCCAGGTGTAGGCATGGCTTCCGGAGCGCACGTAGTACTCGTAGGTGTACTCCACTTCCTGCGGGTCGATGTCCTGCGCGGCCGCCAATGCCTCCACCGAAATGGCCCAGGCATCCAGCGCCTCGTCGCGCAGCCGCTTCTTGTGCAGGCGCTCGGCCTCGTAGGTCGCGCACAGGCCCAGGCTGAGTTGCAACTCGTGCTCCAGCGGCGCGATCGCGACGCCCTTGCGGTACCACTCGATGCCCTTGGCGTAGTCGCCGCTGCCGTAGTACAGGTTGCCCAGGATCAGCTCGATGCGGCCGTCGTTGACCCTCGGCAATGCGTTCTCGATCAGCCATTCGGCCTGCTTCACTCGGTCCTCGATGCTCCAGGCCGTGAGCCACCAGCCGAACAGCTCGACGTTGGCGGGCTGGACTTTCATGGCCTGCTTCAGGCCCTGCTGCGCGAATTCGAAGCGATTGTAATGGGTGGCGGCGTTCCAGCACAGGCGCCCGCGGATCAGCACGTCATCAGGGTTGCATTTCAGGGCCTCGCGCCCGATCTCGATCGCGCGGTTGCGATAGCGCTCGTGCTCGGCGGTATCGGTCTGGGTCTCGGCCAGGGCGCGGTAGATCTCCATGCCGAACAGGGCCGCGCGTCCGCAGCCGGGGTCGCGCTTGAGCACGTCTTCGTAGGCAAACAGCGCCTCGGCCAGCTTACCGGTGTTCAAGGCGTCGCGCATCCCGACGTAGTCGCGCAAGGCCTTGTCCTGGCTGACCAGGCGCGGGATGGGTGCGTGGGGAAACTCGACGGGTGTGCCGTCTTCGCCGACTTCGGCGCCGATGCCGGAGCACAGCTCCGCCACGTTCGCTTCCAGCAGGCGGATCACGCTGTCCGCCTCGGGCTTCCCGAGTTTGCCGAACTCCCACTCCTGAGCGCGCTCAAACCCTTCGCCCCTGCGATAGCGCGCGGCCAGGGCGCGCGCCGGCAATTCGCCCGCGCCGGGCTTGAAGCTTAGTGTGAAAACCAGGTCCGCGTTGAAGGTGCGGGCTGCGGCCTCTAGGCTTTGCGACTTCTGTCCGAGCTTCACTTCGGCGCCGACGCGCGGTGTATCGCCCCTGCGCAGCATGGCGTAGTAGCGCGTCACGCGCGCGAGGTTGGATTCGTAGTAGACCTGCGGCAGATACTCCAGCGACTGGTCCAGCATCAGTTCAAGTCCGCCGGCGATCGCACGCTCGTTGCTGGAAAGGTCTTCGTCGGGCGTGTCGTTCGGGCTGTCGGCGTTGGGCACGCGCAGCACCACGGCCTTGTACTGGCGAGCCGGCACCTTGCCCTCAAAGCCGACGTCGGGCAGGGCCGTAAACAGCTCATCAGGACCGCGCGGAGTGAGGTCAACCGCCTTGGGCGGGAGCGCGGGCGGTTCATCGCCGGCGTCCTGGGCACGGATCGCAGATACCAGCATCGCGCTCGCGCCGCCGACGAGCAGCAGTGCGAACAGCAGAAACGCAACCAGTGTGCGCGACAGGCGCCGCATAGCCGATGCCTCCTGCCCCTACAGTATGCAAATACGGTTCCAAACGCGAGTTCCGGTCGAATTACCGCAAACGGGCGGCCCTGAAACGGCCGCCCGTCGCGTGTGTTACCACCCCGCCACTCAGGTGCGCGCATGCCGCAACCGCGCGGCAACGCCCAGCAGGACCAGCAGGCCGAGCAATACCGGCCAGCCGCCGTTGCCGCCGGCCGCGCAACTGCCGCCGTCTCCGTTGCTGCTGCTGGATGAAGACGAGCCGCCGCCGCCCGCCACGTTGATCACCGCCGAGTCCACCACGATGGCCGAGCCCGCCAGGCTGAAGCGCAGCATCACGCTGCCGCTCACGCCGTTCAGCACAAGGTCGTCGAACACGGCCGCGCCGTAGGTGGAAACGCGATATGTGGTGCCTGACAACACGCCGCTGCCGGACAGGATCTGCACCTGGATGCCGCCGTCGTCGTTGGTGACCAGGGCGTTGGTGGCGTCGCGCAGCTCGATCTCGAAGCGGAAGCCGGCGCCGTTACTGACCGCCGTAGGCGCGTCCGTGATGGCAAGCGAATCCACGCTGGCCGGGGCGCCCGCGGCCGTGAAGAAACACAGCGCCGCCTGCTGCACGGTGAAATTGGTGTCCGTGGTGTACATCAGGGTGGCCAGCCGGTTGGCGTCGCCGCTGTAGGGGCGGAAGTCGCCGGAGCTCTCAAAGGCGATCGCCGACGGCGCGTGGGTGAAGCCCGCGCCCGGCACGGCCGCCTGGGCGTACACGGTGAAGGCGCCGGTGGACAGGTCCGAGCGCAGGATCGAGCCGTCGTTGGCGGTGAAGTACAGCAGGTCTTTGCCATTTTCGTGGTGGAAGGCCGCGCGCCCGCCGTTGGGGAAGTTGGCGGCGCCGTCGATCAGCATCACGCCGTCGGACACGGTCAGCGGCGTGGAGGTGGTGATGGCCGCGTCCAAGCGGCCCTTGGCGAAGCGCACCACGCGCATGGGCGTGCTGCTGCCGAAGGTCGGCGGCAACAGGCAGTACATGTTGCCGGCGCTGTCGAACACCACCGGGCCGGAGCTGTTGGCGCCGGCGGGGGTCAGCAGGTCAACGACCTGGCTGACGGCCAGCGTAGACTGGTTGACCAGCCACACGCCGCAGTTGGTGCCGATGTTTGAGCCTGACATGAACAGGCGCGAGAAGGGGTCGAACTCCAGGTCGTAGGGATAGACGTTCAGCAGCGCGCTGGTGGCCACGCCGCCGGTGCCGAATGCCGCGTCCAGCGTGTCTGGGCCCGAGCGCCGCAGCTTGTACAGCAGCGGGCCGCCGCTCTCGATGAAGTAGAGGTCGGTGGTGACGTACGGGTCGAACTCGATGTCATCCACATAAGGGAGGAAGCCCGGGTTGGGCACGGTGTACAGCGGCGCGGCGGGGGTGTTGGTGCCGGTGTCGAAGCGGCGGATGCTGCCGTTGTCGAGGTCGAAGAAGTACAGGTCGCTGCCTGCCGGGTCCCAGGCGATGCCGCCCGGCACGCCGAACATGGGCGCCCCGCCGGGGGTGACGTCCTGCTCGCTCACGTTGTAGCCGCCGGCGGTGCCGGTATAGTAGCTCGCCTGTGCGCAAAGCACGGGCGCGACGGCCAGGGCCGCCAGGTACAGAAGGAATTTCATGGGAACACTCCAACTCGCCCACATGGCGCTGTGGCGCGCATCCGTGGCGGACCCTCGCCGCAGCGGACCATGGCCGCCGGGCAAAGCAGGCGGTCATGCAGCGCCACGACAGGTCTTCTGACTCCCAGGCATTCAATGCGGACGCCTTTCGGTATCCGCGGGCGACCCGAGGGTCGCCCCTACACCGCGCCTTCTCGCCTCTCGGCAATGGCTAGTGCGGTTTCGTTCCTGGTCACAGCGGCGGGGCCGTCCCGGATTCTCACCGGGTTCCCGAGTGATCGTTTGGCCGATCACCCTGTGTCGTGACGGGGGCAGTATGCGAGGGCAATGCAAAATTCAAAATGCAAAATTCAAAATGCTTCACGCGCAGGGGGCGAATCACTGCGAACTGCGATTGCCACCAAGAACACGAAGGTCACGAAGAGTTGCAACTGCGTAAGCCACGCGGGGGCGCAAAGACGCAAAGAGTTGCGTTACCTGGACCTAGCGCCTTTGCGCCTCCGCGTGGCCTTTGCTCTTTTGGCCGTGACCGAGATCCTGCTGCTTCTCGCAGTGCGAGCCGGTCACAGGCCGGGGTCGCGGTAGGCCTTGCCGAACAGGCGTTTCATTACACGTTCCTGGGCGGCCCACATCTTCTGTTGCTGGCTGGCGTCCTGGTCGTCGTGGCCGGCGCAGTGCAGGCAGCCGTGCACCACGTAACGCGCGAGCTCCTGCACCGCAGGCACGCCGTGGGCGCGGGCCTCGCGCGCGGCGTGGGGCGCGCACACGATCAGCTCGATCTGCCTGCCCTCCGGGCTGTCGCCGTAGTCGAAGCTCAGCACGTCGGTCACGTAGTCATGGCCCAGCGCGTCGCGGTTGAGCGCGCGCATGCGCTTGTCCCCCACCACCACGATGCTGACCTCGGCGGAGAGGCCGCTTAACGCCGCGCGGGCCGCTTTCTCAAGCAGCCGCTGGTCGATGCGCATGCGCACGGTGGAGGTAATGCCGACGGAAATCATGGTCGGCCATTGTGGTTAGTTCACGGACCACTGACCACTGGCCATCGACCACTACGCGGTTTTCTTATCACCGGCGCTGGGGTGTGCACGCTCGTAAACGTCCAGCATGCGCGCCGTGGTGACGTGGGTGTAGACCTGGGTGGTGGCCAGGTGCGCGTGGCCCAGCAGTTCCTGCACGTCGCGCAGGTCCGCGCCGTGGTTCAGCAGGTGCGTGGCAAAGCTGTGGCGCAGGGTGTGCGGCGTGACTTTGCAGTTGATGGCCGCCTGCTTCACGTACTGGTCGATCAGCCGCCGCACGCTGCGGTCGGTGAGGGCCGAGCCTCGCTGGTTGATGAACACGTTCTGGATGCCGGCCCTTATTGATCCGTCGCGGGACCGTGGCGGTCGCTGCCGGACCTTGAACCAGGCTTGCAGCGCGTCAACAGCGGCGGGAAGCAGCGGGAGGATTCGCTCCTTTCGGCCTTTGCCGAGCGTGCGGAGCGAGCCGCGTGAGAGTTCGAGGTCGCCGAGTTGAAGTTTGACGAGTTCCGAGACGCGTAAGCCCGTGGCATAGAGCAGCTCCAGAATGGCCTTGTCGCGCACGCCGCCCCAGCTCGCCGGGTCGGGCGTGCTGAGCAGCACCGTAACCTGGTTTTCATCCAGAAAACTGGGCAGGTTGCGGGCCAGCTTTGGCGTGCGGAGCATCTTGGCCGGGTTGTCGGTGATTTCGCCGCGCCGGTGCAGGAAGCGGAACAGGCTGCGGACGCTGGCGAGTTTGCGTGCAATGCTGCGACGGCCGTAGTTCGCCTCGGACATACCGGCGAGGTAGGCGCGCAGGGTGAGGTTGTCTACGCCAGTGAGGTCAGCCGCGCCGCGCGAATCCAGGAATTCCGAAAACTGGCGCAGGTCGGTGGCGTAGGCGCGCAGGGACTGTTCGCTGAAGTTGCGTTCAACGTCGAGGTGATTCAGGAAGCGTTCGATTGTCGCGCGCGGGTCCATGCGTGAGTTCCCGCTTCGACATCGGCAGCCGTCGCCAACTGACTTGAGTTAAAGAATCAGCCACGGAGGACACGGATACTCACGGACGAAACCGATTGGGCGTAGTTGGGTCCACACAAAGCACAGGTTTGGTACGGGGCAGGAGGCGTGCGGCGTGCGGCGCGAGCTGAAGCCCTTGCAGTTGCCCACGCCTCACGCCAAACGCCTCGCGCCCGGCCACCTGAGCTTTGCAGGGACCCAGTTGGGTGTACATCCGTGAAATCCGTGGCTAAACCGGCTTCACCGCCGTGGCGATGATGACGCCGTAGTAGCGGCGATTGTCCGCGAACTCGTGGTAAGCCTGGCTGAAGCGCTGCAGGCGCTCGGGCGTCTCGAACGCGTTGTGGAAGATCTCGACGGCCTGCTCGCCCTCGTCGGCCGTCATGCCCTGGCGGGTGAAGTAGCTGACCACTGCCAGTTCGTTGCGCACGTTCTGGAACCCGGCCTCCTCCAGCAGGTCCCACCAGCCGCGCACCACCAAGGGCCGTATGTCGCCACGCCAGACCGCGCCCAGACACTGCTCCACTTCCGGCGTGGGTGGCTGGCGCCAGCAAAGTTCATGCAAACCGACGCGCCCGCCGGGATTCAGCACGCGGAAGGCTTCCTTCAGCGTGGCAACACGCTGGGGCTCAGTCTGGTACGCCAGCGTGGCCTCGATCAATGCCGCGTCGAAGCGGTTGTCGGCGAACGGCATCTCCTCGGCCTTGCCGACGCGCGCTGTGCTGCGACGCTTCAGCGCCGGGTCGCCCTCGGTGACTTTTTCGCCCTCTTCCTTCACCAGCGCCTCTGTGGTGGCGCCCGTTGTCATGGATGCAAACAGGGCGGTGTTCCCCGCGTGAGGACCAACCACCAGCAGATGTTCGTGGCGCCCGAGCTCAAGCATGCGCAACAACGCACCGGTCGCATAGCTTCCGCCGGGCTTCAGCTCGGTCTTTCCCAGCGAAGCCAGGAATTCAGGCAAAGTGAGTTCATCACCCATGGTGTTCTTTGTCGTATACTATGACTAGTGTAACGCGAGGCCAGACCATGGACACCGAGCCCGATCGAATACATACGCGACAGCGCGACGAGTTACTCAAGACCGGCCGCGCATGGTTAGCGCCAGCCGGTCTTTTCTTTGCCTTCCAAAAGTATCTGGAGACCCTGCCCTGGGGCGCGCATGCCCTCGACACCCGGCGCCTGCCCGAAGCCCTGCGCGTGGACAGCCACCGGCTAAGCGAACAGGAACTGGCCGACTGGCTGAACGCCGCGCGCATCGCCAACTCCCCGCGAGTTGGCGTTTACTGGAGCGCCTTCGAGCCCGTGCTGCTGATCGAAACCGAGTGGGCCCTCAAGCGCCTGAATTGGCTGGCCGACTTCCACCCCCAGGGCCTGTTCCTGTTCGGCCTTGAACTCGAGCAGGGCAAGTGGACCCCTCACTTCGAGGATTGGCTTCACTATGATGGCCGCTCCAGCTATACGGCCACCCGGTGATCCATGCACTATGACTTCAGCTTCCACTCGCGCCGCAGCTGCGTGCTGGCGACGCGCGGCATGGTTGCTTCCAGCCAGCCACTGGCGACGCAGGCCGGCCTGGACGTGCTCCGGCGCGGCGGCAACGCGGCCGACGCCGCCATCGCCACGGCCGCCATGCTGTGCGTCGTTGAGCCGGTCAGCAACGGCATCGGCGGCGACTGCTTCGCGCTGTACTTCGACGCCAAGTCGAAACAGGTCAGCGCGCTGAACGGCTCCGGCCGTTCGGCGGCGGGCGCTGACGCAGCCGCCCTGCGCAAGCAGGGACTGAAGCAGATGCCGCTGTACACCGGGGCGGCGGTTACCGTGCCGGGCGTGACGCGCGGGTGGGCTGATCTGCTTGAGCGCCACGGCAGTCTGGCGTTGCGCGAGCTGCTGCAGCCGGCGATCGAAACCGCCGAGCGCGGCTACCCGGTCACGGAGTGGATCGCGCGGGCCTGGCGGCTGTCCGAGAAAAAGCTGCTGCGCGCCCCGGACTGGCGCAGCGGCGACCGCGACAACGGCCCCGAACAACCCAGCGGCGCTGAATTGCTGCTCAACGGCCGCGCGCCCGACTCCGGCGAAATCATCAAGCTGCCGACCCTGGCCGCCACCCTGCGCGGCATTGCGGCCGAGGGCCCGGCCTTCATCTACGAGGGCGAGTTTGCCAAGGCTGCCGCCGCGCACGTGCAGCGCTACGGCGGCTGGCTGACGGCCGAGGACTTCGCGGCGCACGAGGGCGAGTGGGCCGAGCCGCTGAGCACCGACTACCACGGTGCGAAGCTGCACGAGTGCCCGCCCAACGGCCAGGGGCTGGCGGCGCTGGTCGCCTGCAACATCGCCAACGCGGCCAACCTGGCGCGCATGGACGAGGCCGAGCGCATGGCGCACATGATCGAGTTCATGCGCGTGGGCTTCGAGGTCGCGCAGAAAGAGGTGTACGACCCGAAATGGTCGAAGGTGGACAAGAAGCACCTGTGCGGGCGCGCCTACGGCATCTCGCGGCTGGTCGATATTGACGCGTCAACCGCATTCAAGGGCCACGTGTTCGGGCGCACCGGCAACGACACGGTGTACCTCAGTGCGATCGACGGCGAGGGCAACGCCTGCTCGTGGATCCAGTCCTGCTACATGGGCACCGGCACCGGCCTGGTGGTGCCCGGCACGGGCGTCAGCCTGCAGAATCGCGGCGCGGGCTTTTCGCTCGAGAAGGACCACCCCAACCTGCTGGAGCCGCGCAAGCGCCCCTACCACACGATTATCCCGGCCATGTCCACGCGCGGCGGCGAGCTGCACGCCTGCTTCGGCATCATGGGCGGGCACATGCAGCCGCAGGCGCACTTCCAGGTGCTGACCCACCTGCTGGACGGCATGAACCCGCAGCAGGCCCTGGACGCCCCGCGCTGGCAGCTGATGGGCAGCGGCGCCAAGCTGCTGATTGAGTCCGGTTTCAGCCCCGAGGTCACGGGCGACCTGAAGCGCCGCGGCTATGACGTGCATCTGGTGGACGGCTTCGACCGCATCCAGATGGGCGGCGGGCAGGTGATCCTGCGCGACGCCGCAAGTGGTGTGCTGATCGCGGGTTCCGATCCCCGCAAAGACGGCTGCGCGGCTGGTTTCTGATCTCCCAAAGGGCGGCAAATCGCCCTGAACGCGCATTTTTGCTGAAGTATCGAATCAGTCCCGGTCGTTTAACAATAAGAGGCTGGGAATTGATGAATGAGCCATTGAACATCAGCCGCGACGACGTCACCCGGGCGCTGCGCATTTACTGGAAGCACGCGTTCCCGGTGCAGCTCGGTGTTTGCCCGGTGTTGCCCGACTGGGCCGACCTTACCCTCAACCAGATCCTGCAACGTTTCGCCGACGAGTCGGAGCACAGCGCTCACGCCTGCCGGCGCTACGTGCTGCGGCTCGGCAACTACATCTACCCCCACATGAAATTCGCCGTCGAGCAGTGCATTTGGGGCGGCGACTTCTACTTCCTGGCCGACTGCCACGATGACGCGCTGTCGCCTCAAACGTCCGATATTGAAGCCTGGAAAGAGCTACGCAGCCGCAATTACGCCATCAAGCTCGCCATCGAAGCCGACTGGAAGCGTGACAACCTGCCCACCTTCCTCACCGCCAGCAAACGCGCCACCGGCAGCTTCAAGAAGCCCACCCGCACCAGCAAGCACATCCTGGTCATTGACGACGAACCCGCCAACGCCGCACTGACCGGCGCCATGCTGCGCGCCGAGGGCTTCGGCATCGAGAGCGCAACCTCAGGCAGCGAAGCGCTCCAGCGCGCAAATCGCCAAAAGCCTGACCTGATTGTTACCGATTATGAAATGCCGGAGATGACCGGCCGGGAAGTCGCGGAAAAACTGCGCGCCAACCAGGACACCCGCGAGATCCCGATACTGATCTGCACCTACGCGGACGTCAGCGAGGAAGACCTGCGCCCGGCCGACGCTTTGCTGCGCCGGCCGTTTTCGCAGGAAGACCTGAAGTCCACGGTGGACCGCCTGCTGGCAAGGAGAAGCGCGCCTTGAGCGAGCCGCGCCTGCACATCAAGAAGCCGCTGCGCTACGTGATTCACTGCGCGGGCTGCGGCGAGGAAATCGAGATCTGCCCCGAAGAGCTGGACGACCGGCTCGCGGTCTGCGGCCGTTGCAACCAGCCCAACCCCACGCCGATCCACGCCCTGCTCAGCGGCCGCCGCCACAAGCCTTCCGGCGAGTAGTTCGCGATTGAACACGAAGAAACGAAGAAGCGAAGAGCTGATCGCCGCGTGCAGCATTCTTGGCTCCCTCGTTCCTTCGTGTTAACCCACCGCCTTTGCCTTCAGCGAGCACGCCCTGATTGCCGACTCCTGCCTTGCCGCACTGCGGCGAGGTCCCCATGCGCCTGTTGCTGATCCTGATTGTTTTCGCCCCCTGCGTGTTCGCCATCGACATGAAAGACGTCGATCGCGACACCCTGCGCCACGTGCGCCTGGCGCTGCTGGTTGACGACGTGCGCAAACACTTCGGCCTGCGCATCGGCGACTTCGAGTCGCTGGACCAGGCCATTGAGCTGAGGCTCACCGAGGACAAACAGCTGCTGCTGTTGCGCATGGAGACCAAAGCCGCCGCGGTGCTGGTCCACACCGACAAGAACGACCGCGCCGGTGCGCGACTGTTCATAGACGTCGAGCCTCACGTCGAGGCCGAAAGCCTGTTTGACGGGCAGTTTGTCGCGCTGCGTTGCCGCGCCGCCGAAGCCAAGCTACCCGAGAAAACCCGCCTGCTGCGCCTGCACGAGGGCAAGCTTCAGCTTTGCCTGGAGTGGACCAGCCACGAGGAGTACGTCCTGGAAAACAGCCGATACGTCGAGACAACCACACGCATGCTTGAGAAGGCCGAAGGCCTGCAACTGGTCGAGCGCCGTGAGCACTTGCTGGACGGCAAGCAACTGGAAGGCGGCCTGGGCATTAGAACTACGCCGCTGGAAGATCGGCCGGAGGGGCTGATCTTCCGCACGGCACGCGAGTCGCCGGTCTCGGTCAGTACCCACTGCGCCATCGCCCGCGGCCTTGAGCGTGAGCGCCTGAACGAGGCCGCCCTGCACCATGCGCGGCTGGCCGAGGCGCGCGCCATAACGGAAAAGCTGGCTGGCGACGACACCCGAAAGCTGGAAGCGATGGCCTTGGCGGCCAAGCTGGAGGCCCGCTTGCGGCCAGTCTCGAAGTGATCAGGGTTTTTTCAGTTTCCGCCCAAACCAGCCCGCCACGCGGGCGCGCTTCAGCTTGCCCTTGAGTTGCGCCAGCAGTGGCTGCTCGCCACACTCCTCCAGCGCCTGTTGCCAGGCGGCGCGTGCGTCATCGACGCGACCGAGCCAGATGAAGTGCTTGATGTGCTCGTCGTAGATGCGCGCGCGCAGCAGCTTCGCGGCCTCGCGCTTGAAGCGCGGGTGATCGCCGTGCCTGGCTACCAGCGCATCCAGCAGGCGCAGCTTGTCGCGGTCGCGCTGCAGGTCGCCTTCCAGGCCGGCTTCGCGGCTGATGCTGCTTTCGACCGTGCAGATCACCGTGAGGGGCTCGCGCACGGCCAGGAACTCGGTCTCCAGTGCCAGGCGCAGCTGCCAGTCGCTGTCCTCCCAGTTTCGCGCGTCGATGAAGCCGCCCACGCGCCGCTGCACCTCGCGCGACACCACCAGCGTCTGCATGTGGGCGCGGGTCTGGCCGCTGCACAGGGTTTCGAACACCCAGCCGTCGCGCATCTGCTCGGGTTTTGGCTTGGGCTGGTTCTCTTTGCCCTCGTGCACGTAGCGCGTGAACGACACGCCGGCCTGCGGGTGCGTGCGCATCAAGGCGAGCTGCGTCTCCAGTTTCTGGGGGTACCAGCGGTCGTCGTCGTCGAGAAACGCCAGCAGCTCGCCCTTCGCGCGCTCCATGCCCGCGTTGCGCGCCTGCGCCGGCCCGCCGTTCTGCTTGCTGAACCAGGTGTACTCCACGCCCGCCTGCCTGGCGCGCTCGCTGAAGCTCTCCAGTACATCGGGCGTGTCGTCGCCGCTGCCGTCGTCGATCACCACCAGCTCCAGCGGCCGATACGTCTGGCGCAGCACGCTACCCAGGCTGCGCTCCAGCAGTTGCGGGCGCCGGTAGGTGGGCACGATCGCGGAGACCAGCGGCGCGCTCATGCCAGCCCCATGGTGATACGCAGGCCCTGCGGGAGGCGCACGGTGGCTTCAAAGCCCAGCACGCGCTTGGCGTGGGTAACGTCCGCGCACGAGTAGCGAATGTCGCCCTCCCGCGCCGGCTGCTGCTCGAAGGCGGGCTGCTTGTCCGCCACGCGGCCGACCTGCACCGCTAGTTCGCGGATGGTGATCGCGTGGCCGCAGCCCACGTTGAAGGCTTCGCCGCCCAGGGGCCGCTGATGGCGCAGCGCGTGCAGGTTGGCGGCTACGGCGTCGGCCACGTACAGGAAGTCGCGGCTCTGGTTGCCGTCGCCGAACATGGTGACGGGGCGGCCTGCATTGAAGGCGCGGATCATGGCGGGAATCACCCCGCGCTCCTGGCGCGGGCCGTACACGTTGAAGTAGCGCAGGCTGACGCCGTCCACGCCCATGCGAGCGAAGGCTCGAACGTACTGCTCAGCGGCTGCCTTGGCGGCGGCGTAGGGACTCAGGGGCGCGGTGGGAACGCTTTCCACCACCGGCGCCTCAAGCGTCGTGCCGTACACCGAGGCCGAGCTGGAGAGCACGAAGCGCTTCACACCGGCCTTGCGCGCGGCCTGCAGCACGTTCAGCGTGCTGGTACAGGTGTCGGTGTGGCACCGCCTGGGGTCCGTGATGCTGTCGGGTACACTGCTCATGGCCGCAAGGTGGCAGACAGAGTCAACGCCCATGCATAGGCCTTCGGCCTCTTGGCCCAGGTCGCGTGAGACGTACTCAAAGTTGGCGTGCGTGAGAGCGCCCTGCAGGTTGGCGCAGTCTTCCAGCTCGTGACGGTCAACGCCGCGCACGCGTTTGCCCTCGGCCAGCAGGGCATCGCAAAGGTGGCTGCCGATAAAGCCGGCGGCGCCAGTCACTAGCACGGTTGGGGTATCAGCCACGGGTCGCCTCGCTTCGCAGCTTGGGATGTTGCAATTTGCGCCCGAACAGGGCCAGCCAGCGGGCCTTGCGCAGCTTGCTTTTCACGCGGGGCAGGGGCGGCGCTCCCTGGCTGAGACGCATGCCTTCCACATAGGTTTCGCGCGCGGCTTTCACGTCGCCGGCGTACAGCAGGTGCTTCACGAACTGGTCGTAGTCCTGAGCCACGCGGTTCCGCCAGGCCTGCTCGTCCCAGCCGGGCAGGGCGCCGCAGCGCTCGCGCATCAGCGCCAGCGCTCGGCGCGGTCCCTGGTCCTGCCCCACCAGCCGCTCGAGTGAGCTCCCGTCACTCAGCGAGCCCGGCGTCTCGTTGTAGGTCGCCAGAACTTCGGGCACGGCCGTGAAGTTCGCGTGGTGGGCCAGCCGCATCATCCACTCGGTGTCCTCGGCCGTGCGCAGGCTGGTGTCGAACTCGCCCGCCTTGCGTGCGAGTTCGGCGCGTACCACGAGGCTGATGATGTGGAACGACTTGCGGCGATCGAGAAGCTCGGCGGGGCAGCTCCCCTGGGGCAACTGCTCGGCCTTGCGAGGCACGGTGGCGGTACCGCCGCGGTTGTGGATCAGGCAGGCGCAGGCGTCCGCGCCGGAGGATTGCAGGGCGCTCAGCTGTTTCTCCAGCTTGGCGGGCTCCCAGCGGTCGTCGTCATCGAGGAATGCGATGTACTCGCCGCTCGCCTCTCGCAAGCCGAGGTTGCGGGCCGCTGCCACGCCCGCGTTGGCCTGGTGCAGGAAACGGGGGGTGACGCCCGCCTGCTCCATCACGGACCGCAGTCCGGCCAGCACGTCGTCAGTGCGGTCGCGGCTGCCGTCGTTGACCACCACCAGCTCCAGGGGCCGCCAGGTCTGGCGCGCGGTGTCACGCAAGGTCTGTTCCAGGATCGCGGCCCGGTTGAAGGTGGGAATCACCACGGAAACAAGCGGCGCATCGGCCATGGGGCAACCCGCGAGCAATGCCGAAGCCTACGCGCCCGGGGCCGCGCGGACAACCCCGATCCGCGCGACCCCATTGCCCGGCGGCCGACTCCTTGCGTATGTTACGCCCTTTGCGAAGGCGAAGGGCAAGATGGCGCGGGCAATCGTTCACACGGATTACGCGACGGCGGTCAACCTGGACACCGAGCCGCAGATCGAGGTGTTCCAGGACAAGTTCCCCAAGAACGGCTTTCTGCCGGGCACCATCCGCGTGCTGTACCTGTGCGAGCCGCCGGTGATCAAGAACTTCCGCAAGAAGCTGAAACGCTTCGGGCACGAGTTCGACCACATCCTGACCTTCGATCCCTGGGTGCTGAAGCGCTTCCCCAAGGCCCGCAAGTTCGTATTCGGCACGGCGCTGGTGCGCGAACCGCCGCCCGAGCGCGAGTTCAGCATTTCCACCGTGATCGGCACCAAGCTTACCACCAAGGGCCACCGCCTGCGCTGGAAGTTCTGGAAGAAGTCGGCGCAGGTGAGCAGCCCCCTGCGCCTGTTCTTCAGCCGCCAGTTCGCCGAAGACGGCATTGCCCTGCCCGACGACGCCGTGCGCCTGGGCGAAGACAAGTCGCCGCCGTTCAAGTCGCTGTTCCACATCGCGATCGAGAACTGCCGCATGCCCGACTACTTCACCGAGAAGGTGATGGATTGCTTCCAGTCCATGACCGTGCCGATCTACTGGGGTTGCACGAACATCGGCGACTACTTCAACACCGACGGCATGATCGTCGTCAAAAGCCTGCGCGGGCTGATCAAGGCCTGCAACAGCGTGACGCCCGAGCTGTACGAGCGCATGCGCCCCGCGTTGCTCGAAAACCGCGAGCGCTCACACCAGTACGTTGAGCTGCACCCGCGCCTGACTTCCGCCATCCGCGAACTCGTTGTGCCGGGGGAGGCCAGGCTGATTGAGTGAGCTCGTCTCCGTCGTGATTCCCACCTTCAACCGGGCGCACCTGCTGCCCGAATGCGTGCGCTCCGTGCTGGCGCAGGCCTGGCGGCCCCTTGAGGTCGTGCTGGTCAACGACGGCAGCAGCGACAACACCGCCGAGGTGATGACGCAGCTGGCCGCCGAGGCCGCCGCAGCGGGCATCGAGCTGAATGCCATCAGCCAGCCCAACAGCGGCGCCGCCGGCGCCCGCAACACCGGCATGAAGGCCGCGCGCGGGCAGTGGTTCTGTTTCCTCGACGACGACGACCGCTGGTACCCGCACAAGCTGGCGACGCAGATGCCGCTGCTGGAGAAAACCGGCGCCGACGCCTGCTCGGCCGTGTGCCTGATCATCGAGCCCGACGGCTTCAATCTTCTGCCCGAGCGCGGCATGAAGCTGCTGGACGGCTTCAACCCGGCCGACTACCTGCTGCAGAAGCGTTACGCGACGATCAACTCGCTGGTGGTACGGCGCGACGTGATCGAGCGCACCGGCGAGTTCGAGCCCGGCCTGCGCATGGCCGAAGACCTGGAGTGGCTGGCGCGACTGACCCACGAGGCCACCTTCTGCGCGGCGCCCGAGGTGCTGCTTTCGTACGACCGCACGCGCCCGCAGGACGCCCTGACCTACGAGGGCGACCTGGAGGCCGTGTGGCGCAACCACGAAAACCGCGAACGCATGCTGATGCTGGCCCGCGAGCGCTGCAGCAGCCGGCGCGGCTGGGACGAGCAGGCATGGCGCCAGCGCGCGGGCATCGAGTACCGCATGTACGTGCGGCACCGGCTGCGCGCGAAGCAGTGGCGCAAGGCCATCGAGCTGTACCACAAGGGCATGGAGGTCAGCCACGGCGCGGACCCGATAGCCCGCATGGGCGGCAAAATCCTGAAGGCGAAGTTGAAGGCCCTGTTTACTTGAAGTAGCGCTCGCGCACCTCGAACTCGCCGCGGCCGTCCTGCAGGGCCTGCATATCGGAGTCCACCATCATCTTCACCAGCTGCTCGAAGGTGACCTTCGGCTTCCAGCCCAACTTTTTACGGGCCTTGGCGGCGTCGCCCAGCAAGGCGTCCACTTCCGTGGGGCGGAAGTAGCGGGGGTCGATTTCGACGTACTTGTTGTAATCCAGGCCCACGTGGCCGAAGGCGTGCTCGCAGAACTCGCGCACTGTGTGGGTTTCGCCGGTTGCCAGCACGAAGTCGTCGGGCTGGTCGGCCTGCAACATCATCCACATGCCTTCAACGTAATCCGGCGCGAAACCCCAGTCACGCTTGGCGTCGAGGTTGCCGAGGAACAGCTTGTCCTGTTTGCCGGCCTTGATGGCGGCCACGGCGCGGGTGATCTTGCGGGTCACGAAGGTCTCGCCGCGGCGCGGGCTTTCGTGGTTGAACAGGATGCCGCTGACCGCGAACAGGTTGTAGGCCTCGCGGTAGTTCACCGTCAGGTAGTGGCCGTAGACCTTGGCCACGGCGTAGGGGCTGCGCGGCTGGAATACGGTCGCCTCGTTCTGGGGCGGGTTGGCGCTGCCGAACATCTCACTGCTGCTGGCCTGGTAGAAGCGGCACTTGAGGCCGGAGTCGCGCACGGCCTCAAGCAGGCGGGTAACGCCCAGCGCGTCGGTGTCGCCGGTGTACTCGGGCATGTCGAAGCTGACCTTCACGTGGCTCTGGGCGCCGAGGTTGTAGATCTCGTCGGGCTTGGCCTCGCGCAGCAGGCGCAGCAGGTTGCTGCTGTCGGTGAGGTCGCCATAGACCAGGTGCAGGCGCACGTTTTTCTCGTGCGGGTCCTGGTACAGGTGATCGATGCGCGCGGTGTTGAAGGTGCTGGCGCGGCGGATCAGCCCGTAGACGGTGTAGCCCTTGCTGAGCAACAGCTCGGCCAGGTAGCTGCCGTCCTGGCCGGTGATCCCGGTAATGAATGCGGTCTTGGACATGCGCAGAAGATAGCGTCCGGCGCGGGCAGGCAAAGGGGTTACCCGTTTCGGCTCACTTGCCGATGATGATGCCCATCTTGATCTCGACTTCGTAGGTTTCGCCATCGCGCCAGAACTTGAACTTCACGATGTCGTCCTTCTTTTTGTTGGTGTTGAGCCAGATGCGGAAGTTGGTTGTCATGGTGCCCGGCGTGGTGACGGTGCCTTCCTTGTCTTTTACCTCAGCGGTGCCCGCCTCGATGCCGTCGTACTCCAGCAACACGTCGCCCTCCTTCACGCCCTTGTGGTACGCGTCATACCAGGGGCTGACGCTGGTGACGTACAGGCCCTTGCTGACGCGGGTGTCGAGCAGCTTGTCGCTGGTCCAGAAGCCGCAGAATGTGCTGTTGACGCCGATGGTGCGCGTGCCCAGGTCCTTGGGCGGACCCTCGGGATAGTTGATCGCGAGGATCTGCACGTCGTGGGTCTCGCCATCTTTCACAAAGTCAGGCGGCTTGATCGCGAAGCCGTGCTCGGCGTTGGGCGCGAATCCGCTCCCGATCAACCAGCTTTCGTGGCGGTCGGCCTTGCGCTTCTCCCACAGCTTGCCGTCGATGTAGATCTCTATGTCGCAGGCCTCCGAGTTCAGGTCTGGGTCGGCAGCCCAGCCACGCAGGGTGTTGTCGTCGGCGGCCCAGAAGCCGCCCATGGGCTCCGTGTTTTCCTCGAGGCGATACTGCTTGGGAGAACCTTCCACTTCGACTTTCACGCCGCTGGGATAGTTCAAGGCGTAGACGCGCACGGTGTGCGTCGCGCCGTCCAGCAGCGCCGTGGGCGTGGTGGTCACGAAGCCGTGGTAGGGGTCGGGCGTGACCTTGCTGTTGCGCAGGGTGTCACGCTTGCTGTTGGCGGGCACCTGCACGAACAGCTCGCCATCGATCCAGACCTCGACGTCAATGCTGCCAGTGGCCACGTCCGGGTCCCAGGCCCAGCCCGCGAGCACCACCTTGTTGCAGATGTCGAAGCCGCCAAACGGCGCCGCGTTGGCCAGGCCGCTGCGCGAGTCCACCACGCGCGGGCTTCCGTCAAGTTCGTGCTCGGTGCGGGCCTCGTTGTCCACGGCGAACACCTGCACGGTGTGCTCAAGCCCGTCGTTGAGGCTTTCCGGCCACGCCAGGCTGAAGGCGCAGGTTTCGGTGGGCGCGATTTTGCGTTTCTTCAGCTCTTCGTTTTTGCCCTCGGCCTTCAACTCGCTGACCGTCTCGCCGTCGATGCGCACGAGCAGCTTCACCGGCTTGTCAGCCGAGTCCGGGTCCCAGGCGTAGCCGCTGATGCCCTTCTCGGGCGTGGCTTCCTCCAGTTTGCCGCGCGGGTAGTTGCCCACGGTCTTCACGCGCGGGGAGCCGCGCAGCTCGGTCTTGCCGTGCTGGTCCTTGCGGAATGCGAGCGCGCGGATGGTGTGCTTCTCGGCGTCCTGCAGCTCGGTCGGGTTCTCTTGCTCAAACCACCAGATCACGCCGAGCGTTTTGTGCTGCTGGCGCTTGTCGGCGCGCAACTCGTAGGCCGGTTTGTCGTCGATCAGGATTTCGACGTACAGCGCGGCCTCGGGCTCGAACTTGTCCTGCAGCCAGCCCTTGATGCGGGCGTTGCTGACCTCGCCCAGCGCGCCGCCGAGGTTCGGGTTGATCTGCTGGCCCTCAACGGTCTCAATCGGCTGGGGCTCCGGCTCGGGCTCCACGGCCGGCGTTTCTTTGGCCGCCTCGCCCCCGGCGCCCGCGCCCTTGCCGGCGTCGGCGCCGCTGCCCTTGCCGTCGGCGCCCGTGCCGGTGCTGGTGGATCCGGCCGTCGTCGCGCCACCGGCCGCCGGCTCGTTGCCTACGTTGATGACGTCCGTGCCGCCGCCCTCGCGCTCCGCGGCGCTGAGTGGCGTGCCCTCGTCTCGGCCGTCCTGCGCGCCCTCCGCGTCTTCCAGCAGGGAAGGATCCAGCTCGGCGGTCAGGGGCGCGCGATTGGCGTGATTGCCGGCGCCGCCGAAGTCGCCCTGCAGCAAGGGCAGCCACAGATCGCTGGTGAACCCGGCCACGACCAGCGCGCCGCAGGCCAGCAGCAGGATTGGCCATTTCAGGCCCTTGGACACGGCGACTCTCCGGGACGTGGTTTCGATGTTATCCACGCAAGCGGAACCGGCAAACGAAACCGCAGGCCCGGCTCATGAAATCGCTAGCCGCCACGCAGGCTCGCAAGTTCGGCGTGCAGGCTTTCCAGCGCCGGCCTCGGCAGCCGCCCCCGCAGCTCGGCCAGGCCTTCCTCGAACACCGGTACGGCCTGCGAGGACTTACCCCAGGCGCGCATCAGCCTGGCGTACGCCTGCAGCCACGACACCGCCAGCAGAGTGTCGGCCGTCTCGGCAATCAGCTCGCGCGCCTGCTGCAGCGTCTCGAAACCGTCCGCATGCCGCTGCAGGCCGGTCAGCGCCACGGCCGCCTCACACAGTGAACCCGCCAGCAGCCCGCGTCCGCCAGTCTCCGCGCCGACCTCTGCCGCCTCGCGCGCGAACCGCAGCGCCGTTTCGAAGTCGCCTCCGCGGATCGCAGCTTGGGCGCGCGCCTTCACGATCGCCGCCCGGTGATGCCGCATTTTCGGCGACTGGCACAGGCGCTCGGCCGCGTCGAGGTGCGCATCGGCGGCCTGCGAGTTGCCAGCCTCGCTTTCGTACTGGGCGGCGTTGGCGTGGCCCACCACCTGCTGGGCGAGGTCGCTGGTGCGGGCGGCGTAGTCGATCACGGTCTGCATCTCGCGCGCGGCCGCGGCGTGGTCGCCGGCGTGGGCCATGCGGTGGGCGCGTACCATCATGAAGGCGATGCGCAGGCGGTGGCTGTCGCACTGATCGGCTATGGCCTCGCCCTCGGCCACCAGCTCGTCAACGGACTCGCCGCCTTCGATGCCGGCCCAGGCCAGGTGCACCAGCGCGCGGCCTACCATTTCGGGATTGCTCGCGTGGGCGCGCACTTCCTCAAAGCACGGCAGCGAGTCGCCCCAGCGCCCGAGACGCTGCAGCACGTCGGCCAGCATGTCGGCAGCAATGGCGCGCGCGGGCGGGTCGTCGGCCAGCAGGCCGTGGAGGCGCTGAATCGCCTCCAGCGCGGCCGGGTAATCATAGTTGAAACGGGCGTGGTCACCGCCCATGCGCAGGTAGCGGCGCTCGGCAGCGGCATACCGCTCAGGCTCGATGCCGCCTTCATGGGCGGCGCGGGCGTGGCGAGAGAGCTCAAGGGCAATCTGCTCCGGGCTCAGGCCGGGCAGCGCTTCCAGGATGTCCAGCGCCAGGCCGTGCAGCAGCGCGCGCTCCGAGGGCGGCTGCAGGCCATAGGCCGCGTCGCGCACCACGGCATGACGGAACAGGTAGGCGGCTTCTGCGCTCAGGTTCATGGGCTCACTCTAGGTTTGAACGCGGGCAAATCCCCAGAGCCTGCTGTCAGGACGAGCTGTGCAGGGGTAACATGTGTGCGTGCCGAGCCATTCCTTATGGAAGAAAGCATGAAACTCCACGTCATTGCGGTGCTGGCCGCGTGCCTGTTCGCGCATACGCTTTCGGCTCAGGCCGTGCTGAACCTGGACGATGTGCTTTTCAAGGACACAGAACTGGAGCAGATGTTCACAGTCGATTTCGGCTCGACGGCCCAGGGCATACAGCTCGACCTTTCGGTTAGCGCGAAATCCGGCGGGTACGGCATAGCCGTTTCTCTCATCGATCTCGACGAACTTGCCGCCAACGGCGTGATCGGAACAATTGTCAGCGGCTCGGACCCCGGCACCGGTACTGTGAACATCTCTTTGACCACCGCAGCCTACTCCGGTGTCGTCGAGTTCATGCTCACGGCCCGCCCCTTCAGCAACGGCTACACCGAGTTCACCGGTACGCTCTCCTGCACCGGCCTGCCAACGGGCGCCATCACGGCCGGCGCGAAGGGCTACGGCACCTGGCCCGGGTATGGGCTCTCGCAAGCCTTTATGTTCCGAGGCGTACAGTTGGCGACCGACAACGCAGCGGCTGCGAGCCCTTACGAAATCGACTTCGGCAGCGTGGCACAATCCGTTACCTTCAATGCACACCTGTGGGGCACCGGCGACGCCACTGCAGAAGTATTCGAAGTTGACGACCAGGGTGCGCAGACTCTTCTGACGACGCTGACCGTGACAGGCACCGGCTCGGATGACAGCAATCCCACCACCAGTTCCAGGTCGGGTATCGTCACTTTCTATTACAAGATCACAACGAGCACCTCGAGCGCCTTCCAGCTTCGATGCATCTTCCCGAGCGGCACGTCTATGCACTATTGGCAAAGCAGGGGCCCAGCGGGAGGCTCCGGCCCCTGTGATACATGCGGCTGTGCCGTGGGTTCCTCGTCAAGGAGTCTGGTCGTCTTCCTTTCTGCCTTGGCGGCTTTCTGTGCCGCGTTACGACTGCGCAAACGCCTCGCCTAGAACATATTCTTCGTCGCACCGGGGCGGCGAAAGGCTGCTGTGTTGTGCTCGAAGCGCTCGGTGTTCAGGCCGTGCTTTTTGACGGCCAGCTTGAACATGGCGTGCAGGTGCTCGGCCCGTTTGCCTTCGCCCTGCATGCGCTTCTTGAAGCGCCCGTCGTTGAGCTCGCCGCCGCGCATTTCCTTGATGCGATTCAACACCTTCTGCTTGTGGCCCGGGAAGTGCGCGGCAAGCCATTCCTCGAACAGCGGGCCAACCCCGTGCGGCAGGCGCACCGGCAGCATGGCCGCGCGCCTGGCGCCCGCCTGCGCCGCGCGTTCGACGATGCCGGGGATGTCGCTGTCGGTCAGGCCGGGGATGATCGGCGCCAGCATCACCGCCACGGGCACGCCGGCCTCGGCCAGCTGCCTCACCGCCTGGAAGCGTTTCTCGATCGTGCTGGTGCGCGGCTCGAGTTTGCGGGCAATTGACTCGTCAAGGGTGGTGATGCTGACCGCCACGCCGGCCGCGTTGTGTTCTGCCAGCTCGGACAGCAGGTCGATGTCGCGGGTGACCAGCGCGTTCTTGGTGATCAGCCCCACCGGGTTTCGGAACTCGGCGAACACCTCCAGCAGCGAACGCGTGACGCGCAGCTTCGCCTCGATGGGCTGGTACGGGTCCGTCACGCCGCTGAGGCTTACGGTCTGCGGCTTCCAGGACGGCTTCATGAACTCGCGCCGCAGCAGCGCGGCCGCGTTGCGCTTGACGTGGATTTTGGTTTCAAAGTCCAGTCCCGCCGAGTAGCCCAGGAATTCATGAAACGGCCGTGCATAGCAGTAGACGCAGCCGTGCTCGCAGCCGCGATAGGGGTTGATGGCGGCGTCGAAGGGGATGTCGGGCGAGTTGTTCCAGGAGATGATTTCGCGCGTGTCGTCCCAGAAGAACTCGGTCTTGGGTGCCGGCGCGTCGGGATCGAACTCAAGGGGGTCGTACTCAACCTCAATGCGCTCAAACCGGTTAGCCGGGTTGCGCGAAGCCCCACGACCATGAATGGAAGGCAAAGCGTCCATGCCCAAAGCATAACACGACGTGCGACATCAAACGCCCTGCGCCCGCATAGCGGGCGCCACGACTATAGCCTGGGGCGCCAGCCCCAGGTTCCCGTGACAACAGGAGTTCAAGCCCGCGTAGCGGGCGACCGAGCCGCGCAGCGGCATGTCATTCGAGGTACTGCGGGTCGTAAGCCACGCTGTACTCGTCAAGCAACGACTTCAGTTCGTCGATGAATGAACGCCCGTTGTGATGCTCGTCTTGCCCCAGGATGTAGCGCTCCAACGCCTCCCGCCCTGAGGGTGCAACTGTGAATGCGGCATACCCTCGTTGCCACTCGAATGGCACCGCACAGCGCGACTCCTCGTTGATCCACTTGCTGGAGCCGGCTTTCAACTCCCGCATGAAGTCCGAAACAGTGATCGTCGGCGGAATCGAAGTGAAGACGTGGACGTGATCCGTCACGCCGCCGATCATCAGGGGTGTACCCTTGAGCCGCTTGATAATGCCGCCCATGTAGGCGTGCAGCTTGGGCTGGAAGGCTGGCACGATCAGCTCACGACGATCCTTGGTTGAAAAAACAACGTGATACAGGAGCTTCGTCCAAGTCTGTGCCATGCGTTCCCTTCGGGTCGGTCGCCCGCTTCGCGGGCTTGAAGATTGGGGCAACAACTCAACTCAACCTTGGGCTTGCGCCCAAGGCTACATTCGCTGGCCCGCTATGCGGGCCAGAACCAGCCAACGAGAGCAAGAAACAAGAGCCCGGAGCGCAAGCGCTTGGCGTGCACGGACGAGGCGCATGTGCATTGCAACCGCAAAGGGGACAGGCACCAAGGTGCCTGTCCCCGGCGGATTTGCTGTCTACTTGCGCCAGTCTTTGAGGCTTTCGAGGAACTTGTCTAGCGGCATCTCGCCTAGCTCGCCTTGGTCTCGGCTTCTTACGTTGATGGTGCCGTTTTCCTGTTCCTTCTCGCCTACCACTATGGCGTACGGGATCTTCTGCAGGCTGGCCTCGCGGATCTTGTAGCCCACTCGGTCGTCCTTCAGGTTCACCTCTGAACGTAGGCCAAACACTCCCAGCTGCTCGTTGATCACCTTGGCGTAGGCGACGAACTTCTCGCTCACCGGGATGATCTGCACCTGCAGCGGCGCCAGCCACAGCGGGAACGCGCCCGCGAAATGCTCGATCAGCACGCCCATGAAACGCTCCACGCTGCCGTAGCACGCGCGGTGGATCATCACCGGGGTGTGACGCTGGCCGTCCGCGCCGATGTACACCAGACCGAAACGCGCCGGCATGGAGAAGTCCAGCTGGATGGTGCCGCACTGCCACGAACGGTTCAGGCAGTCCCGGATGTGGAAGTCGATCTTCGGCCCATAGAACGCGCCGTCGCCCTCGTTCAGCTGGTACTGGATGCCCTTCTCTTCCAGGGTCTCCTTCAGGGCGCTTTCCGCCTTCTCCCACACCTCGTCGCTGCCGATGCTCTTTTCCGGCCGGGTGCTGAGCTCGATGCGCACGTCAGTCAGGTCAAACGCGCCGTAGATCTCATGGAAGAAGTCGATCAGCATGCCGATCTCGCCCTTGATCTGCTCCGGGGTGCAGAAGTGGTGGGCGTCGTCCTGGGTGAAGGCCTGCACGCGGAACAGCCCGTGGCGCACGCCGCTCAGCTCGCGGCGGTGCACAAGCCCCATCTCGGCGAAGCGCAGCGGGAACTCGTTGTGCGAGTGCAGCCTGGTGCGGTACAGCATCAGGTGGCCCGGGCAGTTCATGGGCTTCACGGCCATCGGGCGTTCTTCGTCCACGTTCTCGTTGACTTTGCTGGGGTCCTTTTCGTCCCGCAGCTTCATCTTGGTGAAGAACATGTTCTCCATGTAGTTGGCGTAGTGGCCGCTGGTGTGCCACATGGATTCACTCAGCACGAGCGGGGTCTTCACCTCTTTGTAGCCGCGCCGGCGCAAGTTGCTGCGCATGAAGTCCACCAGCAGGTTCCAGACCATCGCCCCCTTCGGATAGAAGAAGGGAAAACCGGGCGCGTCTTCATCCATGAAGAACAGCTCAAGCTGCTCGCCCAGCACTCGGTGGTCGCGCTTGCGGGCCTCTTCCAGGAACTTGAAGTAATCCTCCAGCTCGGCCTTGCTGAAGAACGCGGTGCCGTAGACGCGCTGGAGCTGCTCTTTCTCCGCGTCGGCGCGCCAGTAGCTGCCGGCCACCTTGGTGAGCTTCACGAACTTGAGCCAGCCGGTGTCGGGCACGTGGGGGCCGCGGCACAGGTCGATGAAGTCGCCGTGTTTATAGAAGCTTAGTTCTTCGCCGCGCTGCTTGATTCCTTCCACCAGCTCGGCCTTGAACTTGTTGTGGCCGCCGTCGATGGCCTTGTAGCGCTGGTAGTGCTCGTTGGCTTCGTCGTAGCTGCTGAGGCAGCGCACGAAGGGGTGCCCGGCCTTCACGATCTTGGCCATCTCGGCCTCGATCTTCGGGAAGTCGTCCGGGGTGATTTTCTGGTCCGGCAAGTAGATGTCGTAATAGAAGCCGTCCTCGACCACCGGGCCGATGGTGAGCTGCGCCTTGGGGAAGATGCGCAGGATCGCGTCGGCCATCAGGTGCGCGGCCGAGTGGCGCAGCACCTCAAGGGCTTCGGCGTCTTTCTTGGTGAGGATCTGGACCTTGGCGCCGTCGGGCAGGGGGCGCTGCAGGTCAACGACGGCGTCATTGACCTTGGCGGCCACGGCTACGCGGGCGAGTCCGTCTGAGATTGATTTGGCGAGGTCCGCGGCTGAGGCGCCGTCAGATAACTGCTTTGCGCTGCCGTCCGGCAGCATCACGCTGATCATGGTTTTTCTCCCATTTCGGTGACGGATACGAACCGCCACACAACCCGGCCCGACGGATACGGCCCGTCGCGCCATCACTGGAACGCAAGAGTAGCCGGGAATGTTTCAGGAACAAGCGGGTGAATGGGCCACGAAAACACAAAAACACGAAAGGTACTGCCCACGAAACAGCGGCCAAGCCACGGATTTCACGGAGTTACACGAAAAAACAAACATCGCGCAGAGGCCGCAGAAATCGCAGAGTTACTACTTCGTGAACTCTGCGCTCTGTGCGCGATGCAGCTTTTGTGTTTTTGTGTTTTCGTGGCTCAATTGCAGTTCGGATGAGTCGGGAACCACAGGTGAACACGGATGAACACAAGTGCCTAAGTTGATCCGTGTCTATCCGTGTCCATCCGTGGTTCCCTTGCGCAGTTTGCAGCGGCCGTTCTCTGCGTACCAACGGGCGGCGGATTCGAGGCTTTGTTTCAGCGGGCGGAACTGCATGCCCAGCTCTTCCTGGGTTTTCTTCGTGTCGTACCTGAACGAGTGCAGCGGGTACCTCGCCACGGCCGCCATGAAATTCATCCACTGGGGCAGCAGGTAGGTGCTGTAGATGGTCAGCTTCAGCAGCGGGCCGGGCACTGTCGGCCGCCAGGGCGCGCCAACGGTTTCGCGCAGCAGTTGGCCCATCTGCTTTACGCTCAGCGTCTCGCCGATGCTCAGGTAGCGCTCGCCGGGTTTGCCCTTTTCCATGGCGAGGCGGTGTTGCAGGCCGCAGTCGTCCACGTCCACGCAGCCGATCTCTACCGGCACCCACATCGGGTACAGGCCCTTGAGCAGGTTCAGCACCATGGCGCCCGTTGGCGTGGGGCGCACGTCGCCGGGGCCGATCGGCGCGCCCGGGTTCACGATCACCACGGGCAGGCCGCGGGCGCCCCATTTCAGGGCCTCGTGCTCCGCCACGAACTTGCTGGTGATGTAGGGGTTGTTGAGCGGGCCGAAGTTCCAGACCTGGTCCTCGGTCACCAGCGCGGCCGGGTCGCGCGGGCCGCCGATGGTGGCGTTGGTGCTGGTATAGACCACGCGCTCGAGGCGCTTCTCGTACGCGGCGCCCAGTGCGTTGCGCGTGCCCACCACGTTGGCCTGCAGGTATTTCTCGTAGCCGCCGGATAGCGCGTACAGGGCGGCGCAGTGGTACATGCGGTCGCAGCCTTCCAGGGCGCGCAGCAGGCTGTCGCGGTCCAGCAGGTCGCCGATCGCGTACTCGACATCCAGCCCCTGCAGGTTGGTGAGCGGGCTGCCCTCGCGGCGGAACACCTTCACCTGCTCGCCATTGGCCAGCAGCGCGCGCACGATCGCCGCGCCAATGAAGCCCGTACCGCCTGTTACCAGTGCTTTCATAGGGGCCAGAGGTTAGAGGCCGGAGGTCAGGGGTACAGGGCTGGGCGCTGTTTTCTCTGACCTCTGACCTCTGACCGCCGTCCTCTGCTACAATCGCGCCATGCCCGACGACAAACACGCATTCAAACCTGTCGAGGAACAAACCCTGCTTGAGGTCGGTTCCGACTCAGCCACGTCGCAGCCGCCCGCCGACCCGTCCCCCGAGCCCGAACTGAACCTGCGCTTCGGCCAGGTGCAGGTCACGCGCGAGCTGGGCGCCGGCGGCATGGGCACGGTCTACAAGGGTCAGCACCTCGGCCTCGACGTGCCGGTGGCCGTCAAGACCATGGGCGAAGCCCTGGCCCGCGACTCCATGGGCCGCCAGCGCTTCTTGCGCGAGGCCCGCACGGCCGCGAAGCTGGACCACCCCAACATCGTGCGCGTACTGGACGTCGCCGAGCAGGACGGCACGCCCTACATCGTGATGGAGTTCGTGGACGGCACCGACCTGTCGGCGCTGCTCAAGAAGCACGGGCCGCTAGCCGGCATGGCGGCGCTGAAGGTGATCGCGCAGGTAGCCGACGGCCTGGCCCACGCCCACGCACAGGGCATCGTGCACCGCGACATCAAGCCGCATAACATTTTTGTGGCCAAGGACGGCCGCGTGAAACTGGGCGACTTCGGCCTGGCGCGCGCCGTGGAGGCCACCACCGAGCTGACCATGCCGGGCAGCGCGATCGGCACCGCGCACTACATGAGCCCGGAGCAGTCCCACGGCCATGAGATCGACCAGCGCTCGGACATCTACAGCCTGGGCATCACGGCCTGGCACCTGATCACCGGCGCGCCGCCCTACAACGGCACCACGCCGGTCAGCATCGCCGTGCAGCACGTGAACAAGGACGTGCCCTACGAGCGCGAGAAGTTCGGGCATTTGCCCGACGCCGCGGTGTACCTGCTGATCAGCATGACCAACCGCGACGCCGCCCAGCGCCCCAGCGCGCGCGAGGTGCACGACCGGCTGGCGCAGATGGTGGGCAACGTGCGGCTGAATTCACTTGAGGACCTGCTTGAGCACGGCTCGGTCAGCCAATACGTGCCCGCGGCGCCGACGCCCCCGCCGCCCTCGGCCCAGCCGGCATGGACCCAGCCGCCGATGCACGCCACCCCAATGCACACCACCCCGCCGCCCGGCTATCCGCACGCGTACCCCACGAGCAGCAGTTCTTCGAACAAGCTGCTATGGATCGCGCTGGCGGTGATCGGCGTGATCATCCTGATGATGGGCGGCTGCATGATGATGCTGATGGCGGGAAATTAGCCCGGCCTGCCATGGCCGGGGATCACGAGCCTGCGGGCGGTACTTGTCGCCAGCGATCATCGAAGCGGCAGAACTGCCGGCTTGAGGGAACGTCCCACGCCTTGCTCTGCTGCTGCAAGTGGCTGGTGCTGCACCGTGCCTATCCCCGGCCTTTGCAGGCCGGGTTTTACCGGCCGATTCGCCAGCGCACCGCAACGTAGATCAGCGTAAGCGCGATGTTCACGCCCGCGTTCAGGATGATCAGCGCCTTCACCGGCGCGCCGGCCAGGGTCGCGATGATCATCGCCGGTGTCATCACGCCCAGCAGCACGATGGAGTCGATCAGCACCGGCGTCTTCAGGCGATCGCGCGACACCAGCGCCTGGCTGATCACGATGTTCACCGGCACGAACAGGAACGCCACGGCCATCAATTTCACGTACGTCTCGGCCCAGCCCACCAGCGCGGGCTCCGGGTTGAACACGGCCGCCACTTCCTCGGCGAACACGAACAGCGGCACCGTGAGCGCGATGCCGGTCAGCACCGCGAACACGACGGCCAGGCGTTCTTCGTGCGCCGCGCGCTCGGGCTTGCCGGCGCCGAGACTGGTGGCGACCAGAGTCTGCGCCGCGGCCCCCCAGCCGAACGAGAGCAGGATCAGCAGCAGCTCGATCTTCAGCCCCACGAAGATCCCGCCCAGCACGCTGGGGTCGCGGTCGCCGGCCTCCTGCATGCTGCGGATCATCACACCGCCGGCGATGCCGCGAGCGGCGATCTGCCCGTTGTTCCAGAGCCCGATGCGTACCAGCTCAAACGCGGTCTTGCCCTGCGGCCACAGCCAAGTCAGCTTGCCGCGCATGTGACCGCGCCACAGGCCATAGCCAAGCAGCATCACGCCGGCGGCCGCGCGCGCGCCGACCGTGGACCACGCGCTGCCGATCACGCCCATGCGCGGGATGCCAAGCTCGCGCAGGAAGCCGGGCACGAAGTCCGGGTACGGGCCGTCACCGTAGATCAGCAGCAGGCCCAGCCCCGCGTTCAGCAGGTTGCTTAACATGAAAAAGCCCAGGAACAGGCTGGTGCGCCCCAGGCTGCGCTCGACGGTGGTCAGGTACAGGAACATTCCAGCCGTGATGCCGCCGCCCAGCATGATGCGCAGGTATTCGGCGCATTGCTCGAGCTGCCAGCCGGCTTGTGCGCCCATGGCGGTGGCGATTTCCTCGGCCCAGATCAGGCCCGGCACGGCCATCAGCAGCGACAGTGCGACCACCACGCCGGTGGCGCGCAGGGCCACGCGGCGCAGGCCTTCGTCATCCTTGGCGCCAACGCGCCGCGCCAGCAGCACGCCCGCGCCCGCGATGGGGCCGTTGAACAGGATGGTCTGGAAGGTGGTGATCGGGTCGCACAGGCCGGTCACGCTGATCGCGCGGGCGCCCTCCAAGTCGCCAAGCTGGCCGACCAGCAGGGTGTCCACCAGGTTGAACAGCGCGTGCGCCGCCAGCCCAAGCACCAGCGGCATGCCGAAGAACAGCACGTGCCGCAACAGGCGCGAGTCTTTGATCAGCAGTGCCATAAGCGCTGGGGACTGCCCCCTCACGGATCGACTACGGGGACAGTCCCTTTCAGGGATTGTCCCCCGGCGCGATTTCAACCAGACGCTGCGCGGGCTTCAAGCCATCCGGGGCCGTGAAACACACAAACAGGCGCACGCGTGATGCCTCACGGCCGCGAGCTTTCAGGTACGCCCGCAGCGCGGTTGCGTAGCCTCGCAGCTGCTCGCCGTGGTGGAATTCGGCGTGGCCGGGCAGGTCGCCCTCCACAGTGTCGGTCTTGTAGTCGATGATCTCGTACTCGCCGTTTGCCAGCTCCCGCAGCAGGTCAAGGCGGCGCGGGCCATCCGGCGTCATGAAGCCGAACTCGGGCAACTCGCGCCGCGCGTTGCCCAGCGTGGACAGCGCCTCGGCCGCGCGCTGCACGTGGTTGAGCGCGCGGGCATCCAGCATGCCGACCTCCGCCCCGCGCAGTCGGCGCTCCAGCCCGGCGTGGACCAGGGTGCCGAACTCGGCCGCTTCGGGGTCGATGGCGCGCTGCCTGGTGCCGACCTCCCCCACCGGCGCGACCAGCGTGTCGTCGATCGGCGCGGGCAGCGGCAGCTCGCCCTTCTGCAAAGCCTTACGCGCGGCATCGATTGCCGGTGTGTGCGGGTGCGCCTCTCCGGGCTGAACTGCGTCCGGCCACACCATGCGCACGCAGGGCTGCGGCGCCTCGCCTTCCCAGCCGGGCACCCCGAGCGCGCGCAGCAACTGGTGCGCCCAGTGCTGCTTGTCGAATTCCTTGTCCGGCTTCAGGCTGCCGAGCAGCAGCAGGCGCTCCGAGGCGCGGGTCCACGCCACGTACAGCACGCGCTTTTCTTCGGCCAAGCCGCGCTCGATGGCGGTAAACTTCGCGCGCCAGGCGGCGAAGTCGCTGCGGTATTCGCCGCGATCGTCATCATCGAGGCTCTTGAGGTAGATGCCCAGGGGCTCGCCTTCCTGCTCGGGCAGCTCGCGCACCATGCCCGCGCCGCCGCCGCCGCCTTCGCCGGCGAGGTCGGGCAGGATCACCACCGGGAACTCCAGCCCCTTGGCCTTGTGGATGGTCATCAGCCGCACGCCCTCAACGCTGTGGTCGGGCATGCCCTGGGTTTCTTCTTCGCCGCGCTCGAGGCGTTCGCGCATCTCGCGCACCAGCAGCGCCAGTGAGGGCAGCTCGTGCTGCATGGCGCGCACCAGCTCGAGCATGCGGTTCACGTTCGCCAGGCGCTGCTCGGCGTCCGGGCCGCAGCCCACCGCCAGCAGGTAGCCGAAGGCGGACAGCGCCTCGCCGAGCAGCAGGGCCGGGGCGTCACGGCCGGCGCGGGCGCGCAGGCGCTCATAGCCAGCCAGGAAACTCTGCGCGGCCGGCGGTTTGTCCGACCAGTCCTGCAGGCGCTTGAGCAGCGTGTGGTGGCGGTTGCTGCCCAGCGCCAGCTCGGTCAAGAAGGCATCTGACAGGCCCCCTAACGGCGAGCGCAGCACGCCCAGCATCGCGATGTCGTCGGCCGGGTTGGCCAGCACGCGCAGCAGGTTGATGCAATCCAGCGCCTCCTGCGTGGTGAGCAGGCCGCTCTCGCCCACCACCAGCAGCGGCAGGTCGCGGCGCGCGAAGGCTTCGCGGTACAGGGCGTTGCGCGTGCTGCGCCGCACCAGGATCGCCACGTCGGAAAGCTTCACGCCCTCGTCGCGCAGGCGCTCGACCTGCTGGGCCAGGTACTCGGCTTCTTCGGCTGAGTTCGCGCCGGGCAGCAGGTGGAAATCGACCGGCTTATCTAGCTCGCGCTCCGGCCGCTTGCCGGCCTGCTTGTCGAACAGCATGTCCTGCGGCCGCGCGTCAAAGTCGCGGTACGGCCCAGCGCCGAAGATGGCGGCGAACAGCCGGTTGCCGAGCTCAAGCACCGGCTGCACGGTGCGGTAGTTGTGCTCGAGGCGCACGATGCCGCCGCGGCGCTCGGGCGTATCTTGACAGGTCAACCCCCAGCACGGCTGCATGCCGCGTTCGCTCGCGCCGGAGTTCGCGTTGCGCTGCGGCACGCGCTCGAGCGCGTGGTTGAACACGCGCACATCGCTGCCCCGGAAGGCGTAGATCGACTGCTTCGAATCGCCCACCGCGAAGAAGCGCCCGGGCGCGTCGGCCTCGTCGGTCAGCAGCGCCAGCAGCTCCGCCTGCGTGGGGTTGGTGTCCTGGTACTCGTCCACCAGCAGGTAGCGCGCGGCCGCGATCGCCTGCCCGCGCACCTCGGGCTCGCGGTGCAACAGCTCCAGTGCGCGCAGCTCGAGGTCAAGGAAATCCAGCCCGCCCGCGCATTCCTCGGTGTATGCGGCACACACGGCCTCGAACACCACGGCCAGGTCGCGCGCCACGGCGCCGGCGCGGCGCTCAAAGGCTTCATCGAAGGGGAAGCTCAGCACCTCGGCCGCCGGCGCCAGCGCCAGGGCGGCGGCGCTGACCTGGTCGCGCACGGTTTCCAGCGCGTCGGGCGCGTGCTTCCAGCCGGCCTTGGCGCCGCCTACCTTGCGCGGCGTGCCGTCGTTGGTGAGCAGCAGCTCGCGCAAAGCGAATACGTCGCGGGCTTTGGCGGCCTCGCGCAGGTCGAACACGAGCTGCTTCAGCTTGTCGCCGTCCTTGGCGCCGCCGGCCGCGCGATGGTCGATGGCCTTGATCGCGGCCAGCGTCGCCTGCAGCGGCTCGGCGAACATGCCTTCCCACGCCTCGCGCCTGCGAGTCACTTCGGCGTCCGGGTCAGCCCACAGCTCGGAGGCGCGCTGCAGGGGCCCGCGCATGAAGGCGCGCTTGCGCAGCATCTCGGACAGCGAACCCGACAGCGAATACAACCGCACCACGCTGCCCAGCCGCACCAGCGCTTCGGCCAGGGCGGGGTTGTCGCCGGCGTCCGTGGCCAGCAGCACGGCGCGGATGGCGCGCTCGCGGCACAGGGCCTGGGCGCGCTCGTCCAGCACCGGCGCGCGCGGCTCCAGCCCTGCTTCCCAGGCATAGTCGCGCAGCAGCCGGTGGCAAAAACCGTGCATGGTGCTGATGCGGTTGCGCGCGAACTCGGCCTGGGCCTGGCGCAGGCGCGCCAGCCGCTGCTTGTCGCCGCCCTGCAACTCAAGAATGCGCGCCAGCAGCAGGCGCTGCACGCGCTCGCGCATCTCGGCGGCGGCCTTGTCCGTGAACGTGAACGCAACGATCTCCGGCACCGCCGCCAACCCCTCCTCAAGCAGCGCCAGGTAACGCAGGCCCAGCACCTGGGTCTTGCCCGCGCCGGCGCCCGCGCTGACCAGCATGTCGCGCGAAAGGTCCAGCGCCGCGCGCTGCCCGTCGTTCAGCCTGCTGGTGGCAGCGGGCGCGTTCATGCTTCCTCCGTGTCGGGCAGGTAGACGTGCGCGACCTCGGGCGTCTCGGCCGCGGCCAGCCGCTGCTGGCGGGCGGCGATCACGTCGTCGCGCCGCGCGCAGGCGGACGCGTAGTCGCAATAACCGCAGGTGTTGCCGGAAGGCCGGAAGGGCAGGTGCAGGAACACGCCGTGGCGCAGGGCGTCCAGGATGCGCGCCATTCGCTCCGGCAGGCGAGTGAACACCAGTTCATTCACGTCAAAGGCCGGCTTGCGGTTCTGCACCGTGACATCCTTGACCTCGATCTTTCCCTCGGGCGGCACCAGCATGTAGGCCATACCGCGCGGCGGCGTGCCCGCCACCTGCGAGATCGCCGCCAGGTAAGCCGCGAGCTGGAAGGCCTTGCCGTCGCGGATCTCCGCGGCGCTCTTGGCCTTGCCGGTCTTGTAGTCCACGATTACCAGGCCTTCCGGGCCCTCGTCTACGCGGTCCACGCTGCCCATCAGGCGCATCGCGCCGCCGGGGATCGCCAGCTCGATCTCTTCGGGCACGCTGTCAGGCCGCGACGGCTCAGGCGCGTTGTTCTTGCCGAAGTCAAACTCGACGAAGCGTATGCCGAGCCCGTCGGCGTTGCGCTGAAGCTCCTGCTCCACGAAGCGCGCGAGCAGGCCGCTGCCCAGGCCGAGCCCGGCGTGTCCCGGCAGTCCCGCAGCCACCAGCTTCTTGACGCCTTCCCAGAACGGCCCCTGCGTCGGGTGCTGCTTCAGCGCGTGCTCGAAGGCGTCGGCCATCAGCTGCAGGCCGATGGTCCGCGCCTCGGCCCGATCAGCGCCGAGCTCAAGCAGCTTCACCGGCGCGCGCTTCACCGGCTCGGGCAGCACCGCCGGCTGGCCCGCGCGCTCTCGCAGCAGCAGCACCCAGCGCTCGAACACCGCGTGCAGCAGCGTGCCGATCGCCTGGGGCTTGGTGTCCAGCGAAGGCTCATCGGGCGCGCGCGCGGCCATGATGTAGCGCGACCAGAAGCGCATCGGGCACTCGGCGAAACTGTCGAGCTGGCTGGGCGAAAACAGGTGGCGCTGCTCGCCCTCCGCGGCAAAGCGCGCCGCGAGCTCGGGGCGCGCGCCCACCACGCCCTCGTACTCGCACGGCGGTGAAGCAAGGTCCGTACGGGCAAGCTCGATGCAACGGCCGTGCAGGCCCGCGGCCAGCGGCCCGGACAGCGGTATGGTTTCTTTGCACTTCGTGCCGTCGCGCTCGGCCGGCGCAAGCAATGAGGCCGCGCGTGCGGCTAACTCCCCCTCCGAAACCGGCGGTTCGCCGTCGCTGCAGGCGGGCAGCTTGTCGAGTTCACCCTGCCCCATGCAGCGCAGCAGGCGGGCGAACGGGGTGGCGGGCACGAAGGGCGTATCGCCCTCTCCGGCAGGCAGCATCAGCGTCAGCGCCCCGGCCGCCGCCAGAAGCGTGTGGGCGAACAGGTAGTCGGCCTGGGCGGTGACGTCGATCGGCGCGCACAGCTCGGCCGCGACGCTCGACCCCAGCGCTTCCGCCAGCACCTGCTCGCGAGCGGAAGGCAGGAACAGGGTTTCTTCTTCGGTGAGTGGCAAATCCTGGTCGGTCAGGCCAAGCACGATCAGCCGCTGGAAACTCACACCGCGCAACTCGCGCAGGCCAAGCACCCGCACGCGCTCGGCGGCTGCCTCCGGCGGGCGCACGCTGCGGGTGCGCGCCTGCTCAACCAAGGCGCGCAGCAGCTCGCCGGCCGGCAATTCGGGGTTGCCGCCGCGCCGGAACTCTTCGCGCATCTCGCGCAGCAGGGTGCGGAAGGCGTGCAGCGCCTCGGCGCGCAGGGCGGCCCCGGGCTCGGAGCCGCGCTCGGCGCTAACTACGCGCTGTGCGCCGCTGGCCTCAACCAGCGCTTCCAGCGACTTCAGGAATTTCACGGCCGCGCAACGGCCGTGGGTGAAGGGCTCCAGCGCTTCCAGGATGTGCGCGACGGGTGTGCTGATGGCGGGCCATGCCGGGTGATTGCTGGCCTGCAGTCGCTGAAGCCAGTCGCGGGCGACGTTGCGCCCGCCCACGATGAAGGCGTCGCGCGTGACCTCGTCCAGCGCCGCGCGCACTTTCAACTGCGCGCTCTCGTCGGCGGCCTCGAAGGGCACGAAGGGCGAGGCCAGCGCGTCCAGCAGCTCGTTGCGCCCCAGGCCGCGGATCGCCGCGCGCAGCAGGTCAAGCAGCGCGGCGACGGGCGCGGTTTCGTCCAGGGGCAACTCGAACGGCGCGTCGTAGGGAATGCCCGCGGCGGCAAAGATTTCTTCAATCAGCTCGCGGTAGTTGCCCGTGGATGGCATCGCAACGCACATCTCGGACAGCGGTGTTCCGGCCTGCCTCGCACGCTTGACGGCTCGGGCAGCCTCGCGAACTTCGGCCGTACGGCTGGCCGGGCGCAGCACCTCGATGGCGTCACTGACGGGCGCGTCCTGCAGCCAGTTTTCGCAGGCACCCGCCAGCGCGCGATGCGGCCACTGGCACTCCGGCAGCACGCGGCCTTCGCCTGCAAACATCAGCTGCTGCGAGACTTCATGAGACTGAGACACGAACGGCAGAAGTTCGCGGTTGCCGCGCAGGATGAACAGCGCGCGGATGGAGCGCGCCGCCAGTGCCGCCAGTAGTGCCTCGCGCGCGGGTGTGATGCGGTCGAGGTCGTCCACCACCAGCAGCCCGGGCGCGAGAGGCGCACCAAGCCGCGCCGCGAGCCAACAGGCGTCCTCAGGGTCGTGCTGGCCGGCCTGCTTTAGACGCGCCAGGTAGCGGCGCACTACGGCGCCGAACAACTCGCCGCGCCGGCCGAGAACTGGCAGCCAGGCCGCCAGCTGTGCGTCGCCGCGTTGATCGGGCGGGATGGCCTGCGCGAAGCGCTTCCAGGCGATCAGCAGCTCGTTCACCAGCGCGCGGCCGGCACGGCGTGATTCGCCCAGCTCATGCAGCGCCTCACCCAGCGCACCGAAGAAATCGAAGTCGCGCTCGACCTCGCCGCGCAGGCGGATTTCCGGCGCGAACAGTTTCAACAGCTCGCGTGCAACTCGGTCGGGAGTGCCCTCGGGGTACTGCTCTCCGGCCAGCCGGCTGATCGCGCGGGCGCGGCGCTCATGGGAAGCAACGTAGACCACGGGCGCCGGCGCAAAAGGTTCCGCAGCTCGGGCCGCATCGCGCAGCAGCGCCGCCACGTGCGCCGAAACATCATCACCGAGCCCAACCCGAAGAAGCTCAATCGCCATGCCGCGAGTGTACTAGGGCACGCGACATCGACCGAGTGTTGAGAAAGCGTCCGCAAACCGGTGTTGACTACCGCTCGCGCTCGTACCACTCATCCAGCGCTTGCCAGTCTATCTCGTGCCTGTCGCCATCTGTTGTAAGGCTCACGCCGTCGATGGTTTTGCGCCACTGGGAATCTCCGCCCTCTTTTCGAAACAGTCCCGAGCGGTACACGAACCAGTACACGCCGTCGATCTTGACGACAGGCAGATTCACCTGGTCTTTGTATGCCGTGAGCTCCTGATAGTCCGCCTGCTCGATGAAAAGCCTGAAAGCCTCGGTTTCGCGGCCGGTGAGGTCGCGGATGTGCTCCGCACGATCCATCGGCCAGTCCTTGGACTCAATCACGTACAAAGCACCGGTCTCTTCATACACCTCGCCGCCGGACGGCGGTGAATAGAAGCTCGGCCATCCGAAATCCACCAGCGCATAGACCAATACGGCAACCACAACAAGAGCAGCAAACCGCCCCAACCAGATCCAAGCAGTCTTGCGCACATCCGCCATTCGTTCCGTACTCCACACCGCCAGTTTAGCTGCTGTCACGAATGCGTTGCCAGAAATGAAAGCGGGGAGGGCTCTGTGCCCTCCCCACCAAGTGACAAGCAGGTCCTACGCCCTTCTGCGGCGCAGGGTGGTGGCTGTGGCCAGCAAGGCGAGCGCCGCGAGCAGCAGTGTGGCTGTGCTGCTGTTGGGGTTGCCGGCGCAGCCTCCGCCTCCGCCGCCGCCTCCGCCGCCGCCGCTGCCCACGCTCAGCGTGTAGCTGAAGGTCTGGGTCAGCGTCTGGGGGCCGAGCCCGTTGGTGTCGAGCGTGATCGCCAGGCCGCTGCCGCTGCCCGCGGGCACATTCAGGCCGGTGATCTGCGTGCCGGCCGGGTTCACCACGGCCGTGCCCGGGCAGGTCACGCCGCCGATGGTGACCGTCACCGGCAGGGCGAAGCCCGTGCCCGTGATGGTGATCGGCGAGCCGCCGCTGAAGCTGTCCTGCACCGGGGTGAAGCCGGTCACCGAGTAGTCCACCACGTGCAGCATGCCGCTGACCGGCGGGTTGGTGCCGATCGCCACGTTGCCCGCGGTCACGGTCTGCACGTCGGCGGCAGCCGCGACCTGGGCCTGGAAGCTCTCCGACGGCGAGCCGCCGGCGGTGGCCGCCACGGCGATCACCACCCACAGGTCCTCACTGGTGGCCTGCAGCACGGTCAGGTTGGCCGAGAAGCCGCAGGTCACCGAGCCCGCGCTCGCCGCGCCGCTGAACAGCAGGGTATCGGCGCCGTCATAGCTGCCGTTGCCGTCGTCCTGGTACACGCTGACGCTGCTGATGTTGTTCACCCAGTCGCCCGTGCCGCCCAGGGTCAGCACTACCCCCGAGATGGTGAAGTCGGCGTTGCTGGCCGTCAGGCGGATCTCACCCAAAGTATGGTTGAAAGCCGTGCCCGTGGACATCACGGAGGTGTCGGCCGGGTTGGCCGGGCCCGCATTGACCGTGAGCGTCGCCACGTCGATCACCAGGGCCGAGCTGGCGGCCGTGGGCATGCCGTTGACCGAGCCGCCGCTGGGCGAGCTTTCCACCATGCCGGTCAGCGCCGCGCGGAAGTTCTCGCCGGAGCTGGCTGTGCCCGAAAGCTTGGCCACCAGGAAGAAGGTCTTGCTGCTGTTGATGGCCAGAGCGCCTGCCGCGCCGGTCAGTGTCGCGGTGTAGGTGCCGTTGGGGGCGTTGAAGGAGACGCCCGCCGCGGCCGTGGCCAGGGTGTCCGTGCCGGGGCCGTCGAAGCTGCCGTTGCCGTTGTCCTCATAGAGGGCCAGGAAGCTGATGTCGGCCTGCTCGTCGGCCGTGCCGCTGGCTGTGAAGGTCAGGCTGGTGACGGTCCAGCTGTCGTTGTGGGTGGTGAGGGTGACGTCGCAGATCACGTGGCCGTTGCCGCCCGGGCCCTGGCTGTCGGCGTTGACCGTGGTGTAGGCCAGCGGGCCGTTGAGCGTCACGTCCATGCTGGCGGGCGTGATCGTCAGCGCCGGGTTGGCGCCGCTGGTGGGCACGCCGCTGGTGATGCCGCCGCCGCCCGTGGTGGCGGTGACGCCGGTGATCTCGGCCTGGATGGTCTCGCCGCCGGAGGCCGTGCCGGCCAGCTTGCACACCAGGAAGAAGCGCCGGCTGGTGCTGGCGGCGATCGCGCTGCTGCTGAGGGTGGCCACGTAGTCGCCGTTGGCGGCGCTGAAGCTGACGCCCGCCGCCGCCGTGGCCAGGGTGTCCGTGCCCGGGCCGTCGAAGCTGCCGTTGCCGGTGTCCTCGTACAGGGCCAAGAAGTTCAGGTCCGCCTGGCCGTCGGCCGTGCCGCTTTCAGAGAAGGTAATGTCCACCAGGTTGAAGGCCTGTGAGCCCGTGGAGGCCGTGAAGTCCAGGATCACCAGGCCGTTGCCGCCGGGGCCCTGCTCGTTGTTGTCCACGCTGGTGGAGGAGCCCGGGCCGTTGCGGGTGATGGTCAGGTTGACGTTGGCGGTCACGTTGCCGGTGATGGAGACGTTCTCGCTGGCGCTGCCGCTGACGTTGGTGATGTTGCCCGCCACGGCACCCACCGTGGCGCCGGTCAGGCGCACGTAGATGGTCACGCTGAAGGAGGGCGTGGTGGTGATGGTGGTGGTGCCGCTGTAGCCGCTGCCCGAGGTCTGGCTGATCTCCACGCCGGCCGGCGCGGTGATCACCGTGCTGGCGACCAGGGCCGAGCCGTCGAGCACGTAGCTGAACTCGCTGCCCGGCACGCCCTGGCCGGTGCTGCCCAGGTTGAGCGAGTTGGGCGTGGCCAGCAGCGTGGGCGGCGCGGTGACCGTGCCGCTGACCGCCACGTTCTGGGTGGTGGCGCCGGTGGTCGCGTTGGTCACGTTGCCCGAGATCGGCCCCGCCGAGGCCGACGCCGCAATGCGCACGTAGATCGTGGTGTTGGGCCAGGTGCCGGTGGAGGCAATGTTCAGCGTGCCGTTCCAGGTGACCTGGTTGAAGGAAAGCTCAACCCCGGCCGGAGCCGTGATGGTGGTGGCCGCTACCGTAGCCGAACCGTTGATGGTGTAACTTTGTGCAGAGCCTGGCGTGCCTTGTGGTGTGGTTCCCAAATTCAGACTGTTCGGGTTGACGTTCAGTACCGGAGGCGTTGTGACGTTGCCCGTAACGGCCACATTGACAGTGTTCGCGCCAGCGCTGGCATGAACAATGTTGCCGGATACGGCACCGAGCGGCGCTGTGGCGGCGACGCGCGCCCACACAGTAGTTGGTCCCCAGGTACCGGTTGTGGCGACGTTAAGGCTGCCGGCGTAGCCGCTGGTCTGGTTGAACGAGATCTCCACGTTGGCAGGCGCTGTGATGGAAGTGGCCGCGGTGAGTGCAGAGCCGCTGACCGTGTAGCTGACTGGTGTGCCGGGCTGGCCCTGGTAGGCAGTGCCCAGGTTCAAGCTGGTGGTTGATGTAGCAACGGTGGGCCCCGTGGTATAGCCGATGTCCGTGGGCCCGAAGTAGTTGCCGTTGTTCGTGTTCGGGTAGGCGCCGGAAGTCAGGTTGTAGCGGCTGTCGATCCAGTTGATGACGCCCGTGGGCTTGAATGCCGCGGAGGCAGAAGACTGCGCGATCCAGTAGTACGTAGTGGCGTCCACGGTCACGACATAGGTGCGGTTGGCGACCAGGGTTATCGGAGTGGAAAGCGTGCCCCAGCGCCAGACGCCGGAGGCAGCTGCGGCAGTCGTGATGGTTGCAATGGGCGCGCTGGTTGCGGTTGAGTCCCACAACCACATGGTTTTGGCATTGGCATCGTGCTGGCAGCAGCCCATTTCCACGACGGTCACGTTGGATTGGCTGGTGCTGAAACTGTAGCCCATGGTGTACGGCCCAGACGTGGGCGCGCTCCAGCCAGTAGGCAGGGTCTCATTAATAGGGTGGATGATCTGCGCGGACAGGGTTCCCGACAGAAGCACCAACACCAGAACGGCTATGTTTCGAAGCATCTGATCCATCCTCCATCCAAAACTCACCCGTGGCGCGACCTTGCTCCTCAGGGGTCGCGTGAAGCCGGTCTGGCCGCTGCGGCAGTCCTGTCTCAATGAGAGACCGAGCAACACCGCCGCAAAGCGGTAAAACCACCTCAAGTGAATAGCGATATGTGTGTGAGTTTAGTGCGAATGACCACGCAATGCACGCAAAAAGTCTGGTCGCCTCCAACTCGGTTTCAGAAACAGGCCGACACTTCGAACAGGTCCAAATGTTGAAGGTTTGTCCGCTACCCAATACGTTGAAGGCCATGACCGACGCCCACGACTGCATCCATTGCCATGACGTGCTGCCCGATTACTCGAGCAATGAGCGGCGCACCTGGGCCGTGGTGGCCCTTACCTTCATCACCATGATCGCCGAACTGGTGGTCGGCTACTGGTCCGGCAGCATGGCGCTGACCGCCGACGGCTGGCACATGGGCACCCACGTGGGCGCGCTGGCGCTGGCGGCCCTGGCGTACTGGTGGGTGCGGCGCCAGCGCGGCAACCGCAGGTACAGCTTCGGCGCCGGCAAGGCGCTGGCCCTGGCGGGCTACACCAATGCCATGCTGCTTGGCGTGGTGGCGGTGATCATGGTCGTGGAATCGGTCGAGCGCCTGCTGACTCCGGTGCCTATCAAGTACGACGTCGCGCTGATCGTCGCGGGTGTGGGCCTGCTGGTGAATCTGGCCAGTGCCGCGCTGCTGGGCCACGGGCACGACCACGGTCACGATCAGGCGCACGAGCACGATCATGACCACAGCGACCATGACCATGTTCACGAGCACCACGACCACAACCTGAAAGCCGCCTACCTGCACGTGCTGGCGGACGCATTGACCAGCGTGCTGGCAATCGTGGCCCTGCTGGTCGGGCGCTTCGCTGGCTTCCCGCTGCTGGACCCAATCATGGGCATCGTGGGCGCCCTGGTGATCCTGTACTGGGGCCTCGGCCTGGTGCGCGCCACGGCTGGGCAGTTGCTGGACAAGACGCCTAACCCGGCGCTGGTGGAGACGATCCGCGCACAGCTGGAAGCCATGGACGACAGTCGTGTGCGCGACCTGCACGTGTGGGAATTCGCGCCCGGGCGTTACGGCTGCATCGTATCGCTAACTTGCAGCCACCCGCGCGAGCTGGCCGAATACCGGGCCGCGATCCTGAAAGACGCCCGCATCCACCATCTAACGGTGGAAGTCGCCACGGCCTGAACTCTCCACAATGATTGCAGTTCGAAAACCGCTCGCTACGATGGCGAGAGGCGCCCCGATGAGGGGCGTCGTGCGTTAGGGACATGGTCAGGGTTGGCGCAATGAGCAAGCACGTCACCAAACACATCATCATCACCGGCGGGGTGGTCTCCTCGCTGGGCAAGGGGCTTACCACCGCGTGCATCGGCGCGCTGCTTGAGGCGCGCGGTTTGCGCATCCGCATCCAGAAGTTCGACCCCTACATCAACGTAGACGCCGGCACCATGAACCCCTTCCAGCACGGCGAGGTGTTCGTCACCGTTGACGGCGGCGAAACCGACCTCGACCTCGGCCACTACGAGCGCTACGTTTCCGCCCCGTTTTCGCGCAACAACAACATCACTAGCGGCCGTATCTATCGCGACGTGATCGCCAAGGAGCGCAAGGGCGCGTACCTGGGCGGCTGCGTGCAGGTGGTGCCGCACATCACCAACGAGATCAAGGCCAACATCCGCCAGTGGGACGGCCCGGAAGTGGACGTGGTGCTGTCCGAGCTCGGCGGCACGGCCGGCGACATCGAAGGCGCCGCGTTTCTGGAGGCCTTCCGGCAGTTCGTTTACGAGCACGGGCGCGACAACTGCATCTTCCTGCACCTGACGCTGGTGCCGTACCTGCGCGCCAGCGGCGAGCTGAAGACCAAGCCAACCCAGCAGAGCGTGGGCATCCTGCGCCAGATCGGTATCCAGCCGGACATGCTGGTGTGCCGCACCGAAAAGCCGATCACCCAGGAGATGCGCGACAAGATCGCGATGTTCTGCAACGTCGAGAAGAAGCACGTGTTTGAAGAACGCGACGTCGAGAACACCATCTACGAGCTGCCCCAGGTGCTGCACGACGAAGGGTTGGACGACGCCATCATCGCGCGGCTGGGCCTGCCCGCCGGCAACCAGAACCTGGGCCCCTGGCAGGAGGTCGTGCACACGGTGACCAACCCGACCGGCACGGTGGACGTGGCGGTGGTGGGCAAGTACGTGGAGCTGAAGGACGCCTACAAGAGCGTGTATGAATCCATCGACCACGCGGGCATCGCGAACAAGGTCGAGGTCAAGATTCACCGCATCAACGCCGAGGAGCTGACCGACGAGAACGTGGGCAAGCGCCTGCGCGGCATGGCCGGCATCCTGGTGCCGGGCGGCTTCGGCGAGCGCGGCATCGAGGGCAAGATCAGCGCCGTGCGCTTCGCGCGCGAAAACAAGATCCCGTACTACGGCCTGTGCCTGGGCATGCAGATCGCGGTGATCGAGTTCGCGCGCCACGTGGCGGGCATGGAAGACGCCAACAGCAGCGAATTCAGCCGCGAGACCAAGCACCCGGTCATTTCGCTGCTCAAGGACCAGCGCGACGTGAAGAACATGGGCGGCACCATGCGCCTGGGCGCGCAGCCCTGCAAGCTGATCGAGGGCACCATCGCCCGTGCGGCCTATGGTGTTGAGATGATCCAGGAGCGCCACCGCCACCGCTACGAGTTTAACAACGACTTCCGCGGCCAGCTCACGGAACGCGGCCTGGTGATCAGCGGCCTGAACCCGGAGCTGGATCTGGTGGAAATCGTGGAGCTGAAGGACCACCCGTTCTTCGTGGGGGTGCAGTTCCACCCCGAGTTCCAGAGCAAGCCGCTGAAGCCCCACCCACTGTTCACCGCCTGGGTAAAGGCCGCCGTGGAACGTGGTCGGAATCAATGAAGCTGTTGACGATTCAGCAAGTGCGGGAGTTTCTAGACGGGCTGACGTATCCGGATGAATTCGACCAGAGTCGCCACAGCCTCCCAGAGTCTTCCCTCAAGTCCACGGACGTCCGGCACTTCGAAGGCGAGACAGGCTTTGTGCTTCCCGCGACTTTCTTGAGCCTGCTTTACGAAGTTGACCTGAGTCGTTTCACGCTGGGCCCAGTCCACTTTGGCGCCGGTCGGAAACCCTATCTGGACATGCTTGCTGAGATGAATCTGCGCAAGCACCAGGACTTTCCGTGGTGGGGCAGTGGTGATGCACCGAAGGGTCGTATCTACATCGGAGGCGGCGATCCATACTCGATGTTGCTGAGCCTGCAAAATGGGGCGGTGCATGCGTGGTGCGATGAGCCTGAGTACATGGACGCGCTGCTCGTCGCTAGCGATGCAGGTCTTCTGTTGCTGGGACTGGGGACCATTCTTTGCCAACTTGAAGTCGCTCAAAGAGGCACAGATCTTTCGGGAGCTGTTGCCATTCTAGTGGGAGCAGATGCCGACAGTCCGTTCTGGGAGTTGGTGGCGAGTTGAAGTCAACTCCGTCAGCTACAACTAGTTCAACAGAGTCTTCGGGGCTCCAAGGGGACTGTCCCCGCCGTTGGGGACTGTCCCCGTCCTCGGCATGAGCTAAAGTTACCCCATGCCCAGAAGCGCGCGCATGGCCAGAGGCGGCGTCTGCTACCACGTGATCAATCGCGGCAACGAACGCCAGCCGGTGTTCCACGACGACAACGAGTACGCGTCATTCCTGCAGTTGCTGCATCGCGCCAGCCAGCATCAACCCATGCGAGTGCTGGCGTTCTGTCTGATGCCCAACCACTTCCACCTGTGCCTGTGGCCCCACGAGGATCGCGATCTAGGCCGCTACATGCAGTGGCTGACCACTACGCACGTCGCGCAGTTCCGGAAGACGCATGCTGGTGTCGGCCACGTATGGCAAGGCCGATACAAAGCCTTCCCGGCCGAGAGCGACTCGCACCTGCTCAGGGTGCTGCGCTACATCGAGCGTAACCCGGTTCGTTCCGGGCTCGTGGAGCGTGCGCAAGAGTGGCCCTGGTCCAGCGCGGGTCTGGCAACGGAATTCATGGGTCAGCAGGGCATCGTGTTGCCACACGGCTGGCCTGTGCCCAAGCCTGAGGACTGGCTTGCCTGGTTGAGCAAACCGGAGGAACAGGCCGAGATAGACCGGATTCGACGTTGCGTAAAGGGCGGCACGCCTTTCGGCAATCCGGAATGGGCGCGGCAGTTTGCGGGTTGAACGCTGAGTGCTGCTCCGACGACGGGGACAGTCCCCGACTGCGGGGACAGTCCCCTGGCGCGGTCTGGTCAGGCTTCCAGCTTCTTCACCAGTGTCTTGGGTGCGATGGAGCGGTAGCTTTCGTTGATCCAGGCCTTCAGCATTGACACGTCAAGCTTGTCCTTCGCGTTGAAACGGGCGGTGATCCATCCGGCTTTGCCGAGGCCGTAGCCCGTCATTTCGCACTGGTCCATCTCGATGGCGTCGTCGCCGCTTTCGGGCAGCTTGACGGTGATGTTCAGGGTCTTGTTCCCATCACTGTCGATGAAGGCGAAGATCTTCTTGCGCACCTTCACCACCTGGTGCTCCCAGGGAAAATCTTCCCAGGCTTCGGGAAACGCCAGCGCGTACTTACGCAGCTCAGATGCGACTTTGCTGATGGTCGGCATGCCGGCGATTCTAGCGATTGGCCGGGTGCAAACAAAGCAGACAGCCCCGGCCGGAAGGCCGGGGAATACAACATGGACGTGCATATCAGGGGCCGCTCCTCCGCCCTTCCGGGTGGGGCTGGTTGCTACTTCTTCTTCGGTGCGCTGAAGATCTTGGTGCCGGGTACGCCGTCGCGCTCGTAAGTGACCACGAACTCCTCGGTGCCGGCGTTGTACTGGGTGCGCACGATGCGGCGCACGTCGGACATGCTTTTCACGGCCTCGCCGTTGATTGCCTTGACGATGTCGCCGCCGCGGGCGCCGTGTTTGTGAAGCGCACTGTCTTCAGGCAGGCCTGGCAGGATCTGCAGGCCCTGCTCTGTCGCTTTGACGTGGCGGGCGATGTCGTCGATTGCCGCGTCTTCGTAATCTTTTGGCTCCAGTTTCTCCGGCCATTGTTTCGGGTCGCCGAGGCGGGGCGGCTCTTGCGATAGAGGCGGCAGCTTCAGGGCCTTGCCGTCGGGCGCGAAGCTGGCGCTTACCATGCTGTTGGTCTGCTTGCCTTCATACAGGCGAATGCGCACGTCGAAGCGCCTGTCGGGCTTTTCGAAACTGGCGGCGTTCACCAGCACGCCCTGCTCGTCGATTTCAATCACCTTCAGGTCGATTGCCAGGCGGCGCAACTCGGCCGACGGGGCTTGTGCATACTCTTCCTTCAGGTTCATCCGCTCGAACCACTGCAAGCGCAGGTTGCCGCTCACCAGCATGGCGATGTCGGGGTAGTCTTCGCTGCTGGTCAGCACCAGGCGCATCAGGGCGAAGCGGCGGTTCAGCTCGGCCTCGAGTTCCGACTTCAGCTGCTCGTCGGTCTTCTCGACCGGCGGCGGCGGGGGAACCACCACCACCGTCCTTTCCTCGACAGGTCGCGCCTTCGGCGACAGGCTGATGTTCGGAAGGCTGAAGTGGTCCGCTGTCGCTGTTCGCTGCCAGTCGATCAACGGCTCATCGCTTGTCAGCGCCGCCACGGCCGAGGCGCGGGCGCGGCTGTCGGCGCGGGTGTCGCGGTGTTCGATCCACAGGAACACCGCGGCCGCGGCGAGTACCAGCAGGTTGCCGAGCCAGAACAGCAAGGCGAAGCGGGAGAGTTTCATGGTCGCCTCCGGTGTTGGAACGCCGTTGGCGGCCGAGCAGACGGAAAAAAGAACCAGCAGTTGTGAGCTGCCGCCGCCCCTGTTCCACAAACTTACAGGAGAGCGGGACTTGTCCGGCGCGGTTTCTGGGGGAACAACCGTTCGCCCTTACCGATTCAAGGTGATCAGCGTCCGGTCGTAGGTATCCGTGACCACGTCGTACATTTCGAGGTAGCCGACGCTCGCTCCCTTCACAGCCGAGGGATCCTGTACACCCACCAGGATGTCCCCGCCGTCGTCGTCTTCGCGCGGGCTGCCGTGGGCTACGAAGGGGACCAGGTCTTCGGGAAAGAAACCGAACGTGAACGAATCCAGCGACAGCCGGCGCGGATTACGTCCGAACACCGTGACCGGGAAGGTCTGGTTCGGTACATCGACCAAAGTGAACTCCTGACGGCGGCTTGCGAAGTGGGCGCCCTGGCCAAAGTACACGGTGCGCGGCGTGCTGCGGTAGCGGATGCCGCCCGCCTGGAACTCGACGGCGAAGCTAACCTGGCTGCCGAAGTAAGCGATGTTAAGCGGCAGATAGTGCTCTTCCCCGCCTGTGGCGCCCAGGTCGTACCAGTCGCGCTTGTCGCTGCTGGCCAGCAACCGGCACTTTGAAAAGCCGGTAGTCTGCCACATCACCCAGAAGTCAACCGAAGAAATCCTCTGGCCATCGCGCGGCCACAATCCGAGCGGGTCCAGCGCGGGCAGCTCCTCAAGGGGCACGGTCTCGTACTCAAGCCCGCTGCCCGCGCCGCTACCGGGCGAGAGGTTTGCCGTCGGCAGGTTGTCAGCGTTGCGCCGGGCTCCGCCCGCACCACCCAAGTGTTTCCATGCCGCCAGCGCTCCCATGGCGAGGGCTATCACGACCAGCGATGCGACGAGCGGCTTCCATTGCCTCATGGCGCTGGACTATAGCAGCGGCGCGGATCAGCGGCACGTGTATCCGCCGTCCACCACGAGCTCGCTGCCGGTGACGAAGCGGGCCTCGTCGCTCGCAAGGTACACGCAAGCCCAGCCAATGTCGTCGGGCTCGCCCATGTGGCCCAGCGGATGGGCCGCGGCAGCGGCTTCCCGGGCGGCCACGGGATCGGGCATGTTCTTCAGGTGCTGCTCGACCATGGGTGTCCAGATGTAGCCGGGGTGGATGCTGTTCACACGGATGAGATTCGCGGCGTACAGCAGGGCATCGGTCTTGGTCATCAACCGCACGGCGCCTTTGCTGGCATGGTAGGGAGGCACGTCGGGCGCACCGACCAGTCCGTAGATGCTGGACATGTTGATGATGCTGCCGTGCCCGGCGCGCTTCATCTGCGGAATCACGTGCTTGGTGCACAGGAACACGCCTTTCACGTTCACGGCTTGGACTTGCTCCCACTCCTCGATGCTCAGTTCGTGGGTGGGCTTGTCGGGGCCGGCGATACCGGCGTTGTTGACCAGCACTGTGATCGGGCCGAACTCATTCTCAACCTCGCTGAACACGCGCTGCACCTGGGCCTCGTCGGATACATCCAGGTGCCAGAATCGCGCACGGCCGTCACGGGTGATGATTTCCTGCACCACCTCGCGGCCGGCATCGTCGGCAAGGTCCGTTACGGCGACGGCGGCGCCCTCGCGCGCCATCAGCAGGGCTGTGGCGCGCCCGATGCCCATGGATGCGCCGGTGACCAAGGCGACTTTGTCTTTCAAGCGGTTCATGATTTGCCTCCGAAGTCACAACGTCCCTTCGGGATGGATCTGTTCCGCTCAAGACAGGTCGAACAGCAGCAATTCGGTGTTGTCGGTCGCGAGGATGTTCAGCGCATCGACATCTTCGATCGCCGCGCCGTCCGAAGTCGCCAGGTCGTGGCCGTTCAGGGTAAGGCTGCCGCGCGTGACCTGCAGCCAGGCGCCGTGGCCCGGGGTCAGCGGGTATTCCAGCCGCCCGCCTTTTTCCAGCTTCGCGGCGTACAGCCTGGCGTCGGCGTTGATGGTGACGGAGCCCTGGGCGCCCTCGGGCGAAGCAACCAGCACCAGGCGGCCTTCGCCGTCGTGTTCGGGCAAGGCCTTTTCTTCGTAGCCGGGCTGGATGCCCTTCTCGCGCGGGAAAATCCAGATCTGGTACAGGTGCACGGCGCCGGGGCCCGGGTTGACTTCGCTGTGCAGCACGCCGGTGCCCGCGCTCATGCGCTGCACCACGCCCGGGCGGATCACGCCGTGGTTGCCCATGCTGTCGCGGTGCTCAAGCTGCCCCTCCATCACGTAGGTAACGATCTCCATGTCGCGATGCGGGTGCATGCCGAAGCCCTGGCCGCCGGCAATGCGGTCCTCGTTCATCACGCGCAGGTTGCGGAAGTGCACGTGGGCGGGGTCGTGGTAGTCGGCGAACGAGAAAGTGTGCCAGGTGTCGAGCCAGCCGTGCTCGAAGTGGCCGCGGTCTTCAGCTTTGCGGATGACGATCATGGGCGATCCTCCCGTCATCTATAACAGTTCGGCGTTGAACTATCATTCCGGCGGCTCACCGCAGCCGGGCTGCCAGCTCGGCCACGATTCGGCCGAGCTCTTTAACCCGCTTCTCGACCTTGGGGTCCACCAGGTTTCCGTCCGCGTCAAAGGCTTCGCTCGCCCTGGACAGGCCGTAGGTCTGCGGGATCACCAGCATCTGAAGGTGCAGCAGGTGGCCGCGCAGGGATGCCAGCATGCGGTTGCCGCCCAAGGCGCCGGGGCTGGCGGACATGGCAGCCGCGGGCTTCATGGCGAAGATTTCGAAGGCCTTTTCGCCCTCGCGCGGGCGTGACAGCCAGTCGGTCAGGTTCTTCAGTACGCCGGAGTAACCCGCGTTGTACTCGGGGCTTGCGATCAGGAAGCCCTGGGCCTGTTTGCAGGCGTCCTTGAGCTTGTGGACGTTGTCTGGCAGGCCGTGGGCGTCTTCGATGTCGGCGTCGTAGACGGGCAGGGGGAATTCTTTGAGGTCGATCAGGTTGACCTCGGCGCCGGCCTCGCGTGCTCCCTGGGCGGCAATGCGGACGAGTTTCTTGTTCCAGGAGCCTGCGCGCAGGCTGCCGGCAAAGGCCAGGATGTTCGGCATGACCGCCTCCCGGGGAGGGTAACGGGCAGGGACCGTGACTGCATTCCCGGTCAAAGTCAGAGGGACCGCAGCCGGGTGGCCGCAGTCCCTCTTTTCAGCCCCGGTCGGGGGCAACAACCAGGGCAGATATGGAACGCGAGTGGTGGTCGGGGTAATCCGGAAAACTGCGGCGGGTTAACGGACACGGGCCGCAGCTTTCGCTGCGGCCCGTGTTATATCCCGGCACCAACCTACTTTCGCCTTACGACTATCATCGGCCCCGCGGGCTTAACTTCCGAGTTCGGGATGGGATCGGGTGTGTCCCCGAGGGTATGGGCACCGAGAAAAATCCTCGCAAAGATGTCAAAGCGAGCGCGGCTCGCTGACAACAGCATACTGGATAGGGCTTGGCCAATGCAGTGCATTGGCCAAGCACGTTCGCTTTCGCGAACAGTGACAAGGCATCACGTGAGACGCTAACGACGTGTCTTGGAATCGCTAATACAAGTTGCTTGGCAACACTCCGGGAGACCCGGAGATTGTTGCGGTCAAGCCAATCGGATGATTAGTACCGGTTAGCTCATCCCTTACGGAATTTACACACCCGGCCTATCGACGTGGTAGTCTTCCACGGTCCTGATGGGGAGTCCTTATCTTGCGAAGGGCTTCGCGCTTATATGCTTTCAGCGCTTATCCTTTCCGGACGTAGCTACCCTGCGCTGGGCCTGGCGGCCCAACAGGAACACCAGAGGTCCGTCCAACCCAATCCTCTCGTACTAAGGTTAGACTCGCTCAAGACTCCTCCGCCCACAGTAGGTAGGGACCAACCTGGCTCGCGCCGGTCTGAACCCAGCTCACGTACCGCTTTAATCGGCGAACAGCCATACCCTTGGGACCTGCTACAGCCCCAGGATGAGATGAGCCGACATCGAGGTGCCAAACAGCGCCGTCGCTGTGGACGCTTGGGCGCTATCAGCCTGTTATCCCTAGAGTACCTTTTATCCGTTGAGCGATGGCCCTTCCATGCGGAAACCACCGGATCACTATGACCGTCTTTCGACACTGCTTGACCTGTCAGTCTCACAGTAAGGCGAGCTTATGCCATTGCACTCAATGGACGATTTCCGACCGTCCTGAGCTCACCATCGCGCGCCTCCGTTACAATTTGGGAGGCGACCGCCCCAGTCAAACTGACCGTCAAACAGTGTCCCCTGGCCGGATTCACGGCACAGGGTTAGAACTCTCGTAAATAAAGGGTGGTATCTCACCGATGGCTCCACCAGGGCCAGGACCCCGGTTTCAAAGTCTCCCACCTAGGCTACACATGACAGTCATATTGCCACTGTAAAGCTATAGTAAAGGTTCATAGGGTCTTTCCGTCTGACCGCGGGTACGAGGCATCTTAACCTCGAGTTCAATTTCACTGAGTCTATGCTGGAGACAGTGGGGAAGTCGTTACGCCATTCGTGCAGGTCGGAACTTACCCGACAAGGAATTTCGCTACCTTAGGACCGTTATAGTTACGGCCGCCGTTTACCGGGGCTTCAATTCAGAGCTTGCACTCCTCCTTTTAACCTTCCGGCACCGGGCAGGCGTCAGACCCTATACGTCCTCTTGCGACTTCGCAGAGCCCTGTGTTTTTGATAAACAGTCGATGGAACCTCTTTTCTGAGGCCTCCCTTGCGGGAGGCGCCCATCCTTCTCCCGAAGTTACGGATGTAATTTGCCGAGTTCCTTCAGCATAGTTCTCTCAAGCGCCTTGGTATTCTCTACCATCCTACCTGTGTCGGTTTCGGGTACGGTCACATACAAGTTATGCTTAGAGGCTTTTCTTGCCGAAGCTGCACGCCAGTACGGTTTGGCCGAAGCCGCGCCGTCTCACCCTTCGGGGATTACGCAGACGGATTTGCCTATCTGCCACCCTTCCAGGCAACGGGCCATCCAACAGACCCTAGGCCATTCACTCCGGGTCCCCCCATCGCACTTGCACATGGTTGACGAATATTAACGTCATTCCCATCACCTACGCCTTTCGGCCTCGGCTTAGGGACCGACTAACCCGAGGCGGAATTACCTTGCCCCGGAACCCTTAGGCTTACGACGAACGGGATTCTAACCCGTTTTATCGCTACTCAATCCGGCATGATCACTTCCAGCCGCTCCACCACTCCTTGCGGTATGGCTTCAGGCTGACTGGAACGCTCCGCTACCCCGCACGGAACAACGGGTATCCGTGCAGACAAGCTTCGGTGCTACGCTTAGTCCCGATCATTGTCGGCGCAAAGTCTGCTCGACCAGTGAGCTATTACGCTTTCTTTAAAGGGTGGCTGCTTCTAAGCCAACCTCCTGGTTGTCATGGACTTCCGACTTGCTTTCGCACTTAACTATTACTTGGGGACCTTAGCTGTAGGTCTGGGTTATCTCCTCTCGACCATAGAGCGTTATCCCCATACGGTCTTACTCCCAAAGATACGGCGCATGGTATTCGGAGTTTGAAAGGATGGGGTACGGCGAACCGCCCGCCAATCCTCTCAGTGCTCTACCCCCATGCACTATTACTTGACGCAAACCCTAAATAGATTTCGCGGAGAACCAGCTATTACCCGGTTTGATTGGCCTTTCACCCCTAGTCACAGATCATCCCGTACTTTTTCAACAGTAGTGGGTTCGGTCCTCCATTGCGTGTTACCGCAACTTCAACCTGTCCATGACTAGATCACCGGGTTTCGGGTGTAATCCACCATACTATGTCGCCCATTTAAGACTCGCTTTCGCTGCGCCTCCACCTAACGGCTTAAGCTTGCATGATAGACTAACTCGCTGACCCATTATACAAAAGGTACGCCGTCACACGATAAACGTGCTCCGACTGCTTGTAGGCATCCGGTTTCAGATCTGTTTCACTCCCCTTATCGGGGTTCTTTTCACCTTTCCCTCACGGTACTTGTTCACTATCGGTCAATCAGGAGTATTTAGCCTTAGAGGATGGTCCCCCTATATTCAGACAAGATTTCACGTGTCTGACAGTCCTACTTGGGAGACCACCGGAGTCCGACACCCTTTCACTTTTGGGGGCTTTCACTTCTTCTACGGCCAGACTTTCCAGTCTGTTCGGTTAGGGACCGGATTTGTAACTCCGCGCAGGGTTTGCAGCCCCTGCCTGTTTCTTCCGCGACCCCGCGCACACAACTGTTTTCGCCTGCATGCTTGCATGTGCACGGTTTGGGCTAATTCCCGTTCGCTCGCCGCTACTAAGGAAGTCTCTTCGATTTCTCTTCCTGCAGGTACTGAGATGGTTCAGTTCTCTGCGTTTGCTCCCGCCGGCCTATGCATTCAGCCGGGGGCGACCGGTATTCTAACCGGCCAGGTTTCCCCATTCGGAAATCCCCGGGTAATAACGGTTGTTACCACCTCCCCGAGGCTTATCGCAGGTTTCCACGTCCTTCATCGCTTCTAAGTGCCTAGTCATCCCCCGTACGCCCTTAATATCTTGACCACAACAACCCCTGGATCCCTCCAGGAGCGCGCTTTCCTCTCCCTCCGTTCCCGACCGGGCCGACAATACAAGCCGCCCGGCCAATCCCGCAGGTGAGGCCTCAAGACACGTTGTAGCGTCAGCACCCGACGTCTCGCGACGTCAGATACTGTTTCATCGTTGATGCCTTGGTTACTTTCTCCAGACGCGCGCTTTCCGACGCCTCCCGGCGGCGGCTTAGCGAATAGGTTATCTTACTAGGATAACACTAATCTGGAGTAATCTAGTCACTCTGATCTATCACAGTATGCTGTTGTCAAAGAGCCGAAACCCGACTTGTCGTCGGGGCTCGAGAGCATGCGCCAGGGCGCACATTCCCAAACCTCGACCCCATACGCGCTCTGCCCGGCCGCCTCAAGAGGCTGGTGGACCGGAGGGGAGTCGAACCCCTGACCCTCGCCTTGCAAAGGCGACGCTCTACCACTGAGCTACCGGCCCTTGCGTCCCGGCCGCCGTGGAATGGTGCGCCGGGGCGGACTCGAACCGCCGACCTCACGCTTATCAGGCGTGTGCTCTAACCAGCTGAGCTACCGGCGCGCCCGAGACCGTTGCCGGCCCGTCTTCCACTGCGAAGGGTGCGAAGGGGGCCCCGAGACGACAGGGCCCCCGCGCACGCGTATGATGAATAGCCATGAAAGAGGATATGCCTTACGACCATGCGAATCGCTTCGCATGGAAGTCTATGTAATCCTTAGAAAGGAGGTGATCCAGCCGCAGGTTCCCCTACTGCTACCTTGTTACGACTTAGCCCCAGTCACCGATCCTACCGTGGTCGCCGCCTCCGAAGTTAGGCTAACGACTTTAGATAGAACCGGCTTCCATGACTTGACGGGCGGTGTGTACAAGGCCAGGGAACATATTCACCGCGGTATGCTGACCCGCGATTACTAGCGATTCCAACTTCATGGAGTCGAGTTGCAGAGAACAATCCGAACTGAGCATGGCTTTCTGAGATTTCCCCCACCTCGCGGTATCGGATCCCTTTGTACCATGCATTGTAGCACGTTTGTAGCCCTACACGTAAGGGCCATGATGACTTGACGTCGTCCCCGCCTTCCTCCGGCTTGTCACCGGCAGTCTTGTCAGAGTGCCCAACTAAATGATGGCAACAGACAATAAGGGTTGCGCTCGTTGCGGGACTTAACCCAACATCTCACGACACGAGCTGACGACAGCCATGCAGCACCTGCACCCCGGCCCCGAAGGAAGGCTACGCTTCACGCAGTTACATCCTGATGTCTAGGTAGGTAAGGTTCTTCGCGTTGCTTCGAATTAAACAACATGCTCCACCGCTTGTGCGGGTCCCCGTCAATTCCTTTGAGTTTTAACCTTGCGGCCGTACTCCCCAGGCGGTGCACTTATCGGTTTCCCTTGGGGAGAGAATGGCTAGGTGCCTCCCTCTCCCTAGTGCACATCGTTTACGGCGTGGACTACCAGGGTATCTAATCCTGTTTGCTCCCCACGCTTTCGTATCTGAGCGTCAATAACTGTCCAGTTGGGCGCCTACGCCACTGGTATTCCTCCTAATATCTGCGAATTTCACCTCTACACCACAAGTTCCGCGCACCCTCCATGATTCTAGCAACGCAGTTTCGAGGCCACTTCGACGGGTGAGCCGCCGGATTTCAACCTTGACTTACGCTGCCGCCTACGCGCCCTTTAAGCCCAGTAAATCCGAACAACGTTTGCGACCTACGTATTACCGCAGCTGCTGGCACGTAGTTAGCTGTCACTTCCTCTGGAGTTTAACTCATCACGCAGGTTATGCGCTTATTGTTAGCTCCTGACAGTGGTTTACAACCCTAAGGCCTTCTTCACTCACGCGGCATGGCTGGATCAGGGTTGCCCCCATTGTCCAATATTCCTCACTGCTGCCTCCCGTAGGAGTCTGGTCCGTGTCTCAGTACCAGTGTGGCCAGCCACCCTCTCAGGCCGGCTACGCGTCGCAGGCTTGGTGGGCCGTTACCCCGCCAACTACCTGATACGGACTGGTCTCCTCCTCAAGCGTCCGAAGACTTTGACCCCTGGGAGATGCCTCCCCGTGGTCTCATGCGGTATTAGCTCCAGTTTCCCGGAGTTGTCCCCCACTTGAGGGTAGATTAACCAGTTGTTACTCACCCTTCCGCCACTCGTGTACCCCCGAAGGGGCCTTACCGTTCGACTTGCATGCCTCATCCACGCCGCCAACGTTCGTTCTGAACCAGGATCAAATTCTCCATCAACAAAAATTTGATCTCGGTCACTTCTCTGGGCATTGGGCAATGCTCCCGTAACTCATTACGGGTTCATTACTTCAATGCTAAAGATGTGACTGATTGTTTTGATTGGTGCCCTTCGACGAATCTCGGGGCAGATCAGTACCAGGCCCGTTGCCAGGCCTGGCGCAGGAGTCGCTTACGCACCCCCACCTCAATTGGTGGCTGACGCTTGGCCCACATGGGCCGCCCGCCAGGAGCTCTGCTCATCGTGCGATCGCGGTCTCCCACAATCACATCCTCATATTTCATGGCTATTCAGTTTTCAAAGAACCGTGTCATTCGGGATCAGGCCGCAGCTTACGCTTCGCGCTCAATACCCAAAAAGACACCGGCGCCCATCCGCTCTGCTTCCGGGTAGGCACCGGGCGCTTGAGGTCTTCCGACCCCAGGCGCTCAGCGCCAATCTCCCGTCCCGCAGATCCGGTTGGAAACCTCGACACTGCTCGCAGCGTCGGGCCCCTCATTCTAGCCAGGGTCGCTTGCCACTTCAACCCCGGGGCTTCAAGTTTTCCGCCGAACCCCTTCGTTTCGGCCTTCCGTCACGCCTCCCGGCCTGACGGGTCCCCTGTGGGGCGCGCAAAAGTAGCGCGTTTCTTTGCCGAGTCAAGCCCCAATGAGGAACTTTTTTTTCCGGCCGAAAAAACCTGCCCCGCTGGTCATTCCTCCCAACGAAACAGAGTTTCCGCAACCGTTACAACGAACCAAAATCGGCGACCATTCCATGCCCGCAAACCCTTCCAATAAGCGGACTAGCGGTCCGGTGCGAGGTGGTTTCTCCTCCCTTCAACCAACCGCGCGCTGGCGCTTGCGGCTCCTGTTTCTCCCGACTGCCGCCTCGATCAATACGTCACCAAGCTCAGCACGTTGTGCCCGCCCAGCTTCTCGCGCCCGTTCAGGAACTGCAACTCCACCACGAACCCCAGGCCCACAACCTGCGCCCCCACGCGCTCCACCAGTTCGCACGCCGCGGCTGCGGTGCCGCCCGTGGCGAGCAGGTCGTCGATGATCAGCACGCGGTCGTCGCTGGTGACGCCGTCGGTATGCATCTCGAGGCTGCCCTGGCCGTACTCGAGCGTGTAGCTGACGCTGATCTTGTCGTAGGGCAGCTTGCCGGGTTTGCGCACGGGCGTGAACGGCAACTCCAGAGCGGTGGCCAGCACGGCGCCGAAGATGAAGCCGCGCGACTCGATGCCCACGATGCGCGTGGGCTTGGCGGCCTCGAACTCGCGCTCGAAGGCGCCGGTGATGCGCGCCATGGCGGCCGGGTCGCCGAGGATCGGCGTGATGTCCTTGAAGATGATGCCGGGCTTGGGGAAGTCCGGGATGTCGCGAATCAGCCGCTTGATCGAGTCCATGGCAGTCTCCTGTGGCGGCCTTCTAACACGAAGAAACGAAGAAGCGAAGCACCGCCCGCCCGATCTTCGTTCCTTCGTTTCTTCGTGCTCAACCCTTGCCCCGAGCCGCGAGCAAACCGAAAAGGGCGGTATGAAGAGCCTTTATCGCGATGAAGATGCGGCCGCGTTTGTGGACCGCTTTGCCTCTGCGGGCGAAGACGTCGCCCTGCGCGTTTACACCTCGCAGCTGATCGGGCGCGACCCCGACCTGGTGATGCACGGCGGCGGCAACACCAGCGTGAAGGGCCAATTCAAGAACATCCTGGGCGAGGCCGTGCCCGCTATCTTCGTGAAGGGCAGCGGCTGGAACCTTGATTCCATCGAGCCCCCGGGCCTGCCCGGCCTTGACCTGACTTACCTGAAAAAGCTGCGCGAGCTGCCGGAGCTGTCCGACGAGGAGATGGTCAACCAGCTGCGCACCCACATGTTCGACGCCTCGGGCCCCAACCCCAGTGTCGAGACGCTGCTGCACGCCTTCCTGCCCCACAAGTTCATCGACCACAGCCACGCCGACGCAATCCTTGCCATCACCAACCGCCCCGATGGCGAGGCGCTGGTGCGCGAGATCTACGGCGACAAAGTCGGCATCGTGCGCTACGTGATGCCGGGCTTCGAGCTGGCGAAAGTCTGCGCCGAAGTCTACGAGCACAATCCGAACGTGATCGGCCTGGTGCTGCTCAAACATGGTTTGTTCAGCTTCGGCGAGACCGCGAAAGAAAGCTACGAGCGCCACATTGAATTGGTTGCCTTGGCCGGGCAATGGCTGCGCAATGAGCTGTCCAAGGGCCGCCGCCTGAAGCCGGCCTTCGACGCGCCCGACGAGCCGGAGGTGCTGGTCGCTGAGCTCGCGCCCCTGCTGCGCGGCCTGCTGGCGGAAGCCACCGGTGAGCCGGACGCGCCCTACCGGCGAATGGTGATGGAATGGCGCGCCACGGATGAAATCCTGAACTTCGTGAACTCGCACGAGCTGGCGAGCTTGGCGCTGACCGGGCCGCTGACGCCCGACCACGTGATCCGCACCAAGGCCATGCCGCTGGTGCTGTTCGCGCCCGAGTTCGACGACATCGCTGAGCAACTGGCCCACGCGGTCACGGCCTATCGCCGCGGCTACGACGTGTACTTCAGCAGCATGAGCTACCAGAAGGGCGTTGAGCGCGTGCGCCTTGACGACTTCCCGCGCGTGGTGCTGGTGCCCGGCGTCGGCATGCTTGCCTGGGGTGCGAGCAAGAAAGACGCGCGCATCGCGGCCGACATTTACGAGCACACCATACGCGTGAAAACGCTCGTGCACGCCACGGGCGAGTACGAAGCACTGCCGGAAAGCGACCTGTTCGACGTGGAGTACTGGCCGCTGGAACAGGCCAAGCTGGGCAAGTCCAAGCCCAAGCCCCTGGCCGGCCAGGTCGCGGTGGTGACCGGCGCGGCAGGCGCGATCGGCAGCGCCGTGGCGGAAAGCCTGATCATGGCCGGCGCGCATGTGGTGCTGAGCGACGTGAACGCGGAGCGCCTGGAGGAAACCTGCACCGAGCTTGGCGCAAAGCACGGCAAGGACAGCCGCCGCGGCGTGGTGTGCGACGTGACCGACGAACGCTCCGTGCGCGCGCTGTTCGATGAAGTCGCGCGCCAGTATGGCGGCGTTGACATCGTGGTGCCGAACGCCGGCATCGCGCACTCACGGCCGCTTGACGAGCTCGAAGTAGACGACTGGCAGCGCGTGATGGACGTGAACCTGAAGGGCTACTTCCTGGTGATGCGCGAGGGCGCGCGCCTGCTGAGGCAGCAGGGCACGGGCGGCCACATCATCGTGATCGGCAGCAAGAACGTGATGGCACCGGGCGCGGAGTTCGGCGCGTACTCCGCCAGCAAGGCGGCCGTGCATCAGCTTGCGAAAGTAACGGCGCTGGAGCTGGCCAAGGACGGCATTCGCGTGAACGTGCTGGCGCCGGACGCGGTGTTCGGCAACGAGAAGAATCCCAGCGGCCTGTGGCAGGAGGTTGGCCCCGACCGCGCCAAGGCCCACGGCATCGATTACAAACAGCTCGAGGAGCACTACCGCAACCGCAACCTGCTGCACGCGCGCATCACCGGCCGTCACGTGGGCAACGCGGTGGTGTTCTTCGCCGCCAACCAGACGCCGACCACCGGCGCAACGTTGCCGGTAGACGGCGGCATCGCGGCCGCGTTCCCGCGCTAGTGAACAGAAGCCCCCCGTGCAAACGGGGGGCTTTGCTCCCTCACCATGCTCGTCGAGCCCGGATTGAGAATCTTTCGTGACTCGAACTAAAGCCCGTCGTTTGCACGACGGGCTTCTGTTTTTTTCCGGCGGATTTGCGGGAGAAACCGGGGCTGGCGACGTGTTATAGGCATGTAAAGTGCGCGACCTGAAAGGAAACGACATGCCGACTGACACCCTGGAAACCCTGCCCCGCCAGTACCCGCGCGAGTTCGTGCCGGCCGAACTTGATGTCCGCAGCTTCGACGACGTCGAGCCGCTGTTCAATAAGCTGCTGGCCGCCGAGCTGGACACACCGGAGGCCCTGGAAGGCTGGCTGCGCAACCTCAGCGAGCTTGAGGCCGTGATCGGCGAAGTCGGCTCGCGAATCCACATCCGCAGCACCGTGGACACCACCAACCCCGAGTTCAAGAAGGCCTTCCTGGACTGGGTCGAACACTTCGAGCCGCGCATGAAGCCGATCAGCCACAAGCTGAACGAGAAGTTCCGCGCTGCCCCGGCCCGCGCCAGTCTGGACCGCGCCACCTACGGCATCTACGAGCGCGGCGTGCTGACGCGGCTCGAGCTGTTCCACGACAAGAACGTGCCGCTCGAAACCGAGCTCGCTAAGCTGACCAACCAATACGACGAAATCCAGGGCGCCATCACCATCCCCTTCCAGGGCGCCGAGCACACGCCCCAGGCCATGGCCAAGTTCCAGCTCGAGCCCGACCGCGCCCTGCGCGAGCAGGCCTGGCGCGCCACGGCCGAGCGCCGCCTCGCCGAGCACGACAAGCTCAACGAGCTGTACGACAAGCAGATCCGCCTGCGCGAGCAGGTCGCCGCCAACCTGGGTCTGGCCAACTACCGCGACTACGCCTTCAAGTCGTTCCTGCGCTTCGACTACACACCCGCCGACTGCGACGACTTCGCGAACGCCGTCGAGCGGGTGGTGATGCCGGCCGTGAAACGCAGCCTGGAGCGCCGCCGCAGCGACATGAAGCTCGAGAAGCTGCGCCCCTGGGACCTGTCGGTGGATCCGCAGGGCCGCCCGCCGCTGAAGCCGTTCAGCGACGTGGAGCGCCTGAAGGCGGGCTGCAGCACGATCTTCCACCAGGTTAACCCTGAGCTGGGCTCGCAGTTCGACACCATGCGCGAGCTGGGTCTGCTTGACCTGGACAACCGCAAGGGCAAGGCGCCCGGCGGCTACCAGAGCACGCTGAACGAAGTACGCCTGCCGTTCATCTTCATGAACGCGGTCGGCGTTGACAGCGACCTGCGCACCCTGCTGCACGAGGGCGGCCACGCGTTTCACGCGTTCGCGGCCGCCGACCAGCCGCTGATCGACTACCGCAGCGCGCCCATGGAGTTCTGCGAAGTCGCCAGCATGTCGATGGAGTTGCTGGGCTTGCCGCACATGGACGAGTTCTACCGCGGCGATGAGCTCAAGCGCGCGCGGCAGGAGTTCCTGGCCGGCATCATCGAGTACTTCCCGTTCTTTGCCGTGGTGGACCAGTTCCAGCACTGGGTCTACACCCACAAGGGCTGCACGATCGAGCAGCGCGAACAGAAGTGGCTCGAGATCAACGAGCGCTTCTCGGCGGGCGTGGACTGGAGCGGCCTGGAGCCATACCGCCGCAACGCCTGGCAACGCATCGGCCACCTGTTCTGGGTGCCTTTCTACTACATTGAGTACGCGATCGCGCAGATCGGCGCGCTGCAGGTGTGGCTGAACAGCAAGCGGAACGGCGCACAGGCGCTGCAGCAGTACCGCAACGCGCTGGCCCTGGGCGGCAGCAAGCCCCTGCCCGAGCTGTTCAAGACCGCCGGCGGCAGGTTCGGCATGGACGCCGACACCATCAAGCCCCTGATCGACGCCCTGGAAGCAGAGATCGAAAGCATCGGCTGAACGGCGCGACATTTGTGATGCAGACGCAAAGCCCCGGATTAGCATCCGGGGCTTCTGCATTGAGCACCATGGAACGCACACCGGAACAACAGGCAGTTCGCACGCGCCGCATCGCCACCGGGGCGCTGCTGTCCGTGTGTCTGTTCTGGGGCGCAACCTTTCTGTGGATGGAGCAGGGAACCGACGCCCTGCAGCACGTCCACGGCGAGGGCAACCACGCGGCCGTAGGCGCGTTCTTCCTGCTCTGGCGTTTTGTGCTGGCGGCCGCGCTGATGCCGCTGCTAGTGCCACGCAGCTTCAAACGGCTGGACGGGCTCGCGTGGAAGTGGGGTTTCTGGCTGAGCGTGCCCTTTGCGCTGGGCTTCCTGCTGCAGATTTTCGGGCTGGCGCAAGCGGATGTCCCGCCCGGCCAGTCGGCGTTTCTGACTTCGCTGTACGTGGTTGCGACGCCGCTGCTGGCGGCGCTGGTGTACCGGCGCCTGCCGCCGCGCGGCGTAATGCTGGGCGTGGTGCTGGCGGTGGTCGGCGCCGCTTTCATGAAAGGCCCGCCCGAGGGCGGGCTGAGCATCGGCGCCTGGGCGACGATCGGCTGCGCCGTGGTGTTCGGCGCGCACATCCTGCTGACCGACCACGCGACGAAGCTGGCCGACCCCATGGCAATCACACTGGTGATGTTCCTGTGCAGCATCGGCTGGAACGGGCTGGCGGTGCTTCTGGCGCCGGGGGGCGCCGCAATGTTCGAGCCCGCGCTGCTGGCGCAGACCTTCACGGACGCGGCCTTCGTGACAACGGAGCTGCTATGCGCCCTGTTCGCCACTGTGGTCGCCGTCAGCGTGCTGAACCGCTGGCAGAAAGAGCTGGCGCCCAGCCGCGCGGCGATTGTCTACACGGCCGAGCCCGTTTTCGCAGCAGTCATCAGCATCTTTGCCGGGCGTGATCATCTAACTGGTTGGCTGATCTTCGGCGCAATCATGATCCTGCTGGCCAACATCAGCGCAGAATTCCTGCGCAGGCGTCCGCGCATTGCGACGCCATGAAAACGGCCCGGCATGGGCCGGGCCGTGGGACGATGCAACCTTCACCTTGTGCGTGCAAAGCGTGCTTTGAGCGCAACCGGAGCGCTTTGCGACCTACTTGAACTTGATGTCCCAGTCGTCGAGTTCGTAGACGGTCATGGTGCCGCAGAACTTGACGTACACGGCCACCAGCCACTTGTAACGGGTGGTGCTGCTTGCTTTATCCCACCACTCGGTGAGGCTGGGGACGTAGTCGGGCACCTTGAGGTGCGAAAGGTCCTGCTTGCCGATCTTGGGCTTGTCGCTGCTTCCGCCTTCTTCCTTGTCGCCGTCCTTGCCCAGCGCGCGTTTCAGTATGTCCTGAATGTCTTCGGGCGTGATACCGTCCGGCAGCGGAATTCCCCCTCCCTCTTTTTTCTCCTGAAACTTGTAGCCTTCGGCCGGGTCGTCGATGCCGTCTCCGTCGCTGCCGGGCCGGCCAGGGCGGCGCCCGTTGTCGCGCGGGTTGGGGTTGGCGTCCGGGTCATCCTGGGGCTTCTTGCCTGCGATGGGCAGGTGCCCGCCGACGAGCTGGTAGAATCCGTCCTCACCGAAGCTGACCTTCTTCATAGAGAGCTTCAGCAGCTTGGCATCCTGCAGATCGAAGCGCAGAGCGAAGCGCGCCTTGATGTCGTTTGGATCGGTGCCGCCTACCAGCTTCATGATGCGTTCCTGGATGTCCACGTCCATCTGGCGACGCGCCCAGTTCATGGCCTCGGTGACCGTTGCGTCCTTGTTCTCCTTGTTTTTCAGGTAGTCGCGGGCGGCGGGCTTCATCTGCTTGTACCACTCGCTTACCACGAACTTGGTGAACTCAAGGTCGATCTCGCCATAGGTGTCATCCACCTTGGTGAGCACAGGTCCCGTGGGTTGATAGGTGTTCTTGGCCTCGTCGAGGATGTTCAGTGCGCCCTGGAATACCTTCTTCTTCGCCTGCTTGCGGGCTTCCACCAGCAGCTGCAGCACGGCCGCCTGGCGGATCAGCTCATCGAGCTGGGTGTCGTACTCGGTGAGGCGTGCCTGCAGCTTGCTGTCGGGGCTGCTCGCGAGCGCGAGTGTGACGTAGTCCTTGGCTTCCTGGTAGAGGGCCAGGCGGTCGGCGATGCGGGCGAGCTCGTAGTACTGGCGCGCGGTTTCGAGGGGCTCGCGCTCGGTCTCGGCAAGCTTCAGCACGTCGCGTTCGGACATCATGATGGCTGCATCAATCATGATGTCGGTGACGAAGCCCTCCTCGATCACCTCGTCTTCCGCGACCTGCCGGCCATTGGGATTGTCAAAGTTTTTCACGCGATAGCCGTTGGCGACGCGGGTGATTTCGCCTTCCCAGAGTGTCCCGTCGATCAGTTCAAGTCGTGACCCGGGAACCGTGACATCCAGGTTCAGGCCTTCGTCCGGGTCCTGCTGGTTGGTGAGGCGCTTCTTCAGGCTCTGGTCCACCTGGTTCCAGCGCAGAAACACCTGGCCGCCGGATTCGGTCAGCTTGAACACGAAGCCGTCGTCCTTCACTTCGACGACATCGCCCTGCAGGAAACGGCCGTCGGCAAGGCGGATCTGCTCGGCGTTGACGAAGTTGATGCAGAAGAGGAGCCCGAGAATGACGACGGGAATCCACTTGAGGAAGCGCATGGGAACTCCTTGAAGTTGAGCTGACTGATTCAACCAAGGGAAAGGTTAGAGGTACTGCGCAAAATCGCAAAGGGCTAAGGAGAGAAAGGCTTGAAAGTTGGCGAAGCAGGCCGTGTGTATCGCGAAAATTTAAAGCAGCTGGAACTATCTGGATGACAACCGACCAACCGGTCGTTTAATTAGCAACGCGTTGGAGGTCGGTTGCCCGCCCGCCTTAACCCCGACTTCCAGCGCGCAGAATTCGCCAGGCCTAAGGCTTGACGACTACATGAGATGAGCAACTGGGTACCTACGACGCCGCAGATTCGTCTGCGGCGTCTGTAGTTTCAAGCCGGTTCGTAAGGATCTTACGGTGCAGCAGCTTCGACCAGCGCAGGCCGCCCAACGCGTCTGTGGTCTCCGGCGGCTCGGCCTGCTCGCGCAGGAACGCGTTCATCTTGGCATCCAGCATTTCGATGGTGTGCACGACCAAGGCCTCCGGCGTCATGGGGGGCTTGGGGCTGCCCCATTCCTGCAGGCCGTGATGGCTGAGAATGATGTGCTTCAGCAGCACGCCTTTGCGGTGTGAAACCTCGGGCAGGGCCTGCAGCTTGCGGTCCAGCAGGTTGATGCCGATCGTGATGTGCCCCAGCAGCTCGCCCTCCAGCGAATAGCTGGGTGCTTCCTCCCCCACCAGCTCTACCACCTTGCCGCTGTCATGCAGGAACAGGCCCAGCAGCACCATAGAACGATCGAGCAACGGGTAGTGATCGCACATGCGCTCGCCCAGCTTCATTACGGAGTGCACGTGTTCCAGCAGCCCGAAGCGATACGGGTGGTGCATCTTCTGCGCCGCGGGGCCGATCTCGAAGCGCGCCATGTAGTGTTCGTCGGCCAGGTAGGTTTCGGCCAGCCGGCGCAGCTCTTCGTCGGGCAGGCCGGTCAGCACTTCGCGCACTTCGTTCAGCAGCTCGGCGGGGTCGAATGAAACGGTCTGCTCGAAGGCGTTGCGGTCGATGTCTTCCTCGGCGGGGGCGCGCATGGCGCCGATGATGATCTGGGGCGTGTTGCGGTAAAGTTCGACTTCGCCCTGGATCTCGACGTAGCCTCCGACCTTGGCCAGGGCGGTTTCTTCGTCGCTGCAGTCCCAGCGCTTGGCGTTGATGCTGCCGGTGTTGTCCTTCAGGGTCAGCGCCAGGTAGGGCTTGCCGTTGCGGGTGGTGAGACGCCGCGCGTCCTGTACCAGGTAGATGGCATGCACCACGCCCGGCTCAAGGTCGATGATGTAGGCGTGCCCGTCTTCAAGCATGCGGTCAGGTTACAGAATTCAGGTTTCAGGGTGTAGGTTTTAGGTTGTAGGGATTCCGCTTCGAACCCAGAAACCGGACATCGCCTCCCACACGACCTACAACCTACAACCTAAAACCTATAACCTGCGGTACTCATGGCCGACCAGAACACAATTGACCGCGCGATGTCCGGCCTTGGCAGCACCATGGTGCGCGCGGGCCAGGTGCTCAAGCGCGCGCGGCAGGACTTCGGCCACGCCCACGAGCCGCGCCAGAAGCTGGTTACCACGCTGCTGGCATGCCTGTCGGCCCTGGTGGCGATCTCGCTGCTGATGGTGAACTGGAGCGAAGCCGCGCCGCTCGATTACGTCGAGCTGCCTACCCGCGACCTGCGCGTCCGCTGGCTCGAGTCGAACGACCACCGCGACCGCGACATTCTGTTGATCAACATTGACGAAGCAGCGCTCTCTTACGGCGATTACCTGGGCGAGACAGACCAGGGAATCAATCAGCGTTACGCCTGGCCGTGGCCGCGCCACGTTTACAACAAGATCATCCGCTATTGCCGCGACGGTGGCGCGCGTGTGATCGTGTTCGATATGGTGTTCAGCGAAAGTGGACCGAACACCAACGAAGTTTTGATCCAGCGGGAGATCGCCGGGAAGCTGACCCGCGTCTGGACCTTCGATAAAGCCAGCGATGACATGTTCGCTCTTGAGGCCACGGCGCGCGACGACGTGGCCCTGGCTCTCGTACTCGGTACCACGGAGCAGACACCGGACGTTCGCGGTGAGTTACTTCCGGCTTATGCCGGTGAACTCGAAGGCGCCGGCGAGACAGACCTCCTGTTGCAGTTAGGCGATCGTTGCGCGCGCTTCCGCAGCGCCGACGCGCCTTTTCCGGCCCTGCTGGATGGCTGGCCCAGCATCGCCGAGTCCGGGCGGCGCGGAGACGAAAAGGCCGGCAAGCTCCTCGATGGCCTGCGCAACAAAGTCAACAGCGATCCCCTCATGAACGAGTCCTCCCGCTACCGCTCGCTGCTGCCGCTGACGCCGGCCGACTCGCGCCAGGGCGTCGCCGGGCTGGGCACGGTGATGGGTTTCGAGGACATTGACGGCGTGCTGCGCCGCTATGACGTGGTCGAGTCCTACGGCACACAGCTGTATCGCACGCTGCCGCTGGAAACCTGGCGCCTCTATGTGCTCTCCCACGCCCGCGACGCACTGGCTGACCCGGCCAGGCTCGAGACTTTCAAAGAACGCTGTCCGAACCTCGAGTTGGCCGACGGCAAGCTTCTCTGGGATTCCCGCAGCTACTCGCTCGACGGCGAATTGCGCGACGTGCCCGTGCGGATCGAGGACCGCCGAGCCCTCTACCTAGGCCGCAGCATGCCGCTTGACCCGACGGGCCGGGTCGAGCTGCGCTTTCGCAACTTTCTTGCGCCGGAACAGAACGCTGACTGGACCTGGCTCACTGCGGAACAGCAGGCCTCGGTGCGCGAGCGACACCCTGACGGCCGGCTGTTCGCCACTTACCCGCAGCTTTCAGCCCGCGACATCCTGCGCGACTGGGACGTGCTGTCCGAAAACCGCAGGCGCGACACTGAGATCCAGCGGCTGCGGGCCGAGATGGAAAAGCTGGAAGCCGACCTGGCGTCCGCCCCGGAAGCCGACAAGGCCGGCATCAGTGAGCGGCTGACCCAGGCTCGTGAGTCGCTGACCAAGCTGCAGGCAGAACCCCCTCAGAAACTGGCCCTTGGTTCACCCGCCGAGGTGCTGAAGGACAAGATCGTGATCGTCGCAGGCACCGCTACCGGCCTGCTGGATCGTCACGACACGCCGCTGGACAGCAACACACCGGGCACCTGGGTGCTGGCCACCTTTATCGACAACCTGAAAAACAACGACTTCATGCGGTCTACTCCCGCCTGGCTGAACTGGTGCATCACGCTGCTGTTGACCGTGCTGGCGGTGCTGGGCGTGAAGCTCGCCGGCCGTATGCGTAATGGGCTGGTGCTGACGGCCCTGCTGGGCGTGCTGGTCCTGGTAGCCTGCTGGGCGCTGTTCACGCAGCAGGTATGGTTCCCGGTGGCTGCACCGCTGGCCGGGCTGGCGTTGGGTTTCAGCAATGGCGCCTTGGCTAAAGCTTTGACGGAAGGCCACCAGCGCCGGCAACGTGAATCGTTTGCCCGCCAGTACATGGGCAAAGAACTGGTTGACCACGTGATACGCAACCCGGGCAGCCTGAAGCTGGGCGGCGAAAACCGGCCGATGACCATGTATTTCAGCGACGTGGCGGGCTTTACCACGGTTACGGAGACACTGGGCCCGAACAACCCCGAGCGCCTGGTGGAGCTGCTGAATATCTACCTGGAGCGCATGACCGACCTGATGCTCAGCACCGGCGGCGTGATCGACAAATACATCGGCGACGCGATCATGTGCTTCTGGGGCGCGCCAATGGCGCAGGAAGACCACGCGGCGCGCGCCTGCCGCGGCGCGCTGCTGTGCCGCTCCGAGCTGCAGCGCATGCAGCCCCTGTTCGCGGATGCCGTGCGCGGCGTGGCGCCGCAGCTGATCAAGCCCGACGGCAGCGTGCTGTACGCGCGGGCCGGCATCAACAGCGGCATCGTGACGGTCGGCAACATGGGCAGCAGCAAGCGTTTTGCCTACACCGTGATGGGCGACGCCGTGAACCTGGCCGCGCGCCTTGAGCCCCAGTGCAAGGAGTACGGCACGGACATCCTGATCGGCGAAAAGACCGAAGAACTCATCCGTGGCGAGTTCACGCTGCGGCGCATCGACCTGATGGTGGTGAAGGGAAAGACCCAGCCGGTGCAGGTGTTCGAGCTGATCGGCGAGAAGGACCCGCCCCAGTTCGTGCGCGACCTGCTGCAGCACTTCGAGCGCGGCATCGACCTGTTCCGCGACCGCCAGTTCGAAGCGGCGTTGGAGTCCTTCAAGCATGCGGCGCACCACGAAACGGCGCAGGACGAGGACGAAATCAATCCCAGCCGACTGTATATCGAGCGCTGCGAGAGCTATCTCCGCAATCCGCCGCCGCCGGAATGGAACGGCGTGGTGGTGAAGACCTCGAAGTAGGAACCGCGTAGTGAAAGCGCGCGGCCGAGCCCGGAGTTGTCGGCGGGGCAAGTTGGCCGCATGACCTCAAACCGTGGTTTACCCACCAAACGTCTGTTACAGCACGTGCGGTTTCGTATCCTGCGGCGACTTCGTGAACAAACGGGAGATATCTCTATGAAGTGGTGGAAGAAATTCCCCTGGCGCCGGCTGCTGGCACTGTTGCTGGTGCTGGTGGCCCTGGCTTTCGCCTCGAACCTGGTCCAGGGCGAGACCATGTACGTCAAAGTTGACAGCAGCAGCCCGGACGCCGTAATCCAGAGCAGCACGGATTTCTTTGAATCCGAGGCCCTCGGCAAGCTGACCTTCAACGACGAAGTCGAGATGCTGGACCAGAAGGATGGCGAGTACGTAAAGATCCGCGCCAAAATCGGCGACAAGGAAGTCGAAGGCTGGGTCAAGGCGCTGATCCTGAGCAAAGACAAGCTGCTCGTCGAGCCGCGCGCCACCGAGTCCGCAGGCGCCAAGAGCTCGGCGCAGACCAGCAAGGGCCTCAACGAACAGATCGAGAAGGAGATGCGCGAAGGCAGCCCGGAGATGAACACCGCGCTCGCCCGCATCGATAACTTCGAGTCTTCCCGCAACCGGCTGCTGGGAGGCGATGCCACGAAACCCAAGCCCGAAGTGCAGCAACAGCACGTGAAGGATTTCGCAACCAACGGGAAACTGAAATAGGAGCCGCAACCATGCAGAACAAACGCAATGTTTGGGCTAACCGGCTGCTGCTCGCGGGGATCGTCTGCACCGTGGCGGGCTGCGGCCTGTTCAACAAGCTGAAGGAAACCGTCAGCGCCCTTGAAGACGCCAAGGTCGCCGACAACTACGAACCGTCCGAGCAGTACTACATCGGGCGCGGCGTTTCGGCCGTGATCGTGGACAAGTACCCCCCCGTCGAAGCCAAGGACCAGGGAAGCGAACGCCAGATCACCTACGTCAACGAGATGGCCGGCTACATTGAGGCCGCGTCCAAGGGCGTCACCCGCAGCGCCCGCAAGCTGGGCGACCACACGAAGCGCAGCTACGACGAGCAGGAACACGTCTATAATCTGGTGCTGTTCAAGGGCATGCAGGTCGGCCTGCTGCAGACCGACGACGTCACTGCCTTCGCCACGCCGGGCGGATTCCTGTGGGTTTCCATGGGCACCGTGAAGATGTGCAACAACGAGGACGAGCTGGCCGCGGTGATCGCCCACGAGCTCGCGCACATCATCCTCGACCACGGCATGGCCAACTACCGCACGGCCTACAAGGGGCAGATCTTTACCTCGACGCTTTCCGAAACCTGGTTCAGCGGCGACGGCCTCGGGGCAAACTTCGGTCGCCTGGTAACGACCTTCGCTGAAGACGCGTTCAAGGGTTACAACCCCGAACAGGAGTTCGAAGCCGACAACTGGGGCACCCGCGCCCTGGCGGCTTCGGGCTACGCGCCGGATGCCATGGTCAAGATGCTCCAGAGCGTCGAAGCCTACGAGAAGGCCCACGAGATCGACCCCGAGGACTACCTGGCCCACCACCCGCCGATCGGCGAGCGCATCAAGGCCGTGCAGGACCTGATCAAGACGGAGAAGCTGACGGGCAACAGCAAAACCATGACCCCTGAAGCCATCACCGCCCGTAACAAGCGGTTTGAAGAGGCTTTCAAGTAAGACCGCCGGATCCATGCGAAGGAGGCGCCTTTGGCGCCTCCTTCTCTTTTGCCACCGCGCGTGTGGCAGGCTACACTCTTCCTTGCTCACGCCGTCGCCAGCGCCGCCCATGCCGCGTCTGTTGCCTTTAGCTTCGCTGTCCTTCGTCGGACTGTTGTCCGCCTGCGTTTCCGCGCCACATCCGTCACCACGGCCCATGCAGGTCACCGGGAACCGCTCCCTGTACCGTACCTACTGGCAGACCGGCGATGCCGTGTATGTCCGCGTGCAGGCCGGCTCACCCGAATCCGTGCTGTTGGCAGCGCCAAACCCCTGGGCCGAAGCGGCGGCGCTGTTCGAGTATGGCCAACGACTCACCGTGCTGGATGAAAGCGCCGGTGATTACGTTCGTGTGCGCACCTGGGGCCTGGGTGTGGACATCGAGGGCTGGGTCACACGTGCGGCCTTGGGCACCTACGCGCCTCCACTCAGCGATGCGGAGCGGCAGGAGCTGGAAGAAGCGGGCGCCGCCAGCCGATCCAGAATGGAGCCGAATGGGGAGCAACTGGTCTCTCCTGAACTCGACCAGGCTCTCGACCGCGTCAGCGAACACGAAACCGACCTGAACCGCCTGCTGGGCGGCGACCCGTTCAACCCGGACCCCGCCCTGTTGCGCGCGCGCTTTCGCGCCTTCGGCGAACAGGGAGGCCTGCTGGGCGACTGAATCATCCCTTGTGCGCCCCGCCGCGCTTGCCCTATCCTTGTGTGCGAGGAGCCCACTTCATGTTCCAGCGCGAACGCAGCACCGAGGCGCTGCTTTCACACCCGGCACCCGAGCGCTACCGGCTGGCCGGCGCGCTGGTCAAGCGCGCGCTGGCGCTGCTCGATCAGCCGGCCAGCGACGCCGCCCGCGCGACCGAGTTGCTGAAGGCCATCACGGACCCGCTGGACGACCCCACCGACGTCGAGGCGCTCGACGACGCCGTGGAGCGCTGCGTGGACGCGCTCTCGGCCGACCCGCATTGCGTGGACGCTCTGGTGATGCTGGGCCGCGCGCTGGTGCAGTACGGCTACATCGAAGGCTTCACCTATCATGCCCGGCCCCTGCGCGACGCCCGCAAGCTGCTGGAGCGCGCGCAGGAGCTGCAGCCTGGGCACGAGCCGGCCATCGAGGCGCTGCTGCGCTGCGAGCTGCTGGCCCACCGCTTCGAGCGGGCCTCAGACCTGCTGAACGAAATCAAAAACCAGCCGAAGCTGGCGTACGTGCACGCGTTCGCGCGCGGCCTGTGGTTCGCACTGCACGACAACTGGAAGACCGCCGAGGACTGGTTCAGCCAGGCTGCCAAGGCGACCAACGAGCCCGAGCGAGAAAGCTGGGCCCTCTACCACCTGGGCGAGGCCCTGACGCGTCAAGGTAACCTGCAGCTGGCCGACGCGCGCATGGGCGAGGGCGTGCTGCTGGGCCGCCCGCACCGCCTGCGGCTGCACGGCTGGTCTAAGCTCAAGTACCAGCGCGGCCGTTACGACGAAGCCTGGGAGCTGAACCGCCGCAGCCTGACCTTCGGGCGCTTTGAGCCGGGGCAGCTGTGGCGCCAGGAACTGCTGGTCTACTTCCGGCGCCTGGCATTCGTGCCCGGCCGATACTTCTCATTGCCCGAAGAAAAGACCGCGGGCATCGACGGCCCGTTCCGCTTCGTGGGCGGCGAGCACGTGGACACAGGCGACGTGGACGACCGCCACGACGACGACGACGAGTTCGTGCCCACTTTCCGCGCCAACCTGTTCCTGGAGGGCGAGCACCTGCCGGTGGTCAGCGAGATCGCCGACCCGGGCGCCAGCTGGGAAGGCCGCGCGAAACTGACCGTGCGCGTGCTGGACCCGCGCACCTTCGAAAAACTGCCGCTCAGCCCCGGCGAGCGCTTCAAGCCCGGCCAATACGTGATGATGGACGAGCGCGCGGGCACGGTCTTCCACGTGCTGCTGATGCGCCGCCACAACCTGCACAACCCGTACCTCGACCTGCCGGAGGATGCCCGCAGCGTGTTCGATTTCGACCGCACCGCGATGCAGAAGTTCGAGAACGCGCCCTGGGACGTGCGCCTGATGCTGGCCGACCACGGCTTCGACCCGCTGCTGGGTGCCTTGGCCGCCTGCAAACTGTGCGACGCGTTCATCCGCTTCGCGGGCGGCATCGGCGTGGACCTCGAGACGGGGCTCGCCGTGCAGGCCGGCGACTGGCGCAACGAGAGCCCGCAAAGCCTGGACATCCGGAAGCACGTGGTGGTGCGCGCCACGGAAACTGGTAAGGGCCGCTACCATCTGCGCACCTGGGGGCTGTGCAAGTTCCGCCGCTCGGAACTCGAAGTGCGCGAGCTGCCCCACGAGCTGGTCGAAGGCGCGCGCGCCCTGCTGCTTGAAGCCGCGCATGAGGCCGCCCAGGGCTCCATCTACCACGAGGGCGACCTGGTGGGCGCATCGCGCCAGCCCATGATGCTCATCCCCGGCCGGGAATCACCGGAGGACGCGGCGCCAAGGGACGTACTGGAACTGGTGGACGTAAACGCCGGCCGCGAGCCGGTGCAAGCCGGCGCGACACGCGGCATCCAGGCGCTGATCAACACACGGATTTAACCTACAATTCGCGCCGGAGGCGCAATGCAACATTCGGGCGAAGATCACATCCTGGCGCGCATCCTTGAGGCTGAAATGGCCCTGGCCCCGGCCGCGCCGTACCTGAACTTGCCCGTCAGCGACTTGATTGCCGGCGCGCGCAGCCAGGCCGAGGCCTTCATTGCCAACGCCCCCAGCCTGTACGGCTACGAACGCGACACCGAGCGCATCTTCATGGTGCTTGACCTTGCTGTCAGCGCCGTGCAGGCCGACCCCACCTTCGGCGGCGGCTATGCCCTGGCGGCCGCGTGCGTCTACCGGCTGGGCGTGATCGATGTGGATATCTATGACCCGCGCGCGCTGGACGCCGCGCTGCCCTGGGCAACCCGCGCCAAAGACATAGACCCGGAACACGACAACGGCTGGGAAGTATTCATCGAGCTGCTCTGCTTCAAGGGCGACTTCGCGACGGCCGAGAAAGCCCTGGGCGAGGTCTACCAGCGCTTCGGCGACAACGACCTGTACGCACGCACAGCCTTCCTTTACTTCCGCCTGCAGGGCGAGACCGCGCAGGCCCTCAACTGGGGCGCTCTCGCCTGGCAGACGGAGTGGGACGACGTGCGCCTGGTGCACACCTTGTTCGCGCTGGGGCAGCTCTATCGCGACGTGGGCGAGTGGCGCAAGGCGGCCGATGCCTACCGCGTGATCACCGAGCGCGACCGCGAAAACTCCTGGGCATTCCACTACGCCGCCCGCTGCAGCGCCGAGTTAGGCGACTTCAACGCAGCCCTGGAGCAGAACCAGACAGCCATCACTCTCGGTGGCCTGCACGAATTCCGCGCCTTCCACGAAGAGCTGCGCCGCGCCCAGGGCCGCGCCCGCATGGGCGGCGGGCGCGTCACCACGGTTCCGCCCACGCGCAAGGGCAGCACGCGCGTTGTGGCCGCGCCGCCCCCGGCCGTGAGCCCTTCGAACGGTCCGGCCTCCGGCAAGGTCGTCGCGGCGCCGCCCCCTGCAGCACCGGCCTCGAAAGTCGTTAAAGCGCCGCCCCCTGCCGGCAGGAAAGTCATCGCCGCGCCGCCCCCTGCCGGACCGCCTGCCAAGGTGGTCAAAGCCCCACCGGCCGCCGGCGGTAAGGTGGTCAAGGCGCCACCATCCGCGAGGCCGCCGAATCGGCCGGGGCCGCGAAAACCCAAGGGCAGCTAGCGAGGGGACGGGCGAGCCCGTCCCCATTTCAGCCCGCCCGGACAGGGTAATCAGGCGAGCATCAGCAGCATCGCCAGTACGAAGGCCCACACCAGGGCGATCAGCCCGCCCCACACGATCGAGATCCAGGCGCAGATGCGCACGGCCGTGATCTGGCTGCGGTCCGTCTGCGGCCTGCGCCCCGTGTTCAGCTGGTGTTCCAGGCGGTTGGCACGGGTCAGCGCGGCCGGGCCGGTGAACAGGCCGACCGGGATGCCGATCATCACCGTCACCACAAGGCCGACGATCGCCAGCGTCATCATGGTGTCGTCGCCGGGCGCGTACTGCGGGCGCGGGCGCCCGTACGGCTGCACGGGGTTGACGGGCGCGTAGGGCACGTAGGCCTGCGGCTGTTGAACCTGCCGGTAGTAGACGTTGTCAGTGGGGACAGGCGTCTGGTTTTCACGCAGCTCCGACGTCACCAGGCGGCCGCGCGGCGGCAGCTTGGCGTTGCGTGGCAGACTGTAGTTCTTGCGTGCGACGGTGTTCATCGTTCGTCCTCTCGTCTCGTACACACGCATAGTGAACGACATCGAGAGGAGCGCGGCGATTACGATGTGCCGGACCGTTTGTAACGAAGGCTAGGAGCCGCGCACGTCGGCAAGTTCGCGGTTGTAAACGGGCATGAATGCGACGATCGCGCCGGCCGGCCACAGCACGGCGAAACCGAACAGGAACACGGCAAGCATCAGTCCCAGGTTTCTTTGCCGGCGCCCGCCACGCGTGATGGCCATGCCGATCAGCCAGGTCACCACGGGAACAGCAAAGGCGCCCAGCGATGCGCTGAGGTAGAGCCGCGCCAGGCCGGAAAGCTCGAACCCCAGGCTCTCGGCGGCCGTCGCGCCGTTGCTGGTGTGGTACCAGGCGAAAGCACAGCCGCCCAAAGCGGCCGCCAGGCCAATAGAGAGGAAGGCGGCAACCCCACCCTGCTGCGGCCGTTGATCGGGAGCAACATCGGACATGACTCACCCCACCAGGTAGAATTTTTCGAGGCCTTCTCTGAGGTTGTTGATCTGGATCAGGCGGAAGTCGTGGGGCGCGCGTACGTTCTCGCCGCGCAGCCGGGGCACCACCGCCTGCTGGAAGCCCAGTTTACTTGCCTCGTCCAGCCTTTGCTGCATCTGCGTCACGCTGCGCACCTCGCCGGCCAGGCCCACCTCGCCGATGAACACCGTGGCGGGCGGCAGCTTCACCTCCTGGGCGCTGCTGGCGATGGCGAAGCAGGTGGCCAGGTCGGCGCCCGGCTCATCCACATTCACGCCGCCCACGATGTTCAGGTACACCTCCAGCTGGCTCAGCCGCAATCCCGCCCGGCGCTCCAGCACCGCCAGCAGCATGTGGGCACGGTTCTGGTCCAAACCCGTGAACCTGCGGCGCGGGCTCGAAAGCGGGCTGGGGCTCACCAGCGCCTGCACCTCCACCAGCAGCACGCGCGTGCCCTCCGCGGCCGGCAGAATCGCGCAGCCCGAGCGCGAGTTGTCGTACTCGTCCAGGAACACTTTGCTGGCGTTCTCGACTTCGACCAGGCCTTCCTGGCGCATTTCGAACACGCCCAGCTCGCCGGTGCTGCCGAAGCGGTTCTTGCTCGCGCGCAGCAGGCGATAGGCCTGGAACTTTTCACCCTCGAAGTTCAGCACGGTGTCCACCATGTGCTCAAGCGTACGCGGGCCCGCAACCGTGCCCTCCTTGGTGACGTGGCCGACCAGGATTACCGGCATGTGCAGCGACTTCGCCTGCATGATGATGCCGGCCGCGCACTCGCGCACCTGGCCGACGCTGCCGGGGGCGCTGGGCAGCTCGGAGTCGTACAGGGTCTGCACGCTGTCGATGATGCACAGGGCGGGCTCGAGCTCCTTGATGTGGTTGCGGATGGCGTCCAGCATGGTCTCGGCGACCACGAACAGCTCGTTGCCGAGGCAGCCCAGGCGCTCGGCCCGCAGCTTGACCTGCTCGGCCGACTCTTCGCCGGTCACGTACAGCACGGCCTTGCCGGTCGAGGTCGCGAAGCGCGCGGCCGCCTGCAGCACCAGCGTGCTCTTGCCGATGCCGGGGTCGCCGGCCAGCAGCACGGCCGAGCCGGGCACGAAGCCGCCGCCCAGCACGCGGTCAAGCTCGCCAATGCCGGTGGGAATGCGTGAGGCCTGCAGCGGTTTGACGTCGGCGATGCGCTGCGGCTTGGTAGGCTCGTTCAGTGCCGCGCGCCGCGAAGGCCGCACCTTTGACGTGTCAAGTTCCTCGACCAGCGTGTTCCACGCACCGCAACCCGGGCACTTGCCCAGCCATTTGGGCGAGTTGTAGCCGCACTCGCGACAGGCAAACACCAGCTTGGTCTTCTTGGCCATGGCGGTCATGGTCGATGGTTAATGGTTGATGGTCAATGGTTCGAGGCAGCGCCCCTACGGGGCGCAGGCGAATAGGCGACCATGTTACCCACGGCTAAAGCCGTGGGCTAAGTTCTTCGGCCCCTGCGGGGCCAGACAGGCGAATGTCCGTGGCCCGGATGCGCTGCTGACCGCACTGCTCTGCCAGGCCTCACGCGTTGCCGGCCTTGAAGCACCATTGGCCTTGGAGGTTGCCGCAGCGAGGCCGTTGGCGCCGGAGGCGCTGTGGTACTTAGCCCACGGCTTCAGCCGTGGGTCTCGGATGCCGCATACGAATCGCGCCCCGTAGGGGCGCAGCCTAGTCCCACAAGTAGCGTTCGTCGTATTCCATTCCGTGTCGCTTCAGGAAATCGATGAGTTCATCCTTGAACCCGCGCTTGTGGTGATGCTCTTGCTGTTCCGCGATGTATCGCTCCACGTTCGGAATCTTTGATTGACTGACGCTGAACGCGGCGTAGCCGGTCTGCCATGCGAACTTCGTGTCGAGTTTCAGTTCATCGTTCGCCCACTTGGAAGAACTTCCCTTGATCTGACGCAGGGCGTCGGCCACCGACACGGCGGTGCCGAGCCGGCACAGGATGTGTACGTGGTCCTCGACGCCGCCGATGGCGATCAGTTCTCCTCGAAGTTCTCGAACGATGCCGCCGATGTAGGCGTACAGTTTGGGCTTGGCGTCCGGAGTGATGATCGGCAGCCGATCCTTGGTGCTGAACACGAGGTGGTAATTCAGGTTGGTGTAGGTGTGGCCCATGATCCCTCCTGCAGCGCCCCTACGGGGCGCGATGGGTTGGGCGGACATCATAACCCACGGCTGAAGCCGTGGGCTAAGTTCTTCGGCCCCTACGGGACCTTCGCTGGTTCGACTGGTTGCGCTGGTTCGTTCGGTTGCAAAGCTTCAGTTGGTTGCAACGCTTCAGTTGGTTGCAATGCTTCGATTGGTTGCGCTGGTTCGTTCGATCACGCTGGTTCAGTTTGTTGCGCTGGTGCGCATCCAACACACAACCCGCTGAATCCGAAATCCAAAATCGACAATCCAAAATCGCTACTGTCCCTGGTAGCCCTTCCAGTAGCCGCTGGGGCTGGGGCCTTGCTCGGTGGGATAAACTGCGTTGCCTTCGATCACCACGTCGGGGCCTACGGTGCGCGTGCGCACGTGATCAAAGGTGATGGCGCGCTGCACGTCCGGAACGCCGGGGCCTTCCACGGGCGTGGTGGCCGTCTCGCCGCCGAAGATCTTGGGCGCCAGGTAAATCTTCAGCCGGTCGATGGCGCGCTCCTGGAAGGCCGTCGCAAACAGGCCGCCGCCGCCCTCGATGATCGCGCTGGTCACCTCGCGTTCGCCCAGGTCGCGCAGGATTTCCATCCAGCGCAGGCGGCCCTCGCGGCGCGGCAGCAGAATCAGGTACACACCCGCGTCCTCCAGCATGCGCTGCTTCTGCTCGTCGACGTCTTCGGCGCAGTAGATGAACACCGGGAACTCGTCGGCCGTTTTCACCAGTTCGCGGTCCATGCCGATGCGCAGGTCGCGGTCAATCACCACGCGCAAAGGCTGACGGCCGACGTCGCCGCGCGCCGTCAACATGGGGTCGTCGCGCTCCACCGTGCCCGTGCCGACTATCAGCGCGCCGGTGCAGCCGCGGTCGTAATGCACTTCGCGGCGGCTTGCCTCGCTGCTGATCCAGCGCGCGTCGCCGGTGCGGGTGGCGATCTTGCCGTCGAAGGTCATGGCCCACTTGGCGGTCACCAGCGGACGGCCGCGCTCGACGTGGCTGAAGTACGCGGCGTTCAGCTCGTGGGCTTCTTCCTGGCATTCGCCGACCGTCACGTCGATGCCGGCCTCGGCCAGCATCTGCACGCCTTTGCCGGTCACGTTGGGGTGCGGGTCCTGCACGGCCACCACCACACGCTTGAGCCCGGCGCCTACCAGCTGCGGCGCGCAGGGGGGCGTCTTCTTGCCGTCGTAGGCCTCGCAGCAGGGCTCGAGGCTGACGTACATGGTGGCGCCCGCGGCCTTGTCGCCGGCAATGCGCAGGGCGTTGACCTCGGCGTGGGGGCCGCCGAATTCCTCGTGGAAGCCTTCGCCCACGACCTGGCCGTCTTTCACGATCACCGCGCCAACCATGGGGTTGGGGGCGACGTAGGGCTGGCCTCGACGCGCAAGCTCGAGGGCTCGCCACATGAATCGACGGTCCTGCGCCATGGTGCAATCCCGGTGGGCGCCTCAATGTAGCGTCTCATGGCGCGACACGACAGGGCCGAAAGCGGCTCGTAGCAGCGGTGCGGAAAAAAGGGGTCGGCCTGGAGAGCCGCCAAACTCTCCAGGCCGGGTGCACGTGCAACATGGCGTCACACGTACCGCGAATCGCATTCGGTTGTCCTGCCGGGCGGCCACGCGGGGCCGCCCCTACGCCTGTTCCTCCGCCAGGTAGACCGCCTGGTGGCGCACGTCGTCGAACTGCAGCACCGCGCGCAGCCCTTCCAGGAAGTCGGGCCCGTAGAAATCCAGGTAATGCAGCAGGCTCATCACCTCCTGCTGCGGTCGGCCGTCGGGCAGCATGTACTGGAACAGCCGGCCCAGCTGCTTGGCGTTCACGTCCACTTCCCGCGCGGCCTCGGTCACCGCGCGCTGGCGCAGCTTGTCGAAGCCGATGTCTGTGCCGGTCAGGGCCTTCTTCACCTCAGGCTCCGGGCGGAAGCCCAGTTCCTCAAGGCCCATCTCCAGGCGCAGCAGCGCGCCCAGGGCCTGTTCCTTGGCGTGGTTCACCACGGCCGGCACATCGTCCGGCAGGTGGCGGCGGCTGGCGGTCTCGGGGCGCACTTCGCCGGTCAGCACGGCCTCGGGTTGCAGGCCGAACTTGTTGAGCCAGCTTTCGACCTTGCCCTCGATGATGGTGGCGCTGCTGCCGGGGAAGGGCACGGGCTCACCGGGCGGGATGCCGCCGGTGGGCGAGCCGGTGCCGACGGCGGCCACCATGGGGATCCGCTTGAACCAGGTGCGCAGGTTGGTCTCGAAGCCGCCGTCGCGGGTGGGCGCCAGGAAGGTCAGCGCCTCGTCGTCGAACCAGCGCAGCAGCATGCGGGCCTTGAACACGTCGGGGTCTTCGTCGGCGTCGCGGCTGATCTGGTCCATCAGCAGGCTGCTGAAGCCGGTGCCGGGCAGGGCGCCGCGCAGCATTTTGAGGTAGCGTTGCAGGTCGCCGCCGCGGAAGCCGATGTCATCCAGCTCACCGCTGCGCTGCATGATGGCGCTGATGCCGCTTTCGCCGGCTTCGCCGATCTCGAGGCATGGCCACACCAGGGTGACGACCTTGCCGACGCGCCGGTTGCGCAACTGGCGCGCGAGGTCAAGCCCGGCCAGCAGGCGCAGCACTTCGTCCATGCGCGGCGCGGCGACACCCTTCAGCACCGGCACCACCACGGCAAAGCCTTCGCCGCGCGTGAGCGTGCGCAGCGCGTCGGAGTAGCGGCGCGACTTGCTGACCTGCTTGAGCCACTCGAGCTGCGCTTCTTCAAGCACGGGATCAAGCTTGAACGGGTGACGCCCGAGTCTGCGCGCCATGACCTGGAAGTTGGTGAAGGCGCTCTTGGGCAGCTTGCCGCGGCGCCGTGACAAACGCGCGAGCGTGCGCGACCGCGATGTCACATCGCGAGTCGTGGTGAGCGGAAGTTTTCGCACGCGGTACGTCATCGGAATCCACAACCTTCAAACAAACGAGGACGGCGATCACCGTCCCCCGAATTCTAGCAGCATAGAATACGGGGGCGACACCGGTGGAAAGGCCGTAAATCAGGGGTTTGAAGCTAACTGCCGCTATCGTTTCGGGTTAGGTGGAATCAAAAAAATCGCCCAAGGCGAGGTTGGCGTTTTGTGGATTTTATGCGGAAACTCAAGCCTGGCCTGTCAGAAACTTCGTAAGAGCCAATAGCTAATGAGCTTGGATCTTGTGTGCCATATGTCGCGTGACCATACTCCCAAAGTACCTAGTCGTCAGATTCCTGTTGACAGGTCGTGGAAAAGCTGAGCGCGAATTCCGCTACGTGGCAGCTTTTTTCGAAAGACATGCAGTCGCGGATCCGCCTGCAGGGCGGCTTTCATGGCATTCCGCAAGAACCCGGGAAAATTTCCCGCTTACGTCTCGCGCGGCGAAGCGTTTGGGTTTACATAGACACCCTTGTGAATCGCAAAACGGGTTCACGGAGGCTTGATCATCCCTCACCGCACCAAGATTCGGGAGAGTTACCCTTGAACAACAAGACCAACATCTACATCGACGGCGAGCACGCCGCCACGATCGAAGGCCTGCAGCACGACCTCCCCTGGCACTTCGGCACGCTGGTTCCCGGCGAAGCGTTCGAAGAGCTGAAAGAGTCCCTCGAGACCGCGCCCTGGAGCACCGGCCAGGAAGGCGCGATCGAGCTGGTCGCCGGACAGGACACCGTTGACCGCGTAAGCTGGGGCGCGGAAGTGGACAGCTCCGAGATGATCACCAAGCTGACCCTCGCCCAGTTCGAAGCAGGCGGCCCCTGGGAACTGGAATTCACCTGCGAGGAAGAAGCAGGCGCCGAGGCCAGCGACGAGACCGCCGAAAACGCGGCATAGTCACCCACGACCTCAACAGCGGCGGGCACGTCCCGCCGCTTTTCTTTTAACCGGCATTGCGCGAAGAACACGGCCGGGCGATGCAAAGGCGAATGGTCGGGAGTTCCAGGAACAAAATGGAAACGGTCGGGCGGCGGCGTGTCTTGCGTTGAATCTCCCCTGGCCGGACGATTGGCAGGCGAACGCCAATCAACGCCTCGCGCCTTAGCGCCCCCGCGTGGCCTTTGCTTTTCTTCGTGGTCCTTCGTGCCCTTGGTGGACAACCGCGGTTGCTTTTCAGGTCATTTGTTGCGCGCGAAAAGCCAACTGCAAAGGCGGTTGTCCACGAAGACACACGAAGTTCACCAAGAAACTCAACTACATGAGCAACGCGAAGGAGCGAAGGGTCTTTGGTGGCTCGAATGCTCCTTCTGTTCAGGAATCGTCGTCCCACGCCAAGGCGCAAGGAATGCCACGGGCCTTGCGTTGCCTGCACATCCATCGTCAGATCGGCGCGCCGGAACGTTTGAGCCGTGGCGCAGCCTGGCACCCTGGCGTTGATTCCTCTCCCGGCTGGGTGAGTGACGGGCAGACCACAGCCAGCCCTTCGCGCCGCCGTGTGGTGTGTGCCACTCTTGGTGCCCGGCCACTGCTTACGGATTCGCGAAAGGCCGCCCGGCTTGCTCAATGCGCGATGACGAATCCGCATTCCCTTTGGTGAATCGCCTTGCGCGCCTTACCTTATAAACAGTCCCCGGAGCCGCCCCTCGGCCGTGTTCATGCGTTGTCTGTTCACCAGCCTGTTCGCCGCCCTGCTTGTCTGCGCCTTGTGCGTGCGGCGGCCCGTTGCCCAGGACACCGAAAAAGCCAAAGACACCGACGACAAGCCACGCGAGTTCAGCGAAGAAGAATTCAGGGCCGCCGACAACCTTCGCCTAACCCTCAGCACCGAGCAGCAGCTCCTCTACAACGGACTGCGCTACCTGATGCGCCCGGCGTTCGAGGCCGAACTGATGAAAGGCCGGCGCTACCAACCCTGCACCCTGCCACCATTCGAAGACAAGACTGAAGGCCCCCTCGACCTGCTGGAAACCCTGAGGTTCTGGGCGGTGTTGCAGAGCGGCATGCCGGTCACCGGCGCCATGGATCGTCAACTGCAGCGCCTGTTGGATACCCCGCTTCCCGCCGCAGACAACGGACTGGCCGTGTCGGGCGTACGGGTGCTCGCATTGCGAGCCGCGTTCTTGCGGGCTGAGTTGGGCCGCGGCGACGAGATCCGCCAGAGGGTGAAAGCCTTGCTGTCGGCGGCCGACGCCTGCAAGGACGCGACTTCAGACCGCTCGCCGCTGCTGAGCAATGACGCGATCCAGCCACGGTGGTTTGCGAACCACATGTGGCGCGCGCTGCTGATGCGCGCCGGGCTTGAGCTTGGGCTTGAGATCGATGACAGGCTGTGGGAGAAAGACCTGCGCGCCCTGACAGCCACCTACGTCAAGGACCGCGGCTGGACCAGCTACAAGCGCGCGATGCAGAGCCCCACGTACGACCTGCACACTAACATCATCTCACTCTGCGCCTTGGGCCTGGCGCGCGGCGCCCCGGAGGAAGCCATCGGCGAAACCGTGCTGCGCGCGATGGAAAAGAAATACGCCAACGCGCCACGGCTCCTGGCGCGCCTCGAAACGGAGTACGAATCGGAGCCCTGGGTGGGATCACGCCTGTTGCTGCTGCACTCGCTGGCCCCGGACTGCGCACCCGAGCGCAAGAGCGCTGACACCTGGCGCGCAGACTTGACCCGGCAGGGCGTTGCCGTGACCGAGCCCGCGGGCCTGGTATGGATGCGCCACGCACTGGCCGAGGAAATCGGCCTCTGCGAGCCCGGCTGGACGCGCGCCGAGGGCACCGTGTGTGAGACGGCGCTGACCTGCCTGGGCCTGAGCGGCGGCCTGTTCGCCACCGGCAAGGCTCCCCTGGCCGGGCGCGAGCTGGGTACCATCGGGCGCATCCTGTACGCCTTTGCGCTGCTGCACGCCAACCGCGCGCGCCAGGGCGGCAGCGACTTCGATAGCCGCGTGAACTTCGCCATCCAGGACGGCGCGGCTTGGCTGGCCTCAATCCAGGAAGCGGAGGGCGGCTTCCCCGGCGTGTACAAACAGAACCCTGGCAACAGCGCCTACTGCCTGCTGGCCATGATGCACGGCGGCATTCCGCGCGATGACGAGGCCGTCAAGCGGGGCATCAAGTGGATACTCGAGAAGGGCATCGTCGGTTACTACTCGACCTACGACGTCGCCGCGATGCTGATGTGCCTGCAGAAGTACTACGAGCCCGAGCAGCGCCAGGCCGGCATCCTCTACATCGACACCGCCGCCGAATTCGAGGAAGCCCGCCGCAAGGTGTGGGGAAGCCTCGACAAGGAACACGCCCGTTTCATCGAAAAGCTGGTGAAGTTCCTGGACGGGGCGAACGTAGGCGGCACGCGTGGCGGCTGGGGTTACGGCCAGGTGGTGGCCAGGGGCGGGAACGACCACAGCGACAACTCGTGCAGCCAATACGCGGTGCTGGGTTACAAGGCCGCCAGCCTGCTCGGAGCGGAGTTGAGCACCAAGGTCTTCGAAGAGGAAGCCGAGCGACTGATCAGCCAGTACTGGGAGGACGAACGCTACGATCCCGTGGAGTACGAGCACCAGGCCGACGATCGCGAAGGCGACGAGTCCGAGCGCAAGAGCCGCAAGACCAAGTCCAGCTTCAGCAGCAAGATCAAGCCGGGCGGCTGGAGCTACATGTGCGGCACCAGGCAGGGCGCTTCGCTGCAGTTGACGGCAGCAGGCATCTCCAGCCTTACGATCTGCATGGACGAGCTGAAGGTGCGCGGCAAACTGAAGGAGAAGCTGGCCCAGAAGATCGGGCTGACGATACGCGGCGCAGAGGGCTGGATGCGCCGCAACTACTACAAACCGGAACAGTTCACCGGCGCGGGCAACCAACTCGCCTCAACCGGCGACGGCTGGGGCATCTACTACAACCTGTACTCCGTGGAGCGCGGCTGCGTACTGGCCGGCATCCGCAAGCTGGAGGGCGAGACCGACTGGTACATGATCGGCGCCGAGGCACTGATCGACAACCAGAACACCGAGGGCAGCTGGGGCGGAACGCGCAACCTGCCCGCCGCCAACCGGGACCTGCGCCAGGTCATCAATACCTGCCTTGCCATCCTTTTCCTGAAGCGCGCGGCCATGCCGGTGATTACCGAGCACAAGAAGCGCGAACAAGAGGCCGAGGAAGAAAAGAAGAAGGACGAGCCCAAAAACCCGGTCACGGGCAAGTAGGCTCGCTCGGACCCACGCGGTTCGCGGTGGACAAACGCAAATCACCAGACGGCGCGCTGGAGCTTCAGTCGTTCTCCGATACACCGCCTTGACGTTCCTTCGTGGGCAGCCGCGTCTTCCATTTCGCCAGGCCGCGGGCGGAGACCTCGGCTGCCGTAAAAGCACGGCCGTCGCACCTGGCGGCACCGCCGGCCGCCGCAACGACCTTTCCCGATACGCGAAGTTTTGCAGCATCGCTGAAAGATGCGCGATAGCGAATTCGCATAACGCTTCGAGTCGGCGGCAGCGTGTCGTATGCTCGGTCCGGCACTACGAGGGCCACGTCGCGACTCCGGAGTTTGCGCCATGAAGCTTTGCCGCATCCTGCTTCTCCTCGTCATCCCCCTGCTGCCCGCCGGCCTGGGCGTGCGCGCCGACGACGCTTCCCATGGCGCCACCCAGGCGCGCCAGTTCAGCCAGGATGAAATCGATGCGGCCTGGCGTGTGCTTGATCCCTTGCCGGCCGAGCGCATCGTGCTGCTCAACAACCTGCGCCACCTGATGCGGCCCTCCTACGAGGTTGAGTTGCTGCAGGGCCGCGCGTGGAGGCCCTGCCCGCTGCCTCCGTTCGAGCAACCGGGCTCCGGGCCCTTGCCCGTACCCGAGCAACTGCGCCTGTGGGCAGTGCTGGCTTCGGGCCTTCCGGGCACGGACGTCACCCGCCGCCAGCTCGAACGATTTTTCGAAAGCGACCTGCCGGGGGTCGCCGACGACCTGGGTCAATTCGCCGTACAGCTCGGCGTGTGCCGTGCGGCGCTGAAGCACGGCAACCTGGCCCCTGAAAACGAGCTGCGGGAGCGCGCTCGCAAGGTGCTGGATTCCGCCATGAAGGTGCGGCGCGGCACGGATGCCGATTCGCCCCTGATCTGCGACGGCACCATCCAGCCTCTGTGGTTTGCCAACCATGCTTGGCGCTCCGTGATGTGCCGCATGGCCATCGAGCTTGGGTTGAAGTTCAACGAGCACGTCTGGGAAACCGCCCTGCGAAACATGTGCGCCGTCTCGTACAAGTCCCGCGGCTGGACCAGCCGCGGCCGGGCATCCGAAGGCGCGGCCGAGGATCTTGACACCAACCTGCTGGCCATCGCCGCCTTCGACCTCGCGCAGACGGCGCCCGAAGACGCGCTGGGCAAGGGCGTCCAGCGCACCATGGAGAAGGACGCCAGGTTCCTACCCGACATCCTGGCGCGCCTGGAACGCGAGTACCTGAGCGAGCCGCTTTCCGGCGCGCGTTTCGCCCTGCTGCGCACGCTGGCGCCGGAGCTCACCCCGTCCTCGCGCGAGGCGCGGGCCTGGCGCCTGGCTGTGATGCAGGCCGTGGTCGAAGAGCACGGCTGCAGCGGCGCCGTGGACAACGGCCAGCGCCTTGCCGGCGAACTCGGCGTCTTGAGTCATCGCCTCACCGGGGCCACGCGGCGCATGGTGGACACGGCCATGAATTGCCTGGCCTTGAGCGGCGGCCTGCTCGGCGACGCCGCACCCCTGGCCGCCATGAGCCTGCCTGAGATCGGTCAGGCCATGCACGCCCTTTCTGTTCTGCACGCCGATGCGCTGCCCGAGGGCGCGCAACAGTCGGGCGCCGAGGTCGAGGGCGTGGATGAAGCCATCCGGCGCGGCTGCGAGTACCTGAAGGGCATCCAGCTGGCCGATGGTTCGTTCCCCGGCAATTACGCGAACTACCCGGCCAACGCGGCGATCGCCATGCTGGCGATGATGCACGGCGGCATGGAGCGCGACGCCGAGCCCATCAAGCAAGGCATGGAGTGGCTGCTCAACGCCAAGGACCGCAAGGGAAACGCCAAGGCCAGTGTCTGGGGCGGCAGCTGGTCCGTCACCTACAGCGACTCCATCGTGCTGATGATGTTCCAGAAGTATTACGAAGCCGAGCAGCGCAACTCGGGCATCCTGTGGGCGGACACGCCAGCGCAGTTCCAGGCCGCCGCCAGGAAGACCTGGGAAGCGATCGATAAAAGGCACCGCGAGGCGATCCTGGAGCTGGCGGAGCGGATAGGCGCCACCGGCGGAAACGACGCCGGCTCCGGCTGGGGATACTCGGGCGCTCACTCGGGCGGGAGGCGCGGAGGTCACTGGGACAACTCCAACAGCCAGTTCGCCGTGCTGGGCTACAAGGCCGCCAGCTCGCTCGGCGCGCCGGTCAAGAGCGGCGTGGCCGAACGCGAAGCCCGCCGCCTGTTGAACTCCTACGACCCGGACACCTCCCTGCCGGAGCTCGAGTTCCGACTGCATGAAAACGTTCCCGGCAAGACGTCAGCCAACGAATGGAAGGGAAAAATCCACCCCGGCGGCTGGGGCTACAACGGCGACTACGCGCAAACCAATACCGGCATGACCGCAGCCGGCATCTCAAGCCTCGCGATCTGCCGCGACGAGCTGAAGGTGCGCGGCGAACTGAAACAGGACCTGGAACGCAAGATCGCCCTTACCATCCATGGCGCGCAGGCCTGGCTGGCCGGCAACTACTTCCAGTACGACGCGCGTGCCGGCGCCTTCAGGCGCGACACGCCTTACGTCTGGGCCGAATACGAGTTCCTGGAGACGGCGTGGGACGGCGTCGGGCTCTTCTACGACCTCTACTCGGTTGAGCGCGCCGGGGTGCTGGCCGGCATCAGTCTGCTCAACGGGCACACTGACTGGTATGAGGTGGGCGCCGAGGGACTGGTCCAGACCCAGCGCGCCGCAGGTGACTGGAACGGACGCGTCAACGAAAAAGACGGCGATGTTCCGCAGATCATCAACACCGCCATGGCCATCCTGTTCCTGAAGAAGGCCGCGCCGCCGGTGATTTCGGACCCCCGGGTACGCGAGCCTCGCACTCCGCCCGGCCCCGTCACCGGCGAGCCGAAGCAGAAGCCGCGCAACCCGGCGACCGGCGGTCCCAACGGCAAGAAGAAGCAGGCGGGCGAAAGCGAGCCCACGGACAAACCCAAGGGTCCCACCACGCCGGGTCCCGGGGAGAAAGAGAAGGGTTGAAATGACGGCGTTCCGCCCGATCCTGCTTCTGCTGCTTGCGGCCCTGCCGGCCGGCCTGGGCGTACGCGCCGACGACACGCCGGCAGCACCCCCGCGCAGGGTCAGCGAAGCCGAACTTGAGGCCGCGCAGAAGGCCATTGATTCGCTCGATCCACACCACGCCGGATTGCTCAACGGCCTGCGCTATCTGATGCGCCCGGAGTACGAGTTGGATCTGATGGCCGGGCGCGGTTTCTGCTACTGCCCCCTGCGTCCCTATGAGCGCCGGGGCCTCGCGCCCCTGACACTGCTGGAATCGTTGCGCCTTTGGGCAGTACTGAACTCCGGCCTTGACGTCAACGAGGCCACGCGCCGCCAGCTGCTGCACTTCCTGGACAGCAACCTGCCGGACGCAAGCCGCAGCCTCGCGCACTTCGGGGTCCAGCTCGCCGTGTGCCTGGAGGCGAGCCGCCGGCCGGAGCTCGGCCTCGACAAAGAAATCAATCGGCGAGCAGAAGACCTGGTTGAGCTCGGCATGCGCTCGCGGCGCGGAACCGACGCTGACTCGCCGCTGATCAAGGGCACGCTGATCCTGCCCATGTGGTATGGCAACCAGCTCTGGCGTGGGCTGATCTGCCGCTATGCCATCGAGCTCGGCATCAAGTTCAACGAGCGCGTGTGGGAAACCGCCCTGCGCAACCTGTCGGGAGCCTGCCACAAAACGCGCGGCTGGCTGTCCACCCAGGGCGCCACCGAACGCCCCGAGTGGGACATCGACACCAACCTGCTGGCCATCGCGGCCGCGAACCTGGCCAAAGGCGTGCCCGAGGGCACACTGCGCGAGCCCGTTCTGCGCGCCCTGGACAAGAACCTGGCGAACGTGAACGAAGTGCTCAAGCGCCTGGAAGACGACTACCCCGACGAGCGCATCACCGGCTCGCGCCTGGCGGTGGTGCAACTGTTCGCGCCGGAGTGTGCGCCCGAAGGCCTCGAGCCCGAGGCTTGGCACAAGCTGCTGATGCAGCAGGCCCTCAAGACCGACGACCCCACCGGGGCCTCACGCGGCGACCACGCCATGGCCGCGGCGCTGGGCCTGTGCGACGCCGACTCGCGCATCGGGCGCCTGGTGGCCGAGACCGCCCTGGCCTGCCTGGCCTTCGGCGGCGGGCTGCTGCCGCAGGGCAAGCCGCCCCTGGCGGAACTGGGGCTGCCCGTCGCCGGCCGCGCCATGTATGCCTTGTCGCTGCGCCACGCGGCGGTGCTGCAGCCAGGCTCGCCGGCGCTGGATGACATGGATGCCGACATCGAGCGCGCCATCAAGAAGGGCTGCGACTATCTGCTCAGCGTCCAGGCGAAAGATGGAGGTTTCACGGCGCCCGACGGCTACGGCGGCATGGGAGTGCCCGGCGCGGCGGGGGCCCTGCTGGCCCTGATGCACGGCCAGTGCTCGCGCGATTCGGAAGAAATCAAGCGCGGCATGGAGTACCTGACCCGGGAGACCATCGGCGCCGGCACCTACCGCGACGCCCTGGTGCTGATGACCTTCCAGAAGTACTACGAGCCCGAGCAGCTGGCCGCGGGCATCATGACGGCCGATTCGCCCGAGGCCTTCCGCGCCGCCCAGCAAGCGGTGTGGAAGCAGATCGACAAAGCGCACCGCAAGCTGATCCAGGACCTGGCCGACAACCTGGACGGCGCCCAGAACGCGCACGGCTGGGGATACGGTCCGCCGCAGCCCGGATCTGGTGCGGGAAACTACGCCGACAACTCATGCAGCCAGTTCGGCGTGCTGGGTATGAAGGCGGCCAGCCTGCTTGGCGCCAAGCTCAAGCCTGACTGCTTCAAGTGCGAGGCCCAGCGGCTGATCAAAACCTTCCAGGAAGACGGTCCCTTTGAAGACCTGGCCTGGCGCTGGTTGTGCGCGCCCGAGGGCGACAAGCCGCCCAGGGAGATGACCGGCAAGGCCCATCCCGGCGGCTGGAGCTACATGGGCAACAGCGAGCCAAGCATGTCGATGACCGCGGGGGGCGTCTCCAGCCTCGCGATCTGCCGCGACGAACTGAAGGTGCGCGGCGTGCTGGACGACAGCCTGGAGCGCAAGATTGAGATCACCGTCATGGCCGCCACCCACTGGCTGTCGCGCTATTACTTCGGCCTGGATGCCGACAAGCTGCTGGTCAACAACCCGGCCATCCACCGCGACCTCTACTACAACCTGTACTCGGTCGAACGCGCGGGTGTGCTGGCCGAAACGCCGCTGTTCGGCGGCGAGCTGGACTGGTACGCGATCGGCGCGAGCGCACTGGTCACACACCAGCAGTCGGACGGAAGCTGGGGTTTGCCGGTCTCAGGCACCGAGGAGAAGGACCGGGACTACCGCGCCAATGTCCTGAACATCGCCTGGGCCATCCTGTTCCTGAAGAAGGCCGCCCTGCCCATGGTGGGCGAACCCAAACGCCCAACCCCGCCACCCAAAGAGCCACCCAGCCCAACCACAAACAATCCCAAACCCAAACCGGAACCAAAAAGCCCAACAACCGGCAATTAGCGCGAGCCCACGCCCTTGCGCCAGATTGGCGGCTGGGCCATCTGCTTAAATCCACCGCCTCACGCGTCGAGCGTAGTCGCGGTACACATCGCCGAAGGCTTTCTCGAGCGCCGCTTCCTCATAGGGGATAGTCTTCAGCTGCATCATCAAGACCGGAAGCGGCAGCAACAGCAGTGGCCAAGCGCTGTCCAGCAGGAATGTCACGCCCAGGTACACCAGCACCAGCCCGACATACATCGGGTTGCGCGAGATGCGGTAGGGGCCGCGCTCGATCAAGGTGCGGGCCGTGCGGTGGGGCACGATGGTGGTCTTGTGGATGGCAAATAGGATTGGGGCGGTCGGAATGAAGATCAGCGCCAGGCTGAGTATCACGATGCCCAGCACCGTCCCGTACATGCCGGGCACCAGGGCAACCGGTTGCAGCCTGTCGAGCTGGATCGACAGGACGAGGGGCAACGCAAACAGCATCGGGGGCGGTACGAGCATCCACCACGGGCGACGAGAAGGCTGGACTTCCAGAGGTTGCATGCTTGGCTCCTTTTCAGTAAAGTACAGCTTTATTCAATATATATCAACTATATTAAATGGGTAAGAAAGCCAAACACAGCAGCTACGACGCGTCCCGCCGACGTCAGCGGGCACTTGAGAGCCAGGAGCGGGTGCTGGAGGCCGCACGCCAGTCGTTCGCCGAGCGCGGCTATGTCGAAACCACGATGGAGCAAATCGCCGAGCAGGCAGGGGTGGCGGTTCCGACCATCTACGCCGCCTTCGGATCAAAACGCGGCATTCTTGCCAAACTCGTTGATCGGCTGGTCTCCGGCGAAGCGGGCGGTCCTGCCGTGCTGCAGACCGCCAAGGCGCGGGAAGTGCTGGGCAATCCCGACCGTCAGCGGGCGCTGGCGGACTATGCGACTCACATGGGCGAGATACTGGCGCGCATTGCACCCGTTCACTTCATGATCAGGAACGCAGCACGCACCGAGCCCGAACTCGCGAGGCTTCACGAGCGCATGCAGCAAGGCCGGTTCAAGAACATGCAGGTCCTGGCGGATGTGCTGAAAGAAAAGGGCCCGCTTCGGGAGCCGCTTACACCGCAGGACGCAGCCCGCACCATCTGGGTGCTCTCGAGCGCCGAGGTACGCCAGCTGCTGCTGGACCACGGCGGGCTGTCTGAAGAGGGATACGCAGGCTGGCTTACACGGACCCTCATCGCGTCGCTCCTGCCCGACAGTTGAAGGAGCCCCGGACCGCAACCTTCGCCTATTGGCAAGTGTCACATTGACCTTTGCGGGGTGGCGTATGGCGGGTGGGTTTCCCTGTTTGTGTGTCCCAAACTGGCTAAACTGTTGGCCAAGGTGCATTTAGGTGTTGGGCTGAAAACTCGGGTTTCGTTTCACCTTCCGTCCTGACGGAAAAACTTCGTCGCATTCCCGGGAACTTCGTATTCCGGGATGACGTCATTACCCGGTCCGTCCCGACTCCAGTTCACACTGACTTGCTGTTGCTCACAGGGGGCCCGCATGAAACTTACCTGGTTGCTGCCCGCGACCTTCGGCGGACTGCTGCTGTTCGCCGCTTCCGCAAACGACCCAGCGCTTGCGCCGGCCGCCCAGCCTGCCCCGCAGGTCGCGGCCGAGCCGCAGCCCAGCCTGCCCGACGTGCCGGCCTTCAACCCGGCCGAGCTGGCGGGCACGCCCATGGGCGTATTGCTCGACGTCAGCAACGGCAGCGGCATCCAGCCCACCCAGGCTCGCGGTACTTTACCCCCGGGCTGGCAGCCGGACCCGCCCCTGAACCTCAGTGGTCCCTTGCCCAGCGACGTTGAGGTACGCGGCGCAATCGTGAAGGCCGTGAACTACGTGCTGGATCTGCAGAATGAAAACGGCTCCTGGGACGTGGTACTGACCGGCAGCCTGCTGTCCGAGACGGCCGACCAGGCCGTGGACGCCATTGCCGCCACGGGCCTCGCCGGCTACGCCCTGCGCCGCCACATCAAGGTGAACCCGGAACGCATCGAACCGGCGCTGAAGCGTGCAGCCCAGTTCGTGATAGACCGCGTCTATCGGGGCAAGCTTCCCCTGAACGTGTGGTACGCAAACTGGCGTTACACCCTGGGCCTGAAATTCCTGCACCAGGAGTACATGAACACCAGCGACGAGGAATTCAAGAACGAGTTGCGCAGCGTGGCGCGCCGCATGGTACAGGGCCTGCTGAAGCTGCAGCTCAGCAACAGCGAAGCCCCGGCCCTCGAGCGTAAGCGCCGCACGCGCATCAGCAGCCGCTTCAAGAACAGCGCCATGCCCAGCCAGCTCGGCGTGGTGCTGGCGCCCCCGACCGACGAGGAGTATCGCGGCGGCGCGAGGGTACTCAAGGTCCTGCCCGGCAGCGCCGCCGAACGTACCGGCATTCGCGCGGGTGACCGCATCTATGAAACCGAGGGCCTGCGCGTCGAGAACGCGCTGGACTTCTATATGCAGGAGGCCGGCTTCCTGGGCGGCCAGAAGATCAACATCGGCGTGCGCCGCGACGGCGCCAAGGATTTCAAGAAGGACGTGCAGCTGGACCAGATCTGGCCCGGCTACCTGGGCCTGAAGGTGAATCCCGGCGTGGGCGAAGGCCCGGTGGTCGAGTCCTTCCTCCCCTTCAGTCCCTGCAAGGGCGAGCTCGAAGTCGGTGACATCATCGTCGAGGCGGACGGCAACGCTGTCGCAGGCATCGACCAGCTCCGCGAAATCGAGCGCACCATCAAGCCCGGTGACAAGGTGAAACTGAAGGTGCTGCGCGGCGAAAAGTCCAAAAAGAAGTCCGCCAGCGTCGAGGCCACCGGCGCGCCCGAGGGCTGGTTCTATTTCGGCATCCAGGAGGAGGACAAGGGCGACGACAACGGCGTGGTGGTGGACGGCGACCCGGCACCCGGCTCCCCCGCCGCCGAGGCCGGCCTGAAGGACAAAGATCGCGTTACCTGGATCGGCGAAACCCCGATCCTGGGCATGGACCACCTGATCGAGTTCGCCGGCACGGTGGCCGCCGGCAAACCCTACGTCATCAAGTGGGTTCGCGACGGCGAAGAGATGCAGTCAGAAGTGATCGCGAGGCCCATCCCGCAGCCGTTCGATCTCACGGCCGACCTGGACGTCAACCGCCGCAACCTGACCGTGTTCGTCAGCTCCGTTGAAGCCGGCGGCGCGGCGGAAAAGGCCGGCATGAAAAAAGGCGACCTGATCAACAAGATCAACGGGCAGGACTGCTCGAACTACTTCCTGTTCGTGCGTGTGTACTACACGCTCAGCGCAGGTGAGGAAGTCACCTTCACCATGATGCGCAACAACAAGGAGGTAGACGTCAGGTTCGAGCTGCCTAAGGCCCCGGAAACCGCGGGAGACACCGTCGCCGAGGAAGGCGGCTGGGCTTACTACCCCGAGATGGGCGAATCACCCAGCTTCTCGACAGGTGCCGCGATGCTGGTGCTGATGGATGTCGAGCACGACATGGGAATCAAGGGCCTCAACCGAGTGCTGAAAGAGCCCATGGCGGCTGCCGCGAACCTGATGAACAACCTGCGCGTCACGGACAAGGAAAACGGCGGGCTGGAGACTTACGTGTACCGTGGCGGAAGCAAGGGCATGGGACAGATCGGCATGGACGTGAAAGGCTGCCAGGGCCGCAACGCGATCTGCGAGCTGACCCTGGTCCGGATGGGTGTGTTCCGCCGCAGCAAGTCAACGCTGAAGAAAATCATCGACCAGTGGGTGAAGTACCGCGGCGAGCTGGATGCAGTCAAGCGTATGGAGTACTACAACCCGCCCGGCAAGGGCGGCTCGCCTCACAACTTTGACCGCAACTTCAACGCGGCTTACTACTGGATGTACGGCCACTACCACACCCTGCTGGCAGCCAAGGAAGTGGGCGGCAAACACTTCGACCAGATCAACGAGATCTGCGTGAAGGCCCTGATGCTGGTGCGTGAAGATGACGGCACATGGCTGGGTCACCCCAGTTTCGGCAAGCTGTGCGGTACCTGCCTGGCGCTCTGGATCCTGGGCGAAACCGAGGGCGGCTGGCGTGACGGCTACGCCGATCCCACCACACAGGAAAAGAAGGACGGAGGGGCGGTAAACCCGGAAACGCCCGACAAGTAGGAACACGCCAAAGAGTCGGCCCGCCACGGCGGGCCGGTTCTGTTTAATGGCAAAGTACTGAACCACAAGAATGTCCGCGCCACTGCGTGAGGGACTGTCCCTTTCGTCGAATCCACGCGAAACAACCGCAGAAGGCCACACGGAGGCGCGGAGGCGCAAAGGGCTGAATGGCGTTCGTCGATCAATCGGCCAGCCGACATGGAAACAACGCCAGGACGCCAGGATGTGCCGCGGCACCAATGTTGCGGCGCGCGGATTGGCCCGCAACGTTGCAACCAACGATAAGGCCGTGGCGTTCTTGGCGCCCTGGCGTTTGAAATCCATCCCTGAACGGAAGCAGCTGTCGAATCGCAGTGGACACTTAGCGCCTTCGCGCCCCCGCGTGGCCCAAGCAGTTGCAGTTTCAATCGCGGACAAGAATGTCCGCGCCACTGCACACGCCATTGGTAATTGAAAACTGGTTATTGGTAATTCGCTGTTCAAACGGGCGGAATGCTGATGCGGGCTCGAGGGCGGGGACAGTCCCCAACCGCGCGAAGACGGTCAACCCAGGACAGTTCCCACCCCGGATTGCTGCCTGTTTTGTCCGGCGCCTCGTGGGCGTATAAGCGTATTCATCTATACTCCCTGACCTGATCCTGACCCAACCGGAGACGCCGGAAATGCGGAAACTTGCACCTGCACTGTTCCTGCTGCTGACATTCAGCAGCCTCGCCATCGCACAGGAAGAACGCGGAGAAGCCGAAGCGCTCAGCGGCCGCTTGCAGCCGGCCCAAGCCACCGAGCTGAAGCTGGAGCTCAAGGCCTACGGCGGCGAACTAACGCTGAAATCGATGCTGGCCCCCGGCATGACGGTAAAGCGCGGCGAGGTGGTGGCCGAAGTCAGCGCCCCGGAGTACGAAGACGCCGTTATGCGCGCCCGCGAGAACGTGCGGCTGAGTGAAATGGCCCTGCAGTTGATGCAAGAGGCCGCAAACTCCGCGCAGGAATCCTACAAGCTGCAACTGGAGCGCACGCAGCGCGCGGCCCAGCGCGCCGAGCAGGACCTGGAGTACTTCCTGAAGGTGCAGAAACAACAGACCATCCGGAACTCCGAGTTGGGACTCGAGAGTTTCGACAACAACATCAAGGACCAGGAAGAGGAACTCGCCCAGCTCGAGAAGCTCTACCAGGGCAACGACCTGGCCAAGGAAAGCCAGGACATCGTGCTGAACCGCTCACGCCGCCGCCTTGCCAACAGCAAAGAGCGCTACGAGATGGTCAAGGAAGAGCACAAACGCCTCCTGGAAGTCGGCATCGTCCGCCGCGAAGAAGATCTGCGCGCAGCCAGGGATTCGGCGGCCTTTGAGCTTGCACGGGTCAGCAGTTCTGTCACCCGCGACAATGTGGATCTGCAGAGCAAACTGATCCGCTCCCAGCGAGGTCTGGAGGACGCCCGCAAGGCGCTTGCCGACCTGGAAGCCGACGCCGGGCGCTTCAAGCTGCTGGCCCCCCACGACGGCGCGGTGGCCGCCGGCGCCTGGAACAACAACGACGGCGCCAGCCAGGCCGTTCGCGTGGGCGACAAGCTTGGGCGCGGGGCCGTGCTCGCCACCGTCGTGGACACCGGCAAGCTGACCGTGAATGTCAACGTGCAGCCCGGCTCGCGCGACAAGTTCAAGGCCGGCACCCAGGTGAACGTGAAGGCCGGCGAGACCTCGGCGCCCGGCGTGGTGAAGGCCATCGGCTTTGTGGTCAACAAGGCCGGCATGGTCACAGCCGTGATCGAGGTGGACAACAGCGCCGGCGCGCTGCTGCCCGGCCAGAAGGTGAACGTCGCCCTGCCGTAGGGGCGGCCCTTGGGTCGCCCGCGAACCCAGGCGACCCCACGGAGTGCCGCAGGAGTCCTGCATGCGCAAGACCACAATCGTGATGGCAACCCTGGCCCTGGCGGCACTGTCCGCCTGCGGCAAGCCCGCCCAGCCCGGCGCGGCCAACCAGCCCGCGCCCGGCAACGCCGCGCAGGCACCCGTGCAGCCGCAGCCCGCGCCGGAAACGTTCGAGTGGAAACACCAGGCTGAGCTCGACAAGGCCGTGCGCTGGATACTCGACAACCAGAAGAAGAAGGGCGACTGGGGGTACATGGAAGAGCGCCCCTACGACATCTACCTCGGCAGCATCAACAGCCTGCACGTGTGGGGCAACGCCAGCACCGCCCTCTGCGCCATGGGCCTGATGATGCAGCCGCCCACGGAAGAGATTGACGGCGCGTTGACGCGCGCGCTCGAGTACCTGGTCGAGGCGCCCGACACCCCGCGAGCCACCATGGACACGTTCTACAACGTGTGGTCGCACGCCTACATGGTGCAGGCCCTGTGCCAGGCCATGCAGGACGCGCGTTTCACGGAGCTGCGCCCGCGCCTGAAAAAACGCGCCGAGCACGAACTGCGCCGCCTGCTCGACCACCAGGCCCTCGACGGCGGCTGGGGCTACTACGACTTCAGCCAGCGCACCTACCGCCCCAGCGGCGACATCAGCACGACCTTCACCACCGCCGCCGCGCTGGTCGCCTTGCGCGACGCGCGCACAGTGGACCTGCCGATCCGCGACCACTTCATCCAGATCGGTCTCGATTACCTCGAGCGCCACCGCATCCCCAACGGCGCTTACTACTACAGCAGCGGCCACATGTACTATCCCATGAGCGACGCCAACCGGCCGCGCGGCAGCCTGGGGCGCAGCCAGTCGGGCGACAACGCGCTGTTCACCTGGAACCGCACCATCACGCCCGAAACGCTGCAGAAGCAGCTTGATTACTTCTTCAAGGACCATGTCTTCATCGAGATCGGCCGCGGGCGCCAGTTCCCGCACGAGGCCTGGTACGCGACAGCGCCGTACTACTACTACTTCGGGCACTACTACGCCTCGCGCAACGTGCTGGGCCTGCCGCACGAACTGCAACCGAAATACGGCGCCAAGCTGGCCGAGCTGGTGGCGGCCGGACAGTACGACGACGGCAGCTTCTGGGACTACCCGCTGTACGGCTACCACAAGCCCTACGGCACGGGCTACGCGGTGGTGATCCTCAGCAACTGCAAGAAGGCGGTGGTGCAGGACTAAGGATTGGGAATTCAGAATGAGCGCACCCAGAGGAAGCCAGAATCCTGAATTCATCATTCTGCATCCGCACTACCACTTGATCGCGCCGAACATGTTCAGCATGCCGAACAGTTGCTCGGCCTTGGCTTCATCCAGGCCATTCAGCGGCGGGCGCGTGGCGTAGTCGCCGAAGCCTTTCTTGCGCAGGATGGCCTTCACGGCGCCGCCCAGGCCGAACTTCTCCAGCATGCCGCGCACGCTGTTCAGCTTGGCCTGCTGGTCCGGCTTGCTCCGGATGCGCACCACCAGGTCCGGCACCACGCTGGCGCAGGCGCTTATGCTGCCCCTGCCACCCAGCTCGTAGCTCTTCGCCACCAGCTTGTCGTTGCCGACCAGGTAGCTGCGCTGTGCAAAGCGCGGCAGCAGACGGTTCATTTCGTCCTCGTCGCCCGTGCTGTCCTTGATGCCCGCCAGGTTGTCGTGGGGGCCGATGGCGTCCAGCAGCTCGTCGCTGATGGCAATGCCGGTCATTTGCGGAATATGATAGAGCAGCACTGGCAGCTTGCTTGCATCCAGCAGGCGCCCAAAGAACGCCGCCAATCCCCCCACCGGCGCGTTGCGGTGGTAAAACGGCGGTGGGCACAGCAGCGCGTCGTAGCCCAGGCCGGCGCCCAGTTCCGCCAGCTCCAGCGCTTCGGGCAGCGCACAGCTCCCGACGTTCAGCAGCAACTTCAGGCCCGAATCCGCCCGGGCGGCGGCCTCCGCCACAGCTCTTCGTTCGGCCAGAGTTAATGAGGCAAACTCGCCGTTGGTGCCCAGGATCAAGGCGCCCGCAAGCCCCTCGGCCTTGAGCCACGCAAGGTGCTTTCCCAGGGCGGCCGCATCGATTGCGTCGGCGCCTGTAAGCGGTGTAGGAACGGGTGCAAATGCGCCTTCGGGTAGATACATTGTGCCCTCGGTTTGCAGTTTACTGTCGGCAGTTCACGGTTTTGCAGTACCGACCGTCAACTGTGAACCGTCTACTGTTGACCCGAGCCGAGCGAGCCATGAGCACACAGCGTTCACAGAAGAACCTCACCGTGATGTTCACTGACATCTCGGGCTTCACCAAGCACACGGAGACCATCAGCCGCGAAGCCCTGATGTCGCGGCTCGATACCCACAACGAGCTGCTGATGCCCGTGATCGCCCACTTCGAGGGCAAGATCGTCAAGACCATCGGCGACGCCTTCCTGATCACCTTTGAGTCCCCCACCAACGCCGTGCAGTGCGGCCTGTTCATGCAGCACACCCTGCGCAAGTACAACGCCGAAAAGCCCGAGCCCGAGCAGATCCACATCAAGGTCAGCATCAACAGCGGCGAGGTCACAGTCACCGAAAACGACGTGTTCGGCGACCCGGTCAACGTAGCCGCCAAGATCGAGAAGGCCACCAACCCAGACGAAATCTACTTCACCGAGGCGGTTTTCCTGGCCATGAACAAGGCCGAAGTGCCCACCAGCTTCGTGAAGGCGTTCCGTCCCAAGGGTGCCGAAAGCACGGAAATCAAGCTTTACAAGGTCGCCATGGACGAAGGCGACGAGCGCTACCAGAAGGTGATCCGCAGCACGCACATCGACAAAGAGAAGATGAAAACCCGCGTGCTCGAGCTCAGCAACGTGGCCGAGAAGGAATTCACCCGCTACCAGGATACGCTCGACGCCCTGGTCGAGAGCCAGTCCAGCAGCTCGCGCACCATCGTGATCGCCGTGATCGTCGCGGCGCTGATCCTGGCGGGCGCGCTGATCGCCGGCTTTGCCATCTTCGGGGGATCCAAGGACAAGCCCGACGAGCAGCTGGCCCGCGACGTGCGCGCGTACCTGACCAGCAACAAGCCCGACGAAGCGCGCGGCCGCATCGAGACCTACATCAACGAGTTCGGCGCGGACGATACCACCACCACGCTGCTGAACGAGATCAGGGACCACGAAGTGCTGAAGGTGGTAGCCGAGGCCGACCGGCTGATCGAGCAGGGCCAGCCGGAGAACGCCCGCAGCAAGATCAAGGAGTACTTCGGCGCGGGCGACCTTACAGCGCCCGCAAGGCAGGCCATGGGGCGAGTGGAGGCCTACCTGCAGGCGCGCGACCTGATCAAGGATGGCAAGGCCAAGGAGACCAACGACCTGCTGGCCACAGCCTTCGGCGACACCAACCCCAGCAGCGAGATCAAACGCCTGCGGGAGCAAGCCGACGCGTTGAACGCCGCCGCCGCCCTGATGCGAAGCGAGGAGCGCTTCGCGGAGCCGATGCGCATGTACGGCGCGATCACCGGCGCATTCGGCGAAGACACCACCAACCAGACCGCGCTGCAGTACATTGAGGAAGCGCTGGCCAACGAGCTGTACCGTGATGCCAAGTCGAACGGCTATGACGTCGCCAACGCGAACTATGAGGCCTACCGCAAACGCGTCACCAACCTGGCGAGCTGGGCCTGGGTCAACACTCACATGAAGATGGGTGCGATGTGGCAGCTGCTGACGGATCCCAAGAACCGCAGCGGGCGCGACAATCGCAACTACTGGGAGCTGCGCGGCGACGTGGCCGACTATGTGAAGAACAAGCCGGAAAAGCTGTACCGCTTCGGCTGCATGGAGTTCATGCTTGCCCGTGTGCTGTGGCAGTCCGTGTGCGACGGGGCGGACTCCTGGCTGGCCGCGGTCAGCGTGGACCCCTCGCTGTCCGCGCGCCACAGCGACCTGATGTCGTGCTACCGCGTCACACTGAACAGCGAGCGAAGCGAGCTGGGACGCGACCTGAAGACCGACGTGAAGTATCTGCTGGGCTGCTTCACCGGCGGACTTATCCAGATGCGCGATCTGGTGAAGAAGCTGTTCTACAACGACCTGCGCGAGACCATGGTCAGCTACTTCGGTGGGATGGACCCCGAGCTGGAGACGGAGCGCATGAACGCGCTCGCGATCCTCAGCGAGATGGGCGACGCGGCACTGATCCCGGACCGCTTTGCCGTGTTCCGCGAACAGTTCGACACCTTCATCACCAGCGGCGGCCGTCTCGAGCGCTACCACAGCAAGGCGCTGTTCGAGGCTGAGATGAGCTACGACGACTACAAGGAGTTCCGCCGCTTGATCGACTCGACGATCGAGGACGTGAACAACAAGACCGGCAAGTTCAGCAGCTACACCCGCGCCCGCGAAGTGCTGCAGGGCATGCTCGAAGACCTCCGCCTGGCCCAGCCCCAGCACACAGCCCAGTACGACGGCGGATGATGTCGTTACGCCTCGCGGCGTTTCACCGTGATCTTGGGCTTCAGCTTGGCCGGCTCGCGCAGCATCTCCATGCGGAAGGTTTCGTTGGTGCCGAGCCGCAGCTCTATCGGTGCCTTGCGCATGCCGATGATCTGGTCGCGCCCTTCCACCTTGTGCCCGTTCAGGAACGTGCCGTGTTTCGACAGGTCCTCGATGTAGATCGCCTTCGCGCCCTGGAAGCTGATCTTCACGTGGTGGCGGCTTACGGTGTGCAGGTGGTCGTCCTTGCCAGCCGTTGCCTTGCCCGGCTGGTCGGGCGCGTCACTGTCGCCGACGCGGATGGTGCAGTCGCGTGAACGGCCGAGTACCGCCTCGCCGCCTTCCTCGATCACGAACTCCTTGCCTTTGCAGAAGCCCGCAATGCCGGTCAGCTTGATGGTGAGTATTTCGGCGGCCATGATGCGATCCCTGCTATCTCAGCTCGGCGAGCATGGACTCGGGTGGCTCGTGGTTAGTGTAGACGTTCTGGACGTCGTTGTTGTCCTCGAGGGCGTCCACCAGCCTCTGTACTTTGCGCGCGGTTTCTTCATCCACCTCGTTGCGCAGGTGGGGCAGGTACTCGAGCTGCGCGGATATCCAGCCGATCTGCTTCGCCTGCAGGGCCTTCTTCACCGGCTCCAGCGCCGTGGCCGGGGTGGTGACGGTGAAACCGTCGTCGTCGGCTTCCAGGTCCTCGGCGCCGGCCTCGGCCACGATCTCCAACAGCTGGTCCTCGGGCGGGGCGCCTTCCTTTTCGATCACCACGATGCCCTTGCGGTCAAAGCTGTGCATCACGCTGCCGCTCTGGCCCAGGTTGCCGCCGTTCTTCTCGAAGGCGTGCTTGATGTCGGGCGCGGTGCGCTTGCGGTTGTCGGTCAGGGCCTCAACGATGATCGCCACGCCGCCCGGCGCGTAGCCTTCGTACACCAGCTCTTCGGGGTCGGCGCCCGCCAGCTCGCCGGTGCCGCGCTTTATGGCGCGGTCGATGTTGGCGGCCGGCATGTTTTCCTTGCGCGCCTCAACGATGGCGTCGGCGAGGCGGTTGTTGGTCTCGGGGTCTCCGCCGCCCAGACGCGCGGCCACGATGATGCCGTGGGCCAGTTTGCTCCAGATCTTGCCGCGTTTCTTGTCCACCGCGGCTTTGCGGTGCTTGATGTTCGCCCACTTGCTGTGACCGGCCATGTAACTGCCCCGTTAGGTGATTTTTGATTTTGGATTTTGGATTTTGGATTGGAAGGGTGTAGGAGCGTGAATCCGCTATCTGAAGCAGATGCAGGCATCTGCGCCGCCTGGCTAATCCAAAATCACAGGGGTCCGCGCTTGCGGATTTCGTCGGCGCGCATCAGCTCGGTGTCGAGTTTGAAGCGCTCGCCCAGGTACTCCTTGCGCACTACGGGGTCGTCGGCGATGTCGCGCGGCGGGCCTTCCTTGATGACCTGGCCGTCCACGATGATGTAGCTGCGGTCGGTCATGGGCAGCACCTCGCGCACGTTGTGGTCCGTCAGCAGCACGGCGATGCTCTTGCGCACCAGGCCGGCCACCAGCTCGCGCAAGTCCTGGATCGCGATGGGGTCAACGCCGGCAAACGGCTCGTCGAGCAGGATCACCTTGGGGTTGCCGATCAGCGTGCGCGCGATCTCGAGCCGGCGTTTCTCGCCGCCGCTGCAGGCGCCGGCCGGGTTGGTGCGGATCTTGTGCAGGCCGAACTCGTCGATCAGTTCTTCCAGCCGCTTGCTGCGCTCGGGGCGCGGCATGCTGGTGGTCTCGAGGATGGCCAGCAGGTTTTCCTCGACGGTTAGCTTGGCGAAGTAGGTGTCGTCCTGGGGCAGATAGCCGAGTCCGTGGCGCACGCGTTTGTACATGGGCATGCGGGTGACGTCTTTGCCGTCCAGGATCACCTGGCCGCCGTTGGGCCGGTGCACGCCCATCAGCATTTTGAAGGTCGTGGATTTGCCGGCGCCGTTTCGCCCCAGCAGGCCGACGATCTCACCGGCGCCAACCTCAATGTTGACGCCGCGCACCACAGTGCGCCCGCCAAAACGCTTGGTAAGCCGATCGCCCTTGAGGACCCCCATGCAGGGATAATCGAAGATGGAAGCGCAGTGCGCAAGGCGGCAGGCGACAGGCGGCAGGAGAACAGCGAGTTACCAATAACCAATTGCCAATGTCCAATTGATCCCGAACGCCGAGGCATTGGTAATTGAAAATTGGTTATTGGTAATTTGCTGTTCGACCAGGGCGCCCCTACTTCTTCCGGATCAGCCTCTCATCCGGCACGCCGATTTTCCGGCGCAGCTCCCCGGTGTCGCTCAGCCAGCGTTTGCCGTCCTGGTAGTAGCCGGCTGTGGGTTTGATCTCGGCATCATAGGTATGAAACCAGGCGTTGAACTGGTGCATGGTCAGCTCGCGCATGTACTTGGCCGCCATGCTGGCCAGCGCGATCGGCAACTGCTCGCTTTCGCCCTTTTCCTTGAACGCGATGAACATGCGCGGGCAGCCTTGCACCTCGGGGATGCTCAGCTCGTAGGTGCTGATCTCCTTCTCCTCGGTGAAGATCTCGATCTGCGCCTCCGGGAACTGCGCCGCCAGCGCGCGGCCGTAGCGCGTACGGCCGCCCTGCCGGTCGCACACCACCGCGAGCTGCCGGTGCTTCTCCCAGAGCGGGCCGATGATGCGCGCGATGCCTTCGAACTCGGCGCGAGCCTTGTTGCCCAGGCGCTGGATCAGCCGGTTCAGCTCGCCCTCGTAGATCGGCGCGACGCCCAGCGCCGCCAGGCCGAATCCCGCGGCCTGCAGTGCGCGACCGATGGCCTGCCCGCGCAACGCGGCGCGGTCGGCGCCGGCCTCGAGCGGGAAAGGCTGCGGCGGTTTGGTGTACCAGTCATAGTTCTCGGGCTTTTCGCGCGACAAAGGTGCGAAGGCGGCGCGGAAGGCCGTGAAATCGGCGAGGTCGTGGCCGGCCAGCGCGGCCCAAGCCAGCAGTTCTTCCTCAAGGGCGAGCAGGCCCTTGGCCGGCGAATACAGCTTCTTGCTGTCGCACACCACGGGGCGCTTTCTGCGCTCGGCGGGCTCGCGGCCGAAGCCCAGCGCCTGCCACATGTCCAGCGCCAGCACACCGGAAGGTGTCATGGCCTGCGGCAGCGTGAAGGCCGCATAGCCCAGCGTGAGCGGACCCAGGATGGGGCCAAGGCCGGCCTCGTCGATGCCCAGGATGGTGCGGTAATGCGCCATGGCGCGATTGTGGCGCGCGGGCGCAAGCAAGCGAGCAAGTGGAGTGAATGCGGATTGCTGTCAGGAAGTGGGGGCGTCCGGGCGGACCCGTGTGCCCGCCCGCGGGCCGCCACATGGGGCGGCCCCTACTCGTACTTCGGCCAGCTGGTGATGTCGTCGCCGAGGCCGTACTGGTTGATGCCATCTTCGCCGAAGCTCCAGATCACGTAGCCGGTGGGATACTGGCCGGTGACGGGGTGCCGCAGGGCGTTCTGACATTCGGTGGGGTCGATGCGACTTGAGCTGCCGTCGGCGAGGGTCACCTCGTACTGGAAGTTGCCGGCGCGCACGGTTTTGATGTCGAGATAGACTAGGGGATTACCCCAGGCGTCCGCGATCTCGAACAGGTCGCGTGACGAGCCCTCCTCAATGTCCAGGTTCTCCGGAAGCGTTGCATCCTCGAGCACCGTGTCCAAGTCCAGATTTACGCGGCGCTTGTCATCCTGGAACAGCGGACCGTCGAGATACGGTCCCTGTTCCTTCCTGCTGCGCAGTGCCAGCACCAGCGCCTCTATGCCCACGTTGTCCTGGTTCGGCTCGGTGAGCGCGGGGTAGCCGACCAGCTGCCCCAACTCCTGCAGGCTGCAGGGCGGCGGCGGGCCCCAGCGCGACTGGAAACTTTCCACGTTCGACTTCAGCGTCTCGATGGTGGCCTTGGTCTGGGCTTCCTTGCTCTTGCTGAAAACACCACTGAAGCTGACCAGCAACACGGCCGCAAGCAGCACGATGATCCCGACCACGACCAGGATCTCGATGAGCGTGAAACCGCTGCGGTATCGGCGCATGGCTACTTCTTCCTGACCAGGCCGCTGTCGTACACGAACCTGACGCTTTCAACCTCGATAGTCGCTTTCACGCCGGTCAGCGCGCGGGTGAAGAATCCGCAGTGCACCGCCGTGACGCTGGAGTGGAAGTCCACGCGCACAAGTTCGGCAGAGTGCAGCTTGTCGTCTTCGCTGCCGTTGACCGGCAGCTTGATCTCCCAGCCGTTGACGATGGCGATGTAATCGACATCGCTCATGTCCCTGCTGTACTGACGGCGCAGCCCAAGACTTAGCTTGTCGTCGGGACCCAGGGGCCGACCGCCGTATTCGGTGATGTCCAGCAGGCCGTACTCGAGACGCTTTTCGGTGCTGGCGCCATCCTTTACGTCATACTTGCGGGTTTCCCAGAAGACCCGCCCCTGGGAATCAACGCCGAGGAAGATGCTGACTTTCGGGTCGGCCTCGGTGCCTTTGCCCGCCGAGGACTTGTTGACCTTGGTCATGTAGATCCCGAAGTCGAGGGGCGCGTCGCCAAGCCGCGGAAGCTCGGCTTCGAAGGTGGTGAGCGACGCGTGCGGCTTCTCGACCTCGAAGCGGCTGATGACGCCGGAGTCTTTCTGGTTCACGGCGAGCTTCAGCTTGCCTCCGCGGATCATCGTGCCCTCGACGAATCCCTGGTCGGGCTTGAGGCGCAGAGGAATGATCCAGTTGCCGTAGAAATTGGGCGTGCTGTCTGTGGCGAAATCGTCGATCTCGAAAAACTGGCGCTGGTTCTGTTCGATGCGCTGGACCCATTCTGTCGCGTAGCCGAACGCCGCCGAAGCCTCGTACTCCTTGCGCATGGTCGGGTCGGGGATAAACCTCTGGTCGCGCGCGTGTTCAATGTGCCGGCGGAAAACAGCCAGCGCGCCCTGGTGGTCCCCCATCGCATACAGCGCGTAGGCATTCACGTTGTAGCACGCAAGACTGGGCAACTGCGCCTGTTCACGCTCCGTGAGTTTTCGGGGGTGCTCCACTTCCGAATACCGCTGCAGCTCGTCCATCAGCTCACCCGACAGGTCGCGCGCCTTTGACAGATAGGCCTTTCGCACGCCCTCGGCGTCGCCGCGGTCGGCCACCGTCAGCGGCGCGACCTCCGAAAGCTGAAGCATCAGAGTCGCCAACGCCAGCTTTGCGGCCGGCTGGCGACCATTGATGGCGAGCGCCGAGGTGAAGAAAGCAGCTGCTTCCTTCATGGGCGGCACCATCTCGCCGGCGTAGTCAACCGCTTCACCGGCTGCCATGCGCAGAAGCAGCGCGCTGCGCACACGCTCGACTTCGCCGAGCCCGATTTCGCCCAGCAGGGCATGGGCGGGGTAGAAGTCGGGCGCGTACTTGAGGCAGCGGCCCAGGTGATCCTTGGCCACGCTGAGCACGCCTGCCTTCAAGTTCAGGTCGGCCATGGCGAAGTTCAGGAGTATGTGGCGCGGATCCACGTCAAGCCCGGCCTGGAAAGCTGCCAGCGCCTCGGGGAACAGGCCCAGCCGCTGGTACAGGCGGCCTTCGGCGTAGTGTGGCTCAGCGCTCAGGGGATCGAGAGCCTTGGCGGCTTCAAGGAAGCGCAGGGCTTCCGCGCTGGGTTTGCGGTCCCCCTTGTCGGGACGCGGCGAAAAGAACTGGGTGTCGGTCTGGGCGTACAGCACCATGGCGGTTGCCATGAGCGGATCGAGCGGAAAGTCGCCCGCGCCCGGGTTGGCGTACTGCATCGCCCGCTGCCAGAAGCTCAGGTTCTTGAGCACGTCGCGGATCTTCTGCTGGTCGCTCTTGTCGCCGTCGCGGCGCGGCTCGCCGCGCTGCAGCAGCATGGCGCAGAACAGCACCTGGGCTGCGTCGTAGCTGGGATTGCCCGAAGCGATCCTGCCGATCGCGTCGTTCGCAGCCGCGTAATTGAGCTGCTTGAACTCGAGCTCGGCCAGCGTCAGCCAGGCACGCCCGAGTTCCTGCTCAGCGCTGGTCTCCAGGACCAGCGAACCGTCCGCCGCCTGCAGGGCGGTGACCAGGGCATTGAGCTCATTGCGGGCCGGCTCGTACTCTCCGCTTTCGAGGCGGCAGCGCGCCAGCAGGTACAGGGCCTCGCTGTGGTTGCGGGCCATCTCGAGGTAGGGAATCGCCTCGCCGTGCAGGTTCAGGCGGTTCACGAAGATGCGACCGACGGTGAGCGCGAACACCTCGCGGTCCGGGCTCTCCACACCGGCGCGCAGGGCGTCGAGATACGTGCTGAGTTCGGCATCCAGGTTGTTGCGCTCGTGGTGGAAATTCGCCAGCTCGGTGTAGATGCCCGCCAGCTTGGGGTTGCTGTTTCGAACCCACACGAACTGGGACTGGTAGAAGCGCGCAAACTCATTGCGTTCTTCCTGCGTGAAACCCTCGTCGCTGTTCTCGACGTTCTTGATGATGTCGCGGTGGGCTTCCTCCCACTGCTTGACCGCGGTTTGTCGCGCCTCGCCTTCCTGGCGGGTCACGAACGCCTCGTAGACATCCACCCAGGTCTGCGGATAGCCCTTCACTTCGACGCTGCCGGCGGGCACCCAGAAGATGTGTTTGCGCTCGTCCACGAGGTTTACCACGCCCTCGGCGCGCGGCTGCCGCGGGTTGATGGCATAGAAGTAGAACTTCGCGCCTTCCACGGGGTCGCTGCCGTTGCGCAGCAGTTTGGCCGCGGCAGCGCGCCATAGCCGGGTGTTGTAGCGCTTCGGCAACCCGGTGCGCTCCCAGCGCTCGACGTCGGTCTTGAAGTCGCCTTCGCTAGCGCCGGGCAGGGTGAAGCCGCCTTTATTGGTGATACGGATGGGACGGACTTCCCAGTCCCGGGCGGCGCCGTCCACACGCACCACCAGGTAACGCCGTGGTTTTTCATCGATCGATATCTGCGCCAGCAGCGCCGAGGGCGCCAGCAGCAGAATCAGCATGGCAAGCAAACATCGCATCAGTCGAATTCCGAACTGGTTTCGCGGGTCAATGAGACGGGGCGTTCGTCGCGAGGCACGTATGCCTGCGCCTGCGAAAGACCGGGCCGGAGCCCCGCCGGCATGTCGTAGTCGGGCAGCGAGCTGAAGCCCGGGAGACTCAGCTGCACGGGAGGCAGGCTCTCGTAGGTCTCCTGCGAAAGGCTCCAGCCCGTGGGCTTGTTCGCCTTGAAGTCGTCCTCCGCCTCATAGAACGGGCGCTCGATCCGCAAGCTGTCAAGCTGCACGGGCGTCCACTCGGGGGGCTTCTCAAGCTTGGTAATCACCTTCTCAGCCTGGGCCTGGTCGATGCCCGCGGCCGAGATTGCGGCCTTTCGTTGCTCGGCGTCTATGTCCACGATGCTGCCGCCGATGGGACGGGCCTTCAGCACGATCAGCAGCGTGGCCAGCACGACGACGCCGAAGAGGATCTTCTCTTTCCACTCGGACAGCCTGTTGAGCACCTGGTCCATGGCGTTTCCTTCCGTGCTAGCGGAACTTGCGGGGCTGGCCCGCGGTGGTCTGCTGCACGGTC
>JACKIE010000007.1 GCA_020638635.1 Planctomycetota bacterium
CAGGCGGCGCGCGGCCAGATGCTGACGCCCTTCGAGCGCGTGGCCGACGACGAGCAGCTGCGCGCGCGGCTAGGCCGCCTGCCCGGCGGTCGCATCCCGCCCGAGCTCGCGGCCATCGCCATGCACGCCCTCGCGAAGCACCGCGAAGACCGCTACCCCACGGCCCGCGCGCTCAAGGAAGACGTCGAGAATTACATCGCCGGGCGGCCCGTCAGCGTGCATCGCGACGTGCTGACCGTGCGCATGGCCAAGTGGGTGCGCCGCCACCCGACGCTCAGCATCAGCAGCGCCGCCGCGGCGGCCGTGCTGCTGGTGGCGGTGGCAACCATCATGTTCATCGTGGCGCAGGCCAGGCAGCAGGCCGTGCAGCAGCAGCGGGAGCTGGTGGCAGCCAGCCAGGAAGCGGAGCAGCAGGCCGACAAGCGCGCCAAGGCCGAGACTGAGCTCAAGGACGCCGCCCTGCAGCGCGAGGCCGCGCTCAAGCGCCGCACCGAGGCCACCGCGCTGTACCGCGCCGGCGCCGAGCAGGCCTCCCGCGCGCGCCAGATGGCGGCCGGTGACGTGCGCAAGGCCGCGCGCGATTCAGCTGAGGGCTCTCTGCGCAAAGCGGTGCGGACCGACGAAACATACATTGACCCGGTGTTCGCGCTGGCGCAGCTGCTGCACTTCTTCGGCGACAAGCAGGCGCTTGAGTTCTACGAACGCACCAGCCGCCTCACCGCCGCGGGCCCCAGCAAGGGCGACCCGCGCGCGCTGGTGTACGCCGGCAACTTCGTGCGCGACGTGCAAGGCGACCTGGAAGCGGCCGCCGACTACTACCGCCAGGCCGCCGAGCTGGACCCCAACGACCCGCACGTGCTGGTGGGCAGGGGCATGCTGGCGCTGCTGAAAGGCGAGATGCAGCGGGCGCTGGAGTTCGCGCAGCAGGCCCGCGCGAAAGACGACTCCTTGTGGGAGCCCTGGTACCTGGAAGGCTACGTGCTGGGCTGCGAGATGACGCCCGACGACCGCGCCGTCAACCCGCTGCACGACGCGGCCCGCGCCGAGGAGCTGTTCACCACCGCGCTCGCGCGCAGCAACCGCGAGGCCGAAATCTACACCGAGCGCGGCAACGTGCGCTTCAGCCTGAATCGCTACCGCGACGCCGAGCTCGACCTGCGCCGCGCCATCGAGCTCGCGCCCGGCAACTACACCGCCAAGCTGAACCTCAGCGCCGTGCTGCGCACCCTGGGCAAGCACGATGAGGCGATCACCCTCACCAGTGCCGCCACCGAAGCCGCGCCGGAATCGTGGCACGCCTGGGCGGCCCACGGCCTGTGCCTGTACGCTGCCGACCACGACGAAGAAGCGCTTCAGGCCATCGAGCGCTCGCTCGAGCTGCAGCCGGACCGCCCGGCCGCGTACAACAACCTGGCGCATATCAGCCTGTCTCTGGGGCGGTACGCGGACGCGCAGAAGCACGCCGAGAAAGCACTCGAGCTCGAGCCGCGCTACCACCACGCCTGGCTGCTGCTGGCCCACGCCCACGAGGACCGCCGCCAGTTCGACGACGCCCTCGCCGCCACCGATCGCGCCATCGAAATCGCGCCCCAGGACGGCGTCGCCCATGCCAGCCGCGCGCGCGTGCTGCTTCGCATGGGGCGCCTCGACGAAGCCTTCGAGAGCGCAACCCGCGGCTTTGAGTGCGTGCCGCCCTCGCCCTTCGCCGCGCAGGTGCTGGGCCTGGTCGAGCATGAACGCGGCAACTACGCCCGCGCCGTCGAGCTGCAGTCCCAGTCGCTCGAACTGTTCCCCGACGACTGGCAGGGCCTGCAGAACCTGGCCACCTCGCTGCAGATGCTCGGCCGCTACAGCGAAGCGCTCGAGCACGCCCGCCGTGTGGTCGAGCTGCAGCCGCAGCGCGCCATGGGCCACTTCCGCGCCGGCACCATCCTGCTGCTGATGGACAACCCGGCCGCGGCCATCGAGTATTTCCGCATGGCCAACGAGGTCGAGCCCGGCCACATCGACTCCTGGGTCAACCGCGCCTCGGCGGCCAACGAGCTGGGCCTGCGCCCCGAGGCGCGCGACGCCTCACGCAAGGTCACGGAACTCGACCCGGAAAACGTGCTGGGCTGGGTCAACCTCGGCCGCGCCGAGTTGGCACTGGGCGACCGCGAAGCCGCCGGCATCGCCGCCGACAAGGCCGACGCGTTGCCGGCGCCGGACGCCTTCACCAAGTCCGTGGCCTCGGACCTGCTGCACGAGATCGGGCGCGACGCCGACGCGCTCAAGGCGGCACAGGCGGCCATCAAGCTGAAGGAGAACGCACCCGACGGCTGGCGCGCCATGTCGCGCGCGCTGTTTGGCCTCGGCCGCACGCAGGACGCGCTGACCGCGGCAAGCAAGTACGTCGAGCTCGCGCCGCGCAGCCTGCAGGGCCTGAACTTCGTGGCCACGCTGCTGGTCGAACTCGGCCGCTTTGCCGAGGCCGAAGAAGCCGCCAAGCGCACACTGGAGGTTGACCCCGCCAACGCGCTGGCGCTGAAGACGCTGGGCAACGCGCGCAGCAACCAGGGCCAGCACCGCCTGGCGATCGAAAGCTACGAGGCGGCATTGCGCGTCGAACGCACGGACGCCTACACCTGGCTGAACCTGGGCGTATGCTGGCTGCTGCTGGGCGACTACGACCGCTGCATCCCCGGCTTCAAGGAAGCCACCGTGCAGGACCCGCAGCTCGCCCCGGCCTGGGAGTACTGGGGCACCGCGCTGCAGGCCCAAGGGCGCTCGGCCGAGGCCATCGAGAAGCTGCTTGAGGCGCTCAAGCTGAACCCGAATTCCGCCGGCGCCCACAGCAACATCGCCAGCGCCTACTACGACGCCGGCAAGAAGCAGCTCGCGGCCGAGCACGCCGGCAAGGCCGTGGCCCTGAACCCACGCAACCCCAACGCCTGGTACCGCAAGGGCATCAGCCACTTCGACCTCGGCGAATGGCAGCTCGCGGCCGAGGCCTTCGAGCAGGTGGCCAAGCTGGCGCCGCAGAACCAGTACATGCCCTACATGGTCGCCCAGTGCCGCGCGGAACTGGCCGAGTACGAGACAGCCAAGGAGTGGGCCAATAAGGCGCTGGGCCTGGACGCCAAGCTGGGCGCGGCCCGGGTGATTCTCGCCCGCGCGGAGCTGGGCCTGGGCAACAAGGATGAAGCGCTGAAGCAGCTGAAGCAGGCGCTGGAAGACCATGTGGACCCGAACTGGGCACTGAACCAGAACTGGTGGGACAACATCAAGGAAGACGAGGCCTTCCAGGCGCTGATGAAGCAGTACCTGGGATAGGGGACTGTCCCGCAGTTGGGGACTGTCCCCGTCGTCGAAAGCTCAAACCTCTGCGAACTGCTGGATAGGCCAAGCCGTAGTTGGCAGCACTTCTCATGTTTTCGTGGCGCAAGCCGTTCAGCAGCCATGGGCTGCGCAAATCGCCGAGCCCTCGTAAAATGTTCGGTCCGGCGTTTACGGAATCGTTACAACATAAACCTGTATCGTGGGTTAAAGATGCCGGGCGTTAGAATTGCCCTGCTCGCGGGACCAACCCGTGGACGAAGGCCATGAACGAGAACGCCACAACCGCGCGCGCCACCACCGAGGACAACGACTTCCTGGTCCTCGATTCCATGGCGTCCATGCAGCGAGTGGGTGATTCCGGCGTCAGCGCTTTCTTCGAGGGCGGCAGCACGCTGATCGACCTGGACGGCGTATCCGAAGAACGAGCACGCAAGGCCGCGGAGGAACACCGCGACGAGCTCGCCCACGGTCACCACATTTCCGAACGGTACAAGGTGATCGGCGAGATTGCCCGCGGCGGCATGGGTGCGGTGCTGGAGGTGCAGGACAACGACCTCGACCGCCGCGTCGCCATGAAAGTGCTGCTGCGCGACACCCGCAAGAAAGACAGTGACAGCGGCTCGCCCCTCGACACCGGCCCGGTCAACCGTTTCATCGGCGAGGCGCAGCTTACGGGCTGGCTCGAGCACCCGAACATCGTGCCGGTACACGAGCTTGGCCTCGATTCCCAGGGCCGCGTCTACTTCACCATGAAGCGCGTGAAGGGCCGCAGCCTGCGCCAGATCATGGACAAGCTGCGCCAGGGCCACGCGGCCACCCACGCCGAGTTCCCACTGGGCAAGCTGCTGACCATCCTGTTGAAGGTGTGTGACGCGATCGACTTCGCCCATAACCGCGGCATCCTGCATCGGGACCTGAAGCCCGAGAACATCATGGTCGGCCAGTTCGGCGAGGTGCTGGTGATGGACTGGGGCCTCGCCAAGCAGATCGGCGCGCCCGCAAAGGCCGGCAGCCAGAAGCTGCCGGCCAGCGAGACGGCCAGTTTCACGCTCGATGTGAGCCTCGGCGCAGCCGACGAAGACTCGCGTGAAACGCGCGAGGGCACGATAAGCGGCACCCCGGCGTACATGGCGCCTGAGCAGGCCAACGGCAACGTGCGCGAGCTGAGCCCGCGCACGGACATTTTCTGCCTGGGGGCGATCTTGTACGAGCTGCTGTGCCTGGTTCCGCCCTATTTGGCCGCGAACATCACCGACGCGCTTGACCAAGCGCGAGGTCACGCCCTGCTGCACCCCAGGGCGAAGCTCGACAAGGTTCTGAAAGACGAGCGGCTGAAGCGCGCCTTCGGCCCACTGGGCATCGAGCGCGGGCGCAGGTTTCCGCGCGAGCTGGTCAGCGTCTGTATGCGCGCCATGAATGAGCAGCGCGAGCTGCGCTACCACAGCGTGGCTGATCTGCGTCGCGACGTCGAGGCGTACATGACGGCCCAGCCGGTCAGCGCCCACCGCGACAACCCCTTCACCGCGCTCAACAAGTGGGCGCGCCGCAACCCCACCCGCGCAGCGGTCGTCACACTGGCGCTGTTCTTCATGCTGCTGGGCGGCGTGGTGTTCGCCGCCGTGCGCGCCAAGGTGGCCGCCGACCGCGCCGACGACGCGGAGCAGACCCGCCTGGCCGTGGAGGCGAAGCAGGAGGCTATGAAGCGGCAACTGGATGCCGAGGCTGACCTGCGCCGCGCCTCAGTGGCGGCCAAGGAAAAAGCGGAACGCGTCGCGCAGCTCGAGAAAGAGGCCCTCGAGCGCGAGCGCCGTGAATCCGAGGCCTTGGCCGCGCGCAACGCAGCCTTTGTTCCCTACAGCAAGGGCGCGGACCTGCGTTCGCGCAGCGCCAGCTTCACCGACTGGGGCAAACGCGCGCAAAGCTGGCGCCAGGCCGTGGAAAGCTTCCAGCAGGCGCTGCAGCTCGATCCCACTTTCGTGGAGGCGCACATGGAGCTGGCGCAGGTGTACGCCGACCTGGGCTACGACACCGACGCCCTGTACCACTTCAAACGCGCCGACGCCCTGACCGCCAGCCAGACAGGCCGCGGGCACGTCGAGGCATTGATGGCCTACGCGATGTATGACTTCCAGCAGAAGGCGCTGCGCGAGGGCATTCCGGCCAACTTTGAAGAAGTGTTCCGCCGCTTCCAGCCCGTGAAGGACGCCGCCGAACCCGGCAGCTACTACGCGCGCATCGCCCAGATCCTGCTGGACCTGGGCGACGCGTTCCGCAACACCTCCGGGTTCGAATACATGCGGGCCCAGGCGGAAGCGGCGCGCCGCATGGCTGAAATCGAGCGCGAGGGACCTCCCCTGTGGGAGGTCTATACCCTGCTGGCAATCATCGATCAGGGTGCGGGCGACGGCGGCGGCGAAACACGGGATTACCTGCGTCGCGCCCGCGAACTCAAGGCCAACCTGCCGATCCTGACCTGGCTGCAGACCCGCCAGGGCGACCGCCCGCTTACCGAGCGCGACCGTCTGGGTCTGCGCGACTGGAACCGATTCATCGAGCAGTTCAGCTACGACCCCCGCGGCTACTACGCCCGCGCCGGCTTGCGTTTCCATTCCGCCGATGAACGCGACGCCGCCGCCGAGGCCGAAACCGCCGAACTTGAGATCGCGGACCTGAAGCGAGCCATTGAGCTGAACCCGCGCTATGCCGACGCCCACAAGCTGCTGCTGCGCGTCTACGTGCGCCAGGGCGCTTACAAAACCGCGATCAACCACATGGACGCCATGCGCCGCTCCAGCAGCGGGCTCGAAAACTCGGCCATCGACCTGATCGAGGCCGAGCTCACCGCCAGCACCGGCGAGTTCGACCGCATGCGAAGCCTGGTTTCGGCCGCGCTGCTTGAGAACGTCGCAAACGGCACGGCCACTATGGCACAGGCCGCGGGCGTTCTGCTGCGGGACCACGAGTACCAGGCATTGATCGACATGTGCGACGCTGTTGACGCGCAGTTTGGTCAGGACGCGCCGCCGCTCAACACGCTGTTCATGGCCCGCGGACTAACCATGCTGGGACGCTTCGACCAGGCCGCGCACGTGGTCAAGCCCCTGGAGGACAACCCCGGCCTGCTGCCCAAGGAGTATCGGCCCACGCTGGCCAACTGGGCCGAAGACGCCAGGATCTACCCCACGCTGCTGAGTTCGTTGACCGGTGTGCCCACCGTGCGCCGGCGTTTCGACCTGGGACGCATCCTGGCCCTGGCCGACCGCGACCCCAACATCTGGATCTCGCTCTTCAACGTCGAGGCCTCGCAGTACGAGGAGATCGTGACCTGGATTTACCCCGCCGACTACGTGCTGAAGGCGCGCGGCCAGGCCATCCTCGCCCGGCGATACTCCGGCCAGCGCGCCAAGGCCCTGCGCGCCCTGGCCGTGCTCGACCTGCAGCAGGCGTTCGAGGAAGGCTACCTGAACCGCGGCCGCATCCTCAGCGACGAGTACCTGGCCCCGCTGATCACAGAGCCCGCCCTGGCCAAGTACTTCGACGTGAAGTAGGGGCGCAGCTCACCGCGCCTGCGGATTGAAGGCCCGTCGCGGGCGACGCAAGCGCCGCCCCTACGCGCCCAGCTCTTTGAGAGCCTTCTCGGCGAGCTCTTTGTTGGGCGTGTTGCCGTGCCACTTGTAGCCGTCTTTTTCCATGTAGCTGACGCCCTTGCCCATGACGGTCTTGGCGATGATGCAGGTGGGCTTGCCCTTGTGGTTCTTGGCCTCGTGCATGGCGGACAGGATCTCGGCGTAGTTGTGGCCGTCGATCACCAGCGTGTGGAAGCCGAAGGCTTCCATCTTCTTGTCCAGCGGCTCGAGACTCATGACCGACTCCGTGGTGCCGTCGATCTGCGCGTCGTTGCGGTCGATGATCACCGTGAAGTTGTCGGCCTTATAATGGCTGGCGGCCATGAAGGCTTCCCAGGGCAGGCCTTCCTCGATTTCGCCGTCGCCGACCAGCGCCCACACATGGGTGTCGCGCTTGCTCTGGCGCTCGGCGAGCGCCATGCCCAGCGCGCCGCACACGCCGTGGCCCAGGCTGCCGGTGGAAAGCTCGACGCCCGGGGTCTTCTGCATGGCCGGGTGGCCCTGCAGGTGCGCGCCCAGCTGGCGCAGCTCGGACAGCCACTCGTGCGGGAAGTAGCCGCGCTCGGCCAGCACGGCATACAGGATCGGGCAGATGTGCCCGTTGCTCAGCACCACGCGGTCGCGCTCGGGCCAGCTTGGGTTCTTGGGGTCATGGCGCACGAAGCCGCCCCAGTACAGGCAGGTGAAGATGTCCGCCATGCCGAGGCTGCCGCCCGGGTGCCCGCTGCCCGCCTTGGCCAGCATGCGGATGACCTCGATGCGCAGCTTGCGTGCGGTTTCTTTCAGCTCGGCTTCGAACTCGGCTGTGATCTTCATGGTCGCTTCTTCTACCTGCATGGCGGCTCCTCGACAATGCGGGGGACCCGGCTGGCCCTGTAGCCCCGCGCCATTCCGAGTATATTGCCCCCCTTCTGCAACCCGCCTTTGTTGGACGATTGGGGATTGGTGACGGTATGGACGACGTGGCCGTTCTGCTCAATGCGTTGCCCTACTTGCGGCGCTACCGCGACAAGGTGTTCGTCGTGAAGGTCGGCGGCGAGATCGCCAAGACCCCCGACGCGCTCGACCTGTTCGCCAAGGACGTCGCGATGCTCAACCAGCTGGGCATCCGCATCATCGTCATCCACGGCGGCGGGCCGCAGCTGGACGAAGTCAGCGACAAGATGGGCGTGAAGCCTGAGAAAATCGCCGGCCGCCGCATCACCGACGACGCCACACTCGAGATGGCCAAGATGGTCTTCGCCGGCAGCATCAACACCGATATCCTGGCCGCCATCCGCAAGCACGGCGTGCTGCCCGTGGGCCTGAGCGGCCTGGACGGCGAAGTACTGACGGCCGCGCGCCGCCCGCCGAAGGAGATGACAGACCCGGAGACGGGCCAGAAGCACACGGTCGATTTCAAGAACGTGGGCGACATCAGGGACTGCAACCCGGCCCTGCTGCGCACGCTGGTGGAGCACCGCTACGTGCCGGTGCTGAGCCCGCTGGCCTGCGACGACGAGGGGCGCATCCTGAACATCAACGCCGACACCGTGGCCTGCACCGTGGCCGCGGAGATGCAGGCCGAGAAGCTGTTCATACTGACCAACACCAACGGCGTGCTGAAGGACATCAACGACCCGGAAAGCCGCTACGTGTACCTGACCGTGAGCCGCGCCGAAGAACTGATCGAGAAGCGCGAGGTGAAGTCCGGCATGGTGCCCAAGCTGCAGGGCGTGATGTCCGCCGTGCGCGGTGGCGTCAAGCGCGCCTACCTGATCAACGGCCTTACCCCGCACAGCCTGCTGACCGAAGTGTTCACGCTCAAGGGTCGCGGCACCATGGTGATCGACGACGCCGCCGAACAGGACTACCTGGAGCGGGGGTAGACGTGGCCTTCTGGCCGATGCAGCGCTGGGGGACTGTCCCCCAACTACGTCGGGCTGATCCACTTCGAGAGCAGTGCCCCTGCCGGGAACATGGCCAGTGCCAGCAGCCCCCACCATGGCTGCTGCGGCGCGAGCATCAGGGCGAAGCCGCCCATCAGCAGGGCCTCAGCGCGGATGCCGCCGCCCACCACGGCGCCCAGTTTCGGTGGCGTGGGCTCACTGCGCGCGACATCCAGCTTGCGCCATAGCCCCAGCAGCAGCGCCGCCAGCGCCGCCAGCGGCAGGAACACGCCCAGGATCGGGCTGTGCGCGGATCCCGGCCGTGACAGCAGCCATGAAGGCAGCACAAGCGCCACCGGCAGCAGCAGCACCTCCACGACGCGCAGGGCCTTGCGTCCGCCGCCCGTGTCCTCGAACAGGCTGACGATGGTGACCAGGCAGAAGTAGCCGAACACGCTGCCCGCGAACAGCCCGACTTCCGGGCGCTGCAGCAGGCGCGGCAGCTTCGCCACGCCGGCAAAGGCCATCAGCGGCAGCAGCACGTGGATCGCGCGGCACAGGGCGATCACCCCCACCGACGCCACGGTCCAGGCCTTGGGGTGCTGCACGTCAACGCCGACGATGCGCCCGGCCGCCAGGTGGTTGTACAGGGCAATCAGCGCCACCAGGGCCAGCAGCGCCGGCCCGCAGCCGGCGATGAACCCGGCCGTGATGCCAAGCGCGAACAACCCCAGCGCAATCACCAGCGCCAGCTTGAGTGAAAGCTTGCCGGTCACGATCGGCCGTGGCTTTTGCAGCAGGCGGTCCTTGCGCACGTGCATCACGTCGTTGAGCGCCATGCCGCCCAGGTACACGCCCAGGCTGGCGGGCAGCAGCCAGGCGATCTTCATGGCGTCAAAGCGGTAGCCCAGGGCGCCGGCCAGCGCGAACGCCAGCGCCATGCCGGCAAACTGGTCCGCCCACGCCGAGGGCAGCGCGGACAGACGCACGAGTTTCAGGATCGGGGAGAGCTTCATTTTGGACTTTGGATTTTGGACTTTGGATTGAGCCATCGAGCAGCCCCAGTCGCGGCAATCCAAAATCCAAAATCGAAAATCGAAAATCGACTACGGCCTGCGCGTGGTAGTACGCCTGCGCCTTGGGCGCGCGGCTTCGATGGGCCCGGTCTTGCTTCGCCCGCCCAGCTCAAGCACCGGGATCACCCCGCCGCCGCGGCGCACGTTCACCACGGGGTCCGCGCTGACGCGCCCGATGCAGCCCGCGTACTCGCCGCGAATGGCGAACGCCCCCAGGGTCAGGTACTTCTTCTCCTCGATCAGGTCCGTGCCCTCGGCCAGGGGCACGGTGTGCTGGCAGACCGGCACGTACTCCTGCACCACGCCGTGCTGGTTGACGGCCACGTCCACACGCTTCAGCCACTCGTTCTTGTCGCAATGGGGCCCCAGGATCACGTCCTGGCCGCCGTAGGCGCCGCCCGGCTTGAGCACGAACTTGTCCGGGCGCGAAGCCACGAAGGGCAGCAGGTCGATCTCGCGCCCCAGGTAGTCGGTCTTGCGCTCGATCAGTTTGCGGGTCCAGGGCAATAGGCGCATCTTCTCCTGGTTCTCCGCCGGCGTGAAGAAGCGCTCGAAGGCCGCGCTCGTCAGAATTTCCAGCACGCCCTTGTTGCCCGCCAGCCTCGAGCGCAGGGGGTTCACAGTGACCACGTCGCCGTAGCGCAGGCCGCGCAGGAAGGGCGCAATCAGCACGCGGCGCCTGGCTAGCTCGGGAACAAGGGCGCGGCGGCAGATCAGGTGGTAGCGCTCGCCGGCGTGGTACAGGCCCTTGTCCTCGGTGTTGAACTCGAACTCGCGGGGGTCGGCCACCTTGGCTTTCAGTCCCCGGCGCTGCAGGGCGTCGGCCACCAGTTGCTGCTCTGGCAGGGTGGGTGTGCCATCGAAGTCCACAATTGCCACGTTGGGCCTATCCACCGTGGCGCGCGCGTGCTCGGCGTAGGCAGCCAGCAGCGCGTCGCAGTAAAGCTCGACGTCCGGAGAACTGGGGAACAGGGTGTGCATCCCCACTTCGCGGGCGCACTCCAGCTTCTGGAACTCGGTGTCCAGCATGTTGCTGAACGCGCCGCCGGCGGGGCTGTCCACGTTGAACTCGAGGAAGCGCGGGCCCCCGCCGGTGGGGATGTAGTCGTAGCGGGCAAACTCGATGGCCAGGCGGCTGGGCGTGTCGGCCAGCGCCAGTTCTTCCAGGTTGGGCGAAACGCCCACCTGCTCCATGAAGGTCACGCTGCTGAGCGCCAGTTGCACCACCTGCTCCAGCAGTTTGCTGATCGTGCGCACGCTGCGGGTCAGTTCGCGTACGTCGTTGGCGGATAGCAACCAGGGCGCCTGCAGGGCGCGCAGGCTGTTGCCGTCCATGCGGAAGCCGCGGGCGCGCAGGGCCGCCGTCAGCGCCGCGTCGCTTTCGCGCGCGCGCACGGGGCTGCGCTTGAGGACCTTGAGAAAGTCCTCACGCATGCCTGCGGCCTGGTCAACTTTCCGAGTGGGCCGGTTGGAACCTTCGGCTCTGGCCATGAAAAGACTTTACGCCCGTGAAAAGGCTCGGCAAGTTGGCCCTTCAATCGTTTCACAGACGGAACGTATCCCGAGCATTCCAGGAGCCGGACGTGAAGCCCCAAATCCGCTTGCTACCGCTGGTGGTTGCCCTTTGCCTGCTTGCACTTACGTCGATCCGCGCGGGCGGCCAGGACGCCCCCGACTGGAAGTCCGGCGCCAACACCTGGGCCGCCTCGAAAGTCGGCGACTGGATCGAATACACCCTGACCGACGGCCCCAAGGTGCGTTTCCAGATCACGGCCATCGCGGAAAACAAGGACATCACCTTCCAGCACACCATCTACAACCCCAAGGGCGAGGCGGTGTCCGACAACCCTCGCACCCGCGCGCCCGACAAGGCGCCGGTGCAAGGGCGCGTGCCCGACAACATCGACGTGGCATGGAGCGACGCGACTTACGCCATCGGTGACGTCACGCTGGCATGCCAGGTTGCAACCTGGAGCCAGGCCGAGGCCACCAGCGCGATCTGGTTCTGCAAGGACGTGCCCTGCGGCGGCATCGTGAAAAGCATCACGGACGGCAAGGACAGCGTGTGGCTGTCGGGGTACGGCAAGGACGGCAAAGAGCAGCGCTTGGCCAAGCCTGAGCCGCAGCCTGAGCCGCAGCCTGAGCCGCAGCCTGAACCCCGGCCGGAACCGCAGACGCAACCGGAACCTCAGCCGCACCGGGAACCCGCCCGTGGCTTTGGCGAAGCCATAACCATGGCCCTGCCCGAGAAGGTCCGCCAGCAGATGCGAGACCAGGGAATCGCTATCACGCGTATGCATGTCTACTTCGAGGAAAAATCCGGCGACAACGGCGCTGTCATCGAGTTTGAAGGCATGCGCACCGAGGTACCCGTGATCTACGCCGCCTTTAACGGCGACGAGTGCGACAAGGAACTCACCTACCAGGACTGGCTGGCACGCGACGGCCGTTACGTTGACCTGCGCTTTGAGGTAAAGAGCAAGCCCAAGGTGTTGAAGGGCATGAAGGTTCAAATCGTGCACAGCCACCTGCAGGGCGACACAGAAACGGAGCTTTCCACATTCGACGTCACGGTGCCCGAACCCGGCGAAGTGTGGGACAGCCTGCGCCTGCGCGGCGCCAAGCCCGGCATCAACCGCTACACCCTGGTCGTCAGCTACACCAACAGCGAGGGTGAAACCACCACCCACAAGGGCTTCAGCCACTGGGTGGTGATCCAGGCGCCCCCCATGTTCGAGTTTTTGAACAACGTCAGCGCCAGGGCCACCCGCACCGAGGCCGGGAACAACACCGCGCTCGCGGCCGACGTGACCATGACCGGCAGCTTCATCCTGCACCACGGCCTGAACCCCGAGGACTGCACGTTGCGCATCACGCGCAAGGGCAAGCGCGAGATGGACCTTTCGGCCCTGCCCGCGGAGCTGCGGCGCGTGATCGCCAAGGAGGAAGTCCCCCCCGGCTGGCAGGAGGTGGCCAAAGTGAAGTTCAGCGACGGCAAGCTGAACGGCGCGAAGATCGTGGACGTGGAGGACTCGTTCGTGCGGGTCAGCTTTGGCCACGCCTTCGCTGCCAGCGCGGCGGTGCTGCCCGTGACCGACCAGTGGGAGTACCGTTTCGAGCTGCTGCACAAGGATTCCGCTTCGCCCCTGGCCACCTGGAGCGTGAACGTGGACCTCTCGATCGCCCGGCCGCAGGACATCGCCAACGCCAGGCTGAAGGTCCGGGCAACGGGCCTGGAAAAGCCCCTGGAAGTGCCGTTCGTGAAGAAGTAGTCGGCACCCGGATTTTTGCGGCACGAACCACGCTCCCGTGCGAAAATGCACGCGGAGGCCAGCCGCGATGAACATCGACCCGGAAAAAGCCCGCAAGCTCTGCAGCGAAGCTGAGTTCGAGCTCTTCACCGAAAGCCGCGAGCCCGCCATCCTGGCCTTCACCGCCGAGGGCCTGAAGAAGCGCGCCTACCAGGCGCAGAAGCTGTTCGAGCTGTGGAGCGAGCGGGTGGGCATCGAGAAGGACGCCGGCTGGGGCAAGGTCGGCGACGCGCGCAAGAAGGCCGCCACCGGCTACATCACGGCGCGCCAGAAGATGGAGCTGTTCGAGGACGTCTGGAAGCGCTTCGACATGCGGCTGCGCGATGTGCTCAAGAACCCCACTCTACCGGCGCGCGACACGGTCAAGCACCGCAAGGAAACCGGCAAGCTGCCCAAGGGCGGCCACCTGCTGAACCCGCCTGCGGATGATTGAGCCGTGGCGCAGACTTGCAGCCTGCCCGTGCGTGTCCCTATTCCGGCACGATGCGGATTGCTACGTCGCCGTTGGGCACGCACTGGCAGGCCAGGCGCACGTTGGGCCCTTGGCGCTTGATGCGCGACAGCACGCGCTTTTCTTCATCGGAGGGAGGGTTCAGGTTCTCCATGCCCTCCAGCACCTCGATGTTGCAGGCCCCGCAGGAACAGTTGCCGCCACAGATACTGGTGATGGTGACCCGGTTGTCCCACAGCACAAACAGGATCGGGTCCGCGCCGTGGGTCGGCACCTCGATGTCTTTGTCCAGCACGTAGATCATGGCCATGGGCAAAGTGTCCCAATCAGCGCCCGTCCTGCAAGGGCCGGGTGGCGCGGGCCGCCTGCAGGTATCTCGTTACGCCAGCGGCGAATCGTACTCCATCGCCGCTTCGGCGTGGTAGCTGCTGCGCACCAGCGGCCCGGAATCCACCTGCTTGAAACCCATGCGCAGCCCTTCGGCCTTGTACATGGCGAACTCGTCCGGGTGCACGTAGCGCTGCACCTGCAGCAGCTTGGGCGTGGGCTGCAGGTACTGGCCGATAGTGATGATATCGACCTGCGACTCGCGTAAATCGCGCAGCAGCTCCAGCACCTCGGCCGGCTCTTCGCCCAGGCCCACCATCAGGCCGGACTTGGTTGTCAAACCGGCCGCCTTGGCGCGGCGCAGCAGCTCCAGCGACTGGTCGTAGCGCGCCTGCGGCCTGACCGGGACATACAGGCGGCGCACGGTTTCCATGTTGTGGTTCAGCACGTCCGGGCGCGCCGCGAACACGGCGTCCTGGGCGGCGTGGTTGCCCTGGAAATCGGGGATCAGCACCTCAAGGCCGCAGCGCGGCGCGGCCTCGCGGATGGCGCGGATGGTGGCGACCCATACGGATGCGCCGCCGTCGGGCAGTTCGTCGCGGTCCACGCTGGTGACCACGGCGAACTTCAAGTTCATCTTGCGGACGGCGTCGGCGACGCGGCGCGGCTCGTCGAGGTCAAGCACCGTGGGTCGGCCGGTCAGCACGTTGCAGAAGCCGCATGAACGGGTGCAAATGTTGCCCAGGATCATGAAGGTGGCCGTGCCGCGCGTCCAGCATTCGCCGCGATTGGGGCACGCGGCCGACTCGCACACTGTGTGCAGCTTCTCGTCGCGCACCAGCTGATCGAGCTCAAGGATGCGGCCGGAAGTCGGCACACGCACCTTCAGCCACGCGGGCCGCGGGCCCAGCTGGGTTTTGCCACGGGGAAGTTTCGGGTGGGTAGCAGCCATGGCGGCATCATAGGAACCGGCGCCGCACCTGTAAGCGACGGGGAGGGTTAGTCTTCCCCATGGCCTTCGCTCTTGGCTCCGACCGTGGCTTCCAGACCGGCGATCAAGGCCTGCTTCTCGGCGTCGGTGAGGCGCGCTTCCGGGTGGGTGGGCAGGTAGAACCAAGGCGGCATTTCGCCTTCACGGACTTCCTTGGCGGCTTCGTCGGCTTCTTTCTGCGGCTTGTCCCACTCCGAGAAATTCAGCTTGCTGCGGCCTTCGTCCACGTCGCGTTGCAGCAGCCACGACACAGGCGCGACATGCGAATACCACGGCCACACGGTTTCGTTGCTGTGGCAATCAAAGCATGCGCGCTTGGCCAGGTCGCGGGTGGCGGTGCTGTCCCACTGGGGCTCGGCCGTGACGGGCGGGTTGCTGTGGTCGCGCCCGTAGGGCACCAGCTGGATGGCCGCGGCCAATGCCACGGCGCTCAGCAGCAGCGGCTTGAGGATACGGCGTTTCTTCTTTTGCTCGGCCATGACGGCACTCCATGAACTGTGCGTGTACAAAGTTGTAACGCTTCGTGCGCTCAGGAATTTCAGCCAACGCCGCGGAATCCTGGCTGGAACACCGCCTTTGCGTGAAGCTTGAAGCAGTCAGCCCGGCGAATCCTGAGCGCGACAGCTGCTTTCGCGCTCAGATGTTTGGGAGTAAACTCAATCTATGACCGAAGGCGCGAAACAGCTCACGCTGCAGGCCCTCAAGCTGCGAGACGACGAACGACTGGCGCTCGCGCTGGCGCTTTGGCAGTCCCTTTCGGAAAGCGAGCCGGTCACTCCTTCCGAACTTGGGTACGCCAGAAAGAAACTGGCTGAGCACCAGGCAGCACCGGAAAACACCGTACCTTGGGCGGAAGCGAAACGCCGTCTCTCAGGCAAGACCCACTCGTGACCTACGGCCTTTACATTCGCGACTCGGCGCTTGCCGAGGCGGCGGAAGCGATTGAGTTCTACGAAGCCCGCCGAGACGGACTCGGCCAACGATTCAAATCCGCGTTGGAACTGACCATTGAGGGGTTGCTGGAGTATCCACATCTCGGACCGGAAGTCCTGCCCGGCGTCCGACGCGTGCTGGTGCCCCGGTTCAAGTACCGTGTGTTCTATGTGGTTGAAGCGGATCGGGTGGTGGTGATCGGCATCTACCATCCATCACGTTCGTTCAGAGATCTGCCGCGTCGCTTGCTGGACGGCTGACGCCCCTGGCAATGCGACGGGACGGGCACCCCAAGCGCCCGTCCCCGCAGAGTTGCGTCCGTTTCACCCTACCCTAAACGGCGTTCCAGGCCTGTGCTAGCCGTGTCGAAGTTCAGCAGCTCTTCTTCGACGGCCATCATGAAGCGGCCGGCGAGCGCGCCGTCTACCAGGCGGTGGTCGAACGCCAGGCTCAGGTACACCATGTCGCGGAAGCCCCAGGAATCTTCCGTCACCATCACCGGGCGCTTGACGATCTTGCCGGCGCCCATGATCGCGCTTTCAGGCTGGTTGATCAGCGGCATGCCGAAGATCGGCCCGAAGCTGCCCACGTTGGTCAGCGTGAAGGTGCCGCCGCTGGTGTCGTCCGGCGTCAGCTTGCCCTGCTTGGCACGGTTGCCGAGGTCGTCAACGGCGGTCGCGATACCCACCAGGTTGAGGTTCTGGCAGTTCTTGATGTTGGGTACGATCAGGTCGCCGGAATCCAGCGCGACGGCGAAGCCGTAGTTCACGAACTTCTTGATGATGATCTCGTCGCCGTTGATGATCGAGTTGACCATCGGGTAGCGCTCGAGGGCGCGGCACGCAGCCCAGATGAAGAAGCTGGTGTACGTGAGGTTGAAGCCGTACTCCTTCTTGAAGCGGTTCTTGATGCTCTCGCGGAACTTCACGATCTTGGTGATGTCCACCTCGTGCACCTGGTTCACGTGCGCCGCGGTGTCGATGGTGTTGCGCATGGCCTTCACAATGGCCTTGCGCACGGTGCTCATCTTCACAACTTCGACGTTCTTGCCGGCCAGGCCCAGCTGCTCAAGCGTCTTCTTCTCGCCCAGCGCGCTGCGGGCGGGCGCCGTTGCCGGCGCCTCGGCGCGCGGGGCGCCGGTGCCGACTTCCATGATGCGCGCGGGCGGCGCGCCGGTGCGATTCTGCAGATAGGCCTCAAAGTCCTGCTTGGTTACGCGGCCGTCCTTGCCGCTGCCGGGCAGGTGCTCGATTTCCTCCAGGCTGACGTTGCTGTCCTTGGCCATCGCGCGAACGACCGGGCTGTAGAAGCGCTTGCCGTCGTGGCGCGGGACTACCGTGTCGCCGCGCGGCCCGGCATGGTGCGCGGCCGGGCGCTCGGCCACGGCGGTTGCCGTCGCGGTCGCGGGCTGGTGCTTGCCGTTGCCGCCCTCGGCCTTCTGGGCGGTGGCCGCGGCGGGGGCCTTTGCGGTCGCCGGGGCCGCGCCGGAGCTGCTGATGCGCGCGATCACCTTGCCCACTTCAACTGTGTCGTCAGCGTTGAACAGGATCTCGCTCAGGACGCCGCTGGCCGGGGCGGGCACTTCGCTGTCCACCTTGTCGGTCGAAATCTCGAGCACGGTTTCGTCTTTCTTGACCGTGTCGCCCACGTTCTTGACCCAGCGCACGATGGTGGCTTCGGCAATGGATTCGCCCATCTTGGGCATCAGCATTTCGATATCCGACATGGCGTGTCCTTTCGTCCCGGGGCCGGAGAATAGCACCGGTGACGGGCTGCGGAAGTCCTGAGCCCGCGCCTCACAGCGTAACGAAAATCTCGCCGCCTTCGACCTCGACGGGATAGGTCTTCACGCTGATGTGGTCGCTCATAAGGCTGGCGCCGGTCTGCAGCTCGAACTGCCAGCCGTGCCACATGCAGGTAACCACGCCGCGCGCGCAGATGGCATCGTGCAACGGCGCGTGCATGTGAGGGCAGTTGTCCTCAATCGCGTAAAACTTCCCGTCCACATTGAACAGGGCGATGCCGGGCCCTTCACCAACGTCGAAATGTGCGCCCTTGTTGGGCTTGGGCGCATCCTCGAGCTTGCAGAGGCTGATTCGCAGCATGGGCTGACGCGCGGACCGGGATGTCCGCACCACGGAATTAGTAACTAACCAGCTTGCGCAGGGCGGCCTCGATCTTGGCCGCGTTGGGCAGCATGGCCTGCTCGAGTTCCGGCGCGTACGGGATCGGCGTTTCCAGCGCGCCCAGGCGCATCACCGGCGCGTCCAGGTGCTCGAAGCAGTGCTCGCTGATGAAGCTGGCGAATTCGCCCGCGACGCTGCCCATCAGCGTGGCCTCGTTCACCACCAGCACGCGGTTGGTCTTCTCGACCGTGGCCTTGATCGCCGCCTCGTCATAGGGGCGCAGGCTGCGCAGGTCCAGCACCTCGACCTCGATGCCGTCCTGGGCCAGCTTCTCGGCCGCCTGCTCAGCGTAATGAACCATGATGCCGAAGGTGACCACGCTGGCGTCGCGGCCCTCGCGGGCCAGGCGCGCCTTGCCGATCGGCGTGGGTTCGACCTCACCCAGCTCCTCGCGCAGCTTGGGGTCGCGGTACAGGTGCTTGTGCTCGAAGTAGAGCACCGGGTTGTCGTCGCGGATCGCGGCCTTGAGCAGCCCCTTGGCGTCACCGGTGGTGCTGGGCACCACCAGCTTCAGGCCGGGCACGTTCAGGAACCAGGCCTCCATGCAGCCTGAATGGAACGGCCCGCCGCTGACGCCGCCGCCCCAGGGCAGTCGCACCACCATGGGCACGCGCGGTCCCCAGCGGTAGTGGATCTTGGCGGCGTTGCTGACGAGCTGGTTGAATCCGCAGGCCACGAAGTCGGCGAACTGCATCTCGACCACGGGGCGCAGGCCGTAAAGAGCCGCGCCGATGGCGTTGCCGATGATGGCGGATTCGGCCAGAGTAGTGTCCCACACGCGCTCAGGGCCGAACTCTTCGAGCAGGCCCTTGGTGACGCCGAAGGCCCCGCCGTAGATGCCGATGTCTTCGCCGAGGCAGAACACGTCCTCGTCGCGCTGCATCTCTTCGCGCAGACCCTCGTTGATCGCCTCGACGTACGTGATGCCCTTGGCCATGGCCCCTGTCCCTCAATCCGAGACAGGAGTCTGGACTCGGTTTTTCCGGAGTCAACAGGTCAGGCGGCGGCGGTCCACAGCTGGCCGCTGCGGGCGCGCTCCCACAGGTCCTGGTAGCGTTCGGCCACGTAGGGGTGCAGCTCAAGGGCGCGGTCCAGCGTGGCGCCGGATGCTACGATGGCCGCCACCACGTTGTCTTCAAAGCACGGGCCGGCCGGCGAATTCAGCGCCCGCGTGATTTCACTTTCCAGCCACGCGTTCATGCGCAGCACGGGAATGCCGCAGTAGAGCTCGGAATCAGCGGCCGGCTCCGGCCAGCAGACCGGGCCGCCCAGGATCGGGGTACCGGCCTGGTGCACGCGGATCGGCACGCCGGTGGGCGAGTGCTTGATCCAGCCCGGTGCGGAGCCCGCCCGGAAACCCGGTATCTCGGCGATCCAGCGCCAGTCGTCGGCCACCAGCTCGAGCTCGCGGCGGCTCTGATGGCTGCGGTTCAGCGCCAGGCCGCTGGTGAACGCGACGGGCAAGCCGCGCTCAACGGCCCCCTGCGCCAGGGCACGCGCGGCAAGCTGGGCGGCGGAATGCGCGGCGATGTTCTCGGCCACGAAACGGTTGCTGACGGCAAGCGATTTGAACATGGCGGACCTCCCCACCATGTTTCGACCAACGGGCGCTGAAACTGCGGGAATTCCGGCCTAGTCTTCGTAGGGGTCTTTGACCTGGGCGAGGTCCCAGCACTCGTTGAACTTCGCGCGCACGTATTCGTGCAATCGGTCCCCATACTCACGGGGCAGGTTGTTCAGCTTGATCAGCCGGATTACGTCGTCGCCATCGCGCAGGCGGTGCGGGCTGGTCATCCAGCTTGCCAGCTTGAGCTCGATCAGGGACTTCAGGTCCAGCAGCCGCATGCCGCCCCAGATGCCGCCGACGGGCGCGCCCACGGTCGCCGGGTCGGGAAAGTTGAAGGGGCAGGTCTTGCCGTCGCCCGGCTTTTCGTCGGTCGTGAGTATGTCGACCTTCAACTTGTACTCGGCGTCCTTGAGTCCTTTGGACCCCTTGAACCGCTCCACCCAGCCGGCGCCCACCCAGCGTGCCTTGAATTTCGCCAGCCCTTCTTTGGTCAGGATCAGGTCCACGTCTTCCGTGGAGCGCATCAGGCCATTGGCGGCAACGGCCAGCCCACCCGCCACCACGTAGGGAATGCCCATTTCCTCGAGTCGCTGCGCGATCTTCTTCGCGGCCTTCTGGGGCGGTGCTTCGCCTTCGGCAAATTGGCCCATGAGTTCCAACGCCCTTTCGAAGTTGGCCCGAAGCTGGTCCTGGCTGAGCATGACTCCAGTATAGCTATTTCGCGACAGTCAGGGTTTCCCAGAAGGGGCGGGCCAGCACGGCGCAGGCTTGCGGGGCCGTGAACTCGACAGGCTCGCTGTTGGCGCGGCGGGCGATGCGCTCGCTGATTTCGCGGTCCAGCTCGGCGCCGCTCAGCACACCCTGCGCCGAGGCGGCCCCCAGGGCCGTCAGCGCGCACAGCATGGCGTCCAGGTCGTCGCTGTTCAGCTTGTCGGCGCCTGGCAGCGGGTTGACCCCCAGCTCGTCCAGCAGCTTGGCCATCAGCTTGTCGGCGCGCTTGTTGCGGTCGTCGGCTTTCCAGCCCTGCGCCGTGTGGTGCGCGGCGCCGTCACGGTACTGGCCCCGGAACTCGAGCAACTCCACGCTCGCGCGCGGGTAGACTTCCAGAATCTCGTCACCCAGGTCGAACGCGCTGGCGGCCAGCAGCGCCCGGAAGCGCACCCCGAACTCTCCTACCCGGTCGGTCAGGGGCGCGTCACCGTAGAACGCGAAATCGATCGGCCGGTGCGTCAGCTCCCACAACATGCGCTGGGCCGGCGCGCGGCGCGTGCCGCCGGCGCTCAGCGCCTCGATGTCGATTGCCACGTCCACGCCGACAGGGCGCGGCAAACCCAGCAGCCCCTGGCGCCACTCGGCGAACAGCGTCTCCGACAGGTCGGACAGCTTGTGCTTGCCGCTGAACATGGCAGCCGGCCTCAGTTCAAGGCGCACTTCGCCCCTGTCCTTGAACGCCGCGGTGGCCAGCATGGGTCTGCGCGCCACGCCGAAGGCAGAGAGGTTGATGCCGGATGCGCTGGTAGCCATGGATTCCCTCGTGCGCAACTTCTAGCACCTTGCCGACTTCCGTAAACCCGCACGGCCGGGAGGTTTTCTGCAATACCCGGGTGAGGCCGCGGGTTACATGGGTACCATACCGAGGAGCTTGCCTATGAAACGATTCGCGTGGATGCTTCTGCCCCTGCTGCTGCTGTGCGGCAGCCTGACCGTGCTGGCCCAGGACGAAGGCCAGCCCAAGCGCGCGGAGCCCCCGCAGCCCGACGGCGGCGGCGAGGAAAACCCGGACCTGAAGAAGGGCGACGACAAGGAAGCCGAGAAAGAAGTCGAGCCCGACAAAGCCACGCTGGACAAGCCGGCTCCCGGCTTCACGCTCAAGAACGCCAACGGCAAGGAAGTAAAGCTGGCCGACTTCAAGGGCAAGGTGGTGGTGCTGGAGTGGATCAACCTGGACTGCCCCTGGTGCAAGGCCCACTACGAGCAAGGTGACGAGCTGGCCAAACAGCAGAAGAAGCTGCGCGAAGACGGCGGCGTGTGGCTGACCATATGCAGCAGTGGCGAAGGCAAGCAAGGCAACTTCGACGCCGACACCCTGAAGAAACGCATGGAGAAAGTGAGCCTGTCGGCCGACGACTATCTGCTCGATGCCGACGGCGCCGTGGGCAAGAAGTACGAGGCCAAGACCACGCCCCACTGCTACGTGATCGACAAGGAGGGCAAGCTGCGATACCGCGGCGCGCTGGACAACCTGCGCGAGCGCCGCAAGAACGACAAGCTCGAGGCCGTGAACTACGTGCAGCAGGCCCTGGACGCGCTGAAGGCCGACAAGAAGCTCGACACCACGGAGACCAAGCCCTACGGCTGAGCCGTCAAATTCGCCAAGTAGCGCCGGTCGGCGCCGTAACAGCAAGGGACAGGCACCTTCGGCGCCTGTCCCTTTTGGTTTGGCGGGTAGGTGGCGCCGACAATCCTGTCGGCGGTCGCGCCGCCTTTGGCGCGACAACTTCCAATCGAACAGCCAGCCCGGCAAGATTGTCGGGCCTACCCGATAGCCGTACTACCGGTACTTGCGGCCGTAGAGGAAGTCGTCGTCTTCGTGGGCCGGGTGGGGCTGGTCGGCGTACACGCCCTGCATCACCGTGGCCGGGTCGGGCTTGGGCTGCTTCATCACCCATTCCTCGGCCGCTTCGATCTCGGCCTTCACCTTCTCGGTCATGTCGTTGATGCCGTCGTCGTCGATGTAGCCGAGTTCCTTCAGGTACGCGCCGTAGCGCAGCAGCGGGTCGCGCGCTTCCCAGTACTCGAAGATTTCCTTGGGCACGTACTTGGCCGGGTCGTGCTCGGCGTGGCCCTTGCGGCGGAAGGTGATCACCTCGAACAGCTGCGTGCCCTCACCCGCGCGGGCGCGGTCCACGGCGTCCTTGCTGGTCTCATACACCGCGTTGGCGTCGTTGCCGTCGATCGTCACGCCGTGTTTGATGCCATATCCGATGGCCTTGTCGCTGAAGCGCTCGGCCAAACATTGCGTGGCGCTGGGCGTGCTGTAGGCGTACTGGTTGTTCTCGATGATCACCACCAGCGGGGCCTTGCGCACGGCCGCGAAGTTCACGTCTTCATGGAACTCGCCGGTGCTGGTGCTGCCCTCGCCGATCCAGGTCAGGGCCACGCGTTTCTCGCCCTTCATGCGCGCAGCGAGCACGTAGCCGGATGCCAGTGCAATGCTGGCGCCCAGCATGCTGATCGGCGCGATGATGCCGTAGCGCAGGTCGCCCATGTGGGTGTTGCCGTCGCGCCCGCCGGTGGGACTGTTAGTGCGGTACATGTAATTGGCCAGAAAGTCGCGCGGCGGCAGGCCTTTCACCAGCGTGCTGCCCGCGTTGCGGATCATGGGCGCGATGATGTCCTGCTGTTCGACGGCGTAGGCGCTGGCGCAACTGGCGGCTTCCTGTCCGAGGCTCGAGAAGGCCGCGCCGATCACCAAGCCGCGGCGATAGAGCAGGCTGATCTTGTTGTCGAACTCGCGGTTCAGGATCATCCAGCGGAACAGCTCAAGCTGCTGCTCACGCGCCAGCCGCGTCTCCAGCTGGATGTTGCCGGCCCTTGAGTGGGTCTCTTTCTTCGTGACCTTCGCCGGTGTCTTCGCCTTCGCCATGGCGCCGAATATGAAGAACAGGAGCCGCAAGCGCAAGCGCGCGGTCCGTACTTCGAGGCAGCGGTCGGCCGTGGAATCAATAAATGTAGGTGCGTACGTTCGGCCGCTGAATATGCTTCTTGTCGCTTGAGGCTTCCCTGAAAACCGCACGGAAAGAGAGAGCGTATGCGCGCAATGAGCGGCCTGTGGGCCCTGCTGGTGCTTGTGCTGGTGTTGTCCGCCTGTGGCGGCAGCAAGTCGCAGTCAGACTCGGACAAGTCCGATGACGACAAGTGGTCAAGCAAGAACGTGAAGCGAGAGGACAGCTCGAACCGGAACGGCTCGGGCAATGCCAACAGCGGCGGCAACAAGGCCGACAGCGGCGGCGGGAACACCGCCAAAGAGCCGGAGCCCGAACCGCAACCCGAAGTGCCCGAATCTGTCGCGCGCACGGAAATCGAGGGCAAGATCACCGAGTTCAGCAACGTGATCGCCCTCTGGGATGAAGTAAACCACACCGTGCGCTTCGTGGCCTGCACCCAGACGATCCCCGACGACCAGCTCGCGCGCCTGCGCAACGGCGATCCGTTGGAGGGTGGCGAAGTCCCCCACATCATCTTCTCGTTCGTTCTGCAGGAAGGCACAACGACCTTGAACAAGGGCAAGGTCGAAAACTGGTTCTATGACTTCCACTGGCTGACTTCGCTGAGCCCAGCCTCGCTGCGCAACATCGGCAAGGAGACCATCAGCGTCATGAACGGCAAAGCCGAGGTCGGCGAGACGCTGAAGCTGGTGATCAAGTTTGAGAGCGCCAAGGTCAAGGACGCCCCGGCTGAACAGTTCGATTTCGAGGTCAACTTCGAGGTCGTGCTGCAGTAGTCAGCGCAGCAGCACTTCGCGGAACGCTTCAACAACTCGGCCGCGCACCTCGGACATCCCGGGTGCGCGGCCGATCAGTTTTTCGAGGCTGGTGACGCCGCGGTCATCGATGCCACAGGGTGTGATGTGCCGGAACCAGGGCAGGCACTCGTCCGTCACGTTCAGCGCGAAGCCGTGCATCGTGCACCACTTGCGGACGCGCACGCCCAAAGCGGCGACTTTCGCCGCGGGCTTGGGGCTTGGGGCGTGGGGCTTGGCCTTTCCTGCCGCCTGCCGCCTGCCGCCTGCCGCCTGCTCCACCCACACCCCCGTCAACCCGTCGATCCGCTCGCCCTGCAGGCCGTAGCTTGCCAGCACGCGGATGATCATTTCCTCCAGGCCGCGCATGTACTTGTGCAGGTCACGGCCGCAGCGCAGGCCCGTTAGGTTGCAGATCGGGTAGCCGGTTAGCTGGCCGGGGCCGTGGTAGGTGACTTCGCCGCCGCGCTCGACCTGAAAGACGTCCGCGCCGAGTGACTGCAAAGCGGTCGGCCCTTCGCCCAGGTGCTCGGGGTCCGTGCGCTTGCCCCAGGTGTAAACCGGCTCGTGCTCGACCAGCAGGAGCGTATCGCCGATGGCGCCGTCAATGCGCTGCTCCAGCAGTCGTTTCTGCAGCTCCCAGATTTCGGCGTATCCGCGCCGGCCGAGCCATTGCACTTCCAGCGTGGATGGTTGTTCTGCGGGCTTGCCCATGCTGCCAACCATACCGCGGCGCGCGGCGGGCCGGAACGGAGCGGCCGGCGAAAAGCGCAGGGCCGGCTTTCGCCGGCCCTCGTAACGCATCTAGCCTGCCGGAGTAAACTCGATCAGCTCGCCCCCGGTCTCGCTCCTGGACTTGCCGGTCGCCGGGTCCATCTCCCACTCGACCCACTTGGCGGGCATGCCGCCGTACTTTGGGTCCGCCGGGTAGTACATCTTGCCCATCCAGCAATTGCGCGAGTCCGTGCGGCGGTACTCAAGGATCACGCACTCCACGCGACCGATCTCGAGCTTTACCTTCTCGGTCTTCACCTTGTCCACGTCGCGCAGCTGCATGCGCCCGGGCAGCATGGCGAAGCCGCTTTCGCTGAGCGGGTCGTTCCACTGCGCCTCCTTGCCCCAGTCGGCGCGCTTGTCGGCACGTTCGGCGGCGGTGCAGTTGAAGTATTTGTCGTCCTGTCCCACGGCCGTGTAGCGGGCCTGCCTGGTCTCCTTGCCGTTGGCGGACAGCTGGTAGGTCCATTCAGCGCCCTTGGCGCGGGCGTTCTTCAACGCCTCGACTTCGGCCGGATGCACGGGCAGATCAGTCGCCAGGCGGATGCCGATGACTTCGATGGTGATCTCGACGTTCTTCTGGGGCGATGTGTAGAGGTGATGGGTGTAGGCCATGATGCCCGCGTACCGCTTGTCCGCGAGGTACCAGCATTCGATCTCGGCCTTCATGCCGTTCTTGCTTTCCTTCAGGCTGTAGACCCAGCACTGCAGGCTGCCGAAGGCGAAGCTGCGCTTCTTCTTGGCGGGTTTCTTGACCATCTCGCGCTTCAGGCCGAAGTCAAGCAGGCCGTCTTCGGGCCAGTGTTCCGTGATCTGCTGCTGGTACCTTAGGCAGCCGCCCTCGGCGACAACCTCGGTCATCACCTTGGGGCCGGTGTCGTCGCTCTCGACCACGGTGCGGCGCGTGTGTGTTTCCGTGTCCTTGATCGTGCGGACGTTGAGTTGCAGGCCGGGCTGCCAGGTCTGCTTGACATCATCGAGCGTCCAGGGTGTTTCCAGCTTGTCCGCCTTGACGGGCTGGGCCTTCTTGCGTTGCGCGTGGGTGTCAACGGTTGCCAGGCTCAGGGCCGCCAGGGCGGCAATCACAATGATCTGCTTCAATTCAAGCCCTCCTCATGGTCTGGTGCTGCGTCCGAATGTCAGTGAGAGTTCGGCGGCTTCCCGCCACGCGCACATGTTGCGGCGATGCGGTGAACTGCGCAGTTACAATGCGACGGAATGATTGGAACGAAAGCGGGGACACGCCGTGGCGTGTCCCCGCTCAGTTGAGCCGCGCGTGTCCTTACAAATGCACGCACTCGTCTTCGGCGACGGCGGCGGCTTCCATGATGGCCTCTGACAGCGTGGGGTGCGGGTGGATGGCGCGGATCAGAGTGTGGCTGGTGGCCTCCACGTCCATGCCGATCACCAGCTCCGAGATCAGCTCCGTGGCTTCGCCGTGGATGATGTGCGCGCCCAGCAGCTGGCCGTACTTCTTGTCAAACAGCAGCTTCACGAAGCCGTCGTTGTCGCCGATCGCAAGCGCCTTGCCCAGCGGCTTGTAGGGGAACTTGCCGACCTTGTACTCGACGCTCGCTTCCTTCAGCGCGCGCTCGGTCTTGCCGACGCTGGCGATCTGCGGCTGGCAGTAGGTGCAGCCGGGGATCACGTCCTTGCTGAACGGCGGCACGTCGTGGCCTGCGATTTTCTCCACGCAGGTCAGCCCCTCGTGGCTGGCCTTGTGGGCCAGCGCCGGCATGCCCGCCACGTCGCCTATCGCGTAAATGCCGGGCACGTTGGTGCGCGCGTAGCCGTCCACCGGGATGAACCCGCGCTCCACCTTAACGCCCGCGTTCTCCAGCCCGATGTCCTCCACGTTGCCGGTGATGCCCACCGCCACCAGGCAGTAGTCGGCCGAGACCGTCTCCTTCTTGCCCTTGCGCTCGTAGGTGACCTCGACGTGTTTGCCCTTGTTCTCGACCTTCTCAACCTTGGTGCCGGTCAGTGACGTGATGCCCTGCTTCTTGAAGGCCTTCTCGAGTTCCTTGCTGATGTCGTCGTCCTCGACGGGCACCAGCCGGTCCATCAGCTCGATGATCGTCACCTGCGCGCCGAACGCGCTGAAGTAGTAGCCGAACTCCACGCCGATCGCGCCGGCGCCGATCACGACCACGCTCTTCGGCCGCTCGGCCAGCACCATCGCCTCGTGGTGGCCGATCACGCGCTTGCCGTCCCAGGGCATGTTGTCGAAGCGCCGCGGGCGCGCACCCGTGGCGATGATGATGTGCTTGGCGTTGATGGTCTCAATCACCTTGCCCGGCTTGTTCGGCCGGTCGGCCTTGTCCGCAGGGTTGTTGGCTTCGGTTACCTCGACCACGCCCTTCTTGACGATGCGGCCGCGGCCGTTGAAGGGCGTGACCTTGTGTTTCTTGAACAGGAACTGGATGCCCTTGTTGACCTGGGCCGAGATGTCGCGCGAGCGCTTGACCACGGCCGCCATGTCCGGGTCGATGCTGCCGACGCTGATGCCGAGCAGCTTGGCCTTGTGCTCGATGGTGTGCATGACCTCGGCCGACTTGAGCAGCGCCTTGGTGGGGATGCAGCCCCAGTTGAGGCAGATGCCGCCGTAGTGCTTGTCCTCGACGCAGCAGGTCTTAAGGCCCAGCTGCGAGGCGCGAATGGCCGCCACGTAGCCGCCGGGGCCGGAGCCGATCACACACACATCAAAGTCATGGGTCGCCATGGGTGCCCTCCTGTAATCGCGCGGCACACTAACGGCGATGGCCCCAACATTCCAGCATCGGCTGGGTGCGCAAGGTCGCGGCGGCCGAGGATGGCTCAGAGGCTATGTCAGCCGGGCGCGCCGGCGGCGGTACGCCAGCGCAGCCAGCATCACGCCGGCCAGGGCGGGCAGGCCGTGGCCGCTGGTGCCCGCGGCGCAGGAGCCGCCTTTGTCGCCCGGCAGGCCCTGGGATGGGGGCGCTGTGGCGCCGACGCTGATGGTGAAACTGAAGATGGTGGTGTTGGCGCCGTCGCTGAAGGTCAGGGTCACCACGTGCACGGTGTTGGCCGGGCCGAATTCGCCCAGCGGCGAGGTCACGTTGTGCGCCCAGGGGCTGGCCTGCGAGGCCACGTTGAAGGTGGCCTCGTTCCAGTTCACCGCGGCGGCGATATTGCTGACGACGGCGGTAACCCCCACGGGGTCGTTCTGCGGGTCGGTGACGTCATAGGCCAGGCCCATGCTGTTGAAGGTGGAGTTGGCAGCCACATTGACGCCGCCCGAGTTGGGCACCTGCACACCCAATGAGGTGACGGTAACCACAGGCGCGTTCTGGGCAGAGAGGAAGCCGGCGCAAACGGCCAGCAGGGCGACTACCGCGTACTTCATGAGGAAACCTGATTATTGTGCCAATTCGCCGCGGCCGTCGGGCCGGGCGGACCTCCCCCAATGCGAATACATTATAGCCGAACTAGGGCGGCAGCCCAGCACACAATCGAAACTCACTCGATACGTTCCAGCAGCCCGAATAGAACTTTGCCGTCGCTGATCGGTGTCATCGCCGTTGCGCGGTCGGCAGAGTCGCGCGTTCGCCAGTTGAGAACAATGTCCGTACAGCGCAGTGATTCGATGCTGATCCGCCCGTCTGGATCGATTCGAGTGTCAACGCTACTTATGCCATCCGGCGCGCGACGCAGGCAGAATCGGGCTTGCACTTCACCGTACTTCCACTCCACGCGCGTCTGGCTGCCGTTGAGGACGGTTTCGCGAAGCGCCGGCCCGCGGTAGTCGGAGGGCTCGGACCACCAGGACACGTACTCTTCCGCCAGGCGCGTCACCTGCAGGTGATTGCACGAAGCCGCCGCGCCGCGGCGAATTGTCAAACGGTGGTCCTCGAGCGGGTCCTCCCGCGGCACATCGTCGGCGCTCGAGCCTTCAGGAAGTTCCCAGACGCGGATGCGATAGCTGCGCCAATCCGGCTGCGCGAATTCGCGCTGCAGGTCCAGCACCGTCTCCCATACCCCGGAGTCGCCGCCTTCCCTGTACAGCAGGAATGGCCCGATTGCTTCGACCGCGACGCCTTTGAAATCGTTATTGGAGTAACGGATGCGGTCTTCAAACCAGCCTGCGGACGGGTCGCCGGAAAAGCCCTCCTCGGGGTAAATGATGCTCGGCCCGAAGCTGGCCGACGGCCCGGCGGCGACCATCCAGGCCACGTCTGCACGCCTCCATAGTGCCCCGGCAAGGCACTGAGTGGTGATCTTTGCGCTCCCTTGGATTGCCAGTTCAGCCGCAGGCAGTGTGTAGCCGCACGAGAGGCTGATCTCGAACTCACGACCGGAAGCAGCCCTCAAGGTGAAGACCCCCGGGTCGCCGAGCCTTACGGCGAACGGCTGGAAGCCTGAGGTGAACATAGGTACTTGGAGATCAAGATACTCGGTCTTCACGACGCGCTGCCCGATCTCCCTTACTTCAATGATGTTACCCTGCACCGACAATCGCCCGTCCGGCAGCTTGACCGCCCACAGCGAGACTTGGGTCCCGGCATCCATAGGACTTGTGTAAGGGATACGTGTGTCGGTCCCATGCCGCTCGCTGTCCGAAAGTAGGCGAGTCTCAAACGATTCACGGATGGTGATGTTCTGTCCGAGTCGCCCTTGGCTCGTGCCGAACAAGCCCACCGAAGTGTCCCGCACCTGCACATGCACGCGCGCGTCCAGGTAACCGCGCAGGCGAGCAAGCATCTCATCGACCGCGCCGTGCGCCCATTGGGGTGCCTGGAGGCACAAGAGGGTTCGACCGTGCATGCGTTCGACGTAGCAAGTCCAGTTGCAACTGAAGCCTGCGCCGATGCTCTTCGCGAACCGCTCCAGATACCCGGGGTCTAAACTCGTGTACGCGCCGCGGCCGGAATGCCACACGGGAGACTGATTAAGTGTGTCGTTCGGTGCTTGACCGGATTCGAATTCAACTGACAACATGCGAGTCAGCCCGAAGTCATCAAAACCGGCTTGTTCAAGGAAAGTGGCGTCGTGGCTGCGAAACACGCTTTCAGTCGGTTTCTCGTCCGCCGCGGTTGTGTGCACGGCAGCCATCAGCAGCAGTATTGCGAGAGCGAGGTTGCGCATTATCGGCCCTCCTGTTGCTGAATGACGAAGACTGCGTAAGTGTTCTCATCGAGCGACTGCACGCAACTCAGCGCATGCCCCGGCGGAAGTGCTCCGGAAACCTTTAAGTCTGCGCAGGATCCCTCCGGTGTCTGAATGACACTGTTGTTCAGCTGCATGCCCGCATTCGTCTCGCGCAAGGTGACGGTGGGACGCCACGTCGCGAGCACCTGCACAGAGTGAGGAGCTTCGAAGCAGACGCACACCTGCACGCCATCAGACGTGGTTCCGGCGTGGGCTGCCCATTCCGGGCCGTGTTCATAGTGCTCGTACATCGAATAGTGGCCGAGGTAGTTCTGGAGTTGGAGCGCGGCGACGTCCATTCGTTGGCCGGCTGCGAGGTTGATGCGCCGGTCGAGCACCGTTGCAGCGCCCCGCAACTTGAGCAGTGAAGCGATATCGGCCGCCGACGGGGCGCCTTTGACTACTCCGTCTGGTAGATCGTTGCTGCGCGGCACCGAAACCAGTACCAGGCGGAGGTCCATGTCGGGCGGGCCGGACCGGGTTTCATCCAGGTACTTGTTGAATTCCCGCCTGGCGGCCTTCGCAAGCTCCGGATCGTCAAGGTCGGCTTCGGGGAGCGTGTACAAGTACACGATTGGCCCGAAAGCGGTCACGTCCATTTCGGCTTCACCGACAAGGATGCCATAGTTTTCACGCTCGAATGCCTCCGCCGCATCTTCCAGTCGTGTGTCGCTGTAGACAGCCGAGGTGAATCGGCGGCGATTCAGCTCCGGGAAGCGGCGGGTGGGCTCATCTCCCGCCCATCGCTCTTCCGGGCGCATGAACCATGGCCCAACGAAGTCATCGTGCGCGAGCCAACCGGCGGGGTTCACCAAACGCCAGTCGGCGTCGGACCAGTCGGCAAGCTTGGATGATTCGTGCCAGGCCGTCAGCAGGTATGCGCCGACGGCGGTGTCGAGCACGATGCCGCCGCCGTTCTCGATCACCCCGGCACCGGGTGTGTAGTCGTAGCTCAGTTTCGGCAACTGAACCCGGCCCGCAATCGTATCCAGCTCGCGCAGTTTCAAGAGGTCGGCTCGGGCGTGCCACGCCTGCAAACGCAGTCGTCCGTCCGGCAGTGCCAGCGTCGAGACCGACCACTGCTCACCCCAAGTCAACGGACCGGTCTGGGGCAAGCTGCCGACTCCTGAGGACTCATAACCGTACGTGATGCGCTGTGACTTCACGGTGGAAAAGGTCACCTCTTTGCCGTTGGCCGCGGACTCCTGGCCGACCAACACGCCGCCTGCTTCGCGCACCTGCTTCGCAGTCAGAATCACTGAATCCGGTCGTCGCGGCAGTCGGCGCAACTCGACGCGGACGTCGGTGTTCGCCAGGGCGTCGATCAGTTCGAGCGCCGCGCTGATACGCGCATGCAGCTGCGGGGAGCAGGTTGCAACCAAACTGGTCCCGTCGGGGCTGACGTGCAGATCCTCAGGATTCTCGGCACCACTGAGTGCATTCACAAGCTTGTACAACTCGTCGGCCTTGGCGAAGCCGAAGCGCTCGTTTGTCGCGCGACGCCACCAGCATTGGTCGCGCTGTTTCGGTTCTGAATCCACACCGAAAACGCTTATCTCAAGGCTTGGGGCGTCGTCGTTTATTTCAGCATCGCTTTCCCTGGCGGACAGCAACGCGCTTACGTCGTAGCTCTTTTCCTCTACGGCTGTCTCTGCGGGCTCATCAGTGCCTTGTGCGCCTGCGCCGGCAAAGGACTGCACGACGCCCAACGTCGCGACGAGCGCGATGCTGATGTATTTGTTCATGGCGTGTCCAGCGGGGTATTCCGGGGACACAAAGTGTACCGCAACCTTACCGGCCTTGCAGCGGCCGAACATTCTCGGCTTTGCGGATTCGCGACAGCTCTAGCCCGCGAACAGGGCTGTGTGGAGGGCCGGTACGGCTTTTTTTACGTCGTTGTCGTCGATCAGGAAGCTGAGGTTGATCTTGTTGGCGCCTTGGCTGATCATCTCTACGTTCACTTCGCTGTCGCGCAGGGCCGTGAACACCTTGGCGCCCAGGCCGCGCTGCTTCTTAACGTTTTTGCCCACCACGCAGACGATGGTCTTGTCGGTCACCACGCTCACGCGCCCGAATTGCTCAAGGGCCTTCATGGCCGCGTTCAGGTTGCTGGCGCCGGGGCAGGTCATGCTGACGCTGATCTCGCTGGTGCTGATCATGTCGATGTCCACCTTCTCGCGCCCCAGCACGTCGAACACCTTCGCCAAGAAGCCCGGCTGCCCCAGCATCTGCGTGCTCTCGATGGTGATCACCGCCTGCCCTTCCTTATAGGCGATGCTGGTCACCATGTTCGGGTTGTCGCCGCCGTCTTCGGTGATCACCGTGCCCGGGTGCTGCGGCCGATTGGTGTTCAGCACGCGCACCGGGATGTTTCGCTTGATGGCCGGCAGCAGGGTGCTGGGGTGCAGCACGCGCCCGCCGTAGTAGGCCAACTCGGAGGCCTCGGCGAAGCTCATGTAGGGGATGCTGCGGGCGTCCTTCACCAGGCTGGGGTCGGCGGTCATTACGCCGTCGGTGTCGGTCCAGATTTCGCACTCCTCGGCGCCCAGGCCCGCCGCGAAGCAGGTGGCCGAGAAGTCGCTGCCGTTGCGGCCCACGGTGGTGAGCTCGCCGCCGCTGGTCTTGCCGACGAAGCCGGTGATCACCGGCAGCACGTCGCTGCCCACGCGGCGCTGGAACTCGGTCTGCATGCGTGCTTCGTAGCCGGGCAGGGGGCGCGCGCCGCCGAAGTTCTCGTCGGTGATGAAGCCCAGGTCCCAGGCGTCGAAGGCCTCCGCCTTGACGCCGTTGCGCGTGAAGTAGTCGGCGATCACGCGTACGGACATGCGCTCACCGAAGCCGGCCAGGTAATCCAGGCTGCGCTTGCTGGCTTCGCGCACCAGGCTGATGCCGCGCAGCAGGTCTTCGATCTCGCGGAAGAACGGGTCCAGCATGTCGTGGTCGCAGCCGCAGCCCTTCAGCACGCGGCGCTGCTTCTCTACGATCTGGCCGGCATCGGGCTCGCCTTTGGCGGCCGCCTTGCCGGCGTTCAGCAGCGCATCGGTGATGCCCTTGTGCGCGGAAGACACGATCACCGGCCGGCGCGCCGCGCGGCTGCGGGCGATCTCGAGCACCTTGTGGATCTGGTTTTCATCGGCAACGCTGCTGCCGCCGAACTTCATGACCAACATTGCAGTAGCCTCACTGGACCGCCCCTTCGAGAACCTCAGGGCAGGGGAACACTAGCAACAGCCCTATCGGCCGCAACGGGCAGCGCGCTGTAGGGGCGACGCTTGCGTCGCCCGCAACCGGCGGGACAGACGCAGGCTAAAGTAAGTACCGGGGGAATGCCGAAACTGACGTGGGAGATTGCATGTCGTCAGTGCGCGAAAGCCTTCGGATGGAAAGCCGCGACTACAGCCTGCTGGCCGTGGCGGTCATGTTCGTGATTTTCGGGCTGGCGGTCAGCAACAGCGTGATCCCCAACTACCACGAGCAGCAGTCCCTCGAGAAGCGCAAGACCGAGCTGCAGCGCAACGTGGAAGCCGCCAAGGCCGAAAACGCCCGCATCGCCGACGAAATCGAAGCCCTGGACGACCCCTACTACATGGCCGACTGGCTGCGCACCAAGCTCGGCTATCGCGACGTGCCGGTATTGGTAGACCAGCCCCGGCCGGAAGGCCGGGGGAACTAGCATCGAAGCCGGGTAGAACAGCAAACTGGGTCCCTACAAAGCTCAGGCGGCCGGGCGTGAGGCGTTTGGCGTGAGGCGTGGGCAACTGCAAGGGCTTTAGCTCGCGCCGCACGCCGCACGCCTCCTGCCCCGTACCAAACCTGTGCTTCGTGTGGACCCAACAACAGCAAATTTCCAATAACCAGTTTTCAATTACCAGTTGGACCGCAAGCGCAGCCCAATTGGTAACTGAAAATTGGTTATTGGCAATTCGCTGTTGCGAGCCACGCGAACACAGCGATGGCGGCCAGTCAGCCGAACCTCGAAAACGGGGACAGTCCCCAACGGCGGGGACAGTCCCCTTAAGACCGCTTCTTGGCATGCTTCGGCCGGAAAGCTTTGCAGTATTCCTCGTCGGTCTCGAGGTACGGGCCTTCCAGCAGGTCGATGCAATACGGGATGGCGGGGAACACGGCCATCAGGCAGTCGTGGATGGCGGGCGGATTGCCGGGCAGGTTCACGATCAGCGTGTTGCCGCGAATGCCGGCCGTCTGGCGCGACAGGATGGCCGTGGGCACCGCCTTGAGGCTCTCGGCGCGCATCAGCTCGCCGAACCCGGGCATCATTTTGCCGCACACGGCCGCCGTGGCGTCGGGGGTAACGTCGCGCAGGGCGGGGCCTGTGCCGCCGGTGGTGACTACCAGGCAGCACTGCTCGTCGTCGCAGAGGTCGATCAGGGTTTCCTGGATGATGTCGATTTCGTCGGGGATCACGACCTCGACGGCCTCCCAGTCGCTGACCAGGATCTTGTGGAGTTCGTCCAGGATGGCGGGGCCGCCCTTGTCTTCGTACTCGCCGCGCGCGGCGCGGTCGGAGACGGTCACGATACCGATGCGTGCAGGTTCAGTCATGGCATGGTTTTAGCCACGGATTCGCACGGATAAACACAGAAAAGAAAACCGCCCGCGTCTGGTTTCGCGGGCGGTGCTTCAAGATGGTTGGCCCACAGGGACTCGAACCCCAAATACCTGAACCAGAATCAGGTGTGTTACCAATTACACCATGGGCCAGCGGGCGTAAACGTAGCTCAGGCTCCGGGGGCGTCAAGGCCCGGGCCAAGCGCAATTCCGCGCGTGACACCCGCCCTTTCCGGTGGCAACATCCCGCCCGAAACCGTATTAGCCGCATGCGGACTTTCCGCCGGTCGGGGCCGTCAGGAGCTATGCAGATGCAGGAATTGAAGACCCGTTTCTGGACACGCCTTTCCTTTGCCGCGCTGGCGCTGGCGCTGCTGGCCGGCGCTTTCACCGGCGGCGTGCTGGTCAACGCCAATGCCGACGCTCAGCCGGCCGCACCGCCCGAGCCGCGGCGCACGGCCTACATCGACTTCCTCAGCCTGCTGAAGAAAGACAAGCCCCTGGCGATCAAGCAGGTCGAGATCGCCCAGGACGTCGAACGCAACATGGCCGACATCGAGAAACGATGGGGCGAGGAAATCAAGGCCCAGGAAGAGATCAAGCGCTCCCGGTTGCCCGACACCCGCGACTACCGCAAAGCGATGGAAAAGCAGCTCGATGCCGCGCGCAGCATGTATGAAGAAAAGCTGCGCTTCGAACAGCTGGCGCAAGAGGACCTTCGCAGCTTCGGCATCGAGAGGTTCCAGGCTCTGCAGAACCTGGCCAGGGATGAGGCCAAGCAGCGCGGTTACAATGAAGTGCTGAACATCGTGCGCAAGATTGAGGAAGTCTCCGCCCAGGAGGACAGCTTCCAGGCGCTGCAGCAGCAGTTGCTGATCAGCCCGGTGCTTTACTTCGAAGAAACGCACGACATCACCGACGCCGTGCAAGCCGCGGCGGACAAGCTGTGGGGCTCGACAATCACCATGAAACCCTACAACGCCGAAACGGGCGTGGGCGGCATCAGCTTCGTGGTCCAGGGCGGTGCCGAGGCTCTCAAGCGCAACGCTGAAGGTGAAATTGAAATCCGACTGGGCCAGAGCGGCGAGTTCAAGGTTCAGGTGCTTGACAAAGACGCGCCTGCGGAGGGCGCGGCCGCCGAAGTGGACTGGATCAAGCGAGGCCTTGATACGGGCGAGCTTGGCAAGAAGGGTGAATACAAAGCACCGGACGCCTTCCCGGTGGCGGCAGGAGACACCTTCACCGTCACCGTCCGCAGCAAGAAGGACCCCACCATCAGCGAGGAAGTGACCATCCGCCTGCTGGACAAGGACGGCAAGCCCATGCCGCCCAAGGACAACTAACGGGCAACCAGACGGGGGCAGCCATGAAGCTCAAGGATCTGGCACAGGTCTGCGGCGGCAAACTGGAGGGCGACGGCGAGCGCGAAATCCTCGACGTCGGCCGTATCGACGGCGCCACCAGCCAGCAGGTCTGCTTCATCGCCGACAAGAAGTACCTGCCCTTGCTTGAGAAAGCGCGTCCGGGGGCAGTGATCGCCGCACCCGGCATGGCGCTGCCGCAGGGCACGCCGGTGGTGCGCGCCGACGACCCTGACCTGGCGTTCAGCAAGGCGCTGGCGGCCCTGCGCGGCGAGCCGATGCGCCCGCTGCCCGGAATATCCGAGCACACGGTGATCGGCGAGCACTTCGAGATGGGCGAGAACGCCAGCGTGGGCGCGTTCAGCTACATCGGCGCCGGCGTGAAGCTGGGCAAGAACGTGATCATCCACCCGCACTGCTATGTCGGCGACGCGGTCACGATCGGCGACGACAGCGTGGTGTACCCGCACGTCACGATCATGGAGCGCTGCAGCATCGGCAAGCGCTGCACGCTGCACCCGGGCGTGCGTATCGGCGCCGACGGCTTCGGCTACCACTTCGTGCAGGGCAAGTTCGTGAAGGCGCCCCAGCGCGGCACGGTGGTGCTGGAAGACGAGGTCGAGGTCGGGGCCAACGCCACCATCGACCGCGCGCGCTTCGACGTCACGCTGGTCAAGCGCGGCACCAAGATCGACAACCTGGTGCAGATCGCCCACAACGTGCAGGTCGGCCAAAGCTGCGTGATCGCCGCCCTCAGCGGCGTCGCTGGCAGCGCGGTACTCAAGGACTACGTGCAGCTCGGCGGCGGATCGGGTGTGGCCGACCACATCACCATCGGCATGGGCGCCAAGATCGCCGCCAAGACCGGCGTGATGCAGGACGTCAATCCGGGCATGCGCATGGCGGGCCTGCCGGCCGACGAAGGCAAGGCCTTCATGCGCCGCGAAGCCGCGGTGCGCAGGCTGCCGGAGCTGGTCAAGCAGATCCGCGAGCTGCAGGCCACGGTGGCCAAGCTGACCGGCAAGGTAGGCGGCTTCGAGCCCGTGGACGAAGAAGAAGAAATCAACGAGCCCGAGCCCGGCACCGTAACCCGCTTCATCCGCAACCGCCCCAAGCCGGAAGAGTAGCCAGTGGCACGCGCATCCTGCGCGTGCGTAGTTCCACGGGCTTCAAGCCCGTGGCTGTTTCCGCCTTCACGACAACCGCCGACACAGGCATATTGGCCGCATGAAACAGACCACGCTTTCCAAGGCCGTCTCGATGACCGGTACCAGCCTGCATGAGGGCCATCCGGTTACGCTTATCTTGAAACCCGCGACGGCCGGCAGCGGCATCACCATCGTGCGCACGGACCGCGGCGGCGCGAAGGTGCACGTGCATCCTCGCAACATCCAGGAAATCCAGCGCCGCACGCTGCTGATGGAAAACGGCGTCGAGGTCCACACCGTTGAGCACGTGCTGGCGGCACTGTACGGCCTCGGCGTGGACAACGCTGTGCTTGAACTTTCGGCCCCCGAGCCGCCGGCCGGCGACGGCAGCAGCAAGGCGTTCGTCGAGCTGGTACGCGAAGCCGGCATCGTTGAGCTGGCCGCCGAACGCCCGGAGTTCACGCCGACCGAAACCATCGAGGTGGGCGACGGCAAAGTCTCCATCAAGGTCGAGCCGCACGCGGGCGGCCTGGTCGTGAACTACACGCTGGACTACGGCGTGCTGTTCATGCCGCGCACGACCGTCGAGTTCGCCGTCACGCCGGATAGCTTCGAACAGCAGATCGGCGCCGCCCGCACCTTCTGCCTCGAGAAAGAGGCGCAGATGCTGCAGGCCATGGGCTTCGGCAAGGGCGCCAACACCCAGAACACGCTGGTGGTCAGCCCGCAGGGCCCCCTTGAAAACTCCCTGCGCTTTGAAGACGAGTACGCCCGCCACAAGCTGCTTGACGTGATCGGCGACCTGGCGGTTACCGGACTGCGCCTGAACGCGAAAGTCACGGCCGTGAAATCCGGCCACAGCCAGAACCAGCAGATTGCCAAGGCGCTGCGCAAGCAGTACGAGGAATCCAGATGAACGACTCACCCGCCGAGAATCTTGGGCCGCTCGATATCCAGGGCGTGCTGAACATCGCGCCGCACCGCTACCCGTTCCTGATGGTGGACCGGGTCATCGAGCGCACGGCCAACAAGGCCGTCGGCATCAAGAACGTCACCTTCAACGAGCCCTGCTTTATGGGCCACTTCCCCGGCCGTCCGGTCTTCCCGGGCGTGCTGATGCTGGAGGCGATCGCGCAGGTGGGCGGGCTGCTGGTGCTGGGCCGCGCCGAAAACATGGGCAAGCTCGCATTCTTCACCGGCGCCGACGAAGTCAGCTGGCGGCGCATGGTGGTGCCCGGCGACCAGATCCGCATCGAGGCCGAGCTGCTGAAAGAACGCCGCGGCCTGTGCGTGGTGAAGGGCGTCGCCACCGTCGAGGGCGAGCTGGCCTGCGAAGCCACCGTGAAATTCATGGTCACCGAAGAGCGCGCGAAGTAGGCCCGGGCGGTTCATATCCCGGCCCGCCTTGCTATCTTGGCGCCATACGCAGGGCGGTCTTACGCAGGAGCATCCGATGGATCGCTCACGTCGTTCCTTTCTTCATGCAAGCGCGCTGGCCGCTTTTCTGGCCGGTTGCTCGGGCGGGGGCTCAAACAACGCCGCACCGGCCGCCAACGCCCCGTCGAACGAACCCGCCGGCAACGACGCGCCCGAACCGGAAAAAGTCAGCTACGAGCCGTCGAACCCCGGAACGCTGATCGGCCCGGGCACCCGCGAGAGAGACGGCAAGCGCGAGCACTGGCTCGCGCTGGTTGACCTGAAGCTGGTGGACAAGTTCGTCAGCAAAGAAGCCAAGCCGGTGCTGATCCCCATGAGCTTCTTCGGCCACGGAGTGCTGCCGCACCCGCTTGAGCGCACCCGTGTCGCGATTTTCGCCAAGTGGGGCCCGGGCGCCTGCGAGATCGACCTCGCTGCAAAGCAGGTCACACGCGAGATCCAGCCCACCGCCGGGCGCGAGTTCTACGGCCACGGCGCCTGGTCGAAAGACGGCAAGCTGCTCTATGGCGTGGAAGCCGAGCCGCGCAAGGAAGGCGCTTACGACGGCTACGTGGTGATCCGCGACGCCGACGACATGCGGGTGCTGGGCGAGTTCCCGACCTTCGGCAAGGCCCCGCACGACTGCCACATCCTGGACGATGGCAAGACCCTCGCCATCACCAACGGCGGCGGCGGGCCGGACAGCGACGTTCCCGGCTGCGTCACCTTCGTGGACATCGCCTCCGAGAAGCTGCTCGAGCGCGTCGAAGTCCCGGTGATGATGGCCGGCCACCTCGCCATCACCGGCCGCTCCAGCAAGGGTGACCTGGCGATCGGCTGCACCCCGCACAGCCCGCCCGGCAGCGGCCCCGAAGGCTTCAAGACCATCCCCGGCGGGTTGATGCTGCGCCCGGCCGGCGGCACCGCCGCCATGATGAGCGAGCCCGCCGACGTGATCGGCACCATGCTGGGCGAAACGCTGAGCCTGGCGATCCACGCAGGGCTGAACATCGCGGGCGCCACAAACCCGGCCGGCAACACGGTCACCTTCTGGGACATCAAGCAGGGCAAGTTCCTGAAGCGCTTCGAGTTTGCAGAGGCTTGCGGCATCGCGCTCACGCTCGATCAGCGCTACTTCGTGTGCACCGCGCGCAGCAAGACGGCCGTGCAGATCGTCCGAGCGCGCGACCTTGCGCTGGTGGAGGATGCAAGCTTTACGCTTTCCGGCGTGAGCGGTTCTCACTGCATCGTTTATGACTTGTAAACAACCTGCCCGCAGACTGTCAGAAACTTGCTAAGGACTGGCCGTCCGGATACAACCTTAGGCATTACTAACCGGGAGCACCGCAGTGGCACAGCCAGAACGCGTGAAGATTGCCGTGATCGGCGTCGGGCACCTAGGCAAGAACCACGCGCGTGTGTTGAAAGAACTTCCCTCGGCCGAGCTGGTGGCCGTGGTAGACAACGACCCCAAGAAGGCCGCCGAAATCGCCGAGCGCTTCCACACCGAGGCGCTGACTGATTACAAGCAACTGAAGGGCAGGGTGGACGCGGTAACCATCGTCGTCCCCACCCGTCACCACTACGAGGTGGCAAGCTGGGCCTTCGAGAACGGGCTGCACGCCTTGGTCGAAAAGCCCATGGCCTATACCGTCGAGGAGTGCCACAAGCTCAACGAACTCGCCAAGAAACACAAGCGCATCCTGCAGGTCGGGCACATCGAGCGCTTCAACCCCGCCCTGTCCAGCATCCGTAACGCCATCAACACCGTTGCCTTCATTGAGGCCGACCGCCTGTCACCTTACCCGTTCCGTTCCACGGACGTCGGCGTGGTGATGGACGTGATGATCCACGACCTGGACATCATCCTGAGTATCGTGGGCAGCGAAGTGGAAGACATCCAGGCGGTCTGTACGCCGGTGCTGTCCAAGCGCCATGAAGACATCGCCAGCGTGCGTCTGACCTTCAAGAACGGCAGCGTGGCGAACATCACGGCCAGCCGCATCAGCGACAAGTCCGTGCGCAAGATGCGCATCTTCTGCGCCGACCGCTACCTGAACCTGGACTTCGCCGGCAAGCAGGCCTGGATCTACAGCAAGACGCCCAAGCTGGACCAGGAGGATTTCCACGTCGAAAACGTGGACATCAGCGGCATCGATGACCTGATGCAGTTCGTGTTCAACGACCTGATCCGCGTAGAGCAGGTGGTGATCGGCGAAGAAGAACCATTAAAGGAAGAGCTGAAGCACTTTATCCACGCCGTGAAGACAGGCGAGCGGCCCAAAGTGGGCGGCGAAGAGGGTTTGGCGGCGATTCAACTCGCGCACGACATTCTGGCCGCGGCACGCGAGCACTACAACAAGCACGTACCCGAAGAGCACCGTCGCTGGTAACCGGCAATTGATCCGCTGAAAACACTGCGTCGTTACCTGAAATCGCCCCGACGGGGCGATTTTCGTTCCCATACGGTGCCATTTCCCGGAGCTGTTTCCGCTCACCTGGTTACCGGAGCTGCCGAGTTCCGTTACCGGCCCGAAACAAGACTTGTAAGTTACTATTTTTAAATGACTTAGGTCGGTAACAATTTACACCGTGACATGCGGGTTAAGCTGCCGGGAATTTGGCACAACCCCTGCTTTACCCAACATGTTTCCTGGGCTGTTCCCAAACCCAAACTTCGGGAGATTCAAGATGCGCAAAATCATCGCGAGCATGGCCTGCCTCGCCTTCGTCTTCTGCGCGGCCGGCGTCGCGGCCCAGACCACCGGGACCTCGACGCTCTCCAGCAAAGACGCGAACAAGGCAGACGCTCACGACCGCCCCATCGGTGGTATCAACATCAAGCTGCCGGCGCCGACCGGCACCACGCAGCCCCCGGCTGAGCCGCCTCCGGCCCCCCCGGCTCCGCCGCCGCCCGCCCCGCCCAGCGAGGGTGAGGACATGCCGCCCGTGGAAACACCCCCCGACCCGCCCCCGCCCGAAGATCCGCCCACCTATTATGGTGAGCCGGTGCAGGGCAAGTTCGCCTTCGTGCTGGACGCTTCCGGCAGCATGTACGGCTCGCGCATCGCGACCGTGCGCGCCGAAACCACCGCGACCATCGGCGACCTGACTGAAGACGACGAATTCGACTGCGTCGCCTACGGCAGCCAGTTCCCGGTCAGCCAGGACTACAGCAAGTTCATGTGGGGCACGCTGTTGCCTGGCAGCGACGGCAACAAGAGCAGCGCTATCACCTGGGTCAACGGCCCCAGCACCAACCCGGGCGGCGGCACGCCGACCTACGCCTGCCTCAAGAAGAGCTGCCAGGTGTACCCGGCAGATCTGGACAAGATGTTCCTGCTGACGGACGGCTACCCCAACGTCAGCGGCTCCAGCAGCCAGATTCTGGCGGACTTCCCGACTTGGTGGGCCAAGTTTGAGGACTGCGAACTGATCTGCGTATGCATCGGCGGCGGTGGCGCCAGCTTCATGCAGCAGCTCGCGGCTTTGGCCGGCGGCACCTACGTCGCGGCATAAACAACCTAGTGAACCGACAAGACCAGTCGGAACGCTTGGAGGAGAGGGGGAGCCGCAAGGCTCCCCCAGGCATTTAAACACGACCGCTCGAGGCGCGGATTGGCCGCCGCAGGGGAACGCGCCTGCACTCGGCCGCAGGGGTTGATACACGAGGCGCTTCACGCCACATCGAACGTTCCCTTTCGGTAGCAACGACTGCCACGCAGCTGAATTGTCATGGCGCGATCTGGTTACGCTGGCGGTACGATTCCATAAGTCCTTGTGTAATCAAAGGTTGAGCGTTAGCAGATGACTGCGCGTTTTCTTGCGTGACAATTAAGGAATTGGCACGCTGAGTGCAAAGTAATTGGCAGTTTCACCTGTCTACGATCAAGTAAACTGAGGAGCTACTGATGCGTAAGATTCTCGCAAGCATGGCATGCCTTGCTTTCGTGGTCTGCGCCGGAACGCTCGGGGCCCAGACTACCGGTACCTCGACGCTTTCCAGCAAAGACGCGAACAAGGCTGATGCCCACGACCGGCCGATCGGCGGCATCAACATCAAGCTGCCCGCCCCGACCGGCACGACGACTCCGCCGGCTGAGCCGCCTCCGGCTCCGCCTGCTCCGCCGCCGCCTGCCCCGCCCAGCGAGGGCGAGGACATGCCGCCGGTGGAAACACCCCCCGACCCGCCCCCGCCTGAAGACCCGCCCACCTATTACGGTGAGCCTGTGCAGGGCAAGTTCGTATTCGTGCTGGACGCCTCCGGCTCGATGTACGGTTCGCGCATCGCGACCCTGCGCGCCGAGTCCACGGCGACGATCGGCGACCTGACCGAGGACGACGAATTCGACGTCGCGGCCTATGGCGGTCAGTTCCCCTCGACCCAAGACTACACCAAGTTCATGTGGGGCACCCTGCTGCCGGGCAGCGACGGCAACAAGAGCAGCGCCATCACCTGGGTCAACGGCCCGAGCACCAACCCGGGCGGCATGACGCCCAGCTACGCGTGCCTGAAGAAGTGCTGCCAGGTCTATCCTGCCGACCTGGACAAGTTCTTCTTCATCACGGACGGATACCCCAACATCACCGGCTCGAGCAGCCAGATTCTGGCTGACTTCCCGACCTGGTGGTCGAAGTTCGAAGACTGCGAACTGATCTGCGTGTGCATCGGCGGCGGTGGCGCCAGCTTCATGCAGCAGCTTGCGGCACTGGCCGGTGGAACCTACATCGCAGCCTGATGCCGACGCAGCCGGACTCAAAGCTTGGAGGAAATGGGGGAGCCGAAAGGCTCCCCCAGGCACTTAAAACCCGGCGATCAGCAGGCAGGCAGTGGAAGTGTGAAGTCAGATGCAAACTGAAAGTCTGCTTTCCCACGCCCCGATCCGCCTCCTGCCACCTGCCACCTGACCACAGCCGGCTTTTTCGCTACAATCTGCGGCTCTAAGCCAGGGCGGCAGCGCGCTACTTGAAGGAACCGGAGATGCCCGGCACGACCGACAATTCCCGCAGGCGTTTCATCAAGGCCGGAGCCGTGATGGGCGCTTCCCTGCTGATCCCCGCCTGCGGCGGCGGCAACGCACCCACCAACCAGCCCGGCAACGCGCCCGACAACGGCGCAGCGCATACACCAGCCGGGCCCGTGCGGTTGGATCGCCTGGGCGTCATCGTCGGCGGCGGCGCCCTGCCCAAGGAAGGCGGCGGCAAAGAGTTCTACGTCGGCATCACCAACCTGGACGCCGCCGAGCCCCAGGCCAGGCCCGTTGCCGGCATCGGCTTCCTGGGCCACGGCTTCACGCCCCGCACCGACAAGCCGCACGTCGTGATGGTCACCGAAAAGCACGGACAGGGCTGCCTCGAGCTAGACCTGCAATCCGGTAAAATCCTGCGCCGCGTCAAGGCCGGCCAGGGCCGCGAATTCTACGGCCACAGTTCCTTCAGCCCCGACGGCAAGCTGTGGTACTGCACCGAGGCCAACACCGAGGACGGCAGCTACGACGGCGTCCTGGCCGTGCGCGACGCCGACAGCATGGAGCTGCACGAGCGCACCTTCCCCACCCACGGCGTGTCGCCCCACGACTGCATCCTGATTGACGACGGCGACACCCTGGTGATCACCAACGGCGGCGGGCCCGTGGACCACGCCGACGAGCCGGCCGGCGTCGCCTACGTCAACGTCAAAACCGGCGAGGCTCGCAAGCTGCTGAAGTTCAAGGACAGCAAGATCAACGCCGGCCATATCACCATGACCAGCAAGGGCGAGCTGGTCTGCGTGTCGGCTCCCCGCGACGGCATCGCCGACACCAGCGACGATTGGCGCGGCGCCATTACCTTCTATCATCCCGGCGACGACCGCTTCGTCACGGCCGACGACCCGATCCGCGCGCGCATGAAAGGCGAGACCCTGAGCGTGGCGATCCGCGAGGAGACCATGGTTGTGGGGGCGACCAACCCAGCAGGCAACCTGGTGACTTTCTGGGATTTCAAGACAGGCAAGCTGATCAAGAGCCTCGATGGCTACAAGTCTCCGCGCGGCATTTCGCTGACGCTGGACGGCCGCTTCTTCGCGATCAGCCATGATGTGTACACCCATGTGACGCTGATCGACGCGGAGACGCTGGAGCCGCAGGGCAAGCCGCTGGTGGACCAGTCGTTCATCTCCGGCTCGCACAACTTCGTGTTTGACCTGCCGGCCTGAACGATCGGGCCGCGGCAGGCGCAGTGCTGACACACCCGACGTCATTCACCTTGCCATGCGTGTGTGGTACAAAACGCCTATGTCCAAACGCGGCCAACAGCCTGAGCCCGACGAGGGCGAAATCCTGCGCGAGATCGCGACCCGCAAGATCGAAGCCGAGCGCCTGCGCGTGCGGCAGCTTGCGGAGGACAACGAGAAGATGCGCACGCTGGCCGCGGACCTGCAGCGCAAGATCAGCGTCGCCAACGCCCGCGTGGCCGAGCTCGAGAAGAAGCTGAAGCTTTCGCTGACCGAGAAGGACAAAGAATTCAAGGGCGAGCTCAAGGAGGAACGCGACCGCCTGCTGGCCGAGATCAAGGACCTGAAAGAAGGCCACAAGCTCGAGCTGCAGCGCGAGCGCGACCGCTGGGAAAAGAAGCTGAATGACCTGGACGCCCGCCACGCAAAGGACCTGGAGCGCGCCACCCAGAAGGGCGCGCGAGAGATCGAGAAGCTGGCCGGGGTAACCGATTCCGTCGGCCAGCAGCTCGAAGATCTGCGGGAGGAACTGGAGCAGGAACGCCAGATCCGCCAGGCCGCCGAAGCCCGCCTCAAAGCGCTCGACACCACGGCCAAACGCATCGGCATTCGCAGCGGCCAGCTTACGGGCTTCGAGGTGGACAGCCCCGAGGAGCTGCTGGAGGTGCTGGGCGAAGTTGACGCCGAGCTGCCGCTCAAGGTCATGCGCGACGCCGTGCGCGAGCTGCGCTCCGCGGCTGCCAACGTCGAGCGCGCGTTTGCCCAGGCCGTAAAGACCGACGACGCGCGCCAGGAGCTGCATGACGCGGGCGTGAACTTCGCCGCGGCCCGCGAGCTGCCGGACACCGACCGGCTGCCGCCGGCGCCCGCCATGCTGGTCGAGGAAGCCTTCGCGCTGGTCTCCGAGGAAGTGGCGGATCGCATCAAGGGCCGCCACTACTCGACACTGGTCAGCGCCATGGCCAACGAGCTGGTGCGCGTGCTGCGCAATCAGCGCGAAGACCTGGGCAAGCTGCAGCGCCTGGTCGAGATTGCCGAGGGCACTGAACTCGCAACGTCGGCCCGCCTGCTGCTCAAGGGCGCAACCGGCCACCAGCAGGAAATCGCGGCCGCCAAACTGATCGCCGAGGAACTGCGCCAGGTGCAGGCCGAGGCGCGCGAGCAGAAGGGCAAGGTCAAGAAACTGTACGCCAGCGCCGAAAGCGGCATGGCCGGCGAATGGGCGGTAGAGGCCATGCAGGCGCTGGCCCAGCTGAAGAAGCTGCCGGCGCCTGATCGCGAAGCAGTGAAGCGCCCGCTGTACCACCGCGTGGTGGAGGGGGCCAGGCTGGTGCAGGAGCGCATCGACAGCGCCGTCAACCTCGGCGCCGAGGCGGAGGCCGCCGTGCGCGAGGCCGACGAGTCGTTTTCCGCGCTGGAGGGCCTGGTGGCGGCGGCCCAGGAGCTGCTGGTGGCGGCGCGCCGCGAGCTGATGAGCAAGGTGCAGGGCGAGCAGGACGTGCGCCTGCGCATCCAGGCGGCACGAACGGCGTTGATGGAGCTGGGCAAGCGCGGCAAGCGCGCCGCCGCCATCTTCGACGAGCAGATGAAGGGCCTCGACATGCTGCTCAACCAGTGGAAGGCCACCTACCAGGCGTACTCAGGTCTAAGCCGCGACATGGACCGTATCGAGACCAGCATCGAGGGCAGTATGCTGGATTTGAACCAGCCCCTCGAAAGCGAAACCGGCAAGCGCCTGTACCAGATCATCCACGACCTGTCGGAGCACCTGCCCGAGTTCAGAAGCATCAACGTGATGCGTCAGCGCTTGTTCTTCCACCTCGAGAATCCCAAGCAACGAATCTTCGAGCTCAAGCAGGTGCGCGAAGCCGCCGAACGCGTGCTGCGCCAACTCGGCAACGTAGCGCCCAACGACCACACCGCGAACTGGCAGCTCGTGATGGCTCGCCTGTACGACATCTGGGCCTACCTGGAGGAAGTGCGTGGCGGCACCCACAGCCAACTCGCCGTGGCTGCGGAACAGATCGAGCCGCAGATGGCCGACGTGATGGTCTGGATCAGCAGCAGCAACGTGGACCTGCTCACCGACGCCGAGCGCGACGAGGTGATGTACACCACGGCCTATGTGCGCAAGCTCAAGCGCGCGGTGCTCGGCATCCATGACCTTGCGCAGCAAAGCGGCGGCTCGGAGGCCGTGTTGACGGCCCAGTTCGAGCACCGGCTGGACACCCTGCTGTTCCCGCTGGAATGGCAGCACGTGGTGGCGCGCGTTGACGGCTCGTACGAAGAAGCCGACGTGAATCCGCCCACGGAGCGGGAACCGCGCCGGTAAACCGGCGCGGCACACCTCACGTCTTGGCTCGACCTCGAATTTCGGGTTTGGAATTGCGCCGTTGACGTGTGCAATTGCCGGCCGAGGTTGCGAGTTCGTCGCAAACTCCTTTTTTGAAGCAGTTACGACCACGGCACAAGCCTCTGCCCGGCTTCCACACATCCAGATTGCACAACAAAATGCACCTCGATCCAGAACATGTGCATTATGAACCATTGTTTAATTTTGGAACTCAACAGATAATTGTTCTATATATCCTTTACTACTAATTAGTTGTGACGACTTACGCGTCCAATGAACGCAGATTAATACTTTAGGTTATCTACAATTACGCCTAAATTCACCCAAATGCACAGTGCATTTTGTTGTTGTTGTGCAATTTGCGGGGTACACCTAAGTAGTCGCCAACAAAAAAGGAGGTGTGCCATGAAAACTCTCTTCAACATCCGCAGCCTGATGGCCTGTCTCGCCCTCGCTGCAACCTTCGCGCCCGTAGCCGGCGCCCAGGTCCGCCCCACCCTGTACGGCCAGCCTGAGCTCAACCGCGACAACGGCGTCAAGATCAAGTCCGGCATCGAGCCCATCCTCACCCGCCTGGGCCAGCTCGCTGAGGCCGGATACGACTGGCGGGAGTACGCCACCACTGCCGGGCTGGAGATGGACGATTCCGGCCTGATCGTGGAGATCACGGTGGACGCACCCGCCAAAGTGTTCAACCCGGACCTGGCGTTGCTCGACGTCATCCAGGTCGTGCACCACGACCATGCTGACCCGTCTCAGACGACGCCGCTCGAAACTGCCCGGGTACGGATCAACCCCGAGACCCTGGCTGAACTCCAGCTGGAGCTCTCGGTGCGCCAGCACATCGTGAAGATTGAGGCTTATCGCCGGCCTGTCGCAAACTCCTTCGGGGACATCATCGGCGAAGGGCTTGAGGCCATGCTGGCCGACGGCTATCACCGCGCCGGCCTGACCGGCAAAGGTGTGCGGGTGGCCGTCATCGACATAGGGTTCGGCGGGATCGACGCCAATGCGGTCGAGACCGGTGATGTGGATCGTATCGTCACTCAGCTGAACCTGGACCAGGACAGTGAGACCCACGGAACATCGATGATCGAGGTGCTCCGGGACATCGCCCCCCACGCCGAACTGAAAGCCTATCGTCTGGACGCCGGCCTCGACGTGCTGAGCGCTGTCCATGACGCCATCAACTCGAAGATCGACCTGATCGTCTGTCCGCTGTCCTGGTTCGATCTGCCGGGCCGGGGCCTGGCGGCCGAAGCGGCCCGCCTTGCCGTGAGCCACGGAATCCGCTGGGTGAACGCCGCCGGCAACTTCGGCGACGGGCGGTACTTCGAGTCGGAGGGCGCGGCCGCCGTGGAAATCGGCACGGAAGCCTTCATCACCTTTGACGAGGAAATGAGCGATCCCTACCAGTTCATCAATGAATTGGCCGACGGCGAACGCTTCGAAATCCATCTGGCCGTGGATCGCAACGCCGACCAGACTGCCTTGTCCCTGGAACTGTACAGCTGGGACGGCATGAGCAACCAGTTCGTGCTCGAGGCCCAGGGCGACCCGGATGCGGCTCACCAGGTCATCAGCCATGTGTATGCCGATGGCATGTACATGTTCCCCATGATTCGGCTGATCGGTCAGGGCGGCACCCCGGCCCATCGCATGTTCGCCACCGCCGGTCGCCTGCACTTCGCCCAGGCCGCGGGCAGCCTGACCAACCCCGCGGGTGTGCCGGGCGTGATCAGCGTCGGCGCCGTAGACGCGGGCGACTACCCTGACGGCATCGCGCCGCTGGATTACAGCAGCCAGGGTGGCGGCCTGTTCAAGCTGGAACTGAGTCTCTGCGGGCCCACGAACTGCACCACCGGGATGAATGGCCCGCAGGGATTCTCCGGTACCTCGGCCGCGGCGGCCAACGTGGCCGGTCTGCTGGCTCTGCAACTCGCCGACCAGGGTCTGTCCGTCGATCCCCTGGGCCTGCTGAAGTACCTGCCCGTGGGCGACACGGAGACTGCCGGCGCCGGCGTCGTGATGGCCCTGATGGACGAGTACGAACCGGACAATACCGCTGACACGGCCACCGACATGGGCAAAGGCGGCTACTTGCTGGACGGCCGCTCCCTGAGCCCCGGCACCGACGAAGACTGGTTCAGCTTCACTCTGGAAGCGCCCATGAACGTGGAGTTCGTGATCGAGGGTGTGGTCGGAAGCTTCGAAGTGCTGGATCAGAATCTGACGATCGTGCACCAGGGTGCCGCTGTCTCCGGTGAATCCCGCGCACTGCCTGCCGGAACCTTCTTCATCCGGGTCTGTGCAGACGGCACGGTCAGCCCGGAGTACAGCCTGATGGTGAACCAGTTCCTGGGCGGGCCTGAAGCTCCTCAGGCGCTGACCCCCGCCGGCAACGTGCTGATCACAGAGCAGGCGGTCACCCTGGCGTGGGCTCCAGCCATCGGCCCGGGTGTGATCATCCATCAGCTGCAGGTGGCGAAGGATGCCGGCTTCAAGAAGCTGGTCGCGAGCGCGACGGTCGAGGGTGCCAGCTTCGACTTCACGTCCGATGAAGCGGACCCGGATTCTGGCGAGATCACCTACTACTGGCGTGTGCTGGCCGAGAACGAGTACGGCAGCAGCAACTGGAGTGAGGTGGCCGTGTTCCGCCAGAACCTGGGTGATGTGCACCTGGCGTCAGATGTGATCACCGATGCCGAACCCAACGGCGGTGTCACCGTGGTGACCCTGCTGGCGCCGGAGAGCCCTGAAGCGCAGGCCCAGCCTGAGGCCGCGGGTTGCACCACCGGCAGCTCGGGTTCGGGACTGACCCTGGCCCTGCTGGCGGCAATCGTCGCGGCGGCGCTGGTTCGGGCCCGTCGCAGGGAGGCCAGGTAGGAACTGCCGCCCGGTCCGCGGCTGAGATCTGGCCTCGGTTGGCGACCGAAACGCCGTGCAAGGGCACACCAGCAGCGGCAACTGAAGCGGCAAAGAGTGGGGCCCGGGAACCTCCCGGGTCCCATTCCATTTAACCGTCAGCTGACATCGCCCTCCATAGCGACGGGTGCAGCCTCTCCAGGGATTCGGCTTCAGCCTTGGTGAGCCGGGTCAGCAGCGACTGGCGCAAGTCCAGCCGCATTTCGGAAGGCAGGTGGCCGCGGAACACCAGCGCCGGGCGCCTTTCGGCGACCGCCGCCGCTATCTCCTCCACCAGCGCCGAGGCGGCCTTTGCCGCGTTCTGCAGCACCAGTCCAGCGCTGCTGCCGCGCGACCTGAGCACGCTCTCAATCTCTTCGGCCAGCCGGCGCATCACCGGCAGCCATGAGGCCGCGGGCGGCGCCGCCCGCAGTTTCGAGGTCGCCCGCCCGGGCACTGCCATCGAGACCGCCTGCGAGGCCGCGATGCGCAGGCGCACGAGAGCGCAGAACTCTGCAATGAACGCTTCGCCGCCTACGGATAAAAACTCCGCACGGGCGTCCTCGGCGGCCTCTTGCGCCTCCTGCTCGTGGCCCTGCAGCAGCTTCAACAACGCCTCCGTGCCACGGTAGGCGGCGTGGTAGATGGGCAGGCCGAACTCGCGGGCGATCTCGCTGGCCCGCGCGATGGAGGTCGCCGCGCGCTCCAGGTTGCCGCGCCGCAGGTCGATCTCGGCCAGGTTGGCCAGCGCGAACGCCACCGAACGCAGGTTGCCCTGCTCGGTGGCGTTTGCGATCGCCTCCAGCAGGCGGATTTCCGCCTGCTCCAGCTCGCCGCCCAGCATGTACTGGCGCCCCAGGTTGGCCAGCGCCACCCCTTCCATGCGGCGGTCGCCGCTGGCGCGCAGAACATCCAGCAGTTCCAGGTACGTCTCGATCGCCTGCTCGCGCCGGCCGGTGTTCGAGTACAGATTTGCCAGGTTGCCCCGGATCATCCAGAGCAGCGGCGCGTCGGTGCCCTCGGGTATCACGTGCAAGGCTTCTTCCAGTAACCGTTCGGTTTCGGCCACGTCGCCCCGGTTGCTGGCCAGCATGGCCCGATCCATGATCGGCTTGGCGATCATCAGCGGATCGCCGGTCTTGCGCGCGACGGCCTCGGCACGATCCACCAGCGCTTTTGCTTCGTCGTGTCGCCCCAGGTAGACGCCCGCAAGGGCAGCTCCGCAACAGCCCTGTACTTCGGAACCCACATCACCCCGAGCCCGAGCTTCGTCGGCCATGCGCAGGTACGCATCCACAGCGTCAGCGCGGCGCCCCATAAGCTCCAGGGCCATCGCGTTCTCATGCAGCGCATCCATGCGCGGCTTGCCTTCACAACCGGGACACCCAAGCACTCGCACGGCCGCGTGGTGCAAGCTTTCCCATTGGGCGCGCTCGCGGAAGCGCTTGAGGGCCATGCCCAGGTAGCGCAGCTCGGCGGCGGCCAGGCGCGCGGCCTCGGCGGGCTCGGCCCCGTCCTGGGCCAGGCGCGCGTGCTCGGCCAGTTCGGCGGCGACCAGGGCGGCTTCGCCGGCCCAGGCGTGCTCCGTGATCTCCAGCGCCGCGGCGTGCAGCCGGGCGCGGTCGGAGGGCAGCTGCAACGAGTAAGCCACGTCGCGGAAGGCGGCGTGGCGGAACAGGTAGATGTCTTCCAGTGAGGTCACGACGCCCGGGACAGGAGAGAGGGGCCGTCTATTGTACGCATTCCCGGCCGGAAGGATTCCCGTTTTTGCAATCACCACCGATGGGCGTAAGATGGCGCCCCATGAGCAACTCGGAAATCGACACCGTGAACGAGGCCCTGCGCGCCCGCCTGCAGACCGTGCTGAACACGCACAGCCAGGCCGAGGTCGCGCGGCGCACCGGGCATTCGCTGTCGAACGTGAACCGCTACGCCACGGGCACCCGAATGCCCGCCAGCTTCGTGGCCGCGCTGGTTTCCGAACTGGGCGTGAGCCCGGCCTGGCTGCTGACCGGCAAAGGCGAGCCCCACAGCGCCGACATTTCCGACAAGGCCGAAGGGCGCGCCACGGACCTGCTGGAGATCGTGAAGGCCATGAGCGCCGTGACCCAGATGCGCCTGGGCTCGCTCACAACGCGCCACCACCTGAAGGTGCTGAAAGAGCTCAACGAGGCGCTGACGCGCCACGAGGCCCTGCAGGTGCGTCTCAACGAGCACAGCCGCGAGCTGTTCGCGCAGATGATGGAGGACCTTTCCAACGCGCTGGAAAACCTCGATCTCGACCGCGCCGAGCGCCTGCTGGAAAGCGCCTCGCAGGTCGCCAAGCTGTGCGACGACTTCGAGCTCAACTACCAGTTCTACGGCCACCAGGCGCGCATCGAGTTCGGCAAGGGCCGGCCCGAAAAGGCCGGCGAGCTGATGCGCAAGCAGTTCCTGTTCGCGATGATGCGCACCGGCCGCCTGGCCCAGCGCGACCTGGACAACATCACGCGCTTTGCGCTGTCGGTCGCCAGCCAGCACCGGGTGCGGGAAGGCATCCGCGTGATGCGCTCGGCGCTGGCGCTGCTGGCCGGCGAGCAGGTGAACTGGCCGGGCGCCGCCTACACCGAGTTCCTGATCGGTCACTTCACCGGCCTTGAGGGCGACCTGCACACGGGCCTGGCCGCCATGCAGCGCCACTTCCCGCGCGTGGGGCCGGAGGCGCGCCGCGCGATCTGCGAGACCTACCTTGCCAACGCCATGCTGTACTCGGGGCTGATCGACGTGGAGGGCGCGATCCGCTTCGGCGGGCACTCGGAATCCAAGGCCAAGTGGATCATGGATTTCTGCGTGGTGATGCAGGACCTGCCCGGCCTCGAGCGCGTAACGCGGTACTACGACTCGCCGGAGATCGTGCCCGTGAAGGGCCAGAAAGGCCGCACCCAGGCCTCGCGCACGATGCTGACAGCCCTGAGGGGCCAGGGCAAGCAAGCGCTGGCCGAGTGGGCCGAGTTCCGCAACACGCTGAAATCGGACGACATCACCCAGCTGCACTGGCGCATCGTGAACGAGCAGGTGCTGCGTATCGCCGGCAAGTGGGCGCAGGCCGCCGAGGAGGGGCTGCAGACCCAGCAGCGCCTGGATGCGCTCGACCCGGAGATCAGCATCGGCATGCTGTTCGAGGCGCGCCACTATCACGGCTTGCTGCAATGCGCCGCACAGGGCCAGCCGATCCCACCCGAATCGACCGAGAGAGCGAAAGCCTGGATCCAGCGGCACGTCCAGGGCGGCTACACGGCCTTCGCCCGCTGGTTGCCGTAGGGGCTATTTCTCTGGCCGTGGCGTGCCCTCCGCCTAACATGAGGCTCGACGCCACCACGAAGCCGGAGCTGCCATGACTCGCGTACTGCTATGCGCGCTGTTTCTGCTGGGCGGCGGGCTGCGCGCCGCCGACATCTACGTCGCCACCACGGGCAATGACACCACGGGCACGGGCGCCATCGGCGCGCCCTACGCCACGCTGGCCAAGGCGCACTCGGCGGCCAACGCGGGTGACACCATCATCTTCCGCGCCGGCACCTACGCGGGCGGCGTCTATATCACCAAGAATGACCTGACCTTCCGGAGCCACACCGGCGAGTGGGCGAAGATCGAGCGGCCGAACAATGTCAGCGGCCAGGACAACGCCTTCTACGTGGGCACCGCAAGCAACTGCACGATCCGGCGGCTTGAGCTGCAGGGCGGATACTTCTACGCGCTCAAGATCGACACCGGCCCGGCGCTGGTTGAGGACTGCATCATCCACGGCTCCGGCCGCGACTGCGTGAAGATCCCCGGCGCCGATAACATCACCATCCGGCGCTGCGAGATTTACGATTCCGGCCTGCGCGACCCCAGCAACGCCGAGGGCATCGACAACGTCAACGGCGACACCATGCTGGTGCAGGACTGCCACATCCACGACATCGCCACCAACGGCGTCTACCCCAAGGGCGGCAGCATCGGCAGCATCATCGAGCGCTGCCTGATCCGCAACTGCGGCCAGAAGGGTATCAGTATGGCGCAGTCGTCCGGCCTGCAGTTCTACGACACCACCGCAAACCCCGAGTACTACTCGTGCCGCGACTGCATCGCGCGCAACAACATCATCGAGAACTGCGAAGGCAGCGGCATCGACCTGGAAGCAGCACTGCGCGCCAGGGTTTACAACAACACCATGGTCAACGTGGCGAAAAGCCAGCAGGGCGGCATCCGCATCGCCAGCGTTGACAAGGGCGCGCCGGCCGGCGTGGTGAAGTGCAAAGACTGCGAGATCCGCAACAACATCATCGTGCTGTCCAGCACCAGCCCGCGCCCCATGCTGTTCATGGGCAACAGCAGCCACGAGGGCACGCTGACCATGAGCAACAACCGCTACCACAAGCAGGGCGGCACGGCCGTGTACTGGTGGGAGCCGACCAGCTACAGCCTCGACCTGGCGGGCTGGAAAGCAGCCAGCGGCACGGACGCCAACAGCACGGAGGGCGACCCGCAGCTGAGCGCAAGCTGGCACCTGGACACCGGCAGCCCCTGCATCGGCCAAGGGGTGACGATCGCGGGCTTCAGCGATGATTTTGACGGCAACGCACGCGGCAGCACCTGGGACATCGGCGCCGACCAGACCGGCGGCACGGCCCTGCAGACGCCGCCGCCGGCGGGCACCATCGGCACCGGTGGCGGGCAAACCACCACCACCCCGCCCACAGGCGGCAGCGGGTCAGGCACCGGCAAGAAGGAAGGCGGCGGAGGCGGCTGCTCGGCCGAGCCAAACTCAGCGGCCATGCTGGCGGCAATACTGCCACTGCTGCTGGTCGCACTGCGACGAACCTGAGAACAACAAGGGCGCGGGCAAAGCCCGCGCCCTTTGCGTTGAGGGCATGCGCTACGCGCGGCGGAACTGGCGTGCGCCGACTGTGACGCCTGCCAGCAGGGCCAGCAACAGCAGCCATGATCCGCCTGCCCCGCCGGTGCTGCACTTTTCATCATCTTCATCGTTGCCGCCGCTCGTCGCGACCGGGTCCTGCACCGTCACCGTGAACGCTCGGCTTGCCGTGTAGGTGCCGTCGCTGATGTACACGATGCAGACCGCGGCGCCCGTCATCCCCGCCTGGGGCGTGATCGTGAAGTTGAGGCTGGGAGCCGTTCCTCCGAATGTGAAATCTCCGGCCTGGATCAGCGCCGTGTTAAGGCTGTCCGCGGCCGGCGCACCCAGGGTGCCCACGCCCTGCGGGTCATCAACGACAAAGTTGATGGCAGGCGAGGTCTGGTCGCGGGTGATCACGCTGTCGGGGATCAGAGAAATCGACGGCGCGTCCGTCGTGTCGGTCACGATCAGCATGAAGCTGGTGCTGGTTGCCGCCGACAGAGTGTCCGTCACCGTCAGCGTGACGGTCGCAACGCCGACGTTGTTGGACTGGGGCGTGATGGTCAGCGTGCGGGCCGCGCCGCTGCCGCCGAACACGAAGTCGGTCAGCGGGTCCAGCAGGATCTGGTTGTCGCAAGTCGCCGTCAGCACCAGCGCGCCGGGCGCGTCCTCCGTGTCGCCCACGGTGATCGCAAGCGCCCCGGTGTTGGCGTTCATGCTGATGGTCTGGTCAGTCACCGCGCTGATGGTGGGCGGCTGGTTTGCCAACACGTCCACGTTCAGATTCGCAGTGCCGGAGTTGCCGGCCGCGTCAGTGACCGTGAACTCCACCTGGTGAATGCCCGGGGTAGCGGCGCCCAGTGCCTGGATGTCGGCCGTTACGTTGCCGCCGATGTTCGACACGTTGCTGACCGCGAGCCCGGTCGGGACGCTGCTGGCCGACACGTTCAGGCTGCCGATCGCGGTCAAGTTGTCCGAAACGGTGCCGACCACGGCACCGACGTTGGTTGTGCCCTGGGAAACAGTGACGGTGCCGCCCGGGGTAAGCACCGGCACGGTGTTGTCAACTTCCACCGCGGCGCTGGGCCCCGCTGCAGGAGCGCCACCTCCGGGGTTGCTGGCGGTACCACCCGCGATGCTGATGGTAAAGCTGCCGTCTCCCGTGATGCCGCTGACGGTCACGGTGCGAGTTGTGGTGCCGGTGCCCGAAACCGCCACGCTGCCCGCGGCGGTCCCGGTGGCGTTCAGTGACACGTCCCCCGCGGCCAGCGTTACAGCCGTAGCGCCGGAGTAGGTGATCACGAAGTCAACCGGTCCTCCCTGGGTGACGCTCACCGACGGCGCGCCGATCGAAACACCTGGCACGTTGGTAACGGTCGCCGTGGTGCTGGGACCGGCCGCGCCTGCCAGGTTGCCGGCGCCGTCCGAGGCCGTGCCGGCGGCAATGGAGATGCCGATTGTACCGTTACCGGTGATGCCGGAGATCGTGACCGTGCGCGTCGAGGTGCCGCTGCCGGACACGCTTACGGCGCCGGAGGCAGTACCTGTGGTGTTAAGCGACACGTCGCCCACCGCCAGGCTGACGCCGGTTGCGCCCGTGTAGGTCACGGTGAAATCGACCGGACCCGCGGTCGTGGAACCGGGGCTTGGCGCGCCGATGGCGATGCCCGGGTTTGTCTTGTCGATGGCGTAGGTCTCGCCGGCCGTGAACGTGCCGGAAAGCGTGTTGCCGGCCGCATCGGTAACGCCGGTGACGGTGGTGAGGTCGATGCTGACCGTTCCGTCGCCGCTGCCGGTGTTTACCGAGACGGTGTAGGTGGTGCCGGAACCGCTGACGCCGGTGATGGACGCGCCGGTCACGCCGGTGGTGTCCAGCGAGAACTTGCCTGGTGTGACGCCGCTGACCGATTCACTGAAGGTGACCGTGAAGTCCACGGAGGCAGCGTTCGTGGGGCTGCTGCCGACGCGCGTGATGCCGACCACGGAGGGCGCAGTCTTGTCCACGGTGTAGGACTCGCCGGACGTGAAGGTGCCCGCCAGCAGGTTGCCGGCGGCGTCCACGATGCCGCTCACGGAGGCCAACTCGACTTCGACCGTGCCGTCACCGCTGCCCGTGTTGACGGTAACGGTGCGCGTCGCGCCCGTGCCGCTTACGCCGGTGACCGAAGCTCCGGTAACGCCGGTGGTGTTCATGGCGAAGGATGAAATCACGACTCCGGTTACCGACTCGCTGAACGTGACCGTGAAATCCACGGAAGCCGCGTTGGTGGGATTGGCGGCGACGCGCGTGATGCTGCTTACGGAAGGCGCGGCCTTGTCCACGGTGTAAGCTTCGCCGGCCGTGAACGCAGCTGCCAGCGCGTTGCCCGCTGCGTCGATGATGCCGGCAATGGTGGTGAGGTCTACGCTGACGGTGCCGTTGCCGGATCCGGTGTTGACCGTGACGGAGTACGAAGCGCCGGAACCGGAGATGCCCGTAATCGACGCTCCGCTGACACCGGTGGCGTCGAGCGCGAAGGCAGCGGGCGTAACGCCGCTGACGGACTCGCTTACGGCTACATTGAAGGTCACCGTGGCCGCGTTGGTCGGGTTGCCGCTCGCTCGCGTGATACCCGTAATCGACGGCGCCGTCTTGTCTACTGTGTACGACTCGCCGGTGGTGTAAGGCAGGTTGGAGACGCCGGGCGACACGCTGGTCGCGTTGACCATGTCGAGCCGGATGGTGCCGTCGCCGGTACCCGTGCTGGCCGTGACGGTCCAAGTCGTGCCGGAGCCGCTGACGCCGGTTACCGACGTGCCGCTCAGGCCGGTGACCGTGGTGCTGAAGTTGCCGGTGTTCACGCCGGTAACCGCGGCGCCGAACGTGACGGTCCAGCTGACCGACGCGGCATTGGTCAGGCTGCCGCCGACGCGCACGATGGAGGTCAGGGCGGGGATCGCCGTCACCGTGCAGGTGGCGCTGGGACCGGCCGCGGCCGCGGAGTTACCGGCCGCGTCGCCTGCGGTGCCAGCCGCGATGCTGATGCCGATGGTGCCGGTGCCGCTGATGCCGCTGATCGTGACGGTGCGTGAGCCGGTGCCGCTGCCGGTGACGGACACGGAGCCGGTCGCCGACCCGGTGGTGTTGAGGGTGACGTTGCCGGTGGCGAGCGTGACCGAGCTGGCGCCGGTGTAGGTGATGGTGAAGTCAACCGGGCCTGAAATCGTGCTGGTGGGGTTCGGCGTGCTGATGCTGATGCCGGGGGCGGTCTTGTCGATGGTGTAGGCCTGGCCCGCCACGAACGCGCTGCCCAGCGCGTTGCCGGCGGTGTCGAGAATGCCTGTAACGGTAAGCAGGTCGATGCTGACGGTGCCGTCGCCGCTGCCTGTGTTCACGGTAACGGTACGCGTGGTGCCGGTGCCGCTGACACCGGTAATGGAAGCGCCCGAAACACCGGTTGTGTCGAGGGCAAAGTTACCCGTGGTGACGCCGCTAACGCTTTCACTGAAGGTCACCGTGAAGCTGACCGAGGCAGCGTTGGTGGGGTCGGCACCCGCGCGGTTGATGCTGCTGACCGTCGGCGCGGTCTTGTCGATGGTGTACATCTGGCCGCCTGTGAACGGCAGGTTGGTCAGCGTCGGTGTCATGCTGGTGTCGTTGACCATGTCCAGCCGGATGGTGCCGTCGCCGGAGCCCGTGTTGACCGTGACGTCCCACAGCGTGCCCGAGCCGCTGACGCCGCTCACGCTTTCGCCCACGATGCCGCCGGTCTTGGTGATCGAGAAGTTGCCCGTGTTTACTCCGCCCACCGAGGCCGCAAACGTCACGCGGAAAACCACGCTGCTTGAGTTGGTCGTGCCCCCGGCTGGGGTCTGCCGGTTGATGCTGCTCACGGACGTGGGCGTGAGGTTGTAGGTGTACGCATTGAAGCGTTCCCCCGCCAGGCCGAATCCCCCGGGTTTGTTGGCGCGGATCGTGACAGCGCCGGCCGCGTGGGCCGGTGTCGTGCAGGTGATGGTGGTGTCGTTGACCACCGTGAGGTTGGTGACGCTGCTTCCGCCGAAAGTAACGCTGTTGACGCCGGTGAAGAAGCTGCCGGACAACGTCACGTTGGTGCCGCCGCCGGTGGATCCGGACGTGGGCGAGCAGGAGTTGACGACCGCCCCCATTTCGAGGGTTCCCGGCCCTGAAATGCCCAGCGTCCATGAGCCCGATGCATTGTTCGTGGTGGAAGTCAGCACCACCACGAACTTGCCGGTCACGCTAAGGTTGTGCACGACCACGACCGGGCTGCCGGTGTCTCCGAACGTCCAGATGTTGGCTATGGGCGACGAAGGCAGGTAGATGCCTTGGTAAAGGTACAGCGCGCCCGTGTAGCCGGACGGCGTGTACGTGAACGTGTAGTTGCCCGTGGTCACCACGTTGAACTCGATCGCCCGGTATCGCCGCGGGCCGCCGGCGCTGCCCACCATGGGCGCGCCCGGGTGTGTGAAGCTGTCGTCTGAGGTTGACAGAGTTCCCGATGTGGACTGCGCGGCCAGGCTGGCGCAAAGCAGGGCGACCGCGATCATCAGGCAAAGCAGGGAGCCGGTTTTCATGTTTCACTTTCGCCAAGGTGTGGAAACTTATCCCGAACTGCGGCATCCACACGAATGCGGACACCGCCGGCGCTGATCCACTTCGGTGGATCAACCCTTGGGGTCGGGTTGCGGATGTTAGGGACCAACCGATCGGAAGATCAATAGAACTTCGACCATTCCATGTAAAAGGATTGTCAACAACCACCGGAAAAAGCGACCGAACCTAGGCTTTGCCGGCGCTGCCGAGCAGGGTCATCTTCAGTTTGATGACTTCTTTCACCGCGTCGCGGGCCGGGCCGAGGAACTTGCGGGGGTCGAATTCGCCCGGCTTCTCCGCGATCAGCTTGCGCAGCACGGCCGTCCACTTCAGGCGCAGGTCGGTGTCGATGTTCACCTTGTTGATGCCGTTCTGGATCGCGCGCGTGTAGCTTTCCGCATCGAGGCCCTTGGCGCCCTCGATCTTGCCGCCGTACTGGTTGATCTGGGCGACGCTTTCCGGGTCCACGCTGCTGGCCCCGTGAAGTACCAGCGGGATGCCCAGCAGCTGCTTGATTGACTTGATGCGCTCGAAGTCGATGCGGTTCTCGCCCTTGAACTTGTAGGCCCCGTGGCTGGTGCCCACTGCAACGGCCAGCGCGTCGCAGCCGGACTCCTTCACGAAGCGCACGGCCTCGGCGGGGTCCGTCAGGCGCGCGTCGCGCTCATCGACCTTGATGTCGTCCTCGATGCCGCCCAGGCGCCCGAGCTCGGCCTCTACGGTGATGCCGCCGTGGCTGTGGGCGTAGTCGGCGGCTTGACGCGTCAAGGCGATGTTTTCCTCCAGCGGGTGGTGCGAGCCGTCGATCATCACGCTGGTGAAGCCGGCATCGACGCAGCGCTTGATGTCGTCCAGCTTCTCGCCGTGGTCGAGGTGCAGGGCCACGGGCACGCTGACCTGCTCGGCCATCGTGCGCGTGAGCGCGACCAGGTTCTTGATGCCGCCGTACTTGATCGCGCCTGTGGACAGCGCGACGATCACCGGTGACTTCATCTCCTCGGCGGCTTCCACGGCGCTTTGCAGGAACTCCAGGTTGCTGAAGTTGAACTGGCCGATGGCGTAGTGTTCGCGGTTGGCTTTCTCGTACATCTTGCCGAGGATTTCGAGCGGCATGGCGGTCTCCCGTGGGACAAGTGGGACCTGTGGGACGTCCTACCTGTCCCACCTGTCCCACAGACTACGACTTCATAATGCGTTCCCGGTAGTACTTCAACTCCGCAATGCTTTCCTTGATGTCGGCCAGCGCGGTGTGGTCCTTGTCTTCCTTGCCGTACTTGGGCACTTCCGGGTACCAGGCGCGGGCCAGCACTTTGAAACTGCTTACGTCCACCTGGCGGTAGTGCAGCCAGGCTTCCAGCTGCGGCATGTACTTGTACAGGAATCGGCGGTCCTGGTGGATGCTGTTGCCCGCCAGCACGCCCTCGCCTTCCGCGCAATGCTGGCGCACCAGCGCCAGCGCCTGGGCCTGGGCTTCCTCAAGGCTGACCGTGGCGGTCTTCACGCGCTGCAGCAGGCCGTTCTTGGTGTGCATGTCGCGCACGTAGTCGTTCATCAGGGCCAGCTGGGTTTCGCTGGTGGCAATCACCGCTTCGTACTGGCCCAGCGGCTTCAGGTCGGCGTCGGTGACGATCACGGCGATTTCGAGAATGGAATCCACGGCCGGGTCCAGGCCGGTCATCTCGAGGTCGATCCACACCAGTTTCAGGTCGTCGCTCATGTGTGCCTAAAACAATGCCGGCGCCTTGCGGCGCCGGCTCCCCGGCCTTTCGGCCGGGGCTCTAGCCTTTGGGGCCGGCGTTGCGGACTGCTTCGCTTACGCCGTCTTCGAACTGCTTGAAGTTGTTGCGGAACAGCTCCGACAGGTGCTTGGCCTTGGCGTCGTAGGCCGCCTTGTCGCTCCAGCTTTCGCGCGGGTCCATCACCTCGGCGGGCACGTCAGGGCAGCTGGCCGCGTACTCGAAGCCGAACACCGGGTGCTTCTTGAACTCGGCCTTGTCGAGCTTGCCCTCAAGGGCCGCGTTCAGCATGGCGCGGGTGTGCTTGATCTTCATGCGCTGGCCCACGCCGTAGCCGCCGCCGGACCAGCCGGTGTTCAGCAGCCAGCAACTGGCGCCGTGCTTCTGCATCTTCTCGGCCAGCAGCTTGGCGTAAACGCCCGGGTGGCGCGGCATGAACGGCCCGCCGAAGCAGGCGCTGAAGGTGGCGCTGGGCTCTTTGACGCCGCGCTCGGTGCCGGCCACCTTGGCCGTGTAGCCGCTGATGAAGTGGTACTGGGCCTGCTCGGGTGTCAGGCGGCTGATCGGGGGCAGCACGCCGAAGGCATCGCAGGTCAGGAACACCACGGTGCGCGGGTTGCCGCCGCGGCCGCTGGGCTCATGGTTGGGGATGAATTCGATGGGATAGCTGGCCCGGGTGTTCTCGGTCAGCGTGCCGTCGTCGAGGTTGATCTCGCGGCTGTGCTCGTCGAACACCACATTTTCGAGCACCGTGCCGAACATCTGGGTGGTCTTGTAGATCTCGGGCTCGGCCTCGGCTGACAAATTGATCACCTTGGCGTAGCAGCCGCCCTCGAAGTTGAACACGCCGGCCTCGCTCCAGCCGTGTTCGTCGTCGCCGATCAGCTTGCGCTTGGGGTCGGCGCTCAGGGTGGTCTTGCCGGTGCCACTCAGGCCGAAGAACAGCGCGCTGTCGCCGTCGGGGCCGATGTTGCTGCTGCAGTGCATGGGCAGCACGCCCTTGGCCGGCAGCAGGTAGTTCATCACGCTGAACACGCTCTTCTTGATTTCGCCGGCGTACTTGGTGCCGCCGATCAGCACGATGCGCTTGCTGAAGTTCACCAGCACGAAGGCTTCGCTGTTCAGGCCGTCGTCGGCGCCCGCAGCTTCCAGGAACGGCGCGTGGATGATGGTGAAGCCGGGTTTGAAGTTCTCCAGTTCGGCGCGGTCCTCGATGCGCACGAACATGTTGCGCGCGAACAGGTTGTGCCAGGCGCACTCGTTGATGATGCGCACCGGCAGGCGCAGCTCCGGGTCCGTGCCCGCGTAGCAGTCCAGCACGAAGATTTCCGGCCGGTCGTTGTAGTAGGCGATGGTCTTGGCCAGCATTTTGTCGAAGACGTTCGGCTCAAGGGGCTTGTTGACCTTGCCCCACCACACGCTGTCGGCGGTCTCGCCGTCTTTGACCGTGAACTTGTCGTTGGGCGAGCGCCCGGTGTACTTGCCGGTGTTGACGATCAGCGCGCCGTGGCGGCTGAGGTGGCCTTCGCCGCGCTTGGCGGCCTCTTCAATCAGGCGGCCGGCGCTCAGGTTGTGGTGGATGGTGGAGGGGTTCTTGATGCCGAGTGCTGCGAGGTCGGTCTTCATGCTGGGTCCTCATGTCAGCCACGCACAAGCGTTGGGGCAACGGCCACCGAGCCCGCGTGGACGCGAGTAGTGTAGCGAGCACTAAGCAGCCTACAACGAGGAAGACGAATCGGTCACAAGTCGTTGAGCAGCTTGGAGTAGCGCTCAGCGGCCTGGCTTGCGTAGAAGAGTTTTTCGGCAGCCTTCCGGGCGTTTTCAGCCAGCTTTGCCCGGCGATCAGGCTCCGCCATCAGGGCCCGGATTGCCGCCGCCACGGCTGCAGGGTTGTCGGCCTCCACCACCACGCCGCACTGCAGCTCGGTTACCAGTCTGCCCAGCTCGCTGGTTTCGGGCGCCAGCGCCAGCACCGGCCGCCCGGCGGCGAGTATGCCCTGAAGCTTGCTGGGCATGGCCAGTCGGTCGGCCGCGCTCTCGATTGCGACCACGGCCAGGTCGCAAGCCGCAAGGCTGTCGGGCAGCTCGCTGAGGGGGCGGTAGTCGAAAAACCGCACGTTGGGCAGGCCTTCCGCCAGCTTACGGGTGGGCTCCAGCTTCGCGCCCCTTCCTATATATGTAAGCACGGCCTCGGGCAGTTCTTTCATCGCCAAGGTCAGGCCCTCCAGCGGGTGCAGCAGGCCGAGGTTGCCGGAGTACTGGATGGTGAACGGCTCGACCAGACCGTGCTCGCGGGCAAAGGCGCTGGCGGCTTTGGCGATCGGCTTGATCGCGGCCGTGTCCACCCAGTTGGGGATGACCTCCACAGCCGCCTTGTGCTGCAGGGCCTGGGCGCGCTCGCGCATGCCTTCGGTCAGCGTCACCGTACGGCCGCGGGCCAGGCTGCGGCGCTGGATAAAGCGCAGCAGGCCGGTGAGCAGGCCGGGCTTCATGCGGCCGAGCGCGAGGCCCAGCTCCGGGTGCAGGTCGTGCAGCACGTAGACGTAACGCCGGCCGCCGAATGACAACCACCAGCCCACCAGGCCCAAAGTGGGCGGGCTGCTGGGCATCAGCAGCACGCCGCCTGTAAACAGCGCGCGCCAGAAGGCCGTGGTGGTCAGCCACCACGCGGCAAAGGCGCGGCCGAGCAGCGACTTGCCCGCGCGCGGCGCCCAGAAGCGGCGGACCTCGACGGCGTCGAGCACTTCGCGCCCGGGGGCGGCGGCCGTGACACCCTGGTAGCGCGGGCGCCAGGTCAGCACGCGCACGGGGTGGCCAAGCTTCGCCAGCTCGCGGGCCAGCAGCGCGAAGACCTGGCCGTCAGCGGCGATGTCAGGCGGGTAATGGGGCAGCAGCATGGTCACGCGTTGCGGCATGGCAGTACAAAAGCATTTGGAACCACGAAGAGCCACGTGGTACTGCAACGGCTTGGGCCACGCGGAGGCGCGAAGGCGCTAAGGGCTTTACTGAAACCTGCAAAAACATGTTAACCACGAAGGGCCACGAAGGACCACGAAGGACAGCATGGCCCGTGGTTCTTCGTGGTTAGCGTAGTTGCCCTTCATCAAGGAGCGTGTCTCGGCTTTATGGATGATTGCGGAGATCCGTAGTCCAACTCGAACGCTTCTTCTGTTCAGGGATCGTGAATCAACGCCAGGACGCAAAGAACGCCACGGCCTGTGTAGTGATCGTCCGCTCATTGGCCAACGGACGTGGTGCAGCGCTTGATTCGTGGCGCGCCCTGGCGGCTTGGCGTTGTTTCCCGCCTGTTGTAAGGAAGGCGGACGGCCAACCGCCGGCGTCCTTTGCGCCTTCGCGCCCCCGCGTGGCTTGTTAGCCTGTCTCTCCAGTCACCTCACGCATCAACGAAACACGTCGATGCGCGCTTTTGTGCTTTGGGCCGTGGCTGGTTATGCTCCGGCCATGATCGTACTCCAGAACGAACGCATCCTGGTGACCGGCGGGGCCGGCTTCCTGGGCTCGCACCTGTGCGACATGCTGCGCGCCGAGGGCTGCCGCAACCTGTTCACGCCGCGCTCGGCCGACTATGACCTGGTGGACCGCGCGGCCGTGAAGCGCATGTACCAGGCCTTCGAGCCGACCATCGTAATCCACCTGGCGGCGCGCGTGGGCGGCATCGGCGCCAACCGCGAGAACCCCGGCCTGTTCTTCCACGACAACCTGATGATGGGCGTGAACCTGATTGACGAGGCCCGCCACATCAAGCTGCGCAAGTTCGTGCAGCTCGGCACCGTGTGCGCCTACCCCAAGTTCACGCCGGTGCCCTTCCGCGAAGACGAGCTGTGGAACGGCTTCCCCGAGGAAACCAACGCCCCCTACGGCGTCGCCAAGAAGGCCCTGCTGGTGATGCTGCAGAGTTACCGCGCGCAGTACGGCCTGCAGGGCATCTACCTGCTGCCCGTGAACCTGTACGGCCCGAACGACAACTTCGACCTGCAGACCAGCCACGTGATCCCGGCCATGATCCGCAAGTTCATGGCCGCAAAAGAGAAGGTCACCCTGTGGGGCGACGGCTCGCCTTCGCGCGAGTTCCTGTACGTGCGCGACTGCGCCAGGGGGATCATCGAGGCCACGCGCAAGTTCGAGGGCGCGGCGCCGGTCAACCTGGGCTCCGGCCGCGAGGTCACCATGAAGGACCTGGCGGTAATGATCCGCGACCTGACGGGCAGCAAGGCGGAGATCGAGTGGGACTCCAGCATGCCCAACGGCCAGCCCCGCCGCTGCCTTGACACGTCAAGGGCGCGGGAGGCCTTCGGCTGGCAGGCCGAGACCGAGCTCGAAGACGGCCTGAAACAGACCATTGCGTGGTGGCAGGCCCAGAACCGGTAACACCGGCGGGCGGTTCCTAGAGCGCCGCCTTCGCGGCTTCGACCGTGGCCTTGGCGTTGCCGATGAAGACCTGGCCGTCAATCACGATCACCGGGCGCTTCAAGAACGAGTAGTGCTCGAGGATGTACTTGCGGAAGTCTGTCTCGGCGAACTTGCTGACGTCCAGCCCCAGTTTCTTGATCTGCTGGCTTTTGCGGCTGAACAGTGCCTCGTAGCTGCCCGCCAGTCTCTGCAGCGCGTCGAGCTCGGCACCTGTCAGCGGCGCGGACTTCAGCTCACGCAATGCCAGCTTTTTCGCCATGGGTCCCAGCTCCGCCAGGATCTTCTTGCAGGTCTGTCACGTGCCCAGGTGAATGAAAAGGTTGTCCATCTGTGTTCTCCCGCCTGCGCATGTACCATGCGCGCCACGGGGATCAAGGACCGCCATGTTGTTCACCAGGGCACGCCTGCACATCGATGACGCGATCCGTGACTGGATCGACGAGCAGTGGCCGTGGCTGGTCGAGAAGCTGAACATGGGCGACCTGGCCGAGCACCTGGTAATCGAGCCCACCAGCGAGTTCTTTCCGCACAAGTGGGAGGCCAGCCGCGAGGCCGTCGAGAACCTGTTCAACACCGTGGTCGAATACGCCGAGGTTGAGCCTGCGCGCGTGGAGCTGGGACTGCTCGAGCCGCAGGACGAAATGCCGCCCGCGCTGGTGCAGAAAGACGACAAGTTCGTGCTGCCGCTCGAGATCAGCGAGCTGCGCGACCCGGCCGTGACCGTCGCGATCCTTTCGCGCAAGCTGGCGCTGCTGCGGCTGATGGACGCCGGACTTGACCTCAAGCGCGACGATTTGCCGCTGCTGATGGACCTGGCCTGCGTGGTAATGGGGCTGGGGATTTTCAACGCCAACGCGGCCGTGCCCCAGGTTCCGCGCTGAGGCGTGGTGAACTGCGGGCAGTCTGCCCAGGCGCGCGGTTTCATGAACTGGCCCATGTACGGCTACGCGTTAGCCAAGCTGGCCAGGGCGCGCGGCGAAGCCAAACCGGCATGGCTGAAGCACCTGCGCGAAGACACCAAGGTGTTCACGAAAGAAGCCATCAAATGGTTGAGCCGTTAGAGCCCCGGCCGAAAGGCCGGGGACGACGCGAAGCGTCGAACGTTGTCGCCTGCGGCGACACCCCGGCCTTTCGGCCGGGGCTCTATTCGAGCAGCGCTTTTTGCTTGGCCGTGAGTTGCTGGATGCCGTTGGCGGCCAGGTCGATCAGCTCGTTCAGTTGCTCGCGGGGAAAGGCGTGCTCTTCGGCCGTGCCTTGCAGCTCTATGAACAGGCCCTTGCCGGTCATCACCACGTTCATGTCGGTGAAGGCGGCGAAGTCTTCCTTGTAATCCAGATCCAGCACCGGCTGCCCGTCCACGATGCCCACGCTGACGGCCGCGACGCTGTCCACCAAGGGCCAGTACTTCAGCTTGCCGTCTTCTTTCATCTTCAGCAGGCAGTCCCACAGGGCCACGTATGCACCCGTAATGCTGGCCGTGCGTGTGCCGCCGTCGGCCTGCAGCACGTCGCAATCGAGCCAGATAGTGCGCTCGCCGACCTGCTTCAGGTCGATGATGGCGCGCAGGCTGCGCCCGATCAGCCTTTGGATCTCCACGCTGCGGCCGTCCACCTTGCCGCCCTTGTCGCGCTGTTTGCGGGTGTTGGTGCTGCTGGGCAGCATGGCGTACTCGGCCGTGAGCCAGCCTTCGCGCTCGTCGGCGGGCTTTGCCATGTTGGCGGCGCGCATCCAGGGGGGCACGGCGTCCTCGTACATGGCGGTGCAGAGCACGCGGGTGGCGCCGAACTCGACCAGCACGCTGCCGGCGGCATGGCTGGTGAACCCGCGCGTGAAGCGGATTTCCCGAAGCTGGTCGAAAGCGCGTCCGTCGTGCCGGGGCATCAGGCCGCGTCCGTTTGGGGAGGAGGGCCCTGTGTAATGGATTGAATCAACCGGACATCCACAATGGTCATGGAATCATCGGGCTGCCAGACGATACAGGTTCTGCCCTCTGGGCTGATCGAGATGAAGTCGCGATGCCGCACATGCAGCTGACGCCCGTCCGCCAGGTCAATGCTGAAAGGCCGGAACGGTGACGCTTCCCTCAGTTCTTTCAGCTTGGCGATATCCATGAGTGCCTCAGCTTGCCGTTAGTGACCTTCGCCGACGATCTCGTTCTTGTCGTTCAGCAGGATCACCTTGGGCTTGTGGTCGCGCAGCTCGTCGCGTTCGAAGTAGCCGAAGGCCACGATGATCACACGGTCGCCGACCTGCGCCAGGCGCGCGGCCGCGCCGTTGATGCCGATCACCTTGCTGCCGCTGCGGCCGGGCAGGGTGTAGGTGCTGAAGCGCGCGCCGTTGTTGATGTTGTAGATGTCCACCTTCTGGTACGGCAGGATCCCCGACGCCTCGAGCAAATCGGCGTCGATGGTGATGCTGCCCTGGTAGGTCAGGTCGCATTGGGTGACCGTGGCCTGGTGGAGCTTTCCTACAAACATCTCGATCTGCATGGCTTCGTCCGCGGAGTCTTCCGAAATTCTAAGCGCGCAAGGGGTAGCGTCAATCACCCGCCCCGCGCGCGGCCTTTCTTAACGCCATTGGGCGATGATTCCAGTCCCGGTCAGGGCTCCGAACGGGGACAGGCACCTTTTCCGCGGGGACTCCTCACGTTGCACGGCACGACGCCCGGCGGAAAAGGTGACTGTCCCCATCACTCGTAAAGCGCGCTGCCGACGCGCACGTGGGTGGCGCCTTCCTCGATGGCGACTTCGAAATCGCCGCTCATGCCCATGGACAGCGCGCGTGATTCCGGCGGCAGCAGCTCAAGCGACAGGCCCGCCAGCCGCTTGAAATGCGGGCGCGCGGCCTCCGGCTCGTCGCTGTAGGGCGCCATGCACATCAGCCCCAGCACGCGCAGGCCGGGCAGACTCACGATTTCCTTCAGGGCGGCGGCGAGGCCATCGGGCGCGAAACCGCCCTTCTGCTCTTCGCCCGCCACGTTCACCTGCACGAAAATCGCGGCCATGCGCCCCAGCTCGAGGGCGCGTTTGCTAACTTCGGCCGCCAGTTTCACGCTCTCCACACTGTGCAGCACGTCGAATTGCTCCAGCACCCGCTTCACCTTGTTGCGCTGCAGGGGCCCGATGAAGTGCAGCCGCGGCCGCTGCGGGCCCGTCAATGCCGGCACCAGCGGCAGCTTCTCGGCGGCGCTCTGCTGGCGGTTTTCGGCGATGTCGCCCACGCCCAGCTCGATCAGCGCCTGGGTGGTGGCGGCGTCCACGCTCTTGGTGACGGCGATCAAGGTCACGCCCGCCGGGTCGCGCCCGGCGCGCTGCGCGGCCTGGGCGATGCGCGCGCGCACGGCCTGCAGGTTGCGTTTGAGACGTTCGCGCTCCATGGCGTGAGTCTAGCCGCAGAATCAATGTTTGCACCAAGGCGCGGGAGAACTATAAACCTTCGAGCACCGGAGGAGCAGGTGAAGCACAAAAGTGGACGGAACCTCAACAGCGACGCTTACGGCGTCGCTGTTTTCTTTTCACACGCGGGGATGCCCCATGCCTGAAGCCGCCGCCCGCGCCTGGACACGCAAAGACCTGCTGGGCCTCGAAGAGCTCAGCCGCGCCGAAATCGAGCACATCCTCGACACCGCCACCGGCGTGAAAGAAATCAGCACACGCAGCATCAAGAAGGCCCCGGCCCTGCGCGGCAAGGTGGTGCTGAACCTGTTCTTTGAGCCCTCCACACGCACCAAGGCCAGTTTCAGCCTTGCCGCCCAGCGCCTGAGCGCCGACTTGGTGGATATCGTCAAGGAAGCCAGCAGCGCCGTGAAAGGCGAAAGCCTGGTGGACACAGGCCGCAACCTCGAGGCCATGGGTGTTGACATCGTGATCGTCCGCCACCAGCAGGCCGGCGCGCCGGCCCTGCTGGCGCGCAGCCTGGACGCCTGCGTGGTGAACGCGGGCGACGGCACCCACGAGCACCCGACCCAGGGCCTGCTGGATATCTTCACGATGCGCGAAAAGCTGGGCGACCTGACGGGCCGCAAGATCGCGCTGGTGGGCGACATCACCCACAGCCGCGTGGCGCGCAGCAACATCTGGGGCCTGCGCAAGCTCGGCGCCGAAGTCGGGCTGATCGGGCCCAAGACGCTGATCCCCGGCGCGTTCAAAGAGCTGGGCGTGAACATCCATCACAACCTCGACGAAGTGCTGGACCACTACGACGTGTTCAACATCCTGCGCATCCAGATGGAGCGCCAGAACAAGGGCCTGTTCCCCAGCGTGCGCGAGTACCACTACCTGTACGGCATCGACAGCAAACGCCTGTCGCGCATGAAGTCGGAAGTGGTGATCATGCACCCCGGCCCCATCAACCGCGGCATCGAGATCAGCCAGGAAGTCGCCGACGGCGAAAACAGCGTGATCCTGCGCCAGGTGACCAACGGGTTGGCGGTGCGCATGGCGGTGCTGATGCTGGTGCAATCCGCACGGGAGAGCCATGGCGGATGAGCCCGAAAAACAGCGCGTGCCCCTGCCCCTGCGCATCAGCTTCACGGGTGTGCTGCTGGTGACCATGCTGCTGCTGGGCGTGCGCATGCTGAACGCCGTGAACCTGTACCCGGGCGCCGCCACCAGCGCCGAGACCGGCCCGCAAAAAGCCCGCGAACGCAACGACGTGCGCGAGGTCGCATTCACCACCGCCGACGGCGTGAAACTTTACGGCTGGGTGCAGGGCGACGACGCCGCGCCGCGCAAGATCATCCAGTTCATGGGCAACGGCGAGCAGGTGGGCCCTGCTGGCGCGCTGTACGCCGCGAGCTGCAAGGCGCTGAACGCGCAGTTCCTATTGTTCGACTACCGCGGCTTTGGCGCCAGCGAAGGCAGACCCAGCGAGCCAGGCCTGTACGCCGACGCCCGCGCTGCGCAAGCCTTTGCGGTCAAGGAACTCGGGTGGCGTCCTGAATCGATCATCCTGTGGGGACGTTCATTGGGCGGCGGCCCGGCCATCAAGCTGGCCACCGAGTTGCTGGCAGACAGCCCTCCCGCCGCGCTGATCCTGGAGGCACCGTTCACCAGCGTGCGCGACATGGCGAACCTGCGCCTCTCGCATCTGGGCAAGCCGGAGTGGCTGGTCTACGACCTCTACGACAACCTCAGCCGCGCGCCGGAACTCAAGCTGCCGGTCTTCCATTTCCAGGGCACGGCCGACGAGATCATTCCCTACTCGCAGGGCGAGCTGATTTTCGCGGCGCTGCCCGGGCCCAAAGAACACCTGGCGCTGACAGGCGTGGGCCACAACGACATCTGGAGCGACGACGCCCGCGCGGCCATGATCCGCGCGCGCATCAACGAGTTCCTGGGAGCGCACGAATGAGCAAGGCGATCCTGGTGAAAGATGGCCGCGTGATCGACCCGGCAAGCGGCCACGACGCGGTGGGCGACGTGCTGGTGGTGGACGGCAAGTTCGCCGCCATCGGCAAACACACCGAAAGCGCGATCCGCAAGCGGCACCCGCAGGTCAACGATGTAACCACCGTGGAAGCCAGGGGGCTGGTGGTGGCGCCCGGGCTGATCGATCTGCGCGCCCACATGGGTGAGCCTGGACACGACAGCGAGGAAACCATCGCCCACGGCGCGGAAGTCGCGGTGTTCGGCGGCTTCACCACCGTGGCCTGCCTGCCCGACACCGACCCGCCCATCGACAACGTGGCCGCCGCCCTGTACGTGAAGCGGCAGTCCGAGAAAGCGGGCTTCGCCGAGGTGCACCCGGTGTGCGCGCTGACCATGCGGCGCGAAGGCCGCGAACTCACCGAGATCGGCCAGTTGATCGAGGCCGGCGCGGTAGCCTTCGGCGACGAGCAGCGCGCCACCGACGAGCCCGGTGGCCTGCTACGCGGCATGCGTTACGCGGCCATGTTCGACCGCGCGGTAATCGAGTACGCCCAGGACCCCGGTCTCGCCGGCGGCGCCATGAACGCGGGCTTTGAGGCCACACTGGCCGGCCTGCCGGGTATTCCCGGCGTCGCCGAGGAACTTGCCATCGCGCGCGCCTGCATGTTCGCGCGCGAGGCGGGCTGCCACTACCACGCAGCCAAGCTGACCACCCGCAACGCCGTGCGCGCCGTCAAGCGCGCCCGCAAACTGAAGGTGAAAGTTACGGCCGAAGTCTGCGCCCACCACCTGGCCTTCACCGACGAGGTGGTGCGCCGCGCCTACGACACCAACTTCAAGGTCTTCCCGCCCTTCCGCACCGCGGGCGACATCGCGTGGCTGAAACGCGGACTGATCGAGGGCGTGATCGACTGCATTTCCTCGGGCCATCGCCCCGTGCCGCCGCAGGAGAAAGAGCTGGAATTCGGGCGCGCGCCCTTTGGCGTGGTCGGCCTGGAGACCACGCTGGCGGCGGTGATCACCCACCTGGTGGAAACCGGCGACCTGAGCCTGCCCGAGGCGCTGGCCAAGCTGACCATCAACCCGGCCCGCGTGATGCGCCTGCACCACAAGAAGGGTGCGATCACGGAAGGCTTCGACGGCGACCTGTGCGTGTTCGACCCCAAGGCGAAGTGGGAAGTCACGCCGGAAACGCTGACCAGCGCGCGCATGAACTCGCCCTTCATCGGCGCCACGCTGACCGGCAAGGCAAAGTTCACCATCACGCGCGGGAAAGTCTTCGCACTGTAGGGGCGGGGCTTGCCCCGCCCGCGGGGCCCGGTAGTACATCGCGGGCGACGCAAGCGTCGCCCCTACTCGAACACCACGTACGGCCGCATGCGTTCCAGGTCCTTGGCGGGGATGCCTCCGGCGGCCGCCGCCAGTTCCTGCAGCGATCGGATCGGTGTGGCTGCGCGCGCGGCCACGATCTTCTCGGCCTTGCGCTCACCGATTCCGGGCAGGGCTGTCAACTCGGCCACGGTAGCGCTGTTCACATTGACGCGCGCGGGCGGCAGTTCCCGGGATTCGACGGCGGGCTGCTGGAAGCCGCTGTCATGCAGCCACGCCCAGGCGCTTAGGCCTGCCAGCAGCGCTCCCAACGCAAGCAGGACCGCGATCTCGCGGCCCTGCAGGCGGTACCAGGCGAATTCCGGCTCATCCGCGCGCTCGGCCATGCGCCGAGTGTAATCCGCGCATGCCGGCTCGCGCTATTTGATTTCGCAGTAGGCGGCCTTGAGGTCCGTGGCATCCGAGCTGCTGATCAATTTCTGCTTCAGGTACTCGTCGATCTTTGCGGCGCGCTGCTCGAGGCCCAGGCCGGCCATCTCGGTGTCGAGGGCCTGCATGAACAGCATGATGCGGCGGCGACTCACGATCATCCAGCTCAGCTCGCCGCTGCTGTTCTCGGTGCGTGCACCGATCCAGGCCAGCTTCTTCTCGATGGTGTCGAGGTCGCTCTTGGTTTCCAGGGCGCGGGTCAGCAGAGCGTCGTGTACGCCGGCGCTACCGGCCCAGTCCAGGCACTTGGCCTTGGTCAGCTTGCCGAACAGCTCAATCTGCTTGTCGATATCGCCGTTCGCCTGGGCCAGGTACTCATAGATGTACATGGCGGTCAGCTCGTAGGTCTGGCCCTGGTCGAGTTCGCGGGCTTCCCACAGTTCCTTGATGCGGCCGAGCTTCCCGGTTGCGTCGCCCTTCAGGAAGGTTTCGTCACGATACAGGCGCTGGGCGCCGTAGGTTTCGATCAGCGCGTCGAGCGCGCCGGTGTTGCCGCAGGCGGTGCGGATCTCACCCTTGTAGTTCTTGGCCTCCGCGCCCAGCCACTGCACCAGCTTGACCAGGTTGCTTTCCGGCGCCATCTCGCCGGCGCGCGCGTGGGCCAGCAACTCGCGCATCTGCACGCCGCGTGCCTGCGACCAGTCGATCTTCTTGTCCTTCAGCAGCTGCGCCACGATGCCGAGGCGGCCGGCCAGGGCGGCTTCCTGGTAGGCCTTGTCGGCCTTGAGGTGCGCTTCGATGTTCTTGATCTTCTCGGGCTGGGCGGGCTTGTCCTGGGCGATCACGGTCGTGTCGCCGGCGCGCTCAGCGCCAAGGCCGAAACCCACGCCGCATCCGACCGCGGCGACCAGCATTGCAGCAAGCACTCGTTTCATGATGGTTCTCCTGTGTCTGCGTGAGCGGGCGGCGACGATAGCGGATTGCGCCCGGCCTGTCACGCAAGCTGCGCGAAGCAGCCATAGCCGCGCAGCAGGTGCTCGCGATAGAAGTCGTCGGCCTGCGCGCGTTCCGGTGCCTTGCGGGGCAAGAGTTGTCGCACGTTGCGATAGTGCATGGCGCGCGCCAGGATCGAGAAGCAGCGCTTCTCCTCCAGCCCGGCCAGCAGCGCAGTGGCCTGCGCATGCCGTTTGCGCGCCTCGGGCGCCCCGCACAGCCGCGCCAGCGCCGTGCCGTACACGGCCTGGTCGAACTGCTCGTTCAGCGGCTTGCGCCCGGGCGGCGGGTAGCTTTGCAGGAACTTCAGCGCGGCGGCCTTGCGTCCCTGCATGGCGTCGCGCACGGCGCGCATGTAGCGGTTGAAGTCGCTTGCCTCGTCCGTCAGATAGAGCGCGCAGGCCTGCTCGAAAATCGCCGGCTCCTCCAGCCACATGGCGTACACCAGCATGCCCTGGGCGTGGGCCATGCCCTCGCCGCGCATGTCCACGGCGCGCTGCCAGTCAATGTTGCCGGCCAGCAGCAGGCCGCGGATCAGCATGCTGTGCTGCAGTGCGTTCCAGGCCGGGTTGGGCTGGGGGCTGGCGGCGACCACGCGGCGCAGGCCCTCGCGCAGGTCGCCGCGTTCCATCCAGATGTAGCCGCTGAGCGCGCCCAGCAGGCGGGTGATCGGCCATTCGCGCCCCTTCGGGCCTGCCAGCGCCGCGGCGGCGTCGCACAGGGCCAGCGCTTCGTCCAGCCGCGCGTTGCTCTGCAGCGTGTTGGCGAGGTTGAAGGCCTCGCGCATGCCGGCCTCGTCGATGCCGGCGCCCGCCAGGCGGCGCTGGAACAGGCGCGACTGGTACAGGATCGATTCCTCTTCGTCGCGGCGCAGGAAGGCGTGAAAACTCAGATTGCGCTCGAACCGCTCCTGCAGCGCGGGCTCGTCGCACAGGCGCGCGACCTGCTCGGCGGCCTTGCGCAGGTCGTCGGCCTTCTCGAGTTTCCACTGCTCCAGCGCGGACCAGTAGTCATCCAGCAGCTGGCTGAAAATAGGGCCCGTGCGCTGGTTGATGGTCGCGCGCAGCTTCTCGAAACGCGTCAGTGCGTCGTTCAGCTCGCGCAGCATGCGCAGGTGGTGCTTGCCAGTCAGCGAGCCCAGTTGCGCGTTGGCCACCGCGTTCATGGCCTCCACCAGCTCCAGCAGTTCGCCGGCCATGCGGCCGGTCTCGGCGTTCACGTCGCTGAGCAGCGGCGCGCCCTCGCCTGCCAGCAGCCAGGCCGGGTTCACGCCCAGCTTGCGCACCAGTGCCGCCGCGAACTCGAGGGGCATTTTGCCGCCGTGCATGTAGCGGCTGACGTTGTTGCGCTGGGTGCCGGTTTTGCGCGCGATCTCGGCCTGTGACCAGCGTTCGGCCAGGAAGTTCAGGCGCTGCTGGAACTCGGATGTGTCCTGTTTACGTGACAATGCGAAATCTCCGTCACCGATACAGTACACCATTTCCGTGACAAGGCGATGGTTGTGCGCCTTTCCCGGCTACTTTGTTTTCGGGAGGCGGGTACGGAGCACCGGCCCGCCCCACCGGACCCCGTACTCGGAGATTGCCATGAAGAACACTCTGCTGATCCTGCTGGCGCTGGCGGCCGGCAGCCTGGCCGCCCAGGACATGGGCGACGCGCCTTCGCCCTATCCCACCGCGGTGTACTTCCAGCAAGGAGGCGGCACGCGGCTGGACTATCTCGGCAACGGCTGCACGGATGACACCGGCACGGCACCCGTGCCGGGCGGCTGGACGGGCGACGACTGCGACGACGGTTGCGAGTTCCTGAACATGAACAAGGGCGGCGCCGCCACCCTGAACATCCCGGTGGTGGACAGCTTCGGCAACGACGACCTCGCCGTGTGGATGGACTTCAACAACGACGGCGACTGGGCCGACTCCGGCGAGCGCGTGGTGTGGGCAGGCAAGAGCCCCGCCGCCAGCCACGGCGCGTTCGCGGCCAAGGTGCAGCCACCCTACGGCGGCAGCAACACCAGCTTCAACAGCTACAGCGTGGCGATTCCCGCCTCGGCCGTGGGCGGCAGCGTGAAGGTGCGCGTGCGGCTGTGGGACACAGCCCAGCACAGCAGCGGCCCGATGGCGCTGAACGGCGGCGGCGACCCGGGCGCCTTCAGCGAGTTCGGCGAGGTCGAAGACTTTGACGTATCGTACGGCACCAGCACCGGCGCCAAGCTCGCGGTCTACGAGATGGGCGGCACCAGCCCCATCAACCACGGCACGACCTTCAATGCGGGCAACATCACCGCGGGCGTTGCGACCAACCTGTTCTTCGACCTCAGCAACCTGCGCGAGGCCTCCCACTTCCTGCGCTTTACCACGGCCTGGCCCAACGCCACCATCAGCTACAGCAATGCGCAGAACTGCGGCGTCAGCCTGTTCACGCCCGCCAACGGCGTGACGGTCTACCCGGGCGACCGCTTCACCTTCATCGCCACGGTCACGGTCAGCAGCGGCGGCATCCCCTTCAGCTTCCAGCTGGCGATTCCGACCAACGACCCGCTGGCGCCCACCTTCAGCTTCAGCGTCAGCGGCAACGGCGCGCAACCCGCGCCCAAGCTGGACCTGCAGCGCCCCGCCTACACCACCATCCCCAGCGGCGGCAGCGACAGCGTCGGCAGCCTGAACGCCGGCGCGGCCGCCACGGTAAGCTGGTACATCTTCAACAACGGCCAGCTGCAGCTTGACCTGACGGGCAGCCCGCTGGTGCAGCTGGGAGCCCTCAACAACTGCGCCGCAACGGTCAGCGCCCAGCCGCCGGCCACCAGCCTGCCCGGCGGCGGATGGAGCATGACTTTCAGCGTGGACATCACGCCGACCACGGCCGGCAGCGGCTTCAGCTTCACGATCAGCATCAGCAGCAACGACCCGGCAAGCAACCCGTACGTGATCACGGTGACCGGCAACGCCGTAACCAGCGGCGGTGGCGGCGGTGGCGGTGGCGGTGGCGGCGGCGGCGGATCCGGCGGCACGCCCGCAATCTCCGTGAATCGCGCCAGCACAGCCCTGACTTCTGGCGGCGCGGACAACTTGGGCTTCTTCATCAGCGGCGGCACCACCAGCTTCGTCTACGACGTCAGCAACGCCGGCAGCGCGCCCCTGAGCTTCACCGGCAATCCGCGCGTGGCGGTCAGCAACGTCAACAACTGCACGGTCAGCGTGACGCAGCAGCTGCCGGCCGGCCTGGCGGCGGGCACCTCCGCGCCCTTCGTGATCAGTCTGGGCACAGCCAACTCGGGCGCGTTGGCATTCACGCTGACCATCAGCAGCGACGACCCGGCCCAGGGCGTGTTCACCATCAACGTGCAGGGCAGCACCGGCACGCAGCCGCCCAGCTTCGACCTGGCGGCGGCCAGGGGCGGCGCCGGCGGGGGCGGCGGCTGCACAGGCAGCAGCGAGGGCGGTGCGGTGTTGCTGCTGCTGGCGATTTTCACAGCCGCGCTTGTCAGGCGTCGATCAAGCGCGGCGCCCGTGCGGAAAGGTCCTGCGGCGTAGCAGGCAGCATGGGCAAAATCGAGGTCCGGGAGCGAGCAAGCCCCGGAAAGCAAAGGGACCGGCCCACGCCGGTCCCTGTTGCGTTTTATCCGTGGCATGCCGCAAAACTGGTGCCCCGACCGGAAGGTCGGGGCGAATGGCCGTCCATCCCCGGAATCAACGGGTTAGCTGCCCTAAGCAGTCGGAAGATCTGGCCCCTGCCTGTACTGAACGTAGTCGCAAGCATCGTCAACGTGCTTGCGCGAGAAGAGCCACTTCTTGCTTCCACCATCCGCCCACACATGCACGCGCGAACCGATCAGTCCCCCCTTGCGCAAGGCGCGAGAGCAGCGAGCTTTGAGCACTCCCATCATCCCGCCCGGCTGGTCATCCGCCCTGACAACGATGTGAACATGATTCGTGCGGATGTTGAGCGCGAACATCCGCCAGTTTCGCCAATCGACTGCATCCTGAATGGCCCTCACAATGCAGCCACGCTGCTTCGGGTCGATCTCGAATGGGGGCTCGGAAAGCAGATCTCTACGATAGGCTTCGAGAATCATGTCCGGTGGCCGAAACGGCTCGCCATAGGCGTTGTAGCCTTCGCTTACCGTCCCCCGCTCGTCGCCATGCAGGCGCATGCCGTAGCAACTCCAGGTCAGCAGAAAAGCGATGGGTGGATTGTATGCCATGGCTGAACTGGAGCCCGATTTGTCTGCATTACCCGAAACGGCCCCGGGCTTCCGCCCGGGGCACTAGCTTTGCGTCATCACGGTCGGCTCGTAGCCCAGGTTCGGGGCCAGCCAGCGTTCGGCTTCCTCTACACTCATGCCCTTGCGGCCTGCGTAGTCCTCGACCTGGTCGAGGCCGATCTTGCCCAGCCCGAAGTACTGGGCCTGCGGGTGGGCGAAATACAGGCCGCTTACGGCCGCGGTCGGGTGCATGGCGAAATGCTCGGTCAGCGTCACGCCGGTGTGGCGGGTGGCTTCCAGCAGCTCGAACAGCGTGGCCTTCTCGGTGTGGTCCGGACAGGCCGGGTAGCCGGGCGCCGGACGGATGCCCTGGTACTTCTCGGCGATCAGCTCTTCGTTGCTGAGCTGCTCGGCGGGCGCGTAGCCCCAGAACTCGCGGCGTACGCGCTCGTGCATGCGCTCGGCGAACGCCTCCGCCAGCCGGTCCGCCAGCACCTTCACCATGATGGCGTTGTAGTCGTCATGCTCGGCCTTGTATTTCGCCACCAGCTCATCGACGCCGATGCCGGCCGTGACGCAGAAGCCGCCGACCCAGTCGGGCGTGCCGCGCGGCGCCACGAAGTCGGCCAGCGCCAGGTTGGGCTTGCCCTCGCCACGCTTGATCTGCTGGCGCAGGGTGTGGAGCACGCGGCCTTGCACGTGAATGTCGTCGCCCTCGCGGAAGGCAGGCCACAGGCCGATCACGCCCCTGGCGCGCAGCTGGCGTCCGTCGACGATCTGCTGCAGCAGCCGCTGCGCGTCGTTGAACAACGTGCGGGCGTGCTCGCCGACGGCTTTGTCCTCGAAAATGCGCGGGTAGCGCCCCGCCAGCTCCCAGGCCTGAAAGAAGGGCGTCCAGTCGATGTAGTCCGCCAGTTCGGCCAGCGGGTAGTCCTCGAACACCTGCAGGCCGGTGTGCTTCGGCTTCACGGGTGCGAACTCCAGCTTCGCCGCATTGGCGCGCGCCTCGGCCAGCGGCAGCAGCGTGTGCGCCTCGGCGCTGCCCTGGTGGCGGCGGCGGATGCGCTCGAAATCCTCGGCCGTCTCGCGCAGGAACGCCTCGCGCGTGTTGTCGCTCAGCAGGTTGCTGACCACGCCCACGCTTCTTGACGCGTCAACCACATGGGCGACCGGGCCGCTGTATTGCGGAGCGATCTTCACGGCCGTGTGCAGGCGGCTGGTGGTCGCTCCGCCGATCAGCAGCGGCAGCTTCAGGCCTGTGCGCTGCATCTCGCGCGCGACGTGGACCATCTCGTCCAGGCTCGGCGTGATCAGGCCGCTGAGGCCGATCATGTCGGCGCCCTCTTCTTTGGCGGCTTTCAGGATCTTGTCGGCCGGCACCATCACGCCCAGGTCGATCACCTCGTAGCCGTTGCAGCCCAGCACCACGCCCACGATGTTCTTGCCGATGTCGTGCACGTCGCCCTTGACCGTGGCGACCACCAGCTTGCCCTTGCTCTCACGCTTGCCGGCGTTGGCGGCCTCGATGAACGGGATCAGGTGGGCGACGGCCTTCTTCATCACGCGGGCGGACTTCACCACCTGGGGCAGGAACATCTTGCCGCTGCCGAACAGGTCGCCGACCACGTTCATGCCGTCCATCAGCGGGCCCTCGATCACCTCGATGGGCTGCTCGTAGGCCTTGCGGGCTTCCTCGGTGTCCTCGACGATCCACTTGTCGATGCCGTGCACCAGCGCGTGGCTGATGCGCTGTTCGACGGGCAGGCCGCGCCACTCGTGCTCTGCAGCGGCGGCCTTCTTGCTGCCCTTCACGCTTTCCGCGAACTCGACCAGGCGCTCGGTCGCGTCCGGCCTGCGGTTGAACAGCACGTCCTCGATGCGCTCCAGCAGCGGTGGGTCGATGTCTTCGTACACCGCGAGCTGGCCGGCGTTCACGATACCCATGTCCATGCCGGCCTTGATCGCGTGATACAGGAAGGCGCTGTGCATGGCCTCGCGCACGGCGTCGTTGCCGCGGAACGAGAAACTGAGATTGCTCACGCCGCCGCTGACGTGCACGCCCGGGCAGGCGGCCTTGATCTGCTTCGTGGCCTCGATGTAGGCGATCGCGTAGCCGTTGTGCTCCTCAATGCCGGTAGCCACGGCGAAGATGTTGGGGTCGAAGATGATGTCCTGGGCCGGGAAGCCGTTCTGCGTTAAGAGTTCATAGGCGCGCTTGCAGATTTCGACCTTGCGCTCCAGCGTGTCGGCCTGGCCCTGTTCGTCGAAAGCCATCACCACCACGGCCGCGCCGTAGTCGCGGCAGACGCGGGCCTGGCGCAGAAACTCGGCTTCGCCCTCCTTCATGCTGATCGAGTTGACGATGCACTTGCCCTGCACGCATTTCAGGCCGGCCTCAATGACCGCGAACTTGCTGCTGTCGATCATGAACGGCACGCGCGCGATGTCGGGCTCGGCGGCGGCCAGGTTCAGTAAGGTGCGCATGGCCTGCGCGCCATCCAGCATCCCCTCGTCCATGTTGATGTCGATCACCTGGGCGCCGCTCTCGACCTGCTGGCGCGCGACCTCAAGGGCGTCGTTGTACTTGCCGGCCAGGATCAGCTTCTCGAAGCGCTTGCTGCCCGTCACGTTGGTGCGCTCGCCGATGTTGCAGAACAGGCTGCCTGGGCCGATCACCAGCGGCTCCATGCCGCTGAGGCGCAGGCGCGTGTCGGGCTCAGGCAGCGGCCGGGGGTCGCAGCCCTTGAGGGCCGCGACGAACGCCTTCACGTGGTCGGGCGTGGTGCCGCAGCAGCCCCCGACGATGTTGACGAACCCGCGCCGGGCAAAGTCGCGCAGCACCTCCGCCATGGATTCCGGCGTGTCGTCGTAGCTGCCCAGCTCATTGGGCAGGCCCGCGTTCGGGTAGATGTGCGTGTAGCAGGGCGCCAGCCTGGACAGCGTCTCGATGTACTCGCGCAGGTCCTCGGCGCCTAGCGCGCAGTTCAGCCCCACCGTCAGCGGGTTGGCGTGCTCGACACTGTACCAGAACGCCTCCGTCGTCTGCCCGCTGAGTGTGCGGCCGCTCGCATCCGTGATGGTGCCGCTGACCAGCAGGGGCAGGGTCTGCCCGCGCTCGCGGAACAGCTTGCGGATGGCGTAAATGGCGGCCTTGGCGTTGAGCGTGTCGAAGATGGTCTCCACGGCGAGGATGTCCGCGCCGCCGTCGATCAGCCCGCGGGCGTTCTCGTAGTAGCTGGCCACCAGCTCATCGAACGTCACCTTGCGCCAGCCGGGGTCGTTGACGTTGGGGCTGATGCTGGCCGTGACGTTGGTGGGGCCGATGCTGCCCGCCACGAAGCGCGGCCGGTCGGGCGTGCGGGTCTTGAACTCGTCGCAGGCCTGTCTGGCCAGGCGCGCGCCCTCGCGGCAGATTTCGTAGGCCAACTCTTCGGTGCCGTAGTCGCGTTGGCTGACAGGCGTGGCGGTGAAGGTGTTGGTCTCGATGATGTCCGCGCCGGCCTCGAGGTACTGGCGGTGGATGTCGAGCACGATCTGCGGGGCGGTCAGGCACAGGATGTCGCTGTTGCCCTGCAGGTTGTGCGCGTGATCTGCAAAGCGCTCGCCGCGGAAGTCCGGCTCGGACAGCATGTAGCGCTGCAACATGGTGCCCATGGCGCCATCCATCACCAGGATGCGCTGCCGCAGCAACTTCTCGAGCTGTTCACGAACCATGCATGTCCTACCCTGCCCGTCCCGGCAGCATAGCAGGCGACGGGATGTCTGGAACTGCCGGTGTCGCAGTTGCGCAGGATAGCTAAAACACCGCCATGAAAGCCGAACTGGAAGAGATGGGCGGGCTCAACACCCGCGTGGTGGATGCCCTGCCGGATGACAAGCAGCCGGAACTGGCCGTGGTGCTTTGCCATGGCTTCGGGGCCTCTGGCTCGGACCTGGTGTCTTTGGCGCCGGAGCTGCTTGAGGCTTCGGAGAAGCTGGCCAGCGCCGCGCGCTTCTACTTTCCGGAGGCACCGCTGGACCTGTCCAGCATGGGTATGTGGGGTTCGCGCGCGTGGTGGATGATCGACATCATGGCGCTGAATCAGGCCCTGGCCGACAACACCTTCCGCGACCGCACCCGCAACGACCGGCCGGAAGGCATGCTCGAGGCGCGCGCGATGCTGCTTCAGCTAATAGAGGAAGTAAAAGCCGAGACCGGCCTGCCCACCTCGCGCATCGCATTGGGCGGCTTCAGCCAGGGCAGCATGATCACGCTGGATGTAGCGCTGCAGCTCGACGAGAATCCCGCCTGCGTGATTGCCTGGTCCGGCACGCTGCTGAACGAAGAAGAGTGGCGCGAACGCGGCAAGCTGCATGATGGCCTGCGCGTGTTCCAGTCCCACGGCCGCCAGGACCCGCTGCTGAGCTACACCTGGGCCGAGGATCTGCGCGACGTGCTGATCGAAGGCGGCGCGGAGGTGGACTTCCTGCCCTTCAACGGCCCGCACACCATCCCGGCCGAGGCCATCCCGCGCACGGTGACGCTGCTCGAGCGCGCGCTGGAGTAATCATTCTTCTTCGCCACGCATGGCGCCGTGGAGGATGCGAAGGACCTCGACGTCCTCGCCGATGATCCGGTAAATCAGAATGTACGGCGTGTCAGCGACCGCCAGTTCGCGAGAAGTTCGGCGAACACTCTCTCTGCCCAACCTTGGGAATGGACCAAGCATGTCGATGGCTTTTCTGAGACGCCGGTACATTCGCTCTGCCGCAACCGGGTTGTCCGCCGCTATGTAGTCGTGGATGTCGCGCAAGTCACGCGCTGCGGGCGCGCTTGTTCTTACGCGCATACTTTCTCTCCAGATCTGCGAACACTTCGTCCAGGTCTACGAACTGTCCCTGATCTGCCGCAGCCTCTCCCTCGAGGATTGCCTTGATCTGTGACTCCTCAATGTCGATGCGGTCTTCGATGATGCGGGCTATGTACCACGACACGGAGCGATCTGCGGCTTTGGCCAGCTTCTTCATGCGTTTGGCCAGCGCGGGCTCGAGGCGCACGCTGATGGTTACCTTGTTCTTGGCGGGCATGGGTTCTCCTGATTCAAAGTGATGCACCGTGCATCATAGTGAATCACCGGAGTCATTCCCAGCGGTCGGGGGCGTCCGGCTGCTGCCCGATTTCATCCAGCCAGCCCGCCCTCGCATCCGGAAATGCGTCCGCGTAGGGAACGTAGGGCTTGATGTCCAGCACCGGCGTGCCGTCCAGCAGGTCGATGCCGCGCACGTGCAGCACACGACCTTCCACCTTCAGCAGCCGTAGCGCTGAAAGGCCGATCGGGTTCGGCCGGTGCGGTGAGCGAGTGGCGAACAGCCCGCGCCGAGCTTTCGGCCCGCGCGGCGGGATCACCGTGGGCTTCCAGTTCTCGTTGAGGTGCAGCCAGGCCAGCACCCAGATGTAGTCAAAGCCCGCCAGGTCCTGCAGCGCCTGCTCAAAGTTGCAGCCCGGCAGCAGCTCGATGGTCGCGTTCAAGGCGCGGTCCTCCAGCGTCTGCGCGGTCACGGTGGGCTGGCGGGGCGTGCCGAAACGTTCCTTGTAAGGCGAACGCACATGGCCGATCACCAGCGCCGTGAAGCTGTCCGGCGCGGCGGCGGTGTGGTCCTGCGGTGGTTTCTTGCGTTTCATGGCCGCAGTGTAGCCATGCCCGGCCGATTGGTACCACCTCGGCTAGTCGCTTCCGGGCGCGGTTTCGGTTTCAACTCGGGGGCCGTCGCGAGGGATCTTGCTTGCATCAATCTCAATTTCCGCCGCGGGCTGTTCGTCGGTCAAAGTCACCAGTACTTGGTAACCGGCCAACCCGGGCCTGAAAGCCCTGACGACGTAGGTGCCCCGGTTTACACTGAGACCGGAGAAGACGTGCGTGTCAGTACCATCCGTGGTTTGCGACTCTCCAGCGCCGCGCCGTGGTTTGCTGACATCCACCAGGAACTTCTCGCCGGCTGTCATGTTGGTGAACTTAACGGTGATCTGTCCTTTCGCGGGCGCCACGACCACGTCACCCAGATCGACATGCACGCCTGGCATTGCCGACAGCCGTACCACCGTGCGTTCGTACCCTTCTGCCTCTACGTAGAGTGTGTTGACCTCCTGCGGGATGCCGCTGAGCGTGACGACACCCTCCGTGTCACCCGGGGCGTCCTCGCCGTTTTTTGAGTGATCCTTTCGCCGCACAGCGCCATCGCGCTGATTTGCCAACAAACGTCCTCCCGTGCTTCGGACCAACCTCCAGTCAGGCATGCCGTGAAAGCGGGTCGTCACATAGCTGGGAAACACCGGTTCGCCTTTCTGGTTCACTACACGCAATCGAACCGACACAGGAGCAGTAATTTGGGGATCGAACTCGAACACCTCACCAGCCCCAACTGAAAATGTGTCGCTTTCCCACACCCCCAACGGTCCAGAGATCCGAACAATGTACTGAAAGCCCGGGATCAACGTGTAGTTGCGGTACTCGCGTCCCCACTTGGGAGGCTCCACCGGACTCCAATTGGCCTCTCCTGACATTCGAAGCTCCCATCCGTCGGCAGCATTAATCCCAGAAAGGTTTACGCACACACCACCGCGCGGCTCTCCACCCTCCGGGACCAGCACACTCAAGGACCGCGCCTGTACATCGACTGACACATCAATTCCATATGGATTCACCCATCCGAATCGGTAACCCACGGTGTTCACGGTAAGAGCTTCTGTGTCCTCTGGAATGTCGATGTATTGTGCTGAACCATCCAGGTCCAGCTCGAGATTGCCGAGATCTCTTTTCGGCGCTTGGTTTGCTGTCTTTTGTATTTGAGTCCAGAATGTTAAATGCACATGTCCTACGAATGGTTGACCATCGGAGTATCTCACATCAAGCAGAATACGCATGCTACGTTCAACTTCAACGCTCACATGCTTAGTGCTTTGTGTAACCTCGTAGGACGCCGCGTCGGGTATGTCCCGTCGAAACAGATTGTATCCGTCGCCGGCAAGTCGCCAGATCATTGAAAGAGGCCGTACGAGAAGGATTCCGGGCACATCACTATCCTTCAACTCCACGACTAAGCATCCATCTCTGTCGGTGGTTGCGGATTGCCATTTTAGATGTCCTTCTCTGGATGCAGGGGAGCGACGCTGGACATACTCCGCGACCCTCTCATGCGTATACTCCACCCCGATCCCGCGCACCGATCCGCCGCTCTGCGTGTGCAACCTGATCACGATACGAGTTGTCGACGCAGACTCGGCTCCCTCTTTTGCCGTGTTTCCAACCGACGCCGGGGAGATCTGGCTTGTTTCTTTGGGCCTTCCGCTGGACTGTTTGTATTGATCTGGTTTGTGCGGCGACTCAGCCGTCGCCCGTCGTGCTAGCTCATCGGGGCGTGCTACATTTACTTCCTGCTCTTTCCAAGGATAGCACATGAGCAAGAGCACTGCCGCAAGCAGCAGTACAATTCCTACCAGTGCCCGCAGTGCGTAGTTCCATGGTCGTCTTGTTTCTCCTGTCGACTGGGTCGTCATTCGAGTGCTGCTCCTTCATACTGGATATCGCATTGCTGCCTCAATTATCAAAGTACAAAGTCGCACCAATCTGAGTTCCAGGTGATCCTCCAATGTTATCCCACGCTTGTAGAGACCCCGTGCCCCACGATTCGCGCGTTTCACTGAACACTTCCAGTTCAGGACGATTTGTTCCGGCAAATGACCATACATACAGCTTGTAGTTTAGACTAAAGTAACTCTGGTTCGTTACCGTAACATCACCAGTAATTTGTTCAGCATCGCACCACAGCTCGTCCGAGTCTTCCTTCAAGAGTTCACATTCTTCATCATCGAAGACGGGGGTTGTGACGGACGTATCGAACATGGCCTCCGCATAATTGCGAGCCTGATACACAGTACCGCTCTGCACATAATGATTGTCCAACCAAACATGTCCGACGGCCCATGTCTCCACGGAGTAGATCCAGTCGGGACGAGTTGCGCTGGAGATTGTGCCTGTGACAGTGTTTCCGTCATGCACTCCAGCGAAGCCGCACTTGTCTTTGTTCGCTTCTCCTGATACGTGCGCCCATGTCCAGACATCGGTTACTTCTGTATAGTCCTTTCTCAGGTCGATATCGACTTGATCGACCCAGCCGCAGTCGTCCAGCAACCCATCAGACTGGTTAGAAGACACATTGTGGGTGAAGCCCCCGTTCGCCGTAACGTTGTTCGCAAGCAGAAACACCGCAAAGGCGATCGCGACCGACGTTACTCCCCAGTTCAAGCGCATATAGCCCCCATTCTTACACGTGAAAAGATCAATGAACCCGGTGACTGTAAACCGGGGGGGGGGGTGCTGTCAATGAGTATCCTTTATGATTTAGCCTAAGTATTTCTATATATTGTTTTGTAATGTATTGTAATGGCGTGTGATGCGGGATCGCCTTGGCAAGTTTTGGTCGCGCGGTGTTTGCTTTCGTTTCATGCTGCCATTCCATCGAATGTTCACGAGTCTGGAATCCAAAACGCATGGAATCGCCGCGGGGATGTCCCCTTCCTGCTTCAGGCAGGTAGCGGTATGGCCCCGCGATCCTACAATCCGCCACGCGACGTGAGACCGAGCCCATGGACAGCGAAAACATCGCCTACATCGAGTCCCTGTTTGAGGACTACAGCCGCGACCCGGCCTCCGTGCCGGTGCGCTGGCGCGAGTACTTCCAGACCCTGGGCGCCGAGCCCGTGCAACTGGGCCCCAGCTTCAAGCCGCGCAGCATTTTCAACCCGCCCTCGGTCACCGTCGGCCCGGCCGGGGTCAGCGCCTTTGACGCCGCCGCCCTGCAGGAAAAAGTGGACCGCCTGATCCGCGTCTACCGCGCGCGCGGCCACCGCATCGCCCAAGTGGACCCGCTGGGCCGCGCCCTGCCGCGCATCCGCGAACTCGAGCTCGAGTACTTCGGCCTGCGCGAAGAAGACATGGACCGGCCGATCGTCAGCACCAGCATCGCCTACCCCGGCCTGAACACGCCGCGGAAGGTGCTGGATCTGCTGCAGGAGACCTACTGCCGCAGCATCGGCGTGCAGTTCATGCACATCGACGACCTTGAGGTCACCACCTGGATCGGCCAGCGCGTGGAAAGCAGCCGCAACCGCTGCGAGCTCACGCGCGACGAAAAGATCCGCATCTTCCGCCGCCTCAACGACGCGGTGACCTTCGAAAAGTTCCTGCAGACCAAGTACATCGGCAGCAAGAGCTTCTCGCTGGAAGGCGGCGAATCGCTGATCCCGCTGCTGGACCTGGCGATCGAAAAAGCCTCCGAGCAGGGCGTGGTCGAGATCGTGATCGCCATGGCCCACCGCGGCCGCCTCAACGTGCTGGCCAACGTGATGGGCAAGACGCCGCGCGAGATCTTCGCCGAGTTCGAGGATTTCGAGACCGAGACCGAACACGGCGACGTCAAGTACCACATGGGCTACAGCAACGACTGGGTGACCCAGGCCGGCAAGAGCGTGCACCTTTCGTTGTGCTTCAACCCCAGCCACCTAGAGTTCATCAATCCCATCGCGCTCGGCCGCGTGCGCGCCAAGCAGGACCGCGTGCGCGACTTCGACCGCCGCAAAGGCGCGGCGCTGGTCATCCACGGCGACGCCGCGCTGATCGGTGAGGGCGTGGTGCAGGAGACTTTCAACCTGTCCGAGCTGGGCGCCTACCACACCGGCGGCGCGATCCACATCGTGCTGAACAACCAGATCGGATTCACCACCCTGCCCGAGCAGAACCGCAGCAGCACCTACGCCACCGACATCGCCAAGATGCTGCAGATACCCATCTTCCACGTGAACGGCGAAGACCCCGAGGCCGTGGCCCAGGTGGTGCGCACGGCGCTGGATTTCCGCCAGAAGTTCCAGCGCGACGTGGTGATCGACATGTACTGCTATCGCCTGCGCGGTCACAACGAAGGGGACGAGCCCGCCTTCACCCAGCCCGTGATGTACCGCGAGATCCGCCAGCGCGAGGAAGTGCGCGACCGCTACCTGCACCGCCTGCTGGAAAGCGGTGGCATCACCGAACGCGAGGCCGAGGAAATCCAGGCCCACCCCAAGGCGTTCTTCGACGAAGAACTGCTGGCCGCGCGGCGCAAGAGCCGCATCATCAGCCGCAACCAGCTCGAGGTTGTCTGGAGCCCCTACAAGGGCGGCCTTGAGCCCGAGGGCGAACAGCCGGAAACCGGCGTGGCGCTGGACAAGCTGCAGGACTACCTGCGCGCCATGGCGAAAGTGCCGAGCGGCTTTCACCTCCACCCCAAGCTCGAGCGCTTCGTGGCCGCGCGCAACGAAATGGCGGGCGGTGAAAAGCCGCTCGACTGGGGCGCCGGCGAGGCGCTGGCCTACGCCAGCCTGGCCGCCGAGGGCACGCGCGTGCGCTTGACGGGTCAAGACGCCGAACGCGGCACCTTCACCCACCGCCACAGCGTCTGGCACGACACCGAGAACGGCGCGGTGTATCGCCCGCTCGACCACGTGGAGCATGGCCAGGCCCAGGTCAACATCGTGAACAGCCCGCTCTCCGAAACCGCTGTGCTGGGCTTCGAGTACGGCTACAGCCTCGATGCCCCGGACGTGCTGGTGATGTGGGAGGCCCAGTTCGGCGATTTCTGGAACGTGGCCCAGGTGATCGTGGACCAGTTCCTGGTAAGCGCCGAAGAGAAGTGGAATCGCCTCAGCGGCCTCGTGATGCTGCTGCCCCACGGCATGGAAGGCCAGGGGCCCGAGCACTCCAGCGGCCGCGTGGAGCGTTTCCTGAACCTGGCGGCCGACGACAACATCCAGGTCTGCAACGTGACCACGCCGGCGCAATTCTTTCATCTGATCCGGCGCCAGATGCGACGCAACTGGCTGAAGCCGCTGATCGTGATGACGCCCAAGAGCCTGCTGCGCCACCCGGAGTGCGTGTCGCCGCTGAAGGATTTCAGCGAGGGGCGTTTCCAGAAGTTCATTCCCGACGACTGGGCAGACGCCAAGCCCTCGCGGTTGCTGATCTGCACCGGCAAGGTCTACTACGACCTGGACGCCGCGCGCAAAGAGCAAGGCCGCAAGGATGTGGCGATCGTGCGCCTGGAGCAGTTGTATCCGCTCCAGGACGCGACGCTGCACGAAATCGTGAACCGCTACCCGCCAGGCACGCCGGTTTACTGGGTACAGGAAGAGCACGAGAACATGGGCCCCTGCATCCACATGCGCATGTGCTGGGAGCGAGCCTTTGCAGGCGAACGCAAGCTGGAGTGGATCGCCCGCAGCATCGCGGCCAGCCCCGCCACAGGCTCACCGCGCCGGCACAAGAAAGAACAGGCTGACCTGGTGGCAAGGGCATTGGGGTAGGACGGCAGAGAACAGGACAAGCGGACAACGCCATGGCAATCGAACTTAAAATCCCCAGCGTCGGTGAGAGCATCACCGAGGTCATCATTGGCACCTGGATCAAGCACGAGGGCGACGCCGTCGAAACCGACGAGCCCATCGTCGAAATCGACTCCGACAAGGCCAGCCAGGAACTCGGCGCGCCGGCCGGCGGTGTCATCAAACAGCTGCTTAAAAAGGAAGGCGACACCGCCCAGGTAGGCGAAGTCATCGCCCTGATCGAAGAAAACGGCAAGCAGAAGCCCCGCGCGAAAGCCCGGGGAGACGCGGGCCCCAAGCCCGCGTCAACGCAACCGGCCCCCGCCGAACCCCGCGTGATGCCGGCCGCCAGACGCATGCTGGACGAAAACAAGCTCAGCCCGGCCGAGGTCACGCCCAGCGGCCCCGGCGGCCGTGTGTTAAAGGAAGACGTGCAGCGCGCGCTGGCGGGCAAGGCGGAAAGCGCGGGCAAGCTGCCCGCGCCACAGGGCTTGCGCGAGACTGAAACCGTACGCATGTCTACCCTGCGCAAACGCCTCGCCCAGCGCCTGGTGGAGGTGCAGCAGACGGCGGCGATCCTCACAACTTTCAACGAAGTCGACATGGGCGCGGTGATGCAGCTGCGCGCCCAGCACAAGGACGCCTTCCAGCACAAGCACGGCGTCAAGCTCGGCTTCATGTCGTTCTTCGTGAAGGCGGCCGTGGATGCCCTGCGCCTCGTCCCGCAGGTGAACGGGCGCATTGAGGGCGACAACATCGTCTACCACAACTACCAGGACATCGGCGTCGCCGTGGGCGGCGGGCGCGGCCTGGTGGTACCGGTGCTGCGCAACGCCGAGCGTATGAGCTTCGCGGAGATTGAGCTGGCGATCGCCGATTTCGGCCGCCGCGCCCAGAGCAACGAGATCACGCCCGACGAGATGCAGGGCGGCACCTTCACCATCAGCAACGGCGGCGTGTACGGCAGCCTGCTCAGCACGCCGATCCTGAACCCGCCCCAGAGCGGCATCCTGGGCATGCACGCGATCCAGGACCGGCCCATGGCGGTCAACGGCCAGGTGGTCATCCGCCCCATGATGTACGTGGCCCTGAGCTACGACCACCGCATCATCGACGGCCGCGAGGCGGTAACGTTCCTGAAGCGCATCAAGGAATGCGTGGAAGACCCGACGCGGATGCTGATGGAGATATGAAAACAGGTTGTAGGTTTCAGGTTGTAGGTTGTAGGGGCCTGAAGCCGCACGCTCGAACTGCCCTACAACCTACCACCTACTCCCTACAACCTGATGTTTGACCTGATCGTCATCGGCGCCGGCCCCGGGGGCTATGTGGCGGCCATCCGCGCGGCGCAGCTTGGACTCAACGTCGCCTGCATCGAGCGCGAGCCGGCCTTGGGCGGAACCTGCCTGCGCGTGGGCTGCATCCCCAGCAAGGCCATGCTGGAAAGCAGCGAGCGCTTCCATGCCACGGCCCACGACCTCAAGCGTTTCGGCGTAAAGGTCGGCAACGTCGAGCTGGACCTGGCCGCCATGCACAAGCACAAGGACGCCTGTGTCAACGCCGGCACCCGCGGCGTCGAGGGCCTGTTCAAGAAAAACAAAGTCACCCGCTACGAAGGCACGGCCGCATTCACGGGCCCCGGCGCTATCCGCGTGCAGGGCAAGGACAACGTCGAGCTGAGCGCCAAACACATACTGATCGCCACCGGCAGCAAGCCCGCGCAACTGCGCGGCGTCGAGATGGACGGCGAGCTGATCGGCGACAGCACCACGGCGCTGGGCTACAGCGAGGTGCCGGGCCACCTGGTGGTGATCGGCGCCGGCGTGATCGGCCTCGAGCTCGGCTCGGTGTGGCTGCGCCTGGGCGCCAAGGTCACGGTGCTGGAGTACATGGACCACATCCTGCCCGGCCTGGACGAAGAGATCAGCAAGGAGGCCCTCAAGGTCTTCAAGAAACAGGGCTTTGCCTTTCACCTCGGAGCCAAGGTCACAGGCGCGAAAACCGGCAAGAAACACGTCACCGTCAGCGCCGAGGGCCTGGAAGACATCAAATGCGACCGCGTGCTGGTCGCCACCGGGCGCTGGGCCAACACCGACGGCCTGGGCCTCGAGCACATCGGCCTGAAAACCAACCAGCGCGGACAGATCGAGGTGAACGGGCACTTCGAGACGGCAGTGCGGGGCGTGTACGCCATCGGCGACGTGATCCCCGGCCCGATGCTGGCCCACAAGGCCGAGGAAGAGGGCATCGCCTGCGTCGAGCGCATCGCGACCGGCGTGGGCCACGTCAACTACAACGCGATCCCCGGCATCGTGTACACGCACCCGGAGATCGCCGGCGTCGGCAAGACCGAGCAGGAGTTGAATGCCGCGGGCATCGAGTACAACGTGGGGCGTTTCAACTTCATCGCCAACGGCCGCGCGCGGGCGTTGGGTGAGACGGCGGGCTGGGTGAAGATCCTCGCGGACAAGCGCACGGACCGCGTGCTGGGCGCGCATATCATAGGCGCGCGCGCCGGCGACCTGATCGCCGAGGTGGCCGTCGCCATCGAGTTCGGCGCCAGCGCCGAGGACATCGCAAGAAGTTGCCACGCCCACCCAACGCTGGCCGAGTGCGTGAAGGAAGCAGCCTTAGGCGTCGCCGGCCGTACGATCCATATGTGATGAAACTGGTGCCCCGGCCGGAAGGCCGGGGCGTCCTTGGCTGACTTGACCATTGTGCGTAACCGCACCGTGTTTCCGCACGGGGCACAAGTTCAGTTTGTGACGACGCGCGGGATGTAGATGTCGTAGGCGTCGAGCATTTTGGCGCGGTTGTCCTCTGTGATGGTTACGTAATCGCGGATGGACTTCACCAGCCGGGCTGTGGCGCGGGCGGCCGTTAGCCCCTGGTCGAAGGTGTAGAACCGGACGTCGCTCTTCTTCACCGCGCCGCAGATTTCCGCCACGTCACTCTGCCAGGTGTCCAGCAGCGGGCTCAGCGCAGGCAGCTGGTCTTCCCCAATGGCGTACTGCTTCACCAGCGTGTCCTGCAGCTTGGCGCGGATTTCGCCGATGTCCGCGCCGGTCAGGATCGGCGAGGTGTGAATCAGCATCAGCGTCGGGCAGTACAGGTCCACGAACGCCACGTGCAGCCACTTGGAATCCACCAGGTAGTCGCGTTGCTCGGCGCTCAGCACGTCCCACACGGCGTCCACGAACACGCCCTTGAGCGCGTATTCGTCGGCCATCTTCTCGCAGCGCGGTGTATTGGCGTCGTACTTTTTCTGCGCGGCCTCGTAATCGCTTTCCCACTGCAGGCCCAGCTTCTCGATCTGCGCGCGCTGTTGCTCGGTCAGCGGCAGGCCCGCCAGCTTCAGCTCACTGGCGACCAGGTTGCTGTGGCTGATCGGGTGGGTCAGCTCGCCGTTGTGCTTGGCCCAGCTCGGCAGCACCTTGAGCGTTTTGTACTCGTACTTCCGCATGATCTCGGTGTTCTGCTGCAGCCGGATGTAAAGCTCGTCGGGCACCGGCTCGCCGGCCACCTGCTTCTCGCGGATCTGCCGCAGGGTGGTGATCACTTCGTGCGACGCGGCCGCCAGCTCTTTCCAGTTCGAGCCGGTCACACCCTCGATCTGCCCGTGCTTGCCGAAAGTGAAGGTCGGCCCGCGCTCGGCCTGCTCGAGGCGGATGGGCGCCAGCTCGGCCTCCAGCTTATCGACTTCCGCCACGGCCGTGTCGCGCTCGGTTTCCAGCGTCTTCAGCCTGGCGCGCAGCTTGTCGGCCTCATCACGGGCCTTCTTCCCATCGGCGCGGGCGGTTTCCAGCTCGGCGGCGGTGTCCTCTCCAGCCGCGGGCCGTTCACGATTGGGCATCCGCAACGGATCGGCGTCTTCGCCGCCGGCGTCCATGGTCGGCGTGACCGAAACTTCCGGCCGCGGCGGCGGGTCCGAGATGCTTGAGGTGATGAGTGCCCCGCCGCCGAGGCCGATGCCCAGCGCCACGACCATGCCCGCGATTGCCAGTGATTTCTTCATCAGTAGTGCTCCTGTCGCGACGCCGCCCGCCGCGCCTTCCGTGATTGTCGCGAGCGCCGCCGCCTTCCACGCGGCCATCGCCCCCTCCCACCCTCCGGGCGGAATGGCCAGTGGCGCGGCGGCGAGGCTCGCGAGCATGGTCTCGCCCTTGCTGCCCAGGCGCCCGCGGAGACGTTCCAGCCCGCGCGAGACGTGGCTGCTGAGCGTCTTGACCGGCATGCCCAAAGCCTGTGCGGCCTCGGCGTGCGTCAAGCCGTTGAGCTGCGTCAGCACAATCGCCTCGCGCTCGGCCTCGGGCAGGGTGTCCAGCGCGCCGCGCAGATGCTCGGCGTTTTCGTTGCGCGTGGCCTGCGCGGCCGGGTCGGGCCCGGGGTCTGGCATGGCGTTCTCCTGCTCGGAGGGCGTGGGCTTGTGCTTGCGCCGGGCGTTGCGGGCCTCGTTGATCACCACCTGGCGGAACCAGGGCCAGGGGTCGTCGGCGGGGATCGCGCCGGGCTTGGCCGCGGCCACCACGAAGGCCTGCTGCACCACGTCAAAGGCCTCGTGGGCGTCGCCCAGCCAGTGCAGGGCCACGCGCCAGGCGCGCTCGGCGCAGGTGTTGAAGCAGTTTTCCAGGCGTTCACGCCCCATGTGCCGTCCTGCTGTTAACCGTCGCGAAGCTTCAGCTTACCCGCAGAAAAACGTCGGGCGAAACCAAAGCCCCGGGTTTGCACCCGGGACTCCTGTTCAGCTGTCTGTGGCGCGCCAGCAGTACCAGGAGCCTACGGTTCTGAACGGGCGCCAGCGTTCGGCGTGCTCGGTCAGCTCATCCGGCGTGGGCAGTTCGGGCAGCTTGTGCGCGATTGCGAAGCCCTTGCGCACGCCCAGGTCGTGCACCGGCAGCACGTCCGGGCGGCCCAGCTGAAAGATCAGCAGCATCTCCACGGTCCAGCGACCCACGCCGTGCACGGCCGTGAGGCGCTCGATGATCTCGGCGTCGTCCATGCGCCGCAGCCTGGCGAAGCCCGGCACCTCACCGTCCACGGCGCGCGCGGCCAGGTCGCGCAGGGCTTTCATCTTCCCGCCCGAGACGCCCGCGCCGCGGATCTGCCCGTCGGTCAGCTTCAGCAGCTTCTCGGCCGTGGCTGCGCCCTTGAACTGCGCGAGCAGCCGGCCGTGGATGGTGCCTGCCGCCTTGCCGCTGAGCTGCTGGTAGATGATAGCGCGCATCAGTGCATGGAAGGGGCTGCGCAGGGGGCGCGGCTCGAGACGCAATTCCCCGTGGCGGCGGATCAGCGCGCCGATGCGCTTGTCGCGCTTGCCTACGTGCGCGGCCGCGGAGTCCCAGTCGAAGTCGAGTTTGCTCATGTTTCCCCATCCCGGGCTGTGTTTACGCGCCCGCCAAAGCATACTGCAAACGGCGACGCATAGAGGAAGCCATGGCCCCCGAGCCCGCCGAGGCCCTACCTGAAACCCCCGCCCGCGTGCTGGCGATGCGCGACGCCGCACGCTGGTTCGCGCTGGCGATCAGCTCGATCGCCGTTGCGGGCACGCTGGCGATCGTGCTGGTGATCGGGCGTCTGCCCGGCATCTCCGAAGTCGTGATCACCGACATCGAGTTCGCCAAGCGCAGCCTGGTGGTACACGTGAACCTCGCCCTGGCCGTGTGGTTCTTCTCGTTCTCGGCGGGCCTGTTCTGCATGCTGCCGGGTGCGCGGCCGGCGCGGATAACGCCGGCGGCCTGGGGGCTGGCGGTGCTGGGCACGCTGCTGTTCTGCTCGACCATCTTCATACCGTCCGCCACGCCCATCCTCTGCAACTACGTACCGGCCCTGAACCATTGGGTGTTCCTGCTGGGCATCGGCCTGTTCGGCGGAGGCGTGGCGCTGAACTTTCTCGATGCGCGCATGCTGCCGACCCACGAGGCGTCGCCGCTGGTGCCCGTGGAGGCGCGCTTTGGATTGCGCGGGGCGGCGCTGATCTACCTGTGCGCGATGATGACGTTTCTCGGCGCCTACGTCACCACGCCCCAGGCCCTGCTCAATCCCGACGTAACCCCCACCGATGCCGTCTACCATTCGCGCGTCACGGCCTACTTCGAGCAGCTGTTCTGGGGCGGGGGCCACGTGCTGCAGATCGCCAATGAGACCGCCATGGTCGCGGCCTGGCTGATCCTGCTCTCGCGCGTGCTGAAGCGCCCGGCCGTGCCGCCCAAGGTTGCGGCGGCGCTGTTCCTGGTGCTGATGATCCCCACCGGCTTCGGCCCGTGGCTGACGTTCGGCGACGTGCCGGACGCCTTCACCTGGTTCACGCGCATGATGCAGTTCGGGATTTTCCCGGCGGTCAGCGTGTTCATGCTCTGGAGTTTCGCAAGCGTGCTGAAGGCGCGCCCGGGGCTTGAGCGCGGAGCGCTGAAGTCGCCGGCGTTCGTGGGCTTCGTGACCAGCGCGGCCATGACCGTGATCGGCTACCTGCTGGGCGCCAGCATCCGCGGCTCGGACACCTTGATCCCCGCCCACTATCACGTCGCGATCGGCGCCGTGTCGGCCGCGTTCATGGCCCTGATGCTGACGTTGCTGCCGGAGTTCAAACGGCCGCTGAGTTCGGCGCGCATGAAGGCGCTGGCGGTGTGGCAGCCCTTGCTGTTCGGCGTGGGGCAAACCATCTTCGCGGCGGGCCTGGCGATCGCGGGCGCCCAGCGCAAGGTGTACGGCAAAGAACAGGTGGTGGACACGACCCAGCGCTATCTGGGGCTGAGCGTGATGGGCTTGGGCGGGGGCATCGCGCTGATCGGCGGCATCCTGTTCATGGTGATCGTGGTGGCCGCCCTGCTGGCCGCGCGCAAGGGCAAAAAGGTGGAGGCGTGAGCGCCATGGTGCGGATCCTGCTGTTCGTCGGCTGTCTGATCTGCCTGGCTGCTTGCGGCGACGGCTCCGCAGCGAACGACAGGTCGGCCCGCGCGCCCAGCGCCAACACCGGTACGCACATCCACCCCGCGAACAAGGATGGCGTTGAGCGCAAGCCGGTGCCCGCCGAGTACGCCGCCAGGCAGCCTCACAGGCGGCTGGACGACGCCGCGTTGATAGCGCAGGGCAAGACATTGTATGAAGACGCCGCCCGCGGCAACTGCCTGCTGTGTCACGGCGAGAGCGGCAAAGGCGACGGGTTCATGGCGAAGAGCTACGAAGACCCGGCCGTGGCCGATCTGACCAGCGTTGCCATGCACGAATCCGTTTCCGACCAGTACATCTTCTGGCGCCTGGCTCGGCCTTTCGACAGCAAGGTGAAAGATTTTTCCAGCATGAACGGCTATCCCGCCGGCAGCGACGAAGAATTATGGGCGCTGGTGGCATACGTGCGCTCATTGAAGGGCAGATAATGGCGGAGATGTACCCCATCTTCCTGAAACTCGAAGGTCGCCCGGTGCTGGTGGTCGGCGCGGGCAAAGTAGCACTGCGCAAAGTGGAAGCACTACAGGAGGCCGGCGCGAAGACAACCGTGATCGCGCCTGAGGTCTGCGACCAACTGCGGCGGCACGCGGAAGACGGGAAGCTCAGCCTGCACGAGCGGCCTTGGCAGCCGGCAGACTGCGCCGGCGCTCTGCTTGTGGTGGCTGCCACGGGCAACGCCGAGCTCAACGCCCAGATCCGCGAAGCCGCTCATCTGGCCGGCGCGCTGGTGAACGCCGTGGACGACCCGGACAACTGTGACTTCTACGTCCCGGCCGTGGCGCGGCGCGGCGACTTGCGAGTGGCCGTCAGCACCCAGGGCGCGGCGCCGCTGATCGCCAGCCGCGTGCGCCGGCACCTCGAGAAGACTTTGCCCGCCGAGCTGGCCGACGTGATTGAATCCGTCAGTGTCGAACGCGAACGCCTGCTCGCCAGCGGCCTGACCGAGCAGGCCCGCCTGCGCCGCTTGCGCGCATTCCTGGATGCCGAACTGGAGCGCTGGGGCCTGAAGCTGTAGGCTGCTCGGCTAGATGCCGCGGAAGGCTTCGATCTCGTAGAAGCTGAAACGGATGCAGCGCCCGCCGGCCTCCGGCTCCCAGGCCTCGGGCAGCAGGGGTAGCTTGTCGCCGGTCTGGCGCGCGTTGGTCCAGAGACGGCGCATTTCCTCAAATAGCAGGTCGTCCTGCGCATCCACGGCTTCGGCGTGGCGGTCGGCGGCCTCGGCGGCCCGGTCGGCCTGGCCCGCGCGGATGTGCGCCTTCAGCAGCGCGTCCTGGCGCTCAATGCGGTGCTCAAGGCGACGGAACTCGGCCGTGAACTCGCTCGATGCTTCCACCATGAACGTGCGGTACTCTGGCATCTCGGGCTCCTTTACGTTCAGGCTATCGCTACACGCCGGAAGCACAAGGCCCGCCGCGAGGCGGGCCTTTGAAGGAAGAGGTGGGCGGCCAAACGGGATTCGAACCCGCGACCTCCTGAACCACAATCAGGCGCTCTAACCAACTGAGCTATTGGCCGCACAACGAGAGGTAAGGTATCCCCGCGCGGGCCAGCGTCAACTGGGGGAAGGGTTGCATCGGGATGGAACAACCCGGTGTGTCAGCAACGCTGAGTTTATCCCCATATCAACTATCGACCGACACCGTTGGACACGCGGTTTTGGCGGGGTACAGTTCCGTTCGTGCAGCGCGGTGAAGCAGCACCGGGTTGCGGGAGGGCGCCCTGCAAGGCGAACTCCCGGGGTTGAACCGGCCCTTTCGGGGGCGGGTGTGGGGCCGAAAGGCTCCGCGGGAAGTGGCAACACTTTCCGCCGGTCGGTGGCAACATCGATCGAACACGGTTCGCCTTCGCGCCGTCGACAGCGCGCAACAGCCGCGGACTTGAAGGTCCGCAACGTGCCAGGGGAGCAGCAACCCCGAAGCGCGTCCGAGTGGAGGGGCTGTCCTCCACGAAACAGGCCACTGGCACATCTTGGGGCAACCCAAGGCACAAGCCTCCGAAAGGAGGCTTTCGTATTTAACCAGGGCATCAGCATTCCCTCCCGTGGCTCCCGCCGCGAAGCGGCGATGGAGCGTAGCCCACGGCCTCAGCCGTGGGGAAACAGGGCGAAAAGGATCCGCGCCCCGGAGGGGCGCTGGAAACCAGCCCAGTGGCTCTTCCTGCGCCCCTCCGGGGCGCCTGCTTCGCCTCAACGCAAGACCCACGGCTGAAGCCGTGGGCTACGATCCCGGGCCCCTCCGGGCCAGATTCCGTCCCCGCTACTTCACGAAATGCGTTTGCCACTCGTCGAGTTTGGCTTGGGTTACTTTTTGCGGGATGTTGTCCAGGCCTTGGCCCTCGGCGCCGGGCAAGGCTATCAGTTGCAGCACGCTGGGTTGACTATCGTACCCTAACCCCGCGTTGTCCCACTGGATCTTCAACTCTGTCGCCAGCTTCTCCTGGTCCAGCAGGTACTGGGTGTCGTCACGGCCTTGTTCCAGGTGGCCGTAAAAACCCAGCGAGTTCGGCCCGTCCGTGAAAAACAGGCAGGCCACCCGGCCGGCGCTGGCGTCGGCCGCAGCCTGGATCACCGCCTGCATGGCCGCCCACCAGTCCGTGTCCGCGCCGTGGCTGCCCTCGGGCGCTGCGTGCGGGGCAGTCTTGGCGAACAGCCTTTGCAGCGGGCTTGAGCTCGAGTTGTAAGCCTTGGTCTTGAACGAGTTCTTTTCCTTCTCGACCTGCACCTCCAGGTTGTAGTCCACCAGCACCACATCCGCCTGGTCCTGCCGTGTGCCCCAGTACCAGGCCACGCTCTCGGCCGTGTGGCGCGCGATTTCGCGCTTGCTGAGGGTCTTCAGCTTGTCGGGCGAAAGCTCGAAGGCCTTGTAGTTGGCCTTGATGTCCTTGCTGACTTCCTCGGTGACCGTGATGCCCGTGGTGTCCGTGAACTGCTCCATGCGGTCGGTCAGCACGGCATCGACCAGCGCCATCAGCACCGACGGCGGCACTTCCTCGGCGGTCTCGCTGCCCTCGCTTTTGCGCTTCAGGCTGAGTGTGCCCGCGTAGCGCAGGCTGAACAGCCAGTGGGACAAGCCCTGGAAGTCGAAGCCCTCCGTGGTGATGCGCTGGCTCATGCTTTCGCTGGAGTCGATCGCCACGATCAGCAGGTCGTAGTCGCCCTTGAAGTACGCGCTGCGCCCGATGTCGAAGCCCCGCTCCTGTAAATCGCCCAGCACCTTGTACCAGCCTTGGTTGATCTCGCCCTCGGGCGCGGTCACGGCCGGCGCGCCTCCCAGCTCGCGGGGCACGCTTCCGAAGTGCTCGGCGGGGGCGTCGTGGCTGAAGCGCGGCGGCTGTGTGGCGCGCTGGAAGCTCTGCAGCCGCGCCATAAAGCGGCGCAGCAGGTCGGCGAAATCCAGGCCGCCGAAGGTGCGGGCAAACGCGTTCTCGGCGCCGACGCCCTCGCACATGAGCTTCCAGAACTCGAAATAGATGGCACGCAGGTCCTCGTTGGCGCGGCAGAAGTCCACGAAGCAGTAGGCCACCAGGTAGTTCAGCTCGGGGTTCTGGTAGAAGGTCGCCAGGTCCTGGGCCAGGTAGGCCTTCAGGTCGAGCTTGAAGCCCTGCGCCACCAGTGTGCGCAGGTAGCCGAAGGCGGCCGCCTGGAACTCCAGGTTGGTGCGCAAAGCGCCCTCGGGCGCGGCTTTATCCAGCCACTCGGCGCTGCCCTCGGCGAACCAGGGCACCAGCAGGCTTTGCGGCGCCTTGTGGGACTGCACGGCGTGGAACATCTCGTGGCGCGCGACCTCGGCCAGGCTGGTGTTGGGCAGCACCGGCATACAGATCACGTCCCACTTGGTGCTGTAGAAGCCCGCCGACCAGCCGGGCACCTCGAGCTGCAGGCGCTTCTCCGAAAAGCGCAGGTAGTTGGTGAGGTCAGGAAAGATCACGAAGTCGAGCGGCAGGCCCGCCTGGCCGAAGTCGGCCTCGCCGTATTCGCCCTCGATTGCCTTCAGCCAGACGGCCAGGATGTCGGCGCTGAGCTCTTCCTGCAGGCGGCGGGTCATGGGGATCGCGACGTCCGGCGGGGCGACCGATTCCGCCGCCGGCAGCTCCGCCCCCTCGCGCAGCCAGATCGCCACCCGGGGCGCGACCTCGATCTCGTAGGCGACGGAAGCCACGTCCGGGCGCTCGAAACTGCGTGTGGTGTCGCTCTCGAAGTGGATGCGGTCCTCACCCTCGGCCTTGCCCTCGTACCGCAGCATGGCATAGGGGGCGAAGCGCGAGTCAAGCTGGTCCAGCGTCGAGGCCGCTTCCCAGACCAGGTCCGGCTCCATGTCGGGTTTATCTCTCAGCGCCAACGCGTAGTCGGCCTCTTTCACCAGGGCGCGGAAGCGCGTCATGGCGGGCAGGGGTACCGGCTCGCGCTCGATGGGCGGGGGCTCGGGCTCCGGCTCCGGCTCCGGTTCAGGCTTCGGCTGGTTCGGCTCTAACTCCAGTGGCGGTTGGGTGTTAGCTGCGGGGCCGTTGTCGTCGATGGCGATGCCGCTGGTGTGCGGCCGGTCACTGGCCGGCATCTCCCACAGGTAGAACAGCAGCGCCAGCAGCAGCACGATCAGCAGGGGCAGTGCGATGGCGATCAGGGTGCGGATGTCTCGGCGCGTCTCGGCCACGGGTGCCTTTGTTCAAGGAAATACCGCTACCCGGCAAGGGTACATGGGTTTAACGTCCGGATGCAGTAAAAGGCGGAAGACATGAGCGCATACGAAACATACCGCGAGGACCTGCCGGAGCTGATTCGAGGCCGGCTTGTACCCGCGCGCGCCGCCGAAATCCTGGAGGCCGCCAAACACGACGAAACCCTGCGCAACGCCCTTGAGCAGGAACGCAGCCTCGAGCGCTGGTTGGATTACTACGAAGTGGCCGAGCCCGCCCAGGGCTTCGAAGGCCGCTTCTGGCGCCGCTTCCATGAGGAGCAGCTGGCCGACGCGGCCTCGCGCCGTTCCGCCTGGCTGCTGAAGCTGGTGGGCCCGCTGGCGGCCGCCGTGCTGATTGCCATCGGCGTGATCGCCTTCGTGGACAACGGCGATGACGAGCAGGGCGGGGGCACCGACACGGCCCAGTCCGACGGCGGCGAAAAAGCGCCCGCACCCGAAGTGACCTGGGACGAGGACGAGTTCGACTACATCACCGGTGTGACCGAGCCGCTGGTTGAGCCGCGCCGCGCCGACAAGCTGAGCGCCGAAGACCTCGAGTTGATGAAGGCGCTCGACAACGCGGCCTTCCTGCCCCTCGACGACCTGGACCGCCCGGAAGACCTGGCGGTGATCGACGACCTGGACCTGCTGACCAAGCTGGCCGAGGAGGACGAGTGATGCGCTACGCAGCATCCATCCTCGTCGCGCTGGCCCTGGTGCTGAGCCTGAGCGTGGCGCCGGCTTCCGCACAGGAAGCGCCAAAGCAGGCCGACCCGAAGGAAGCTTCGCTGCGCGACTGGTTCAACGGCCTGGGCAAGGCCCGGCAGGAAGAGCTCAAGAAGCGCTTCCGCGCATTCAAGCACCTGCCCAAGGAGCGCCAGCAGCAGATATTGAAGGCCGTGAAGGAAGGTAAACCGATCCTCAATGAGCAGCAGCGCGAGAACCTGAAGAAGCTCAAGAAGCTCGATTACCTTGAGCGCGTGCGGCTTTACACCGTCGCCGCCGAACTGCAGGCCCTGCGCCGCGGCCGCCCCGCCGAGTTCAAGGCCGCCATGGAAAGCGAACGCCCGGCGGCCGAATTGCAGAAGCTGATGCTGGAGCAGCGCGTGCAGATGCACCTGCGCAGCCTGACGCCGGCCGAGCGCGCCGAGTTCGCGCGCCTGACACCGGAGCAAAGGCGCGAGCGCATGCAGTCCGAGCACAAGCAGCGGCTGGAGGAACTGCAGGGCTTTTACCCCAGGTTCGCCGAGCTGCGCGAAGCGGCCGCCAAGGGAGACAAGGAAGCCCGCAAGGAGCTGCGCCAGGCCATTGCGGACCTGCGCACTCTGGACCAGCTGCTGCAGCGTCTGGAACCCGCCAAACGCAAGGAAATGCTGGCCGAGTTGCGCGACCTGAGCATTGACGAAGCCGCCGACAAGGTAAGGCGCGCCCTGCAGGACCAGTGGCAGAAGGAACAGAAGGACCGCAAAGGCCCCCGCGATCGCAAAGACCCACCCAGGATTACCCCCGACCGCAACGGCAAACGAGGCGAAGAACGCCGGCCCCGCGAGCAGTAAGTCTGGTAAATGGTGACTCGGAACTGGTGGCGCGGACATTTTTGTCCGCGCTTTCTTATTGAGTCCGACAACCTGAAAACACGCGAGCTCCTGCGGACTGGGCTTGTGCAGCGCTTTAGCATTCGCCGGTGCGGATCGATCAGCGCGGCATGAACATCGGGATGTTTAGCACTGAGGGCGCTTCCTGTTTGGCGACTTCCCAATAGCTCCCCACGTCGCGCAGGGTCTCGACCTGCTGGCCGTCGCGTACGCGGGTAGCCACGAAACGCTGCTTGATTGCTTCAACGCGCCAGCCTTCGCCGTCCTTGCGCAACTCGAACAGCCAGCTCGTGTTGAAGTAGTCGCCTTTACGAATCAGAACGCCCAAGCGTCCCTCGCCCAGCTGGCGCTGCTCGATCTGTGAAATCGAGAACGAAAGTGTCGGCCCGGATTCCATTGATTCTTCGGCCGCCTTCCTAAGCGATGCAACTAGTTCAGGCGAAAACAATGGCTCAACGGCGTGCAGGTGAGCTCCCAAGGCGGCAGCAACTGCGCGTGTGCGCAGCATCAGTCGTCTCAGTAAGATGTCTTCGAAAAACGACCGCACGACCGGATGCATTGCGTCATCGGCCTCCACGCCTGCGCCGGTCATGGCAGCACCCAATCGAGCGAGCAGCACATAGCCGGGATCATAAGCCTTCCACCAGGCAGCTAGACTCAGCCGTGATTCGTCACCCCAGACAATCCTGGTGTTGGGAAGCCGATACGCCGCAAGCGTCTCCAACTTTTCAATTTCCCATTCATCAGGCAGTCCGACGCGGGCTTTGCAAGTGAAACGGAACGCCCGTCGTGACGGCGCAAGTGGATCATCGTCTTCGGAAGACTTCCGCGTAACGATCAGGATACTTGTGCCCGGCTTGACGACTTCCAACTTGCCATCCGGCCCTGACACAATGAGCGGCAGATCTTCCGACTTCGTTTCCTCAATCTCCCAGTTGCCGCCAAACCCGTTGGCCTTTTTTACCAAGGCCGGAGCCTCGCGCAGCGGTTCCGGCAGCTCGGACAAGGAATCCTTCAACGCCGAGTTTTCGAGTTCGTGCACGCGGGATTCGAAGCCCTCCAAGCCTGGCCAGACTTCGCTGCGGCCGTCGGACAGGGCCAGAAACGTCCTAACCAGCGCAGTGGGGCTGCTGCGGTCGAGCTCGATACTGGGGTTCAGGCTGACCTTCAGCGTATCAACACTGTCACCTTGAACTTTCCACTCAAAGGGGGCGACCAGTTCGTCCTGCGCGTTGGCAGCCACGGCGGCAAACAGCAGCAAAGCGGGAAGCAGCTTCAGAATCCGCATCAGTTCACCTTGTGGTCAAACGACCCAGCCAGTCTAGCTCGCGCGAGGTCGCACGCGAAAAAGGAATTCTTGGTCGTACCTGAGCCCTTCATAGCGATGGGCGGAGCAATCAAGGCGACATGCCAGACCACCGTGAGGTGCCCGTGCACACCCCGGCCCTCGCGGGCCGAGCTTGGACTTCCTGCCCCCCGGTTTTCGCGATTGCCCTTGCGGGGCCCCTTGCCTTGCCTATACTTCTTTTTTGCCCCGGCGGGGACGCCTCTGACGTCTCCGCCGTATGCATTTGGAGGGTGCCATGGCGGCACATGAACACGTCGTCATCCTGGACATGGGCTCGCAGTACACCCAGTTGATCGCGCGTCGCACGCGCGAGCTGGGCGTTTACTCCGAGATCCTGCCCCACACCACGCCGCTGGCTGACCTGCTGGCGCGCGGGCCCAAGGGCATCATCATCAGCGGCGGCCCCGCCAGCGTGTACGGCGAAAACGCGCCCACCGTTGACGCCGGCATCTTCAGCTGCGGCGTCCCCGTATTGGGCATCTGCTACGGCATGCAGCTCGGCAGCACGGCGCTTGGCGGCAAGGTCGAGGGCGGCCACAAGCGCGAGTTCGGCCACGCCGAACTGCAGATCAAGCACGAGGACGTGCTGCTCGCCGGCCTGAACCGCGCACTGCCGGAGGACAAGCACGCCCTGCGCGTCTGGATGTCCCACGGCGACAAGGTCACCGACCTGCCCGACACCTTCGAGGTGCTGGCCACCACCAGCAGCTGCGAGTTCGCGGCCGTGAAACACAAAGAGTTGCCCTTTTACGGCGTGCAGTTCCACCCGGAGGTAAAGCACAGCTCGCAGGGCCGGCTGATCCTGAAAAACTTCCTGTTCAACGCCTGCCACTGCAAGGGCGATTGGCAGATGAGCAGCTTCATCGACGAGCAGTGCGACCGCATCCGCAAACAGGTGGGCAAGGGCCATGTGATCTGCGGCCTGTCGGGCGGCGTCGATTCCAGCGTGGTTGCGGCGCTGATCAGCAAGGCCGTGCCTGGCCAGATCACCTGCATCATGGTGGACAACGGGCTGCTGCGCAGCGGCGAAGTCGAAGAAGTACGCGCCGCCTTCGAGGGGCATTTCAAGGTCAACCTGGTAGTGGCCGACGCCGGCGAGCGCTTTTTAACCAAGCTGGCGGGCGTCACGGACCCGGACAAGAAGCGCATCATCATCGGTGAAGAGTTCATCCGCGTCTTCGAGGTCGAAGCCCGCAAGGTGAAGGACGCCAAGTTCCTGGCCCAGGGCACCCTGTACCCGGACGTGATCGAAAGCGTGGCCGCCCACGGCGGGCCCACGGCCATGATCAAGCGCCACCACAACGTCGGCGGCCTGCCCGAGGACATGGACTTCGAGCTGGTCGAGCCCCTGCGCTTCCTGTTCAAGGACGAAGTCCGCGAAGTCGGCGCCGAGCTGGGCCTTCCCGAGGCGCTGGTCTGGCGCCAGCCTTTCCCCGGCCCCGGCCTGGCCGTGCGCTGCCTGGGCGAGATCACCGAAGATCGACTTCGCATTCTCCGCGCGGCCGACCTGATCGTTAGAGAAGAGGTGCGTAACGCCGGCCTGGAAAAACAGATCTGGCAGGCGTTCGCCGTGCTGCTGCCGGTGAAGAGTATCGGCGTGATGGGCGACGAGCGCACCCACGAGTACACCTGCGCGATCCGGGCGGTGGAAAGCGTGGACGGCATGACGGCCGACTGGGCCCGGATCGACTACGACCTGCTGCGCAAGATGAGCAACCGCATCATCAACGAGGTAAGGGGCTTCAACCGCGTGGTGTATGACATCAGCAGCAAGCCGCCGGCGACCATCGAGTGGGAATAGCCGGTCAATTCAAAATGAAAAATGCAAAATTCAAAATTGGACTGCGTGGACGCCTGCGGCAGTTCCATTTTGCATTTTGCATTTTGAATTTTTCATTGATTGCCGCGTGTGGATCGGGCGACAACTCAGGCAACACCACCGCCGGGCCGCAGGTTCCTTCCCTGCAGGGCGAGCGCGTCGGCGACGTGTACGAACCGGCCGTGGACATCAAGCTCGCGCCCACCAAGCTGCACGGCGAGTTGGCGGCGCTGCTTCCCAAGGGCGCGCTGGTGAAGGACTCGGTAATCTACGGCGGCTGGGACGCCGCGTCGGCGACCCTTTCCGACGAGACACCCGAGAGCGCGGCCATGCCCACGGTGGCCGCCAGCTATCGTTCCATGAGCCACACCATCACCACCGACACCGAGAACAAAGCCAGCGCGATCAAGCAGGAATACCCGCAAACCGCCCGCTTCATCCTGATCAAGGCGCCCGAAGTCGCGGCTGCGCAGCCGGTCGCGGACGCGATCCGCGACAATCTGCTGGCGAAAGGATTCCACGAACTCTCGCCGCTCGAGCTGGTGATCGGCATCGCGAACAGCCAGCCCGTGCTGCGCTACTCACGCGTGGATTCGAGGACGGACATCGACGACGTGTACGTCGCCTACATCAAGGTGGTCAACGACGTCGTGCTGTTCGCCCTCGAAAGCGAAGCGGCCGCCAAGGTGCCCGGCCCCGACGGCGCCCAGATTTCGCGCGTTGAAGACAGCGGACTTGGCACCCGCCTGGGCGGCCAGCTCACGGTACTCGCCGCCGACCGCCTGCTCCGCCCCTGAGATCGAAGGCCTTGCGGGCTCGATCCAGCGAGTTCATGTGTTTTTCGACCCACTGCCAAAGGCTGCAGACGGCTTCGCCCAGACTGTAGCCCAGGCGCGTCAGCCGATACTCGACACGCGGGGGCACCTCGGCGTGGACCGTGCGTGTGACCAACCCGTCACGCTCCAGCTGGCGCAGAGTCTTGGTGAGCATCTTCTGGCTTACACCGCCAAGCCTGCGGCGCAGCTCGGAGAAGCGCGTCGGCTTCTTTTCGTCCAGTTCCTCGATCACCAGCAGCGTCCACTTGTCAGCGATGCGCTCCAGTACCTCGCGCAGCAGGGCTTCTTTCGCTGATATTTTTTGGGCCGCCATCCCGCCTCCCACACAATAGTTTCTCTTTGGATACTACAGAATATTTGGGTGCCTGCTTTCCTTTTGATACCAGTATGCCTAAGCTGACCAAGTCAGCACAAGGAGAAAGCCATGAGCACGCGCAGACTCGGCAAGGCCGGCCCCGAGGTCTTTCCCCTCGGTCTCGGCTGCATGGGCATGTCCGACTTCTACGGGCCGGCCGACGAAAACGAGAGCATCGCCACCATCCACGCGGCGCTGGATGCCGGCGTCAACCTGCTCGACACCGGCGACTACTACGGCATGGGCCACAACGAAATGCTGATCGGACGCGCCTTGCGGGGCCGCCGCGACAAAGCGCTGGTCAGCGTGAAGTTCGGCGCGCTGCGCGATCCCGCCGGCGCCTGGACCGGCATGGATGCGCGGCCCGTCGCCGTGAAGAACTTCCTGGCGTACTCGCTCAAGCGCCTGGGCGTGGACCACATCGACATCTATCGGCCGGGCCGGTTGGACCCGCAGGTGCCCATCGAGGAAACCGTCGGCGCGATCAAGGAGGTGATCGAGGCCGGCCTCGTGCGGTACATCGGCCTGAGCGAAGTGGGCGCTGACACCGTGCGACGCGCCCACGCCGTGCACCCGATCGGGGACCTGCAGATCGAATACTCGCTGGTCAGCCGCAAGCCGGAGGAAACGATCCTGCCCGCGTTGAACGAATTGGGAGTCGGCATGACCGCCTACGGCGTGCTGTCGCGAGGCCTGCTCGCAGGCAGCAAACCGGCCGGCAAAGGCGACTTCCGTGCGTACCTGCCGCGTTTCACGGGCGACAACGCCGCTCGCAACGCGAAGCTGGTCGCTGCCCTGGAATCCGTCGCCGCCGACAAGGGCGTAAGCACGCCGCAGCTTGCAATCGCCTGGGTGCTGTCACGCGGCGAGAACATCGTACCGCTGGTCGGCGCCCGTAAACGCAGCCAGCTTGAGGACTCGCTGGGCGCCCTGCGGCTGAAGCTGACCGAAGAAGACCGGCAGCGCATCGAACAGGCCGTACCCGAAGCCAAAGTCGCCGGGCAGCGCTACCCGGAACAGGCGATGGCGCACCTCGACAGCGAACGATAGCCGCGCCTACTTCAGCGAGGTGCAGTCCAGCATCGCCAGCAGCGCCATGGCGGTGCCGGCGTTGCGGCCGCAGCTCAGTTGGGCGTCGCAGAAGCCGCCGTCGAGCTCCTGCGTGGCGAGCAGCTTTTCGGTCAACGTTTTGGCGCTGTCCTTGTCCTTGAGTACGACCATGGCCTGCGCGGCGTACCATGCGCCGAAGTAGTAGTGGTAGGCGTCCTGCATGGCATCGGGTTCGAAGAAGTGCTCCCAGCGCTTGGTCGTGCGGCGCACGTCGTCGAGGTACTTGAAGAACAGCGGCAGGGTCTCGGCCACGCGCTTGTTGTCCTTGCTGAAGCCGCCGTGCAGCAGGGCCAGCTCGCACACCGTGTTGCGCATGCTGGAGCTCTTGGTGTCGTCCACCTTGGTGAGGTGCTGCATCTTGGCGCCGTAGTGGAACACCGCAAGCTTGCCCACGCGCTGCGATTCCAGGAACTTCGCCCCGCGCTCCAGCATGTCGTCCACGTCGTCGAGCTTGAGCTGCTTCACGCGCACCAGCGCCAGCATGATCGGAGCCGTGTTGAACGTATGCAGGCGCTCGGTGTCGCCGGTGTAGGTCCAGCCGCCGTCGTGCTCCATCTCGCGCAGCTTGGCGACCAGCTTGCGGGCGCGCTCGCGCGAGGCCTTCCTGGCCGCCGACTTCAGCCTCTCGTGCAACTCTACTTCCATCTGCAGGGCGTAGGTGACCGCGAAGATGCTGTCCTGCGGGTTCTCGCTCCAGGTGTACACGGCCGCCGAGCCCGCCTCGATCGCCTTCTCGATGCGCGGCTTGAGCTGCTTGCTGACCACCGGCATGGCGCGGCGCAGGGCCATCACGCACAAGGCGTTGCGGGCGACCTGGGCGAAGTCCTGCATGGACTGGCCGCTCGGGTTTAACATGGCCGTGAGGTGGCCCTCCCACTGGCCGTCGGGGCGCTGGCGCTCGAGCAGGTACAGCACCGCGCGCTCGATGGCCGTGGCGGACTCGGTCTCGCCGGCGGCCTCGTTGAGGCCGCTTTCGGTCGAGTTCAGCTTATTGGGCAGCGGCAGATCGGAGAAGCGGCACCACTCCTCCGGGTTGGGGTCGCCGGCCGCCGTGTACATGGATGCTCTCACGCACCAGGGGTCGGAGTCCTTCCGCACCGCCAGTTCCGCCAGCAGCTTGCGCGCCTCGGTTGCCTTGCCGGCGCCGTCCTGCGCCAGGGCCGAGAAGAACTCCAGCCGGTTGCGCCAGGCGGAAGCCTGCTCCGCCTTTACGCTCGCGGCCGTCTTCACGGCCGGCTCGAAGGCCCCGATGCGCACCTGCGCCTCTGCCAGCAATGCCGCGTGGCGCACCTGCAGTTCCTTGCCGGGCTTGAGCTTGAGCAGGGCCGCCGCGGCCTCAGTCGCTCGACCGGTGAGCAGTTGCAGCTCCGCCAACGCCAGCGACGCGACGGCTTCTCCGCCGGCCGGCGGCATCTGGACCAGCGTTTCTGCTTTCTCGAACAAACCGGCATCAAGCAGTTGGTCCAGCGCGGCCGTGTAATTCTCGACTGAGGGCGTCTTCGCCAGCGCGTCCAGGGCGGTTTCCAGCGACTTCGGCAGGGCGAGCTGCGCCGCCTTCTGTGCCGTGGCGGCCAGCTTGTGGAACAGCTCCGGCGCGTAGAGCGTCATGTTGCGGGCATGGGCGACCACCTTGCCCTCGGGCGAAATCATCAGCACTGCCGGTGCTCCGACGTCCGTGTCCGCCATGCCGATCGCCTTCAGGGCGTGCGGCTCGTCCTTGTAGATGTCGGTCCAGTGCATGATGTTGAGCCGCATCTTCACCGGTGCGCAGCGCTGCTTGACGAACGCTGCGGCGCGCGGCTCGGCCAGCAGGCCGACCAGCATGGCACGCTCCTTGACGAAACCGCCGTCGGTTTCGGGCGGCGTGCTTCGCGCGCGCTGCCGGTCGGCGAAGGCCTTGGCCTCGCGGTAGCCGCAATCGAACACGCCGCTGTCGAACGGATTCACGAACAGCACTGTCAGCTTGCCCTCGGCCTTGCCCTTCTCCAGCGCGTCCTCGAGCGTCTCGGCCCAGGGCATGTCGTTGAAGAAAGACTCGTACTCGCCGGGTTTGCGCTGGCTGAGGCGCGTCAGCGCCAACCTGGCCGTCTCGCGCACGTAGAAGATTTCCTTGCCGTTGGCGTCCGCGCGTTTGGCGGGATCGCCCTCGGCCATCTCGGTCAGGCGCTCGCGCGCTTCCTTGCTGCCGCCGCCGCACCAGCCCAGGGCCTCGGCGCACAGCCAGCGCACCATGTCTTCCTTGTCGCGGCTGTTGCGCAGCAGCACGGGCAGCGCCTTGGCCGACTTGGTCTGCCCCAGCGCTCCGGCCGCGCGCCAGCGGTCGAACACCGGGCGGTCCGTGTCGTCCAGTATCTTGCTCAGGGGCTCGATGGCGTCTTCGCCGTACTTCTCGACGGCCTTGAGCACGGCCGCGTAGTCCGACTTCATGGCTTCGTCGATCGCCTTCTGCACTTCCTCGGGCGGCCATTTCAGGCCGGTCTTGCCGCCGAGGCGCTGGATGACGGGCTTGAGCTTGGCGGCGTCGAGACCCGCGGCCTTGCACAGGGAATCCAGGTCATAGGTGCCGTCCAGGAACGCGGTGTCGTATGTCCAGAAGCAGTAGCGCAGCTTCTTTTCGCGAGCGGTGGCGATGAACTTCGCCAGCCACTCGTCGCTGACCTTGTCGTCGGGCCTCCAGGTGATCTTGGCCAGGGCCGGGCCGGGGGTCTTGGTCTGCTTCATGATCTCCAGCGCAGCGTCCATGTCCTCGGCGTAGTCGGCTTCCTTGAGCACGAACACGTAGGGGCGCTCGACGTCAACCACGTCGCGGAACGGCTTGAACAGCGCCTCCGCGGGCGGGCGCACCATCCCCAGCTTCACGTCCGGCTTCAGCTTGCGCATGGCCTCGCGCGTTTCGGACAGGAAGCTGTGGACACTTTTGGTGTCGTACTCGGGGTCGGCCTTGCGGGCCTGTTTGCTGGCTTCACTCTGGTCGTTCTGGCTGGGGTTGTAGATCACGACTTCATCGAACTCGGGGCACTTGGTCAGGATGTCCACGGCCCACTGGCTGCCCCACTTTCGGGCCTCGGCGTCGGCGTAAAGGATTTCGCGGTTCTCGGGCAGCTTGCCCTCGGCGTCGGTCTGGGCCTTCACCTTGATCTTGTCCGCCTGGAAACCCTTGAAGCGCGGGCGGTACATGGCGGCGACGTTGACCTTCTCGGCCTTGAGCTGTTTCGCCAGCTCGTTGACGCGCTCGAACTTCGTGCGTTCCCAGTGCAGGGTGATCCAGGCCCAGTCGATCACCACCTCGCGCACGCGGGCCTCGCGCACGAAGGCCATCAGGTCTTCGACCGACTGGCCGTTGTCCACGCTGGAGGCCAAGATCGCGATGCCCGGGCCGTCGGTGTCGCCGGCGGGCTCGGCGCGCGAGGACGGCGCCACGCAAAGGGCGGCCAGCACGGCCGCGGCAAGCGCCAGGTTCAGCAGTGTACGCATGGGAGCCTCCTGTGGGCTCGCCATGATACCCGCAAAGGCCGCCGCGCCGAAACACGCTTTGGGAAAGCCTCGCCGATCCGCGCCATGGAGGGGGCCCGATTCGCGACGTACCGCAGGTTGAAACTGTACGGCGTTTTGCCGTACAATTCACTCGGGAGAGATACATGGCCACCCGCACCGGCAAGAACAGCAAATCCAGAACCCGCCCCCGCAAGACCGCGGCCTCCAAAACCCCGCGCCGCAAAGCGCGCCGCGACAGACCCGTGAAGTCCGGCCGTGTCGAGGTGCGCCTGACCATCGAGCAGAAGCGGATCGTCGAACAGGCCTCGATCATCCGGGGAATGACCGTGTCCAGTTTCGTCACGAACTCGGTGCTGGAAGACGCCCGGGCGACGATTGAGGAAGAGCGTGAGATCAAGCTGGACGCCGAGGACTCGAGGCGCGTCGCCGAAGCGTTTATCAATCCTCCCGCGCCCACCAAAACCGCGGTGGAAGCGGCGAAGGACTACCTGGCGGGCAGACTCAGGCCGGGTTTCTGATGCGCACCGAACCGCTTGCCCGGAAACACGACCGCGCTTCTTTTTCCTGCGGCGTGCCCGCGCTCGACGACTACCTGAAATCCTATGCGCTCCAGAACGCGAAGAACCATTCGGCCGCGACCTTCGTGCTGGTGGCAGACGACTCTCGAACCATCCGGGGGTTCTACTCTCTCACGTCCCGACATGTGCTGCTGGATGAGCTTCCGGACGAAATCAGGCCCCGGCTGCCGAAATACCCCGAAGTCGGCGCAACCCTGATTGGGCGATTGGCAGTCAACATTGCGTACCAAGGCCAAGGCATCGGCAGGCTGCTCGTCATGGATGCGCTGGATCGCTGCATCCGCGCGGCCGCCGAAGTTGCTTCGGCGCTGATCCTGGTGGACGCAAAAGACCCGGCCGCGGCGGAGTTCTATCTCGCGTGCGGATTCACGCCCTTCAAGGGAATCCCGGACAGGCTGTTCATCACCACCCGCCAGACTGCCGAGATTTTGAAACAGGCTGGGACGTCGTAATCAGGCCCCTTCGCTGCGGGTGCCCTGGCGGAAGGGCTGCAGGCCGTGGGTTACGTCGGGGCCCATGCCGGCCGGGCTTAGCGGGTAGCGGCCGTCCTTGTCTTTGCCGCTGCGGGCCAGGCCCAGGCTTTCCATGAACTCGTCGTTGTTCTTGAGCAGGCGCGCCTTGTCATAGATGAAGTCGCCGCGCTTGGTGCCCACCTGGTTGTAGGTGGTGCTCATGGCGATGGCATCCTTGGGGCAGGCCTCGACGCACATGCCGCAATAGATGCATTTCAGCATGTCGATTTCAAAGACTTCAGGCGCCTTGAAGCGCTGGGCACCGAACTGGTCAACGTCGGTGGCGTCGCCCACGATGGTAATGCACTCGGCCGGGCAGGCCGTGCTGCACATGAAGCAGGCTACGCACTTGATGTTGTTTTTGTCGTCCACTTTCAGGTAGTGCTCGCCGCGGTAGCCGACGGCCGGCACGTGGCGTTGGCGCTCGGTGGATTTCTCGCCCACGTAGTCGATGGTGGTGGAGGGGCGGAACATCATCTTAAAGGTGTTGACGAGGCCTTTGACGATCTCAATCAGGTAGATGCGTTCCCAGAAGTTGAGCTTGCGCTCATCCGAGTAGTCTTTCTTCGGCTTCTCGCCGGTCATAAGAGACCGCACGTCGCCGTGTTCCGCATGTTCGGTATGGGTGCTCACAACGGTGTCCTCAAACCCGCACTGCCCGACCCGCGACTATAGAAACCCCCCGCCCCCTGTCATGGGGGTTGGGCCGGGCACGGGAATCGTTGGCCCCAGCCGCAGATGAACCCTATACTGTGTCATAACTCAAACAACCCCTTCAAATGGAGGAGAGCCGGATGCGCGCCTGCACACTTGCTCTGCTGATTCCACTGACCCTGCTGATGGGGACCTCCGGATCACGCGCCGACGAGGGCCGCACCTCGGGCAAGGTGCAACCCCTGGCCACACCCAAGTTCGTGATTACGGGGCGGCTGAAAGAGGAAGGGGCAGCAAAGGGCATAGGAAAGGCCCGCGTGCGTGTGATCGGGCTTTCCAACACCAACACGGAAGAGGCGCTCGAACAGGGCCTGGAGTTCGAGACCGATGCGGAGGGGCGATTCCGTTTTGAAGGCGAGTATGGCGCCGGCGAACAGTCAACACCGGGCTTCGGACGGATTCGACTGCGACTGCTGGACAGCGAGTACGCCTTTCCTGAGGCCTCGATCGCGTGGGTTGGATTCACGGCCAAGGCTGGCGAGTATAAGGTCGGCGACATCCTCGTCGTGAAGGGCGGGCAGATCCACATCAAGGCAGTTCATCAGGATACCGGCGAGCCGATTTCCCTGCCGCTCTACCTCACCTCATCACGGGGGTGGATGAGGGACATCCCGATCGACGTGGTGAACGGATCCGGTACCAGCGAAGTGCTGCCGCCTGGCGAGTTCAAGGTGGCAACCGGCACGGATAACGCAGCAGCCTTCCAGATGGTCAAGGTAGCAGCCGGCGAAACCACCGAAGTCGAGTTTCGGGCGTTGCCGCGATACCTGGTGGAGGTCGAGTTCTTCTACACGGCGTCTGAATGGGACCGCGGACCCGTGTACGCCCGGCCATTAGGCCCAAACGAGGAGTTCGACGCCCTCAAAAAACGAAACCCAAGTCTGCCGGGCCTCTACTTCCCCATCGCAGACCACGTCGGCAAGGCCTGGCTGAACGAAGGAGACTGGGAGGTCGTGGTTTGCGATTCGAAGAAGAAGCCGATTGAGAAGCACAAGCTCACGGTTCCCCTCGCCGAGCCGAAGAGCATCTTCATCGGAAAGGCTGCAGGCATTCGGGCGACTGCCGCGGACCGTGAGGGGAATCCGATGTTTGTTCAGGTCTCACTACTGGACAGCAAGGGCACACTTGCCGACCGCTACCGGAAGATGCTGCCCGGCAGTCCTTGCGCCACGGGCGCCATCGCAAGCAACGACCACAACGACTTCTCGGTCTCGGTCTGGCAGGGAGGCCCCGCGCGCTGCGGTATTCACGCGGGTACCTACGTTCTGATTGCGGTGGGCATACTGAACGGGCGCAGCGTAGTGATGGTCTGTGAAGACAACGTCACGATTAAGAAGGGAGAAGTCCGGGAGTTCCACATCACTCCGCCGGAATCAGGAGTGAGCCTGCAGGTGACAAACGACGGCGCACCGGCCGCACAGGCCGAACTTTGTGTGTGGCAGGGCAAACCGCCTTCGCCGGATGACTGCACCTACAAGACCGACGCGCAGGGCAGGCTGGACATTCCGCTTGCGATGGGGCACTGGTATGTCACGACGCCGCGGGAACTGGCGTGGTGCCGTGCGGCGGTCTCGGCTACGGATGAAGCGTACCGGCTCTATCAGATTGCCGAATTCCGCGTGCTGGGCGTACCACACACGCAGGCGCTGGAGATCGGCCCAAAGGCACGCGCCTGGGTTGCCATCGAGACCACTGGCGACACCGCGGAAGGACTTAAGGTCGCGACGCTGACTGCTCTCGGCCTGGCACCGGACCAGATGGAAGATTGGCGCGGGGCCGAAGGCGGCTCGACCGATTCCGGAAAGCGTTTCGATTTCGCAAATGTGCGCCCGGGGAAGTACTTGCTTCGCGTATTCAACGACGAGCAGACGTTGCTGAAACTGATCGAAGTCAAGCCCGGAGACAATACATTCAATGTGGGTTTGTCCTCACACAAGCTTAGCCTGAGCGCAAGCCTGCCGGGCGGCAGCGTTCCGTCGGACGTTGAGTTTGAGGTACGACCGGCTGTGCAGGGGATTTACGCCACAAACAGGTCGCGCCAGCGAGTGGACGCGGAGCGTGGTCGCGCGGAGTTGACGGTGCATTCCGGGTCATACCGTGTCGTTGCCCGGGTAAAGCAGGGCAACGAGATCCTGAACGTAGGTTCCCAGTTGGTGGAGATTTCAACGGACACAGCAGTTGCGATTGAGATGTCCAAGGACACCGGCTCAATCACGCTCAAGTACCGAACCCGTATGGAGGCAGAGGGCAGCACCACCACCGGCCGAGAGGTCGTCGCCCAGTTTGACAGCAAGGTTACTCTGCCTGACCCGGACGAGGCCTTCGGCTGGACAAACGGTACCTGGACGATCCACGGGCTGCCTGACGGCAACTACACGTTCGAGCTCCGGGGTGAAACCACTCTCCCGATGAAGGTGAAGGCTCAAATCAAGAAGGGCGGGAACGTAATCGTGGATGACCCGCTGAAGTTCGCGGGCAGATGCCTGCTTGAAGTCACGAACGTGACGGCCAACGAGCTGGGCCGCATGCTGGTAGCCTGTACTGCGCTGCGCAAAGGCCGTGAGATGGCATATGAGCTACCTGACGCTTCCTTCCTGCCGTATATCACCGCGGTAGAAACTTTGCCGACCAACCTTCCGGATGATGCAAAACTCCTGGTAACGGGCATCCCGGCCGGCGCCGACTCCCTGCGCCTCACGCTCAGGGATCACCAGGAATTGCTTATAACTTTGCCTCAGGAAGATCGAGTCTACGCCGTGGTGGTTCCGAAGTAGCGCCTGAACTCCGACCCTTGAAGGGAATTGGAGCGCCCGGTCATCAGTCGGGCCGTCCCCGCCACTACGGTGTCCTCAGATCGTACATGTTAACCACGGGTTCGTAGCTCGGCTCTTGGCCATCTTCACTGGGTGGGTCCGATGTTGCGGCCGAGACTACCCGCCATTTGTTGTTGGCCTGCTCAAGCGTGAGTTGCACGAGGTTGCGCCAAGACTCCGTCTGCTTGAACTGAATGACGGCGCGGCCGTCGGCGTCGGTCTTCGCAGATTCAATTTCAAAGCGGGGCATTGTGGTGCTGCCACCGGCATTGTCATCGCCTGTCTGCTTGGCCGCGGCAATGAAATCCGTAGTCAGCAACGGTTCCAACTCCTTTAGGAACGCGGCGATGGTTACTGCTTCTGTTCGGCGACGGCAGGCAACATCGGTCGCCAGAAGCGAGCAGAACAGAGAGCGCGCTGCTGACTCCTCAGTGTCCTGCTTCAGGACTTCGGGCTCAGGGAATCTCTCAGTGAGCGCGGCGTAGGCGTTGCCCGCCATACCCGTCCAAGTTTGCCAGCCGGACTTGCCGGTGCGTCGGTCGCGGATCGCGCGTTCGAGCTGAGTGATGCGCCACTTTCCATCCTCTCCCTTGACGCAAGAGTAGCGTGCACGCGACTCACTGGTCGTCTGCTTCGCTTCACCGCTTTCGTCCATGTCCTCGCGGGTGACTTGCTGCTTCGTCTCGAGGACGACATTGCCGTTTTCGGCCTGTTCTTCACTGACGATCTCCGCTGCCTCGGCGGAGATGTGTGGCTTGGTCTCAAGTGCGTCTCTGCGGGCTTTGGCTGCGGCCTCTCGAATTGGCGCCGCCAGCAACTGTTCCTCCAGTGCAGCCAGTGCCTTTTCTGTCAGCATGGAACGATAGGATAACTCAACCGCGTTAGCTTGTTGCGCGCTTGCCCGCCCGTCGCAGAGGCCTAGATACGCTTGCACGGTCCCGCGAGCCGTTGACTGGTCTGCCGCCGCAGCCGGGACCAGCGAGGCCTTAAAGGTCTCGACGCTATCCCCCTCGCACTTCCACCTGTAGGGCGCTTCGAATTTGGAGGGCGCCTGGGCCGACGCAACCACCGCCAGCAAGATCCCCGACGCCACCATGAACAGCCTGAGGACTCTCATCGCCGCCTCCAAAGGGATACCGGGAACCAGTTTAGCTGTGCCCCTCCGGAAAGCAGCACGGTTTTGCCATCCGCTACTTAGCGGGCGGTTGCCTGTTGCTTGCGCTCACAACTGGGCCAAGGCTACATCGCACCGGCGTGATCCCCGTATCCGGGTACCGGGCCTTACCCCAGGCCGCTGGTGGACATCTGTAGTAGCGGGATGATGACCGCTGAAACGATGCCGCCTACCACCACCGCCATGAAGACGATCATGATGGGCTCGATCAGGCCGGTCATGCGCTGGATGCTGATGTCAATCTCTTCATTATAGGCGTGGGCGATGCGCTCCAGCAGTTGCTCCAGCTCGCCGGTCTGTTCGCCCACCGCCACCATGTAGCCCACCACGGGCGGGAAGATGCCGCTCTTCTTGATCGGCGTGCTAGGGTGCTCATCGTCGCGTGCGCTCCGGTATTCTGGTTCCGGGTAGCCGCCTGAATGATTTCTATTTCACATCCGCGCGGACTGTCAACGTCTCGTCGGTGCCGTTCGGCACCTGTCGCGTTAACGTGATTTCAATTTTGGTGGACTTGGAGTCTTTGGCGTTTCGGATTGCCGACTCAAGATTTGACTTCGACGTGATCGGGACACCGCCAGCAGAAGTCATAATATCACCCTTTTTAATCACCGACGACTCCGGCACCTTGGCTCGTGGACTGATCCCCAAGATAGTTTTCATGTCTGCCGCGTATATGACGGCATACTCCATTGCCAGCAATTCCGTGGTCGTGATACGACTACTTCCTCCGGCATCATCGAGTGCGCGCCGGGTTTTGATTCGAATCCACTCGGGTTCCCTGGGATCCTCTACGGTGAGCAGAAAGCTCTCACCAGTTTGTTGATTGATTCGAATGACGCCGGTCGAGGTATCCACAATCCGCCACGGCAGCATTACCGGACTCTCACCGTCCCCTTGTGCCGATGTGGATTTAACTGCGCAAGCCACGAATACGACGATACCGAGCGCGAGAGGCGCAAGAACTCCACGTTTTATCGTCATGTGCATGACCCCATACGTGTGTTTGATAAATACTTATTTCATGCAAGTAACGAGGAGCGTAGCCCAGACGCTATGCACCCAGCGTACAAGCACCTGATACCCAACATCCTCGGTCGAGCCATTCGTTTTGACGGCAACAAGCACGAACATCGTTCCTACCCATACATGGTGGTAATATGAGGTAACGTCTATATGGATTCTGCAAGGATCGCTACACTTCAGAACGCCGAGTCCTGTTACGAAACCGGCAACCTCCTTGTCCAAGTCAGCGTCAGCGATTGCTTTATTGGCCGTTCGGAGTTTCATGGCTGCGCCAGACGCCTTTTCGGCGTCATCCAAATTTTGCGCCAGTGCAACGACCTCCTCAACCTGCCATGTCAAGAATACTGCATATTCCATTCCCTTGTTGGGGCAGGATATATTAGTCAGCTTCTCCGGGAGTTTATCGGTATCCTCCCACTCCTTAAGAACACCCTCACTGGTAACTATTCTTGGTTCCGCTGTCGGCTTTGGGGAATAGTCATCGTCTTCGTCCTCGTCCTCTGGATCTGGAAATCTGCTGGTCTTGCTCCCATCTCCGAAAGGGCCCTCTTTGGTCTCGCCTCCTTCAACTTTTAGATTGGCGATATCATTGGGATCACGGGCATGATCTTCACCCCTATCCTCTGCCTCAGCTTGGGCGCTTTCACTCCCTGCGGATGGAGCAGCTTGGAACCAAGGGGCGATGAGTTGCGACGGCATGAGAATGTCTTCGCCTGACATGAGATGGCGTAAAGCGCTCGAAGTTACGCCATCGGCAGCGGCAACCGTCACCCGCTGCTCCAGAAATGGAGCGACTGGAGCATACAGCTGTGCTTGGATCAGAGCGGTCTCATCCGGTCGCGTGCCGGTGCCCCCATTGCGGTCCGCGTAGTACTGACGAGAGAATGCCAACTCGTTCGCAGTAGGTGGTGCCCACGGCTGCACGGACACGTTCGGATTATTCGGCAACGGGCCGAAAACGGAGCCTGACTTGTCAGCGCAGGACGGGCAGTTGTTTTCGCTATCGGGCATCACTGTTCCTGGAGCGGGGCGTCTCGCCTTCTTGCAGACAGCGTTCCATCCCTACGCCGGTACAGGGCCGCATTCGCCGACGTGCTCAAAGTTCGTCAGCAGGCTCAAGGCGCCCTGGCTGCCGAGCGCCAGTCCTGCCGGCATTGTCAGCCAGATGTCCTATGTCATGTTCACCGTCTGGTTTGCGAAGTCCGGCACGCCGTTTGTCATTCTCAAGATGAACGGGCTGCGCTCCATTCCGGCCGGAACAATTCTGGTCAATCCGCGTGTATGCCCCTTCCCGCCGTCGTCGCCCAGCACCATAAACCAGATGCGGCGGTCGGCAGGCTGCACGCCCGGGTTCATTTCGTCGTTGATCACCCAAGGGGTGCCGTTGAAGCTTGGCACCACGCCGTCCTTCCAGCGGCCCGTTGCCGGGCAGTACCAGCGCCAAGGCACATATTCGAGGTTCTGGCCGTTCAACCGGCACAGGTTCTCGTAGCTTTCCAGCGAACGCGCATTGCTCATGATGACGGTGGGCTTACCGTTGTTGGCCGCGACCAAGTGGTACGCCCGGCTCAAACACGGGAACGACAGAGGTGCAGCGCCCATGTTCACAATGCGACCAGGCGCCACCAGATCGAGCAATCCGCCGAATACCGGGTCACCGGTGGCGGTGTCCATACGGCCGTAGTAGCCGTACCAGTTCTCGATCTCGCCGAGGGCGACGTTGCCGTCAACGATGTCTGTGGGGTGTCGGTAGATCGCCTGATCGGCCATACAGACGGGAACGCGCGCCACGTACTGCACCATGCCGAAGCGGGCCGGTGTTACCTGCGTGCTGATGTCGTCGGCCGGCTCGCAGGGCGCGACCACCTGCGCGGGTTTGATCGCGGGCACGCGCGGGTAAACCAGAAAGCCGCCGTTGACGCCGAAAACAGGCATGACGCCGTGAATCTGGATGCGCCGAGGTTCGTTTTCGACGAACCACTTTGCAGCCTGAATGTTTGCGGTATCCGGCGCTCCAGAAAACAGCATGGCAAGCCTCCATGATGTTCGGCACGAAAGACTACCCCGTGCGTGTCATGGGACCAGTTGTTTTTTTTTAACAACTACATCACATATTGTGGATGCAATGCTAAGCAATACAGAAAATCCGCGCAGACTACCGCGCTCAAGAAACAAACTAGCCGAGGCCGCTGGTGGACATCTGGAGCAGCGGGATGATGACCGCGCTTACGATGCCGCCGACTACTACCGCCATGAAGACGATCATGATGGGCTCGATCAGGCCGGTCATGCGCTGGATGCTGATGTCG
>JACKIE010000008.1 GCA_020638635.1 Planctomycetota bacterium
CCTGCCAGTCGGGCACCAGGTCGCTGAAATCGGGCAGGCTGCCGCCATCGGCCCAGTAGCACTGCGGCGCGATCCAATCCAGCGCGCCCGCGGCCAGCCAGGCCTTGGCGTCCTGGTGGCGGGGCAGGCCGTAGTAGTAGCCGCTGGGGTAGCCGGCGTAGGCCGTCCAGTGGTACAGGCCCAGTGGCGCTGCGCTGAGTTGCAGGTTCGGGTTCACGCCGTGGACCTCGGCGTAGACGTCGCGCAGCCAACGGGTGATCTGGTCGGCCGTCCAGTCGTCGAAGTTCAGGGCATCGGGGTTGGCGCCGCCCAGGCGGCGGGCTTCGCTTACGCTGTCGTGGCTGTAGACGGGCTCGGGCATCCGGATGCGGTCGAAGTGAATGCCATCGAGCGTGGGGTAGGTGTTCACGATGTGCATGATCTGGGTGCGCAGGTAGGCCTGCACGTCCGGGTGGCCGGGCGCCAGCCAGTAGTAGCCGTCCACGGGGGCGCTGATGGGCGTGCCGGTGGCGTCGGCGATGATCCAGCTGGGGTTGGCGCCGGCAAACGCGCTGGTGCAGACGTGGGTGTTGAAATAGCAGTGCAGCTCAAGGCCCAGGGCGTGAGCGGCGTTGATCGCGTAGGCCAGGGCGTCGTCGCCGGTGCCGTTGCTGATCAGGCTGCTGAGCGGCTCATGGGGTGACGGGTACAGCGTGGTGGTGTCGCCGCGCATCTGCAGCACCACGGCGTTGAAGTTGCCGGCCTTGGCGTTGGCCATGATGGCGTCCAGGTTCGCCTTCCAGACGCTGGGGGTGGTGCTGGGCCATTCGAAACGGCTGACCCACACGCCGCGGAACTCGTCCGGCGCGGGCGGCACGTAGCTGACGGGCGTGAAACGCGCGGCGTCGGCGATCACCACCTGGCCGGTCTGGGCGTTGTTCGCGAGCTCGAGGTAGCCGCCGGTGCCCGCGTTGAAATCAAAGCTCCCCAGGCTGACCCACTGGCCGCCGTTCACCTGCTGGTTGATGCGCACGGTGGTGCTGCCGTTGGCGTGATGGATGGTGAAGGGCGCGTCGTCGGCCCGGTTGCTGCCCGCCGGGTACCAGACTTCCACGGTGTAGGTGTCGGCCGCCAGGTTGGGCCTCCACTCCACGGTGCCGGAGGGGCTGGCGCCTGCGCCCACGGCGCCCTTGTACAGGTAGTCGCTGCCGTAACGGCCGGAAGCGCTGTTGGCGCTGGTCCAGGAGCCGAAGGTGACGCTGAAGCCGGCGTCCACGTTGTCGATCACCACCTGGGCCGAAAGCGGCGCACAGAGAACAAGAGCCGCAAGCATGCTGCAACGCAGCACTTGCCGCAGAATCGTACCGCGATTCGAGGCAACCGCGCGGAAGACGCCCATCACGAGAGCCTCCAGCGAATCATGAAAGCGGCCGACAACGCGCCCAGCAGCGCCACCAGCAACCAGGATTGGCCGCCGTCGGTGCTGCAGCCGCTGTCGTTTCCGTCGCCGCCGCTGTCAAAAGGCGTACCGCTGGTCCCGCCGCCCGAGGTCACTACCGTGGTCGGCGTAGGGTAGCCATGCGCGCCGCCCGCGGTGTTGTAGGCGTAGACCCGCCAGTAGTAGGTGGTGCCGGGTGTCAGGCCGGTCCAGTCGTGGCTGGTGACCGCGGCGCCCAGGTTCACGTTCTGGAAGCTGGGCGAGCCCGCGCCGGTGGTGAGGTCGGCGGCGCTTTCCGCGATGTCGAGCCAGTAGCCGTCCACACCCGTTGAGGCCGTCCACTGAAAGCGCACCGAGGTGTCGCTCAGCACCGTGGCCGTCAGGCCGGTTGGCGCTGCCGGCGGCGTGCCGCTGGGCATGGTGAAGCTGGTCGGGCTCGGGTAGCCGTGGTTGCCGCCCGCCTGGTTGTAGGCCCACACCCGCCAGTAGTAGGTCTGGCCCGGTGTCAGGCCGGTCCAGGTGTGGCTGCTGGTGCGTGCGACGCTCGCGTTCTGGAAGGTGCCGGTGGCGCCGGTCAGGTCGGCGGCGCTTTCTGCGATGTCCACATAGTAGCCGTCAGCCCAGGCGGAGTAGTTCCAGCTGAAACTGACGTCCGTGCTGTTGACGGGCGTGGCGACAAGCCCCGTGGGCGCCGCGGGCGCCGGGGCCGGGGTGATCTGCTTGAACCACACCGCGTCGGCCAGTACCACGCTGGGATTGGCGTTGTTGGCCAGCCGCACGTAGCCGCTGGTTCCCGTGAAAAACGCGTAGTTGCCAAGGCTGTACCAGCCGCCGCCGTTGGCCTGCTGGTTCACGCTGCTGAGGGTGCTGCCGTTGGCGTGGTACACGGTGAAGGGCGAGTTGTCGGCCCGGTTGCTGCCCTGCGGATAGTAAAGCAGCACCTCATAGGTGCCGCCCTCGGGCAGGGTGGGGCGCCACTCGCACTCGGCCGTGACGCTGCTGCTGCTGCCGGCGAAGCGGTAGTCGCTGCCGTAGTGGCCGGCGGCGGTGGTGCCGGTGCTCCAGGTGCCGCTGAGCACGCTGAAGCCGGGGTCGGTGTTGTCCACGATGCGGTCGTTGCTGCCCGCGCCGAGGCGGTTGTTCACCTCGGTGACCAGGGCGTTCCAGTCGAAGTAGGCCCCCGGGTCCGTGCGGTTCCAGGGCTGGACCTGGTAATGGCCCACCAGGCCGGGGCTGTTGAAATCCTGCTGGGTCTGCGAGGTCGCCTGCCCGGCCGGATGCACGACCTGCACGTTGTAGGTGTAGCATAGCCACGCGACCAGGTCGTAGAGGGCCGGCAGGATGCCCTGGGTCCAGGTGCTGGCCTGTCCGGCGTAGCCGGCGCACTCGATGCCGATGCTGCGGTTATTGTAGTAGGTGGCGTGCCAGGCGCGGTCGCTGTTGGCGACCAGCTGCTTGATCTCGGTGCCGTCTTCCTTGATGACGTAGTGGGCGCTCGCGCCCGCGGAGGGGTTCTTCAGCCAGCTTACGGAACCCGAGTAAGAGCCCTCGGTGGTGTGGATCACGATCGAGTCGATGGTGGTGGTGCGCCCGGCCGTGTAGTTGGGGCTGGGGTCCCAGATGATGTTGGGTTGAGCGGGCTGGGCCGCAAGCAACCCGCCAAGGCAAAACACGAACGCAAGAAGCGCCAGCTTCAGATACATACGAGCCTCCGCACCAATCGCCCAGCTGCGTGCGTTTTATCAATGGATCGGGGAATGCAAGGAGAAATGGGGATTTGGGGCCTGGGGTTTAGGGCTTGGGGTGCGGCCTTGGGGCTTGGGCTTGGGGTTTAGGGCCAGTAGCGCCAGATTTTGTCTGCGACCCGCCTCCCTCCTCCTGCTTCCTGCCTCCTGCCGCATGAAACCCCTCCCCCGTCACGCCTGAGTCACCGGCTCGGGGAATGTATGTGTACAGCTTGACAGCCTTTAGGTGAGGGCTAGATTGACCTTTCTGCCAGCACCCCCCTGAAGGAGTTTTCAACGATGCAGCTACGCATTGTGCGTGGGATTGTTGCCGTCGCCCTGGTGTTCGGCGCGGTGCTTGCCGGTTCTGTGCTGACCCCGGACGCGCCTGTCGTCCAGGCCCAGGATGCGCTGGGTTCCGTCAAGGAAGGCCTGCGCGAATACAAGAAGGGCAACTGGGAAGACGCGATCAAGAAGTTCGACTCCGCGCTCGCCGGCGACCCCACCGATGAAGACGCCCGCAAGATCCGCGACGAAATCGGCGCCGAGCTTGCCCGCGACATGATCGAGAACAACTTCGCCGATCCCGGCCTGAAGGGCCGCTACGCGCGCTTCGGCAAATGGGTGATGACGGGCCTGGCCAAGAACCCGTACATCGGCCGCAACAACGACCCGGAGCAGATCGCCGAGTTCGTGGACGCCTACATGGCCGACGCCGACGTAGCCCGCAACGAGCTGCGCGCGGCCAGCATCCGCGACAGCTTCGGCGACTTCATCGTGCCGTACCTGCAGGCCAACTACATGCACAGCGACAACGCGGACTATCGCTACCGCGCGCGCCTGCTGCTGCACCGCATGGGCGCCCAGGCCGTCACTGCGATCATCCAGTGCTTCTACAGCGCCGAGATGTACGACCGCCAGACCGCGGCCTTGGCGCTGGCCGACATCGGCGATGCCCGCGCGCTGCCGATCCTGGCCAAGCACTACCAGGCCAAGACTGAAGAAGAGCAGGTGCGCGAAGCCTGCCGCCTGGGCATTGAGCGAATCCGCGCCAACAACCCGGAGCAGGACAAGAAGGTCAACAACGCCAAGGACCTGTTTTTCCTGCAGGCCGAGGGCATCTACCGCAACAACGCTGCGGGCCGCTACTACCGCAACCGCCTGGTCGGCAGTACCTACCAGGGCAACCTGCCCGTGGTGATGTACGGCTACGATCGCAGCTACACGGTCTGGAAGTGGATCCCCAGTGATTCCGGCGCGCAGCAGGTGGTGTCGCAGGAAGTGCCGCTGTGGGCCTACGCCGACATCATGGCCGAGGAGTCCTGCCTGCAGGCATTTGAACTGGGCGTAACCCAGGCCGGCGGCAACGCCAACACCGACGGGTTCGTGCGCGACGCAGAAGCGCTGTTGGCCTGCATCCACATGCACATGTACACCGAAGGCCGCGGCCGTTACTACAACGGCAGCAGCGAAGAGCGTGAGTTCATCGTGCAGCTGCTGGGCGAGCGCGGTTTCGTGCCGCATCAGCAGGGCTTCGGCATGTCTGCCAGCGCGGGCAGCCCCGTGCTGTACGCCGCGCTGGAGCGCTCCCTGGCCGACGGCTACCCGGCCGTCAGCGTGGGCTTGTGTGACGCGATCACCGAGTTGGGCGACACGGATGTGATCGGCAAGCCGGCCGGCGCGGCGATGATCCGCGCACTGGCCGACCCGGACCGTACGGTGCGTTACGCCGCGGCCCGTTCGCTGATCCGCCTGGGTGCCAACACCAGCTTCGGGAACAACGCACTGGTGGAGCAGGTGGCCGTTCGCAACCTGCAGGAGACCCAGGCCCGCGCGGTGCTGGTGATCATTGAGGACGAGGCGCTGCGCAACCGTTACATGAGCGACCTGGAAAGCCTGGGACACAGCGCCAGCGGAGCCCGCAGCCTGGAGGAGGGTGCCGACCTTGCCATGCAGGGTCCGCCCTGGGACGCGATCATCATTGAGGGCAACCTCGCGGTAGCGCCGGTGTTCGTGTTCAACCCGAACCTGCCGGGCGGCGGCGATCGCTCCGAGCGTTCGGAGCCGATCTTCCACCTGCTCAGCAAGGACGTGCGCACCTCGGAGATCCCGGTGCTGATCGCCGCGCTGGAAAGCGAAGTGGACTCGCGCAAGTCTGACCTCGAGGCCCTGGGCGTGGACGACAGCCGCTACGTCAGCTACAGCGCCGAGTACGCCGTGGACACGGAGGCCCTGCAGGCCACCCTCGAGAATGTCTGGAGCGGCAACGTCGAAGATTCCAAGAGCAAGACCAACGGCATGGTGATCGCGATGGCCGACGCCATCCGCGAGCTGGACCCGAACGCCACCAAGTACAGCGTCGAGAAGCTGCTGGTAGCGCTGGCCGGCGGCCTGCGCCTTGACGGGCGCTCATGGGCCGCGCGCCAGGCGATCTGCAACGCGATCGAGACCCTGGTTGCCAGCGGCACCAAGGTCGGCGCCGCCTGGGTGCGCGCCAACGTGATCCCCAACCTGCTGGACACCCTGACCAGCGAAGAGGCCGTGGACCGCCCGTCGGTGAAGGCCGCCGCGGCCCGTGCCTTGGGCGCCTGCTACAAGTACCACAAGGGCGCCTGGGACGAGGACGGCTTCAACGCCCTGCTGGCGCAACTGCGCCTTGAGTACGACCTCAGCGAGATCGCTGACGCGGAGATGCGCGAGGCCATGGTGATGGAAGTTGCCGACGCCCGCAACGCCGCCGGCGTGGCATTGGGCGACGCGCCCGCCACAGCCGCCCAGCGCCTGCAGATCAAGCGCGCGCAGGCCGTAAACCCGCACAACCCGCACCCGGACCGCCGCACGGCCGAGTAGGGGAGAGACAGTTTGCCTTGCCAGACCAGATGGATCGGGCGCCCCACAAGGGCGCCCGGTTCATTGCAGGAACAGGCAGGGGACTGTCTCCGAAGTTGGGGACTGTCCCCGTCTTCGGCCTCAGGTTGGCGTTCTCATGCCGGGTGAACAGCAAATTACCAACAACCAATTACCAATTACCAATGCCGGTCCAACCGTGGCCAATTGAAAATTGGTTATTGGTAATTTGCTGTTCCCTGTGGACTCGAGCCTTCACTCAGGCTGCGACAGCGGGGACAGTCCCCACTCTTGTCCGCTACCCTGCTTCTTTCAGCCGCCGGCTTTCGTGCAGCTCGGCCTTGGGCAGTTCCATCACAAAGCGCGCGCCGTGCAGCGTGGCGCCTTGCTCCGCCCGAAGGCTGCCGCCGTGGTTGTCCACGATGGTGTGCGCGATTGCCAGCCCGAGGCCCGTGCCCTGGCCCGGCTCCTTGGTGGTAAAGAACGGGTCGAAGATGCGCTCGCGGATTTCCTCGGGCACGCCGTCGCCGCTGTCCTCGACGCTGAAGCTTACGCCGCCTGCTTCCGTGGGCGCGATCGTCACCCGCACCGCACCTTCCTCGGGGCTGGCGTCGGCCGCGTTGATCAGCAGGTTCATCAGCACCTGGCCGATCTCCTCGGCGTTGCCGTAGACCTCCGGCAGGTCCTTGCGGATGTCCTCTTCCAGGCGCAGGTGCTTTTTCTCGAGGCGGTGGCGCACCAGTGGCAGTGCGCGGCGGAAGGCGTCCTCGGCCGAGAAGCGCTCGGGCTTCATGTCGCGGCGGCGCGAGAAATCGAGAATCTGCTTCATCAGGTTCTCGATGCGCGTGAGGCCTTCCTCGATCAGCTCGATGTAATCGCGCGCGCGCTCATCCAGCCCTTCCTTCTTCTTTAGCCGGCGCGCTGCGTTCAGCATGCCGCTCAGCGGGTTGTTCACCTCGTGGGCCAGCCCGGCCGCCAGGGTGCCTGTCGCCGCGAGGCGCTGGGCGATCACCAGGCTCTGCTGCTGGGCCTTGATGGTGCGGGTGGCGGACTTGACCTTGCCTTCCAGGTCGGACTGGTAGGCCTTGAGTTCACTGAACATGGCGTTGAAGGCGGCGACCAGCGTCTCGATATCCTTGCCCTTGCCGCCTTTGAAACCCTGAACGGTCAGGCCTTCGGAGCCTTTCACGATGCGCTCGGAATCTTCCAGCACGTTGCCCAGCGGCGCCAGCACGAACTTGCGCAGCGCGAACATCAGCAGCACGAAAACCGCCAGCATCGCCAGCGCCAGCGTGGTGAACGCGGCGGCGATCACCCCGCCCAGGTCGGCGGCGACCGGTTCATCCAGCGGCGGGAGCTGCACTGGTTCGGGCTTGGCGACGGGAGGAATATCGAGCTTCAGGCGCAGCAGGTATTGCAGACGCGTGGAACTGGGCGGCGGGTTGTACGGGTAGAACAGCACGTCGCCTAAAAACTCGTGGCGGCCGGTTTCGAACACGCGCCGCGCGACCACCGACTCCTCCGCGGTTAAACCGGCCCTGCTTCCTTCCGGCTTCTCGGGCTTGAACGTCAGGCCGCCCCCGGGCTGCAGCTCGACGATCCCGGCTTCGTCGATGCCGTTCAGTTCGTCCCTCAGACGGTCTGCCACGTCCATGCGCGGCGTGGCAAGGATCGGGTCCAGCTGGGCGATCACAAGGCGTTCGATGGATTTGATTGCCAGGCGGTGTTGCTCCTGGTTGAAGTTCTCGTACTGCTTCTGGCTGTCGGCGCGCAGGGTTTCCAGGGCGGCCTGAGTGCGCTCCTTGCGGCGCGCGTCGGCCTTGTCCAGTTCGTCCTTTGCCTGCAGGCCCAGAAACGCCAGCGCCACGGCCAGGATGGCGGTGGCGGCGATCACGCCCAGCGCGATTTTCGCCTTCAGGGACATCGGCGGCATTGTAGCGGAAGATTGCTCCGTGCGGCAGTGCGACGAGGCAGGCGGCAGGCGGCAGGAAAAAGCCCCAACCGTTGGCGTCAGCTGGCAGAGGTCAGGACTGCTGGAGCTTGGCTAACCCGTCGGCCTGGAACTTCTGCAACTGCCGCCTGCCGCCTGACGCCTGCCGCCTGTAACGTAGCCACCATGAACCAGCTCACCGGCATCGTCGTCCGCCTGCACGGCCACCACGCCTGGGTGCGCTCCGATTCCGCCGAATACATGTGCGCCGTGCGCGGCAAGTTCAAGCAGGGCAAGCGCCGCGAGCGCAGCCCCGTGGTGGTGGGGGACCGCGTCACATTCACGCCCGTGCCGGAAAGCGACCAGCAGGAAGGGCTGCTGCAGGCCATCGAAGAACGCCACAGTGAGCTGTACCGCGCCCACCCGCGCTTTCCCCGCCAGCGCCAGGTGCTGGCCGCGAACATCGACCTGCTGGTGATCGTGGCCGGCGCCGACCGCCTGGCCGAGCAACTGGAGACTGTGGACCGCCTGCTGATCAGCGCCTACAGCCAGGGGCTCACGCCGCTGCTGGTCGTCAACAAGACCGACCTGGTCCCGCGCGAGCAGCTTGAGCCGCTGCTGGCGGAGTACGCGCCCGTGATCGAGATCGAGTACGTCAGCGCCGAGCAAGGCGAACTCGGCACGCTCAAGCCGCGTTTTGAGGGCAAGACGGCCGTGTTCGCCGGACCCAGCGGCGTGGGCAAGTCCAGTATCATGAACGCGCTCGAGCCCGGGCTGGGCCTGCGCATCGGCCACGTCGACAAAGAGGGCGAAGGCCGCCACACCACCACCCACGCCAGCCTGGTGCCCATGGCGGGTGGGCTGGTGATCGACACGCCCGGCGTCCGCGACTTCGGCTTCTGGAACCTTGAGCTGCACGAGATCAGCCTGTACTACCCGGACTGGCAGGGTGCCCGCGAGCAGTGCCGCTTCAGCACCTGCACCCACCGCGTTGAGCCGGGCTGCGGCGTGAAAGCCGCTGTCGAGGCCGGAACCATCAGCCAGGGCCGCTACGGCCGTTATCTCACGATCCTGCGAGAGACGTGGAATGAGCGGGAAAGGCTCAGTCCCTGAGCCAATGCAAAATGAGAAATGCAAAATTCAAAATGTACTCTCCCGGGGCTGGCCAATTTTGAATTTTGCATTTTGAATTTTGAATTGAATGAACTCCCATCGCCTCAGCCTCGAAGCGCTGATCGGCCCGCACTCGGTGCCATTGGGGCGCCACAGCCATGACTGTTCCTACCTGCCGCGCCGCGCCGCCACCGAGGAAGCCTGGCTGGTCTGGCAGATATCGCCCGCGGCCTACCACGAGCTGATGGACCGCGGCTTCCGCCGCAGCGGCAACATCCTGTACCGCACCGCCTGCGCCAGTTGCCGCAAGTGCGTGCCGATCCGCGTGCCGGTCGAAGGCTTTCAACCAAGCCGCAGCCAGCGCCGCGCGCTGGGCCGCAACACCGACGTGCGCATGTTCGTGCACGAGCCCGAGCTCACGGCCGAGAAGCACGACGTGTACAAGCGCTACCTGCGCGCGCAGCACCGCGAGAGCCCGCAGGGCGAAGACCTGGAGAGCATGCGCGATTTCCTGTACTCGAGCTGCGTGGCTACCGTGGAGATCGAGTACCGCGACCCGCGCGACAAGCTGCTGGCGGTAAGCATCTGCGACGTGAGCAAGCGCAGCATCAGCAGTGTGTACCACTTCTTCGACCCCGACGAGCACCGCCGCAGCCTGGGCGTCTACAGCGTGCTGAAGGAAATCGAGCTGTGCCGCGAAAAGAAGATCGCCTGGTACTACCTCGGTTACTGGATCGACGGCTGCCCCACCATGGACTACAAGCGCCAGTACCAGCCCCACGAACTGCTGATCGACGGCGAATGGACGCCGGGCAGCTAGAGCCCCGGCCGAAAGGCCGGGGACACGCGGCTTGCCGCGTGAACGTGTTTCGCAATCCAGTCGCCCGCCAACTGCGGCGGGCGTCCCCGGCCTTTCGGCCGGGGCTCGATTCGAAAACCCGCTTGACGTGCCGTTCACGGCCGGTACGATTTCCGCCCATGTTCATGCGTCCGAGCAACTGTTGTTGTCGCTAACCGGCCTGCGCTGGTTGACTCAACGTTGTTTGTTCTGTTCGGACGATTCCCATGCTGACTCTCACGCCCGCCATCCGGGCTCACATTGAAGCCCACGCTGTTGAGGCCTATCCGCACGAGGCTTGCGGCGTGATCGTTGGTCGTGCCGACGGCAGCACGCGCGAGGGCGTTTCCGCCCATCGCACCGGCAACCTCAACGTCGAGCGTGCCCACGACCGCTTCACCCTGGACCCCAAAGACTACATGCGCATTGACCGGCAGGCGCGCGAACAGGGTCTCGACATCATCGGCATCTACCACAGCCACCCGGACCACCCGGCCCAGCCCAGCGAGACCGACCGCCAGCAGGCGTGGGAAGGCTACAGCTACGTGATCGTCTCGGTGAAAACCGGAAAGGTTGCCGACTTCCTGTCGTTTGAACTAAGGGGCGAGCAATTCGCACCCGAAGAGGTGCGATGTTTGACGTAGCGCAGGCGCCCCGCCTGCCCCGGGCGCGGGCACCTTGCCCGCGCCATTCTTGCCGGGGGCGAGGCGCCCCCGGCCTGTGCAGGCGAAGGCGCCTGCGCTACGGAGAAATCGCCATGAAGACCAAGACCGACACCCTCTACGAAATCACCCGCCGCATCCCGGCGCTGGGTTTGATCGGCAACACGCCGCTTCTGGAGATCAACGCGCTCGAGCACCGCTTCCCCGGTGTCAGCATCAAGGCCAAGGCCGAGTGGATGAACCCGGGAGGCAGCATCAAGGACCGCGCCGTGCTGCGCATGCTCGCGCGCTTAATAGAGGAAGACACGCTGCAGGGCCGCCGCGTGCTGGATTCCACCAGCGGCAACAGCGGCATCGCCTACGCCATGATCGGTGCGGCCTTGGGCATCCCGGTCACGCTGGTGGTGCCCGGCAACGCCAGCAAAGAACGGCAGCGGCGCATCAAGGCCCACGGCGCGGAGCTGATCCTCACGGACCCCGTACTCGGGTACGACGAGGCCGTGCGCCACGCCCACGAGCTGGCGAAGCAGCAGCCGCAGCGCTACCTGCTGGTGGACCAGTACAGCAACGACGCCAACTGGCGCGCGCACTACTACGGCACCGGCGCGGAGATTCTGCGCCAGAGCTACGGCGACATTACCCATTTCATCGCGGGCGTCGGCACCGGCGGCACGTTGACCGGCATCGCCAAGCGCCTGAAGGAGTACGACCCGCACATCCGCGTGGTGCAGGCCATGCCGGATGACTTCCCCGGCATTGAGGGTTTGAAGCCCCTGCGCTCGCCGGATGCGATCCGGCCGAAGAACTTCGACGAGTCGCTGGTGGACGAGGTGGTGGACGTGAGCATCGACGAGGCCGCGGACTTCTGCCGCGTGCTGGCGCGCAACGGCGTGTTCGTGGGCCAGAGCAGCGGCGCGAACCTAGCGGTAGCGGCCAAGGTGGCCCTGCGCGAGCCCCACGCGCGCATCGTAACCGTCTTCGCCGACACCGGCGAACGCTATTACTCAACGGGGTTGTGGGACTAGAGCCCCGGCCGAAAGGCCGGGGACGCCCGCCGCAGTTGGCGGGCGATTGGGGCGACATGTTCACGCGGCAAGCCGCGAGTCCCCGGCCATTCGGCCGGGGTTCTACCTGCCCGTACTGCCAAACCCGCCTGTGCCGCGCTGGGTGTCGGACAGCTCGCTTACTTCCGTGAACTTGGCCGCGCTGACCGGCGCGATGATGATCTGGGCGATGCGCTCGCCGCGCTGGATCTCGAATGGCTCGGGGCCGTGATTAATCAGCAGCACCTTCAGCTCGCCGCGATAATCCGCGTCGATGGTGCCCGGCGCGTTCAGCACCGTCACCCCGTGCTTGGCCGCCAGGCCGCTGCGCGGGCGCACCTGCATCTCGTAGCCGGGCGGAATCTGGTAACAGAAGCCCGTGGGGATCAACGCGTGCCGCCCCGGCTGCAACATCACCGGGCCTTCCAGCGCGGCGTGCACGTCGGCGCCGGCCGCGTGCGCGGTCTGGTAGGCCGGCAGGGGCAGCCCTTCACCGTGGGGGAGACGTTTCAGTTTTACTGGAACGGTCATGTTCAGGCCTTCGGGCGCGGCTTGGCGGCGAGGTACTGGGGCGGCCAGTATTGCAGGTCGTAGTCGTAGTCCGCGGCCGCGTGGATCATCATGTACGGGTCAAACAGGTGCGGGCGCGCCATCACCACCAGGTCCGCGCGGCCGGCCAGCAATATGGTGTTGGCCTGGTCCACTGTCTGCACGTTGCCCACAGTCATGGTCGCGATGTGCGCCTCGTTGCGGATCAGGTCGCTGAACGGCGTCTGGAACATGCGGCCGTAGACGGGCTGCTGGTCGTGCACCACCTGACCGGCGCTGACGTCGATGATGTCGAGCCCGGCGTCCTTGAACATCCTGGCGATCTCGACGCGGTCGGCATCGGTCAGCCCGTCTTCATGCCACTCGGTGGCCGAGATGCGCACGCTTATGGGCTTGCCTTCAGGCCAGGCCGCGCGCACGGCTTTGAAGCATTCCAGCGGGTAGCGCATGCGCGCTTCCAGCGAGCCGCCGTAGCCGTCGGTGCGCTTGTTGGTGAGCGGGCTGATGAAGGTGCTCATCAGGTAGCCGTGGGCGTAGTGCAGCTCGATCATGTCGAAGCCCGCTTCGTCGGCCCACTTCGCCGACTGCACGAACTGGGCCTTCACGGCGTCCATGTTGCCCGGGGTCATTTCGCTCGGCGTAGGCCAGTCGTCTTTGTAAGGAAGGGCACTGGGCGCGAGCGTCTGCCATGCCCCCTGCTCGCGTGTCAGCGGCTTGCCACCTTTCCAGGGCAGGTCGGTGCTGGCCTTGCGGCCGGCGTGGGCGAGCTGCATGCAGATCTTCGCCTTGCTGTAGCCGTGGGTGAAGTCCACGACGCGCTTCCAGGCCGCCACGTGCTCGGGTTTGTACATGCCCGCGCAGCCGGGCGTGATACGGCCGATGGGGCTGACGTGCGTGGCCTCGGTGTAGAGCAGGCCGGCGCCGCCGATCGCGCGCGAGCCCAGGTGCACCATGTGCCAGTCGCCCGGGAAGCCGTCGTCGCTGCTGTACTGGCACATGGGGCTGACCACCAGGCGGTTGGCCAGTGTCATGTCGCGCAGCTGAAAGGGCTGGAACACGGGCGGCGCCGTGGGCTGCTCGGCGCGCTCGAAGTGCTCGCGGATGGTTTGCTCGTCGCTCTCGGCCGCGTAGGCGGGGGCCTTCACGCGCACGTCGCGGAACTGGTTCTGTTTGGCGAACCAGTCGGTGGCGGTCTCGACGAAGGCCGGGTCGCGCATCTTCAGGTTGTCGTAGGTGATGCGCTTGCTGCGGGAAAGCTGGTTGAAGGTGAAGCGCACCGGGTGCTGGGTGTGGTAGTAGCGCGCGACGTTCTCGAACCACTCCAGGCTGGTCTGCGCGGTTTTCTGCAGCTTGGCGCCGTCCACCCAGCGCCGCGCCTCGTACAGCTTCAGGGTGGCGTTGACGTTCTCGCAGCCGTTGTCTTTGAACGCCTGCGCCAGCTCGATGGCGTCTTCCATGGCCAGCTTGGTGCCGCTGCCGATGCTGAAGTGCGCGGTGTGGGCGGCGTCGCCCATCAGCACGATGTTCTCGTGCACCCAGGTCTTGTTGCGGATGGTGGGGAAGGTGCGCCACACGCTCTTGTTGCCCAGCAGCTTGTGGCCGGACAGGTACTTCGCGAACAGCTTCTCGCAGTAGGCGATAGTCTGGGCTTCGTCGGCCTTGTCCAGGCCTGCTTTGCGCCAGGTTTCCTCGCGGCACTCGACGATCCAGGTGCTGGTGTTTTCCTCGAAGGGGTAGGCGTGCACGGTGAACAGGCCGTGCTCGTTTTCCTCGTAGATGAAGGTGAAAGCGGGCAGCTTGAAGTCAGCGCCGAGCCAGCAGAACTTGCACTTGCGCCAGTCGATGTCGGGTTGGAAGAACTGCTTGTGGTGGTCGCGCACCCAGCTGTTGACGCCGTCGGCGCCGAGTATCAGGTCGGCATCGTTGAAAGGCTCCAGCGAGTGGACTTCCTTCTCGAACACCAGCTTCACGCCCAGTTCCTCGGCGCGTGCCTGGAAGATGTTCAGCAGCTTCTTGCGGCTCATGCCGGCGAAGCCGTGGCCGGTGCTGCGGATCACCTCGCCCTTGATGTGTGTGTCGATGTCGGGCCAGTAGGCGAACTCGCCGACGATGCGGTCGTAGCTTGGTTTGTCGGCGACCTCGAAGCCGCCCAGGGTTTCGTCGCTGAACACCACGCCCCAGCCGAAGGTGTCGTAAGGCCGGTTGCGCTCGATCACCGTGATGTCGTGTGCCGGATCCTGCTTCTTCATCAGGATCGAGAAGTAAAGCCCGGCCGGCCCGCCGCCAATGCTGACAATCTTCAAGGCTGTCCCCTTCGTTGTACTGCCCGCAATCTAGACCCGTTGGCGAGCAGCGCAAATGGCAACCGGCCCGGAATCCGCACAGGATAAACCGGGCCGGAGAGGTCGGAAATTCTAGTGGATGCCGTACAGCTTGACGGTGGCCTTGCCGGTGCGCGGCTTCTTGCTCTTGTACTTGAACGTCACCTTCTTGATGCCCCTGGCGCCGCCGCGCAGGTCCAGCCTGCGGCTCCAGCTGCCCTGGGCGAAGTTCACGCGGGTGTTGAAGTCCTCGTGCCCGCCGTTGCTGAAGAACACGTCGATGTCCCACATCTCCAGCTCGCTGCCTTCCACCTCGACGCGCAGCGCGTGGAACGTTCCTTCCTTTAACGTCACCATGATCACGTCGTGGTCGGCCTTGAAGTCCACCTTGCGCGTGCCCAGCAGCTCCACGCGGTCGGCGTCGCCGTCCTGGGTGTTGATCGGCCGTGCGCCGCGCCCGCCGCAGCCGGCGGTGAAGCCCAGGGCCAGGATGGTCAGCAGAAGCAGAGAAAATTTTACGGTGTGCATTGGAATCCCCCGATGGTTGCAAGTGAGCGCGGGATTGTAACCCGCGCCAATCGTTGAGGTTGCGATAATTTTGTAAATCACGAACGCAACCCGCCCTGTGACTGGAGTTGGCAAATTCCACCGCCACTCTGGCGCCCGCGCGGGGTGCACTTAGCATCGCTCGCACACTGGGGTCAGACAAAGGAGAGCCATGAAGACTGTATTGATGACAGCGTTGCTGATTACGCTGGCCGCGTTCACCAGCGTGAACGCGCAGGACGACAAGCCCAACTGGGCCGAGAAGTTCCCCAACTACGAGTTGCTGGGCGAGAAGAAGGTCGATTTCGGCGCCGACAAGGACACCATTGAAGTGGGTGCCAAGGAAGGCCGCTACGTCAGCCTGATGATCGGCGTGATTGAGGGCAACCTCGAGATGTGGGACATCAAGGTCACCTTCGGCAACGACGAGACGTACTCGCCGGAGATCCGCGCGGAATTCAAGCAGGGCGAGCGTTCGCGGCAGATCGACCTGCCGGGCGAGGCGCGTGTAATCAAGGAAGTCACCTTCAAGTACAAGAGCAAGCTGCGCAAGGGCAAGGCCACCGTCAAGCTGTTTGGCAAGCCCGCCGATGCCGGCGACAAGCCCGGCCCCGACAAGCCCGAGACCGACAAGGGCGAATGGAAGGAACACCTGCCGCGCAGCGCCGACGCCTACCAGCTGCTCGGCCAGCGCGAAGTGGATTTCAAGGGCGACAACGACACGATCCACGTCGGGCGCGACGACGGCCGTTTCACCGCCATCGTGATCGGCGTAACCGAGGGCAACCTCGTGATGTACGACGTGGTGATCGAGTTCGTGAACGGGGAAACCCACTCGCCGAAGACGCGACTTGCCTTCGAGGAAAAGACCCGCAGCCGCGAGATCAGCCTGCCGGGCGACGAGCGCGGCATCAAGAAGGTAACCTTCAAGTACGAGAGCAAAGGCCGCGACGGCAAGGCGACCGTCAAGCTGTTCGGCAAGCCGGCCGCGCCGGAGAAGCGCTACGCCGGATACAAGCACCTGGCGGCGCGCGAGGTTGATTTCGGCAAGGACACCGACGTGGTGATCGTGGGCGAGAGCAAGGGCACCTTCAAGGGCATGATGATCGAGGTGGAGAACGCGGACCTCGACATGCGTGAAATCGTGGTCACCTTCGGCAACGGCAAGCAGCACGAGGTGGAGACGCGCATCGAGTTCAATGAAGGCTCTCGCAGCCGCGCCGTGGACTTCCCCGGCGGCGCCCGCACGGTCGAGCGCATCGTGTTTAAGTACAGCACCGAAGGCCGCAAGGAAGGCAAGGCCACGGTAAACGTCTACGGCAAGGAATAGCCGGAAAGCCGCACAGGGGGCCGGCCCAGCGCCGGCCCCTTTTGTATTTGCGGTGGGTGGTTCGTTGTGTGCTGATCTGCGAACCTTTGGGTTTGCGACAGCGTTGCGAACTTGGGATAGGCGCGGGCGGCGGTTAGACTTCTGGCAGTCGCACTGGAGACGCCGATGCGAAACACCGCCCGCCCCATGCTGCTTGCCGCCTGTGCCGCGCTGCTGCTCGCGGCCTGGGTCCCCTCCGCCGCCCAGGGCAAGCCCGCCAACCAGGATGACCGCAAGAAGGTCACGGCCGAGTTCCTGGACCGCATGGCCGAGTCCACCTCCCTGCGCTGGAACGCCGAGCAACTCCAGCAATACTCGCACTTCAGCGGCGACGACGTGCTGCCCCGCCTGCTGCAGGTCTACGACAAGCCACCCGCCGCGTTTGCCGACAACGTGCGCTACCTGGCGGCATCCTACCTGCGCGCGCGCCACGACATCACCACCGAGCAATTCGCCGCCCAGCGCCAGCAGCCCAGCAACTCCGACCTGAAGGCTTTGCGCAAGTTCGTCAAGCAGTACTACCGCAGCGCCCCCGACGTCTGGGGCGTCTACTGCGCCGCCTGCATCCTCGCCATCGAGGACGACGCCGACATCGCGCTGGAGCTGCTCGAGGTCGTGGGCGACAAGCGCGCGCCGGCCGTCACCCGCGCGGCGCTGCTCTGCGCCCTCGAACACGGTGGCTTCGAGCACCTGCGCCGGGCGCTGCAGTTGATGCTGCAGGAGGACTTCAAGGCCGGCGGCGAAAGTGCAGTTCTTTACGAAGCTATCTGCTGGTCGGCCGCGCGCGCCTATCGCCCGCTGCACAAGGTCGGCCAGCCGGTGCAGCAAGACTGGCGCCCGCTGTTCGACCGCATCACCGCGCTGGTGGACGACAAGAAAGCGCTGCTGCCGCGCAGCAAGCGCGAGGCCGCGCTGGCCCTGCAGTTCTGCTTCGGCACCAAGCACCCGTACCAGTACCCCGCGATGTGGAAGATGCGGTTCGACAGCGGCCACGACCCCCTGGGCGACGACGACGGCGCCACGGTGGCCAGCTTCATGGGCCTCGACGTGATGGGCGAGCGCATCGTGTTCCTGATCGACGCCTCGGACTCCATGCTGAACCCGCTGTCCGACGCTGACCGCGACGCGATCAAGAACCCGGTCACCGGCGAGCGCCGCAAGGCCGGCGACGACGAGTACGAGATCGACTGGAAGCGCGTCCACAACCGCTTCGATGCCGCGCGCGAGCACGTGAAGTGGACGCTCTCGCGCCTGGGCAAAGACAAGCAGGTGGCCGTGATCTTGTTCGGCGACGACGCCGAGCCGCTGCCGGTCACGCGCAGCTTCGTCTCCGCCGGCAGCGGCAACGCGCGCAAGATCGGCGCGGCGCTGGATGCCATCCGGCCGGGCGAGGCGCCCGCCGACAAGAAAGACACGCGCCCGCACGGCGTGCTGCTGGGCGAGACGAACTACTACAGGGCGCTGCTGGCGGCGTACCGCATGGGCAAGGGCGGCATCGTGAACGAGCCGCGCGAGCACTGGGACCTGAAGCTGGTGACGGAAGGGGCGGACGCGATCTTCCTGCTGTCGGACGGCTCGCCGATCCGTGACGGCTTCAGCGGCGACACGCCCAAGATCGACTACGAGTACACCGGCTCGGCCTACTATGCGACAAAGCAGCCGGGCGAGGGCGAATGGGTGGAGTTCCCCGCGCGCCCGGCGCAGCCCGAGCGCGAGATCCAGACCCGCGACCCGGAGACCGGCGCAATCACCAAGACCAAGATCCCCGCCCAGCCCGCGCAGCCCGCCAGCCGCATGTGGCGCAAGAAAGAGGTCTACCGCTACGAGTTCCAGAACCACGACGACAACGGCCCCTACGCCAGCGCGCAGAACTTCGGCTTCAGCGCCTTCGAGATGACCAACCTGCTGGACGAGGTCGAGCGCATGAACCTGGTGCGCCGCTGCCGCATCCAGTGCGTGGGTATCGGCGAGGCGCAGATGGCCTGGCTGAAGCCGATCGCAAAGCAGGGTGGCGGCAAAGCGGTGTTCTTCGGCAAGCAGGGCGAGCGCGAGATCCCCGGCCTGCCCGAAGGCTTCCCCGGCGACGACTAGCCCCGGATGCAACGGCCGCGGTCGGATGCCGCATGCAACCGCGAAGTACCGCAAAGGACCGCGAAGCAAAGCGGCCTCACGCCAAGCCGCCAAGGCGCCAAGAGGTGCACTGCCGTTCTTGGCGCCTTGGCGCCTCCGCGTGAGCCTGCAGTTGCCGTGCTTCGCGGTCCTTCGCGGAACTTCGCGGTTTACGCCGTTTCGTGGTGACTGCAGCAGGCCATAAAAACACCAAAGCACAAAAGGTACTGCCACAAAAACTGCAACCGGCTTTGGCGTGGAGCTGCATCGGTGGCTTTGCCCTTGCCAGATAGTTCGGAATCCGTAATATCCGGTACATGAAGTACAGCAGGGACTATCGCTCGCTGTTCGTTTCGCAGCTGCATGCCGCCTACCGCGTGCTGGCCCGCGACCTGGAGGCCGCGGTGCCCGACGTGGACGGCGCCGAGGGGCACATGCTTTCATACACCCTCCGCTACGGGCCCTGCACCGTGGGCACGCTCTCCGAGGTGTTCGGCGTCAAGGGCGCCACGCTCACCGGCCAACTCGACAAGCTGGAAAAGCGCGGCCTGCTCAAGCGCCAGCCCAACCCGGCCGACCGCCGCTCGTTCCTGGTGGCCGTCACGCCCAAGGGCGAGCGCCTGATGCGCCGCATCGGCGAGCATGTGATCAAGCTGGAGGCGGGCGTGCGCGAGCGCGTATCGGACCGGGACTATCAAGGTTTCCTCAAGGTGATTGATGCGATCCGCGAGGTGCGGACCGCCGGACAAGGAGCAAAAAGATGAACAACCAGGCAATCTGCAGCCAGTTCGCCATGAGCGGCTGGTTCCTCGAACAGGCCCTCAAAGACATCAGCAACGAGGACGGCCTCAAGCCCACGGCCACAGGCAAGACCATCAACTGGCTGGTCGGCCACCTCGCCGACGCCCGCAACGGCTCGCTGGCGCTGCTGGGCGGCGAGCGCGCCTGGCCCGAGGCCGAGCTGGCGGCCTACAAGCGCGGCTCGGAATCGCTTGAGCCTGCGCAGGCCCTGCCGCTGGAAGAGCTTTCACGCCGATTCTTCAGCGTGCAGGAAGCGCTGCTGCGTCGGATCGCATCGATCACGCCCGAGCAGGCCGCGCAGAAGGCCGCGTTCAGCCCCACCGGCAACCCGGAGGAAACCGTTGGCAGCCTGCTGGCAACCCTGGCCTTCCATGAGGTCTACCACCTCGGCCAGGTCGGCATGATGCGCCGACTGGTCGGCAAACCCCGCGTGATCTAGGCGAGTCACGTTTCCGCGCCCGTGGGCATTCGGTATACTTGCCGGTTGCTCACGAACCTTGACCGGATGCCCATGGGCCGCGTTGTGCCGCCTCAGCCTGTTACGCCGATCCTGGGCGTGATCTACCGCGACGCGTCCGCGGTGGACGACGCCCTGATGTGGATCGAGCACCTGATGGGCGAGGTCGAGCTCAGCTCCGAGGAATTCCCCTTCGACCTCACCGAGCACTACGAAGGCGAAATGGGCACCGGCCTCAAACGCCGCTTCTTCAGCTTCGACCGCCTGGCCGACCCCGGCATGCTCAGCGAATGGAAGCTGCAGACTAACAAACTTGAAGAACAGTGCGCCGAGCGCTACGGCGAATCCCGCCCCATCAACCTCGACCCCGGCTACCTCAGCGGCGCCAAGCTGGTGCTCGCCAGCGTCAAGGGCCTCGCCCATCGCGTGTACATCGGCCAGGGCATCTCGGCCGAGGTCACCATGAGCTTCCGCGACGGCGAATGGATCAAGCGCGACTACACCTTTCCCGATTTCGCCGCCGGCCGTTACGACGCCTTCTTCAGCAAAGTGCGCGAGCGGCACCTGCTGCACCTGGGCGCGCGGACATGAAGCTTGCAGCCGCGTTCGGCACGCGTAGCCTGAGAGGGTTGATGCACAGGTTTGGTGCATAGGGCTGGATAGGAGTTAGGGCTTAGGGCTTAGGGGCTAGGGCTTAGGGCTTGGGGCTTGGGGCTTGGGGCTTGAAGAGGTTTGCTTTTCCTGCCTCCTGCCTCCCCTGTCCGCCGTAGCTTCAGCGAAGGCGGATGCCTCCTGCCTCCTGTTATGGAGTAACTGCATGTCCCGATTGCTGCTGACACTGCTGCTGCTGCTGCCCGTGGCGCTGACGGCCCAGGAACCCTACGCCGTGGGTGACGAGCCCGTTGACCACGCCGTGCAGCACTGGATCAACCCGCCCGCCTGGAACGGCTTCTCCGAACTGCGCGGCGACGTGATCGTGTTCAAGAAGTGGGGCTGCACGTGACCGCCCTGCCTGACGCAGTTGCGTCGCTTCAATGAACTCGAACAGCAGCACGCCGGCAAGGGCATCCATTTCGTGTCCGCCTACGTCCAGTTCCAGAGCCTCGATACCATCGAGAAGTCCGTCGCCGACCTCAAGCTCACCCACCCGGTTGCGCTCGACGGCTTCTTTGACAGCCGCTTCACCGCGCCCCTGCTGTGCTGCGTGTGGGTGATCGGCGTTGACGGCAAGGTCGTCCACGCCGCCCAGGAGGGCTGGGAAGCAGCCGCCCTCAAGGAGCTCCAGAAAGTGAAGTACCCGCGCCTTGGCCTCAGCCGCGTCTATTCGCCCCTTGAGCCCGCCGCCGAGGCTTTCGGCGCCGCCCGCTACGCCGAGGCGCACAAGCTGGCAAGCGCGGTCTCAGACAGCGACGCGGCCGACAAGGTCATCGAGCAGGCCGACGAGCTGGTCGAGCGCATCGAAGACATGCGCGACACCCTGCGCAAGCGCGCCGAGGTGCACGAGATCTGCGGCCGTTACGAGCTTGCGATCGCCTGCTGGTCCGAGCTCGAGGCCCATTTCAAGGGCTTTGAAGACGAGCCGGACGCGGAGAAAGAAATCGCCCGCATCAAGGCGCTCAAGGACTACGAGCCCGAGATGAAAGCCCGCCGCGCCTACGCGGCGCTGCGCCTGCAGATATGGCTGCCCTTCGAGAGCGCCGGCAACGACAACAAGAAGACCATCGAGGCCGCACGCAACGCCGCGGAGAAGCTCAAGAAGTTCGCCGAGGACAACAAGGAGCGCGCCGTCGCAGCCAGCGCCCGCGACTTCCAGGCCCAGTACGAAGCCTGGCTCAAGGAACTCGAGGGCGAGTAGTTACGGCCAGGCCGCCAGGGACAGGCACCTGTGGTGCCTGTCCCTTTTGTTTCAAGCCGCGCTGGTGGCGGGCTCAGCCGTGCTCCTTTCAGGGACAGGCACCTTTGGCGCCTGTCCTTTTTCCTGCCCAGATCCAGGGACAGACACAGTCGGCGTCTGTCCCTTTTCACCCGAGGCAGCCGGCGCCGGCGGATTGCGCATCCAGTCTTCCACCAGTTGCTGTGCCATGTGGAAGCACTCGGCGCGCAGGGCCTCGCGCTTCTCCTGCAGGCGCTCGATCTCACGCTGCACGCGGATCACCACCGAGGGCGAGACTTTCCAGCGGTAGGGCGCTTCCTCTTTGCCCTTCAGCTTCGCCACTTCCTCGTCGTGCAACTCCAGCATGTTCTGGTAGCGCACGATCGCGGCGTCGAGGCCGGCGCCGTCGCGCTCGCGGTACAGCTCGTGGGCCGCGTCGCGGATCGCGTGCTCGACCTTCACCGCGGGGTCGCCCGCGCGCTGGGGCTTGGCCGGCTTCGGCCGAACTGACGGATACCTTGACATGTCAATACTCCAGAAAGGACCGGCGCAACCACCGCGCCCGACACCGGAAACCATACCCACGCGTGCGACATATTTAGGAGTGTGAGAGCCAGCGCCGCGACCTAAGGCCGGGCGGGATCCGGGTTTACGACTGCAGAAAAATATTTTCGCACACCCAGGTGGGGCAGACATCCTGTCTGCCCAGGCAGGCTGGCAGCCTGCCCCACGGCGCTAGCGCACGCGGCGGCGGCGGTTTTTGAGGTAGTCTACGAAGATATTGCCGCCGAGCTTGTCGAGCGCGCTGAAGTAGGCGCGACCGCGGTTCACCTGGGTCAGCTTGTCCACGAACTCCACCAGGTGCGGGTCCTGCGCGATCATGAAGGTGCTGATGGTGATGCCGCGGCGACGGCACAGCTCGGCCTCTTCCAGCGTGCGGTTGACGATCAGCGGGTCGAGCATCCAGCTCACGTTGCGGTACAGCTGCCCCTGCTCGTGAATCACCGTGGGCTTGCCGTCGGTGATCATGAAAATCTGCTTGTTGGTGTGCTTCATGCGCCCCAGCAGGCGCTGCGCCAGTTGCAGGCCGGCCTGCGTGTTGGTGTGGAACGGCCCCACCTGCAGGTAGGGCAGGCGATGCACCGGCACCTCCTGCGCCTCGTTGCCGAAGGTGATCACCTGCACGCTGTCTTTCGGGTACTTCTGCTTGATCAGCTCGGCCAGGGCGATCGCCACCTTCTTGGCGGGCGTGATGCGGTCTTCGCCGTACAGGATCATGCTGTGGCTGATGTCGATCATCAGCACCGTGGCGCAGCTGGCGTGCTGCTCGGTCTCGAACACCTCGAGGTCTTCCTCGGTCAGCGCCACGTCGTCGATGCCGCGTTTCAAAGCGTTGCGGATGCTCACGTTGAAGTCGATGTCGCTGCTGAGGTCGCCGAAGTTGAACGGCCGTGTTTCCGACAGCCGCTCGTTGCTGGCGCCCGCGTGGGGCGTGCGGTGGTCGCCGTCGCCGAGTGATTTCAGGTCGCGGAAAATGTGCTCAAGAGAGTCCTTGCGGATGGCGCGCTCGCCGCGCTTGGTGAGCTCGAAGCCGCCGGGAGCACCCTCCGGATTGTTGGCGTCGGGCTGGCCGTCGCGGCGGCGGATCAGGCCCTCTTGCTCGAGCAGGCGCATGAACTCCTCGAAGCTCATCTGGCCCTGCATCAGGTTGTGGCGTTCCCAGAGCTGTTCCAGCCACTGCATGGCCTGGTCCACGTCGCCCGCGGACATCAACAGCAGCTCGTTCCACAGCTTCTTGAGCTGCTTCAGCCCCATGCGCCGAAGGGCTTCCTGCATGTCGAACTCGAGGTACGCGATTCTCATGGATTCAGGCTACGCGGCCGGTTCACTCTGGCAATCCCCGGCCTTCCGGCCGGGGCTGGGCGGCGGCTTCCACGGCGGGGTCGGCCAGCACGGCGTCGCCCTGCACGGCTGCTTCGATGTCTTTGGGCCTTGGCAGGGCCCAGGCCATGGGCAGGCCCACGAGCGCCCAGGCCAGCTGGATCAGGCGCCCCATCAGGGACAGCACCTGGGCCGGCTCGCGCGCGATGCCGCGCAGGCCGAAGAAGTGCACGCTGGCGGCCTCGCCCACGCCCCAGCCGCCGAAGCTGATGGGCAGCGCGGCCACCATGCCCGCCACGGGGATCAGCACGGCGTAGTCGGTCCAGATCAGCTGGATGCCGATGCCCTGGCCCACCGCGATATGCATGCCGATCCAGCCCGCCTGCGGCAGGATGCTCAGCAGCAGCGCCAGCAGCAGCCCCTTTTTGTGGCCGCGGTAAATCTGCATCGCCTCGTCAAAGGCGCGGATGGTGTCGTGGAACGGCAGCCGGCTCGAAAGCCCCTTGGGCAGCAGGCGGCGCACGCGGCGGCTGGTCATGCCCACGATCGCCACGGTCGCGCCACCGGTGAACACGATGATCACCGCCGCGGCCTGGCGCATGCTCTCTTCGCCGATGCTGGGCAGCAGCATCAGCAGCGCCAGCGTGGCCAGCATGAACAGGCCACACAGGCGGTCCACCAGCACGGCCGCGAAGGCCTGGGGCTTGCTGCGCGTCGCGTTGGACAGGTACAGGGCCTTGATGGCGTCGCCGCCCACGGAGCCGCCCGGGATGGCCGAGTTATAGAACTGGCCGACCAGCGTGTAGACGAGCATGCGCGTGAGGCTGACCTTGTGGCCCAGCACCTCGACCAGGATTTTCAGGCGCACGGCCTGGAACACGAAGCTGATCAGCCCCAGGCCGAGCGCGAAATACAGCATGGAGGGCTGGACGCTCTTTGCGGTGTTCCAGTTCTCGACGGGGTCAGTGCGGAAGCCGAACAGGTACACCAGCACCGCCAGGCTGAGCAGCAGCGGCAGGAAACGGCGGACCTGTTTGAGGAGAGGCTTCATGGTGGGGGGTTATAGGGGAAGAAGGGGGAACAGCGAATTACCAATAACCAATTTCCAGTAGGTTCGGGGTGAATTGGTTACTGGTGATTGGTCGTCCGCTGTTCGAGTGTCGTTCGCGGGCCGAAGACAGGGACAGTCCCCAGAAGCGGGGACAGTCCCTAACCGCGGAAATGCGGACGAGAGGTCCGCGCTCGTTTACTTCATGACAGCCTTGTACTCGGGAATGGTAGCCGCGTCCTGGCCGGTTTTCTGGAAAAGTTCCTTCACGCTGCGCAGGATGCCGGGGTCTTCCTGGTAGTTCTGGGTGAACTCGGCTCCGCGGTCGTCCTGTACGCGGGCGCGCAAGGCGTAGCGCAGCTCGCGGCGCACGTCATCCTTGGCGAGCTGGGTGTCCAGGCTTGCGTACAGCTTGTCGAACTCGGGCCACAGGCCCGCGTTCAGGCCGTCGAAGCTGGCGAGCTTCATCATCTCGGCCTTCTTAGCGCCGGCGTAGTGCTGGTCGAGGTAGTCCTGCAGCTTGCCGGAATCGCGCAGCTTGTCGATGGCGTATACTTCCCAGGGCTTCAGCAGGTTCGGCTGGATCTCGATCTGGGGGGTCACACCACCCTCGCCCTCGTAGCGGTCGATGCTGATACCGCTGGGCAGGAAGTAGCGGAACACTGTGCACTTGAGCACGCGCGAGCCGCCGCTGTTTTCGACCGTGAAGAAGCTTTGGCCGATGCCTTTGCCGAAACTGGCACGCCCCAGGATCTGCGCGCGATTATTATCTTTCAGCGCACCCGACAGCATCTCGGCGCCCGAAGCGCTGTTTTCGTCGATCAGGCACACCATCGGCAGATCGTTGTACTCACCGCCGCGTGAGCGGAACACCTGCTTCTTGCGCCACTGGTCGAAGCGTCCGCCTGTACTTGAGATCAATGTGTCGCGAGTCAGGAACATGTCGGCGATCTCGATCACCGCCGAAAGCTGGCCGCCCGGATTGTCACGCAGATCCAGGACCAGCGACTTCATGCCCTGGCGGCGCAGGTTGTCGAGCGACTCTTTCATGTCCTTGGAGCTGTTGCCGCCGAAGCGCGTCAAGCGCACGTAGCCGACCTGGCCGGGCAGCATCTCCTCAAGCGCGGTGTCCACGTGCACCACCTTGCGCGGAATCTCGAACTTGAGCTCGTTTTCGACGCCACGGCGCTTCACGAAGATCACGGCCGTGGAGTTCTCCGGCCCCCGCACGTGGCTGACGCCTTCCTCCAGCGTCAGCTTGGTCAGGTCGATACGTTTGCCGTCGGGGCCGAGAATGCCGACCAGCTTGTCGCCGGTGCGCAAGCCGGCCGCGTAGGCCGGGCCTTCATAGATGGGCTGCGTGATGTAGATCAGGCCGTCGTCGCCGACGGCCACGTGGGCGCCGATGCCGACGTAGTTCCCCTCCTGGTCCTGGTTCATCTCGTCGATTTCTTTACGCGTCATGAAGGCCGCGTAGCGGTCGGTGGCCATGGCCATGGCGCGGCATGCGTTGTCAACGAGGGCTTCGTTGTTCAGGGGCTGGGGCTTCTCGGCGTAAATGAAAAAGTCGTCGGCGTAGTGCTTCTTGACGGCGCGGATCTCCGTCTCGATCAGGTAGTCCTTGCGCTTGAATTTACCGGACTTGTGGTCTTCCACGGCCTGGTCGATCTTCACCACTTCGCGCCCGATGCGGGCCAGGCGCCCGAAGTCGCCGGGCTCAAGAGCCAGGCTGTCGATGCGCGCCGCGACCTCGGCCGGGTGGCCGCGCTCGGACAGCACCAGCGAGGCGCGCCCGACCAGCTCATGATCGGAGGACGAAAGGAACTCACGCAGCTGCTCGAGGGCCAGTTCATCCTTCTGGTTGACCAGCAGGGCCTCGCACAGGGCGGTGCGCGCGCCGGCCGTCAGCCCACTGGAACTCTCCCAGGCCGTGCGCAGGTGATCGAGCAGTTCCTCGTCTTCGGGGCCCTCGGCGGTGATCATCATGGCGACGGACTCGATGATCGTGCTGTCTTCGCTTTCCAGCAGATCACCCCAGGTCTGGTAGGCCAGTTCCGGGTTGCCGAACTGCAGTACCAGGTGGCTGCACACCATGCGTACGGATTCGGATTCGTGGTCGAGCTGCTTCTCGAACTTGGCGATGAGCGAGCCGCCTTCTTCCGAGCCGGCCAGACGACGCAGGGCAAAGGCGTAGTCCCAGGCCTTTTCAGGGCGCTTGGCGATTCGCTCGATCAACCGTTCGGCTTCCTCGCCGAGTTTGTCTTCCTGGGCGGACAGCACCGCCGGCACCAGCAGCAGGGCCAGCAGCACCACGAGGCGGATGGGTTTCATGCGACTTCCTTCACGGTGACTCGGCACAGCATAACAAGGGGGCGCACGGGGCGCCCCCTCTGCTTCATACGGTTTTCAGGCCTGGCGCGGCCGATTAATCGCCGCCGGCCTTGCCCTTGTCGGCTTCGGTTTTTTCCTTGATCCAGGCCACGGTGTCGCCCTTGGCGACGGGGCGGGTGGCCTTTTCGTCGATGGTCTGCAGGCCCACTTCCTCAACGGGCATGTCGTCGTTGTCGTTGAAATGGTAGTGGCGCACGACTTTGACCCTGCAGACCGGGCTATTCTTGTGGTCCAGCACCAGCATCTCGGTGCCGACGGGGGGCACGCTGCCTTTTATGCTGCTGACCAGCAGGTAGCTGGGGCCGTCGGGGCGCGAGCCGCGGCTGACCTCGGTGACCGAGCCGGAGAAGTCGTAGGCCTCGGTTTCGACCTTGGGCTGTTCCTTGGGCGGGTTGGAGCCCTGGCGCAGCTGGGCCTCGAGCGTTTCGTATTTCAGCTTCAAGTTCTCGTAGTCCGAGCCGGCCTTTTCCAGGTCGGCTTTCAGCTTGCGGTTCTCGGCTTCCTTCGTGCGGTAATCCGGGTGCTTGCTGATGTCGGCGCCCTGCAGGCCGACCATCTCGGCCCTGATGCTCTCGACCTCGGCCTGCGCCGCGGCCAGCTTTTCCTTCAGCGCGACGATTTCGGCCTGGGCTGCCTCCTTGGCCTGTTTTTCGACGCGCAGGTCGGCTTCCTTGTTGATCAGGTCTTTCTGGACGTTGAGCACTTCGTTGGGATCGACGTTCTTCACCTTGGACTCGAGGGACTCGATCATGCCCTTGAGCGTGCTGATCGTGGCCTGCAGGTCGCTGACCTGCTTGAGCTTGTCCTCGACATCGTCCATGCGCTTGTCGTTGGCGCGGTCCGAGTCCTTGAGCTGCTTCTCGATCTTGTCCAGGCCGGCCGAGACGTCTTCGCCGAACGAGTTGAGCTTGCGCTCCAGCGCGGCGTTGTCCTGCGACTTGCTCTGGTTGGCCAGCAGCGCCAGCAGCGCGTCGTTGTTGCCGCCGCCCTGCTTGGCCTTCATGGCGTCAAGCTCGGCCTGCAGCTTGGCGTTCTGGGTTCTGGCTTCCTGGTCCTGGCAGCCTGCGGCGAAAAGGACCGCGACGGCCAGACTGGCCACAATCATCCTGCGCATGCATCGACTCCGTCGGGGTGGCAAAAGCGAATCCGGGGCCAAAAAGAGGACCTGAATTGTTGCAGAGCGGGGGGCGTAATGCAACCGGGACGCCGTGGAAAGCACGTCCGATAATTCGTACAGAGGCCAGAGTCCAGAGGCGAGAAGCCAGGGGCGGGGTGTGGAAAGAGCGGGTGAAGTACAAAGTTCAAGGTCCAGAGTACAGCGTCCTGGGCAGAAAGCGGCAGGCTGCAGTTCTGTACTGTGTACGCTGGACCCGGAACTTCCCAGGCCTCTCTACTCCCCTGACCTCTAGCCTCTGATCTCTAACCTCTTGATACGTTCGAACTCGAACTTGTGGATTGTTCTCCCTTCGCGGCGGAATTTGACCTCCCAGTTGGTCACGCCCTCGGGGGCTTCGTCGCCGATGGCGCGGAAGGTCTGCCTGAAATCCGGGTCCGCTCTAAACACCTGCTCCATCTGCACGGCGTAGTCTTCGTGGTCAGTGGCCAGCTTCACGCGCCCGCCGTTGACCAGAATGCGCGCGGCCTCACGCGCGAAGGGGGGCTGGATCAGCCGCCGCTTGTTGTGGCGCGCCTTGGGCCAGGGATCGGGAAAGTACACGTGCAGCACGTCGATGCCAGCGTCCTCGATGGTGTCGCGCACCACGTGGGCCGCGTCGTCGCGCAATACGCGCAGGTTGCCAAGGCCGCGCTTGGCGGCGCGCTCGGCCACCAGGCGGAAGTAGCGGCTGGCCCACTCGACGCCGACCCAGTTGCGCTCGGGGTGGGCCTCGGCGGACTGGATCAGGAAACGGCCTTTGCCGATGCCCAGTTCGAGCTCAATGGGGTGGTCGTTGCCGAAGATCTCGCGCAGCTGGTAGCGCCGATCCTGGTTGGCCGGGATCGGCTCAAGGGTAACAGGCGAAATGTCAACAGGCGCGCGCATGGCCGCAAGCTAGGCCGGGAACCAGATTCCGCAAGGTGCAGTGCGCGTGGGGCGGACATCCTGTCTGCCCAGGCAGGCTGGAAGCCTGCCCCACGCCCGCCAAACAAAACACCCGGCGCGGGGCCGGGTGTTTGGGTGGGTTGCTGGTCCTAGCCGTCGTTGCCGATGGCCTGCACGGGGCATTGGGCCGCGGCGTCTTCGCACTGGGCTTTTTCTTCGTCGTTCTCGGGCTGCTTGTAAACCAGGTCGTGGGTGCCGTCTTCGGACTCGCGGAAATTCTCAGGCGCGAGCTGCGGGCACAACCCGCAGAAAATGCAGCTCTTGTCCACGTACCACGGCCCCGGGACGTTGTCTTCCCACTTCTCACCTGGGTCCGGCATGATTGCGCTCTCCTGCTGCTTGGCTTGAAATTGTGTGCCCGCCCACGGGTCGCGATAGTAGACCAGTTTAGTCCACTATTCCACTACCTGAAACGGGGAATATGGCGCGGCAGCATACAAACCCAAAGGTTGTGATAAAGCCGGAAGAATCGGCGATTTAGGTTCCGTTATCAAGGGGGGCAGAAAGGAACCACGGTCATGATTCGCGAACTGACCCGTGACGAATTGAAACAGGCCCTCGATTCCGGAGCCCTGGATCACCTGTTCGACGCACGCAGCGAGGACGCCTTCGAGAAGTCCCATATCAAGGGTGCCGAGAGCCTGCCGGCCGAACAGGTCGAACGGGGTGTCGGTCTGCCGCAGCGCAAGGACGCTGCCATCGTTTTCTACTGCACCGACCCCGGCTGAAAGGCCTCTTCCAAGGCCGCCCGTGCGGCGGTAAAGCTGGGATACACCAACATCGGCAGGTATCCTGACGGGATCAAGGACTGGATGAAGCACAGGCTGCCGGTCGAGCGCAACGTGCATAAGGTGTAGATGCAGTTCACGCCTTCGGCGGCGGGAGGAACCATGAAGAACATCTCAATGTTTGAGCTGGAACAGGCCCTGAACGAGGGCCGCGTGGCGGCCCTGTTCGACAACCGCGGCCCCGGCAGCTACGGGGCTCTGCACATCAAGGGCGCGCGGCAGCTCAGCGTCAGCGAAGTGAAGGACAACCTGCCCGACGACGTGAACGCCATGCTGGTGTTCTACTGATCCGGCCACGGCTGAGACGCCTCCACCAAGGCGGCCCGTGTGGCCGATCAGCTCGGATACCGAAACGTCCACGACTACCGAGGCGGCATCAAGGAATGGGCCGCCAACGGCCTGCCGGTGGAAGGCACCGCCGCGAAGGTTTAGCGTGTTTCCATTTGGAAAGCGTGTCGCGGCAACGCTAGCATTCCCTCCTGTTTGTTATCGCCCCTCAACAGGAGAGTTTGCATGCAAGTGACCACCCGTGTCTGCATCGCCGCCGCGTTTTCCGCGGCGCTGTTGTTCTCGGCCGCATCGGCTGAGGAAGAGGCCTTCAAGCCGGAGTTGCCCCTACTGGAAGTGAAGCTGGTCGAGAAGAAGACCCGCGTCCAGAAGCCCGGCGAAGACAAGGCGCTTGAGAAGAAGGATCTGAACCTGCTGCTCGAGAAGCTCTCGCTTCACACGGACGAAGCCAACGGCTGGAAGGGCCCCGACCGCACCGGCATTTCCCAGAACCCGGTGGTGGTGCAGGTGGACGCGCTGGCAGACCACGACGAGGTCATGCGAGTGATCGGCGCCGGTGCGAACCAACTCCTGTATCGCTTCGTCGTTGGAATCCAAGAGCACGCGGAAAAGACCCTGTCCGGCGCCAAGGCCCCCGACCTGGAGAAGCTTGAAACCGGCTACCTGCTGATCGAATTGCCGGTTGATGTCGGGATCGGACGGGTTCCTCGAAAGCCCAAGGAAGCGGTGGTGCTCAAGCTGGACTGGGACGAGAAGAAGAAAGAAGGCAGCTTTTCGGTCGCGCTCGGTGACCGGGCTGAGAAGCTCCTCACCGGTGCGGTTATCTCGGCGGCGGATCTTGCATCGAAGAACGCAACCAAGCGCGACACGGTGCGCGAGCAGATCAAGAAGGCCTTGCTGGACTACGTCAAGCAGGGAGGTGGCAACATTGACCGCCTTCTTCTGAAGGCGACCGATGATGACGGCGAGGCCGGTGCTCCCTGGGCCATGTTTGACTTGGCCTATCGCACCTGCCAGGATGTCAATGAAGATCGCGTCAACAACAAGGAAGAGAAGCTGGACATCCGGTTTCCCGCCACGGAAGCCATGGCCGAGCCGCCGCCACCGGTGCCGCCGAGCGAAAAGCCGGTCGAGTACCCCAAGGATTAAGTTACACCCGGCCGTCTCGTTAATGTCGCGTCGAAATGGGGGACAGGTACCTTCGGTACCTGTCCCCTTTGCCGGTCGAGGGCACTGCTGCCGAAGTTTGATCACACCGGCAGACGGTTTCTGCTAGCATCTCTCCTGTTCTGATACGACCTTCCACAGGAGATTCCCATGCGTATCGCGTTTCGTCTGCTCACGGCCGCGGCATTGCTGCTCCCGCTGGTGCTGGTTTCAGCCGAGGACAAGGCCTACAAGCCGTCCCTGCCGCTGCTGCACGTCAAGCTGGTTGACGGCAAGACCCGCGTGGTGAAGCCGGGCAGTGACGACGCGCTCGATGAGAAGGCCCAGAAGGCGCTGCTTGAGCAGCACGCCGCCCACGTTGACGAAGGCAACGGCTGGAAGGGTCAGGGGCCGGACGGCATCTCCGAGAACCCGCTGGTGCTGCACGTGGACGCCATGGCCGACCAGCGCGAAGTGTGCAAAGTGGTGGCGAACGCCGCCGAAAAAATGATCTACCGCGTGGTAGTGGGCATCCCCGAGCACACGGACAAGCCGCTCAAGGGCAGCAAGGCGCCTGACCTCGAGAAGCCGGAGGCCGGCTACCTCCACTTCGACCTGCCAAAAAAAGACGAGGGCCTGCAATCGGAACCGCCGACTCCCAAGATCACACTGACCCTGCAAGTGCTCTGGTACTCCGAAGAACAGGGCGGCAGCTTTGTTGTCGCCATCGACGCCCGCGGCCGCAAACCGGTCGAGAAATCCCGGATCACTGCCGACGAGTTGAAGTCGAAAGACGCCGCCCGCCGCGACGAAGTCTGTGACGCGGCGAAGAAGCAGGTGCAGGAACACATCGCCAGGTCCGGCGCGAAGATCGTAAGGCTGCAGTTGGTGGCGCCGACCGCGCGCGAGGAAGAGTACTCGGCACCGTGGGCGATGGTTGATCTGGCCTACCGCGCGGCCCGCGCGGTTAACGACGAACGTGCAAAGAACAAGGAAGCGGCGATTGAAATCTGCTTGCCCCACCTCCAGCGAGAAGTGCCTCCACCCCCGCTGCCCGTACCGCCCGAGAAGCCGGTCGAGTTCCCCAAGGATGAACCCAAGCAGGAGGACCCGACCGAGGAACCCCGAGAGGTCGAGCCTCCGAAGGACACTCCCAAGAAGGAAGGCGGCGACGCGGAAGACAACGGCGAGCAGGCCGAGTCGCCGAATACGCCGACCGACGGCTACTCCCACCGCCTCAAGCCGGGTAAGCGCGCCAACGAAGACCGCGTGCTGGCCGCGCTCAACTGGCTGAAGGACCACCAGAACAAGGACGGCCACTGGAGCGCGGACAACTTCGCGGCCGACTCGAGCCGCGCCGGCGCGACGAAGACCGGCAACATTGAATTCATCACCGGCGAGAACGCCGACAAGGGCTGGAAGGAGACCGCCGACGTCGGCCTGACCGGCCTTGCGCTGCTGGCCTTCACGGGCCACGGTTTCACGCACAAGGCCGGCGACTACCGCCAGGTGCTGCGCATGGGCCTGGTGTACCTGCGCAAGGTGCAGGACAACGACGGCTGCTTCGGCGCCAAAGAGGACGATCACTTCGTCTACAACCACGCCATCGCGACCATGGCCCTGGCCGAGGTCTGCGGCATCAGCGGTGACGGCATGCTCAAGCCGATCGTCGAGAAGGCCGTTGAGTTCATCCTTAAGGCCCAGAACCCGGGGCTGGGCTGGCGCTACGGCGTGCAGCCCGGCCTCAACGACAGCTCCGTTACCAGCTGGATGGTGATGGCCCTGCACGCTGCCGGGTTGGCCGGCATCGAGACAGACACGTCCAAGTCTTGCGCGGACGCGGCCGCCTGGTTCAAGCAGGTGACGGTGGATGTGGGCGGCTACCCCAAGTGCGGATACGATTCGCCCGGCAGTAACAACGCACGCCTGCGCAGCGCCCAGGAATACGATCACAACCCGACCATGGACGCGATTTACCTCAAGTGCATGTTGACCATGGGCCAGGCCACCACCAAGGACAAAACGGTGAAGACGCTGGCGAAAGTCTGCGTCGAGGCTGACTATCTGCCGAAGTGGGATCACTACAAAATCGACTTCTACTACTGGTACTACGGCTCATTCGCGCTGCACGCCATGGGCGGCAAGGACTGGAAAACCTGGGAGAAGGCGGTCAGCAAAACCCTGACCGAAAACCAGCGCGGTTTCAGCAAGCTCGACAAGGACGCCAAACGCACCAGTGCCACGGACCTCGACGAGCACGGCAGCTGGGACCCGGTGGGCGCCTGGGGCAAAGCCGGCGGCCGCGTCTACAGCACCGCCATGGCCGCCTTGACACTCGAGACCGAATGGCGCAGCAAGTAGCCCGACGGGCATGAAGGGGGACAGGTACCTTTAGTACCTGTCCCCCTTGGCGTTGGCCGCGCTTGAACGGGGACAGGTACCTTCGGTACCTGTCCCCTTGTGTTGCTGAACGCGGAATGGGTTTCCGGCGCTGCGTGTTGTATCGTGGCGCGCCATTGGCGGGTTGAAGGGGACAGGTACCAAGGTACCTGTCCCCGGTTTCCGCGGGAGACTGCATTGGCTACCGAACAGGCGAAGGACGAAAAACCCAGGCTCACCCAGCTTTCCCATGGGGCCGGCTGAGGCTGCAAGCTCTCCGCTGCGGACCTGGGACAGGTCCTTTCGAAACTTCCCAAGATCACCGACCCCAACGTGCTCGTCGGCCACGAGTGGGCCGATGATGCCTGCGTTTACAGGATCAACGACGAGCAGGCCGTGGTCCAGACGCTCGACTTCTTCACCCCGATCGTTGACGACCCCTACACCTTCGGCCAGATTGCGGCCGCCAACGCCATCTCCGACATCTACGCCATGGGGGCGCGGCCGATCTTCGCGCTCAACATTGTCGGCTTCCCCCTGGCGGCGCTGGGCCATGACGTGCTGGCGCAGATCCTGAAGGGCGGCGCCGACAAGGCCGCCGAGGCCGGCATCTTCGTCACCGGTGGCCACAGCATAGACGACGCCGAGCCCAAGTACGGCATGTGCGTCACCGGCCTGGTGCACCCGGACCGCATCATGGCCAACCAGGGCGCGAAGCCCGGCGACAAGCTGGTGTTGACCAAGCCCCTGGGCGTGGGCGTGCTCACCACGGCCGTGAAGAAGCAGCTGCGCACGGAGGCGCAGATCGCGCCGGCGATTCAAAGCATGTCGGCGATCAACCGCCCGGGCGGCGAGGCAATCCTTGAGGTCGGCGCCAGTTCAGCCACGGACGTGACGGGCTACGGCCTTGCGGGCCACCTGCGCGAAGTGGCGGGCGCCAGCAACGTGGGCATGAAGCTGCGGCTTTCCACGCTGCCGGTGCTGCCCGAGGTGATGGACCTGTTGGCGCAGAAGTGCTTCCCCGGCGGCACCAAGAAGAATTGGCTGTACTTCAAACAGTTCCTGGACTTCGCGCCCGATATCACCGAGGACGAGCAACTGCTGGTGTGCGACGCGCAGACCTCGGGCGGAATGGTGATCAGCGTGCCGGCCGCCAAGTGCGACGCCCTGGTGGCCAGCCTGAAGAAACACGGCGCGCTGGCGCACGCGGTGATCGGCGAAGTGGTGGCCGAGCACCCGGGGCGCATCCAGGTCACGCGGTGATTCCCTACTTCTTCACCTCGAACTCGTGACGGCCGATGGCCGCCAGCTCGATTTCGAACTCCAGCAGCGCTTGGTGCAGGCTGGCGGCGAGCTTTTTTGCGGCCGGGCCGCCGGCGAACGGCGTGGCGCCCAGGATGGTGGCGCTGGCGGCGATGTCGTTCAGCATCTCCTGCATCTCGGCAACCAGCTTGAAGGCGGCGACGGACTTGAGGGCGTTGACGGTGTTCTGGCGGCTCATGGGCGGCTCCTGCGGGGGCGCGGGGAAAGTCCCGCGCGACCCAACCCAAGTAAAGCGGTGCATGCGACACGAAACGGCCGTTGCGGCTCTTGGCACGTCAATACCATGGCCGTAGAAAGCCCGAATAATAGACCTCAGCGGGCGACAAAAAATATTTTCAGGAAATTTCGGAGGGGCTGATCCGGCGCTTTTCAATCGCATTCAGCAGGCCGCGCACGCGGGTGCGCGTTTGTTTGTCGGGCACGTCGTCGGCCAGCGTCTGGGCGTTGCGAGCGTACACGTCGGCATCTTCCCACGCGCCCTGCCTGGCCAGTAAGCGGGCCAGCGCCTCCAGCAATTGCACCTTCGCGGAATGCGCCTGAGAGTCTTCCACGGCCAGGAAACCGTAGTTCCAGGTGCGCTCTGCCAGCGAGGGCCGGTTCTGCGCCTCGTACACCGCCCCCAGCTCGAGGTACGCGCTTCCGATCGCGGCAGGGTCGCCGATCTCCAGCGCCAGGCGCTGGGCCTCTGCCGCGTACTTTTCTGCTTCGCTGAGCATGCCAAGCATGCGGTGCGTGGACGCGAGGCCGATCAGCGGCTCGGTCTTCTGGAACACGTAGCCTAGCTGCTCGCGGCTGTTGATCGCGGCCCGGTAGTGCTCCAGCGCCTGCATCAGGTTGGCGCGGCGGTCGCCGTCCGGCCGGTCGCGAAACAGGCGGCCGAGCGCGCCAAGCATGGCGCCCTCGTTCAACTTGTCGCCGGCCTCGCGCAGTACGCGGATGGATTCGCCCAGGTGCCGCTCGGCGTCGTTGAAGTTGCCGCCGCGCAGGCAGGCCAGCCCGATCTGCCCCTCGGTGATGCCGACGGCGCGCTGGTTGCCGGTTTCGCGCGCGAGCCGCAGCACGGGCGCGTACAGCTCGCGCACGCCGGCCTGGGTCATGCTCTCGTCCTGCACGGTGCAGAGGTTGCCCAGCGCGCGCAGCTGCAGATTCTTGTCGCCAACCTTGCGCGCGATATCGAGGGCGCGCTGCAGGTCGCGGGTGGCGGACGTGTTGTCGTTCACGTCGCGATAGAGGGTGCCGCGCTCGACCAGGCAGAAGGCAAGCAGGCCGGCGGGCAGACCGGGCGTGTCGATGGCCGCGCCCAGGCAGCGCAGGGCGGGTTCGCGACGGCCGAGCATCCAGTGCATGATCCCGGCTTCCGTCAGCGCCTCGGCGCGCTCGCCGGGTGTGGCGTGGCGGTGGGCGGCGAAGCGCTCCCAGAGCCGGCAGGCGGCTTCGTTTTCGAACTTGTTGGCGGCATGCACGGCTGAGAGGCGCAGGTAGCGCAGCTCGCGGTGGGCGATGTCGCTGCCGACCAGGGTGACGTTCTCCTGGGCCAGGCGGGCGTGCTCGGCGAGCTCGAACACGGCGTCCAGACCGGCGCTGAGCATCAATTCTTCCAGGATATCCAGCGCAATGGAGTGCAAACGGGCGCGTTGGCTGGGCGGCAGCAACTGGTAGGCGGCGTCGCGCGCCGTTGCGTGGCGGAACAGGTAGGCTTCTTCTGCGCTGGGTGCGATGCTGTCGGCCATGGCGGACGCTTATACGCGCGCCACGAAAGTTTGCCCTCGTTTTTCGCGCCCGGGACTGGCCTGCAACCGGCGGCCGTTATGATGGCGCCATGCCGCAACGCGACGAACATCCGGGCGCCCGCAAGCGCCACGACCGCAAGACCCTGCAGCTGTGCCGCCAGGTGCAGCGCGCGCTGTCGTTTGCCCTCAGCGAAACGGGCGACGACGAACTGCTGACCGCCTACGTTGATGACGTGCAACCCGCGCCCGACGCCGGCCACCTGCTGGTCAGCGTGCACGGAGAGGGCGACCCGATCAAGCTGATGCAGGCCCTGTACGCCAACACCGGCCGTTTGCGCAGCGCGGTGGCCGAAGCCATCACCCGCCGCAAAGCGCCAGAGCTGGCGTGGCAGGTGGTGTGAAAAACAGCCCGGCCGGCAACGGCCGGGAATCACGCGTGTGGACGTTCAAGCACGATCTGTTTTCCGCAAAGCGCGAATCTCTCGCTTCGATGCGGTCCTGTGCCGGCGGGAGCTCTATACGCCTGATTCCCGGGCTTTGCAGCCCGGGTTCTGAGTTTTCGGCGGGACGCCGATGCCACTACATCACATTCAGCTCTAGCTTGGCGGCTTCGGACATCATGGACTTGTTCCAGGGTGGGTCCCAGACCAGTTCTACCCGGGCCTGGGTTACGCCGCTCAGGTTGCGCAGTTTCTGCTCGACTTCACCGGGCAGGGTGCCGGCGACGGGGCAGGCCGGCGAAGTCAGGGTCATCTTCACGTGCACGTCGCCTTTCAGGCCGACGCTGACGTTGTAGATCATCCCCAGCTCGTAGATGTTGACCGGGATTTCCGGGTCATAGATGGTCTGCAACTCGCGGATCACTGCTTCTTTGGACTGCTTGGCTTCCGTCAACGTGAGGTCGCGCGGGTTGCCCTGTTCATCCTTCGGCAGCTTGCTGAGGTCCGGCGGCGGCAGCTCTTTCGGCGGTGCGGCCGGGGCCGTGCGCATGCCGGGCGCGGCGCGGTTCATCAAGGACTTGTCCACCTCAACGGGCGGCGTCACGGCCTTTAGCTTGTCGGGATCGACCAGCTTGGCCGCGCCTTCAGGCTGGGGCTCGGTTTTGGGCTCGTTGCTCATCTTTGTTTTGGCGCGGGGCCACTTGAACCAGCTCACGCGAACAGTTCCTTCACCTTGTGGATGCCCTTCACCAGCGCGTCAACCTCGGCGCGCGTGTTGTAGAACGCGAAGCTGGCGCGGATGGTGGCCGGCACCTTGAAGAAGTCCATCACCGGCTCGGCGCAGTGCTGGCCGACGCGCACGGCGATGCCCTGCTCGTCCAGGATCATGCCGGCGTCCGCGGCGTGAATGCCATCCAGCACGAAGCTGATCACGCCGGCCTTGTCCGCGCTCGTGCCTATGATGCGCAGGCCTTCAATCGCGCTGACCTGATCCGTCGCGTACTCCAGCAGCTCGTGCTCGTAGGCTTCCATGGCCTCGAAGCCGATCTCCATCAGGTAATCGAGCGCGACGCCGAGCGCGATGGTGTCCGCGATGCTGGGCGTGCCGGCCTCGAACTTGTGGGGGATCTTCGCGTAGGTGGTCTTGGCGAAGCTGACCGACTCGATCATTTCGCCGCCGCCGTGCCAGGGCGGCATGGCCTCAAGCACTTCCGCGCGGCCCCACAGGGCGCCGATGCCGGAGGGGCCGAAGGCCTTGTGGCCGCTGAAGGCGTAGAAATCCACGCCCAGATCCTGCACGTCGATGCGCATGTGCGGCGCGGCCTGGGCGCCGTCCACCAGCACCAGCGCGCCGTGTTGATGCGCGGCCTCGGCGATGCGCTTGACCGGGTTGATGGTGCCCAGCGCGTTGCTGACGTGCACCACGCTGACCAGCTTCGTGCGCGCGTTGAGCAGCTTGAGGTACTCGTCGAAGATCAGCGTGCCGGTTTGGTCCATGGGCGCGACGCGCAGCTTCGCGCCGGTCTGCTCGCACAGCATCTGCCAGGGCACGATGTTGCTGTGGTGCTCCATGGCGGTGATCACGATTTCGTCGCCGGCCTTCAGGCTGCTGCGCCCCCAGGCCTGTGCCACCAGGTTGATGGCCTCGGTGGTGCCGCGCACGAAGATGACCTCGCGGTCTTCGGGCGCGTTGAGGAATTTCTGCACGCTGCGGCGGGCCTGCTCGAACTTGTCGGTGCAGATGGCCGAAAGCTCGTGGGCGGCGCGGTGCACGTTGGCGTACTCGCGCTCGTAGGTGTTGCGGATGGAGTCGATCACGCAGCGCGGCTTCTGGGCCGAGGCGCCGTTGTCCAGGTAAACCAGCGGCTTGCCGTGCACCTCACGCGCCAGAATCGGAAAGTCGGCGCGGAGCTTGTGTATGTCAAATGTGCGTATCTGGGTCATCGCTTCAGCTTCGAACCGCAATTACCAATAACCAATTACCAATGGCCAATGCATAGGTGAGGCAATTGGTAATTGGTTATTGTTCATTGCGGTTTCCTCATGCTTCCAACAGCCCGTGAAATCTCTCGGCCAGTTGCGCTTCCAGCGCCTGCTTCAGCGGCTCGATCTTGATCTGCTCGATTACGTCGTTGGCGAAGGCGTAGGTCAGCAGGTTGCGCGCGGTCTGTTCGTTCAAGCCTCTTGAACGCAGGAAAAAGATCGCGTCGCGGTCGAGCTGGCCCGAGGTCGCGCCGTGGCTGCACTTCACGTCGTCGGTGTAAATCTCGAGCTGCGGCTTTGTGTCCACCTTGGCGTCGTCGCTGAGCAGCAGATTGTTGTTCTGCTGCTGCGCGTCCGTGCCGTTGGCACCGGGCCGCACGATCACCTTACCGCTGAACACGCTGCGGGACTTGTCGTCCACCACCGCGCGGTACAACTGGCGGCTGCGGCCGTGGGAGCGCACGTGGTCAACCTCGAGGTGGTTGTCAAAGTGCTGGCTGCCGCGGCCGAGCACCAGGCCGTTGAGCACGCACTCCGCGCCCTCGGCCGCGAGCACTGCGTGCACGTCGTTGCGCGCGAGGCCGGCGCCCAGGCAGATGCAGTGCGAGGTTACGCTGGCGTCGCGCTCGACGTGGATTTCGTTGTGGCCCACGTGGCTGGTAGCGTCGCTTTCGCGCAGCAGCTTGGCGTGGCGGATCTTGGCGTTGCCCTTCGCAACAATCTCACTTACAGCGTTCACGAAGCGCGGGGTCGTGCCCAGCCCCACGAAACTTTCCACTACCCGCAACTCGACGCTTTCGCCCGCGAACACCAGCGTGCGCGTGGAACTCTCGGCCGGGCCATTGCCGTCGGTGCTCACGTACAGCACATGGACCGGCGTCTCGAGGGTCAACCCGTTGCCTGCGCGGATGTAAGCGCCGTCCGTGAACAGCGCAGTGTTGAGCGCGGTGAAGGGGCTGGTGTAGGCCGCGTAGCGCCCCAGCTTGAGCTGCAGGGCTTCGTCCGAATCCAGCACGCGGCTGATCGGCTGCACCACGAGGCCTTCCGGCAGGGGCGGCAGCTTGCACAGGTTCTCGGCGAAGTGGCCGTTGACGAACACCAGGCGGATTTCGTCGTCGCCGGCCAGCAGGTAAGACTTGAGCTGAGCCTCGCTGATGCGCGCGGGTGCGGCGGGCGCCCACTGGGTACCGCCGATGGCCTTCACGCTGGTCCAGCGCCACTCCTCGTGCTTGATGGTGGGCAGGCCGAGCGCGCGGAAGTTTTCGAAGGCTTCCTCGCGCAGCTCTGACAGCCAGCCGGGCTCCTGCGGCAAGGCCTTGCGCAGGGCGGCATAGGTGGGGGCGAAGCCGTTTTCGGTGGTTGCTGTCATGCTTGTTCTTGCTTCGGGGGAAGGGGGCGACCTGTAACCAAAAGGGTCAGGCACCATTTTCTTCGAAAATGGAGCCAGACCCTACGCTACGGAAATGGAGCCAGACCCCGCGGCCTCCTCTTCGATCCAGGCGTAGCCCTTGTCCTCGAGCTCCAGCGCCAGTTGCTTGCCGCCGGATTTCACCACGCGGCCGTCGAGCAGCACGTGCACGAAGTCGGGCTCGATGTAATTGAGCAGGCGCTGATAGTGGGTGACCAGCAGGAACGCGCGCTCCGGGCTGCGCAGGCTGTTCACACCGTGGGCCACGGTCTTGAGCGCGTCGATGTCGAGGCCGGAGTCGGTTTCATCCAGGATCGCCAGGGTGGGCGCCAGCATCGCGAGCTGGAAGATTTCGTTGCGCTTCTTTTCGCCGCCCGAGAAACCCTCGTTGACGCTGCGGTTCAGCAGGCCCTGGTCGATGTCCACCAGCTTGGCCTTCTCCTTCACCAGCGCCAGGAACTCGGCGCCGGAAAGCTCAGCCTCGCCGCGCGACTTGCGCTGGGCGTTCAGCGCGCTGCGCAGAAAGTACAGGTTGCTGACGCCCGGCACTTCGACCGGGTACTGGAAGGCCAGGAAGATGCCCGCGCAGGCGCGCTGCTCGGGCTCGTCCTGCAGGATGCTGCGGCCTTTGAACAGCACGTCGCCGCCGGTGACCTCGTAGTCCGGGTGGCCGGCGATCACCTTGGTCAGCGTGCTCTTGCCGGAGCCATTGGTGCCCATGATGGCGTGCACCTCGCCGGCGTTGATGGTGAGGGAAAGGCCGTGCAGGATTTCCGTGCCGTCCACGGAGGCATGCAGGTCGCGAATTTCAAGTAAAGGGTCGGTCATCGTCACTGGTCCGTGTGTCTCCCCGTCGCATCCTCGGCGTTGCTTCGCACCACCTGTGGTACGTTCGCTTCGCGAACTGCTCCGGGCTCCTGTTCTCTCTAGCCGACTGCGCCTTCCAGCTTGACGCCCAGCAGCTTCTGGGCCTCCACGGCGAATTCCATCGGCAGCTCGCTCAGCACGTCCTTGCAGAAGCCGTTCACGATCATGCTGACCGCGTCCTCTTCGCTCAGGCCGCGCTGGCGCAGAAAGAAAATCTGGTCGTCGCTGATCTTGCTGGTGCTGGCCTCGTGCTCGACCACGGCCGTGGGGTTGGCGCTCTCGATGTACGGCGTGGTGTGCGCGCCGCAGGTGCCGCCGATCAGCAGGCTGTCGCAGACGCTGTAGTTGCGAGCGCCCGTGGCGCCCTTCATGATCTTCACCAGGCCGCGGTAGGTCTGGTCCGCGTGGCCGGCGCTGATGCCCTTGCTGACGATGGTGCTGCGCGTGTTCTTGCCGATGTGAATCATCTTGGTGCCGGTGTCGGCCATCTGTCGGTCGCGGGTCAAAGCAACCGAGTAGAACTCGCCCACGCTGTTGTCGCCCTTGAGCACGCAGCTCGGGTACTTCCAGGTGATGGCGCTGCCGGTCTCGACCTGCGTCCAGGAGATCTTGGCGTTCTCGTTGGCCATGCCGCGCTTGGTGACGAAGTTGTAGACGCCGCCCTTGCCGTCCTTGTCGCCGGGGTACCAGTTCTGCACGGTGCTGTACTTGATGTGCGCGCCCTTCAGCGCCACCAGCTCGACCACGGCCGCGTGCAGCTGGTTCTCGTCGCGCTGGGGCGCGGTGCAGCCTTCCAGGTAGCTGACGTAGGCGCCCTCGTCGGCGATCAGCAGCGTGCGTTCGAACTGGCCGGTGCCGGCGCTGTTGATGCGGAAGTATGTCGAAAGCTCCATGGGGCAGCGCACGCCGGGCGGGATGTAGCAGAAGCTGCCATCCGAAAACACCGCACTGTTCAGGGTGGCGAAGTAGTTGTCCGTGTAGGGCACCACGCTGCCGAGGTACTTCTTCACCAGCTCAGGGTGGTCGGTCACGGCCTCGCTGAAGCTGCAGAAGATGATGCCCTGTTTCGAGAGCTCCTCGCGGAAGGTTGTCTTGACGCTGACGCTGTCGAACACAGCGTCCACGGCCACGCCGCTGAGGCGCTTCTGCTCATCGAGGCTGATGCCCAGCTTCTCGAAGGTTTCCAGCAGCTCGGGGTCCACTTCGTCGAGGCTGCTGACCTCGGGTTTCTTCTTGGGCGCCGAGTAGTAGATGATGCCCTGGTAGTCGATCTTCGGGTACTTGGGCTTCTGCCACTCCGGCTCTCGCATGGTCAGCCAGTGGCGGTAGGCACGCAAGCGCCACTCCGTCAGCCACTCCGGCTCATGCTTCTTGGCCGAGATGGCGCGCACAATGTCTTCATGCAGGCCGGGCGGAAGCTGGTCGGCGTCAACGTGGCTGACCCAGCCGTGCTTGTATTCCTGCTGGGCGAGGGCCTGGATGCTTTCGTTCGTGTCCGGCATGGCGTTCTGGGCTTGTGACGAAGGCGGGGTCCAATCTGGACCCCCGCAGTCCTAATTAACCCTGCCACTTTTGCCCCACAAGGGGAAAACTGGACTAATTTAGTCCTTTATTCCCGTTGCCTCCTATTAAAGAAGAAGGCGCGCGAAGCATTATGGTATCAGATGCACAGGTCCTTTCAGCAACGGGTTTAGGATGGATATCCAGCAGCGCCAGCAGCAGATCATTGACGAGTTCTCGGCCGTTCCCGACTGGGAAGAGCGCTACAAGCGCATCATCGAGTACGGCCGCGAGCTGGCCCCCATGGACGAGCAACACAAGTCCGACAAGAACAAGGTAAAGGGCTGCCAGAGCACGGTGTGGCTGCACGCGGAGCTGAAGGACGGCGCCGTGCACTTCCAGGGCGACAGCGACGCCATGATCGTGCGCGGGCTGATCGCGCTGCTGATGAAGGTGTATTCGGGCGCGACGCCTGAAGAAATTGTCAAAACGCCGCCGGATTTTGTCGTTGCCACCGGCTTGGCCGGACATTTATCTCAAACGCGGGCAAACGGCCTTGCCGCCATGGTGAAGCAGATCAAGATGTACGCGGCGGTGTTCCAGGCTATGCAGAAACAAGGGCGCTGAAGCATGTTGGACAAGCACCTGGCAGAGCTGCGCGACAAGCTGGCTGCGCAAGACTGGAAGGTCATGAGCGAGACCACCGGCGAGGGCGGCAAGCCGGTGTTCTGGCAGGTGCAGCGCAAGGCGGGTCACGGTCCGTTTCACTTGGAGTTCGAATCGTTCCACGAGGGCGAGCCCGCGCCCATCGAGCAAGGCTACGGCGTGCGCATCCGCGAGCTGAAGCAGACCAGCATTTACCTGTATCGCAAGCGCAACGAAAACGCCTGGCACCGCGTGCTCGACGAGTTGGTAACGGCCCTCGACGAGCTGGAACGCTAGCGGATCAATTCCGTCACTCGCAAGGCGACTACAGATTCACCACGAAGCGCCACGAAGGACCACGAAGAGCCCAAACCGGTTCGGCAGTCCTTCGTGGTTGATTGCTGTTGGCTGTGGTAGGAAACGCTTGAAACTTCATGCGTTTCCCGATGGTTTTTCCTGCGCGCCTCGAAAAGAAGTTTGCCCTGCAACCAATCAGGTCGTACTTACTAACGCCATGAATACGCGCACGAACAACTTTGCTTGGCAGTGGTGGACCCCCGACTCCGGGTGGTGCGCCGCGTAGTTGTTTGCTGACTCGCTGACCACGCCCGGACTTTGCTCCGGGCGTTTTTGTTTTCCCACACTTTCGAGACTGCCATGACCGCCTCAACCATTGCCGACCTGGAAACGCCGACCTCGCTGTTCCTGAAACTGCGCGACTTCAAGCCCGCCTTCCTGCTGGAAAGCGTGACGCATGGCGAAAAGGTCGGCCGTTACTCATTCATCGGCCTCGACCCCGTCAAGACCATCGAATACCACGGCGAAGGCAGCCTGCGCGAACTGATCGAGCGCGAAACGGAGGCCGCGAAGAGTCCCCTCGGCCTGGTCGGCGCCATCGCCTTCGAGAACGTGCACGAACTGCTGCCGACGGGCATAAAGGGGTCAGGCACCTCGCTGCGCTCGGAGCCAGCCCCCGTTTCGCCCCTGGCCGCATTCGTGGTGCCGCGGGCGGTGCTGACTTTCGATCACGCCGCGCGGCGCATCAGCCTGGACCACGCCGACGGGCCCGACGCGGCCGCGAAGCTGCTGGCCGAGATCCGCACCGCCATGGCGCTGCCGGTGCCGGAGCTGCCCCAGGGCGGCGACTACACCGAGCCGAATGCCACCATCGATGAGCCCGCATTCACCAAAATGGTCGAGCAAGCGAAGGAGTACATCGCAGCCGGCGACATCTTCCAGGTAGTGCTGTCGCTGGCCTTCGAGGGCGAAACCAGCCTTCACCCGTACCAGGTGTATCGAGCGCTGCGCCATCTGAATCCCTCTCCCTACCTCTACTACCTCGATTTCGGCGCCTACCAGGTGATCGGCAGCAGCCCCGAGGCGCTCGTCAAGCTGCAGGGCGGTGAACTCACCATCCGGCCGATCGCCGGCACCCGCAGGCGCGGCGCCGATGACGCCGAAGACGCGGCCCTCGAGGCCGAGCTGCGCAGCGACGCCAAGGAACTGGCCGAGCACAACATGCTGGTTGACCTCGCCCGCAACGACGTCGGGCGCGTGGCCGAGATCGGAAGCGTGCGTGTGCCCGACCTGCGCGTGATCGAACGCTACTCCCACGTGATGCACATCTGCAGCAGCGTGACCGGCAGGCTCAAGGCCGATCCGCTGGACGCCTTCGCCAGCGCGTTTCCGGCCGGCACCGTCAGCGGCGCGCCCAAGATCCGCGCGCTGCAGATCATCAACGAGCTCGAGCCGCGGCCGCGCGGGTTTTACGCGGGCAGCGTTGGCTACTTCACGCCCGGCGGTGACTTCGACCAGGCGATCACCATCCGCACCATTGTGATGAACAACGGGCGATACAGCGCGCAGGCGGGCGCGGGCATCGTGGCCGACAGCGTGCCGGCCAATGAGTATCAGGAAATCCGCAACAAGGCGGCGGCGCTGCTGAAGGCGCTCGAGTTTGCAAGGGATGAACTGTGAAGCTCACTACCAACCACAAACCACCAACTACCAACTGAAACCATGATCCTTCTCATCGATAACTACGACAGCTTCACCTTCAACCTCTACCAAGCCCTGGGAACGCTCGGCGCGGACATCCTCGTGCGCTACAACGACCAGGTCAGCGGCGCCGACCTCGAGCAGGCCGACGCCATCGTGATCTCGCCCGGCCCCGGCAACCCGGACCAGGCCGGGCAGACGCTGGACGTGATCCGCACACAGGCCGGGCGGCTGCCGATTCTCGGCGTGTGCCTGGGCCACCAGGCAATCGCGCAGGCCTTTGGTGGCCGTGTGGTGCGCGCCCCGCGCCTGATGCACGGCAAGACCTCGCGCATCTACCACGATTCGCGCGGCCTGTACGACGGGCTGCCGAATCCCGTAGAGGTCGGGCGCTATCACTCGCTGATTGTTGACGAGTCAAGCCTGCCGCCGGAGTTCGAAATCGCCAGCTACACCAGCGAAGGCGAGATCATGGGCATCCGCCACCGCGAGCTGCCCATTGAGGGCGTGCAGTTTCACCCGGAGAGCATCCTGACGCCCCAGGGCCCCAGGCTGCTGCAGAACTTCCTGAACCGTATCGTCGCGATCGCCTGATGCCGCCAAAACGCCAACGGAGACCAGCCATGGCCACACAACTGCTCGAACAACTGGCCAGCGGCGCCCATCTCGGCGCCGACGACGCGGAAACCCTGTTGAACCGGCTGCTTGACGAGTCAACACCGGAGTTCCTGATCGCAGGCATCCTCGCCGCGCTGCGCACCAAGGGAGAATCCGGCGAGGAACTGCTGGGCATTACGCGTGCGTTGTTGAACCTTGCGGGCAGCGTGCTCGACGTGCCCGCAGGCGCCGTGGACACCTGCGGTACCGGCGGTGACGGCGCGGGCACCTTCAACATCAGCACGGCCGCGGCTTTACTGGTCGCGGCGCTGGACGTGCCGGTGGTCAAACACGGCAACCGCAGCGTCACCAGCCGCAGCGGCAGCGCCGATGTGATTGAGGCCCTTGGCCTGCCGTTCACCGCGCCCGGTGCTGCGGCCGACCTGCGCTTTTCGTTCCTGTTCGCGCCGCAGTTCCACCCGGCCCTGAAGCGCATCGGCCCGATCCGCAAGGCGCTTGGCATCCGGACTGTCTTCAACCTGGTGGGGCCGCTGGCCAACCCGGCCCGCCCTGCGTTCCAGCTGGTGGGCGTTGCCGCACGCGAGCGCCTTGCCGACGTCGCCCGCGCTCTGCAGGGCCTGGGGCGCACGCGCGCCTTCGTGGTCCACGGCGAGCCTGGGCTCGACGAAGCCACTCCCGCCGGGCGCTTCACAGTCATCGACGTACGGTCCGAAGCCATTTCAGCTGCCGACTTCACGGCTGCGGACTTCGGTTTGCCTGCCTGTGAGCTGGCGGACCTGCGCGGCGGCGATGCGGACGAAAACGCCGCGATCATCGAGGCCATTATCGCCGGCGAGCGCGGCCCGCGGCGTGATACGGTGGTGCTGAACGCGGCCCTGACCCTGCTGTTGGTCGGCCGCGCGGGTTTGCCCCGCGAAGCGGCCGAGCTGGCGGCGAAGGCCATCGACGACGGCCGTGCAACCCAGCTGCTGCGCGAACTGCAGGGGAGCGCCATCCATGCCTGACTTTCTCAAAAGCATGGCCAAAACCTCCGCCGAGCGCGTGGGGGCAGCACGCCGACGCACCAGTGACGCGGCGATCCGCGAAGCGGCCGAGCACGCCGCACCCGCGAGGCGGCTGCGGCTGGGAGAAGATTTCGGCGTGATCGCCGAAATCAAGCGCCGCGCGCCGTCCAGCGGCAAACTGGCCGAAGGCGTGAACGTCGCCGCCCGCGCGCAAGCGTATGAACGAGCGGGGGCCGTGGCGGTTTCCGTGCTGACCGAACCCGCCAGCTTCGGCGGCGACCTGCGTGACCTGCGCGAGGCCGCGACCGCCGGGCCGCCCGTGATGCGCAAAGACTTCCTGGTGGATGCTTACCAGCTGTATGAAGCGCGCGCCCACGGCGCTGACGGAGTGCTGCTGATCGCGGCGATCCTGGACGACAATCAGTTGCGCGATCTGCTTGGCGTGGCCGATTACCTGGGCCTGTTCGCCCTGGTGGAAGCTTTCGATGAAGTCGACGTCGAACGCGCCCAGTGCGCGGGCGCCGAGCTGGTGGGCGTCAACTGCCGCAACCTGCGCGACCTCAGCGTCGAGTTTGCGCGCTTCGAACGCCTGCGTCCCCTGATTGACCGCGACCGCAAGGCCATCGCCGAAAGCGGCATCACGGCGCCGGAACAGTTGACGGCCGTGCGCGAGCTGGGCTACCACGCCGCACTGGTGGGCAGCGCTCTGATGCGCCAGGCCGACCCCGCCGCGGCGCTGCGCCAGTTGTTGGGGACTGTCCCCGGCGAAGCCGAGGGACTGTCCCCGTTTTCGAGTGCGGAGGGACAGGCCGGACGACGGGGACAGTCCCTCCGCGCAGGCGCGGGGGACAGTCCCCAGAAGGCAGCGCGATGATCAAGATCTGCGGAATCACGGACGCCGCCACAGCCGCCCTGGCCGCCGAGGCCGGAGCCACCGCTATCGGGCTGGTATTCGCGGACTCTCCCCGGCGGGTATCGGCCCGGCAGGCGGCCGAAATCGTGCGCGCCCTGCCGCGCGAAATTGAGCGCATCGGCGTGTTCCGCCGCGGCGACCTGGATCGGTTGCCGGACATCCTTGAGCAGGTGGACCTCGACGCCGTGCAGGTCCATCGCGCCGAGGACCTGCCCCTGGCGCTGCACGGCCGTGAAGTAATCCCCGGCGTACGCGTGGAGTTCGCGGGCGACTTTCCACACGGGCGCGTGCTGGTGGATTCGCCCCTGGGCGAGGGCAGCGGCGTGGCATGGAACTTCGCCGACGTGCGGCGCTTTGCGCAGGGCCGACGCGTAATCCTGGCTGGCGGGTTGAGCCCCGCCAACGTGGCGGAAGCGATCCGGCTGGCGCGGCCCTATGGGGTTGACGTGTCAAGTGGTGTGGAACGCGCCCCCGGCGTGAAGGACGCGACGCTGGTTCGGGCTTTCATACAGGCCGCGCGCGAAGCGTTGGATGCGGTGCAGAAGATCGAGGTGAAGGCATGACAACGGCGGAAAGGACACGCGGGCGGTTCGGGATCTACGGCGGGCAGTACGTGCCGGAGACCCTGGTCGCCAACCTGCATGAACTGGAACAGGCCTATGAGGCGGCAAAGCAGGATGCCGACTTCGCCACTGAGTTGGAGCTGACACTGCGCGAGTTTGTCGGTCGCGCCACGCCCCTCTACTTTGCCGAGCGCCTGAGCGCCGACTTCGGCGGCCGGGTGTTCCTCAAGCGCGAAGACCTGACCCACACCGGCGCCCACAAGATCAACAACGCCGTGGGCCAGGCGCTGCTGGCCAGGAAGCTGGGCAAGACGCGGATCGTCGCCGAGACCGGCGCCGGCCAGCACGGTGTGGCGACGGCCGCCGCCTGCGCGCGGCTCGGGCTCGAATGTGTGGTGTACATGGGTGCCCTCGACTGCGAGCGCCAGCGCCCCAACGTCGAGCGCATGAAGCTGCTGGGCGCGACGGTGGTCGCTTGCGAGGCCGGCAGCCGCAACCTGAAGATCGCGATCAATGAGGCCATCCGCGACTGGATCAGCCGGCCTGAAGACACGCACTACCTGATCGGCAGCGTGGTCGGCCCGCACCCGTACCCCGCCATGGTGCGCGACTTCCAGAGCGTGATCGGCCGCGAAGCGCGTGCGCAGTTCCTGCAGCGCGAAGGCCGCCTGCCGGACGCCGTGGTCGCCTGCGTGGGCGGCGGCAGCAACGCGATGGGCATCTTCGCGGGCTTTCTCGATGACGAGGTTGAGCTGCATGGCGTGGAAGCCGGCGGCAAAGGCGAGACTCACGCCGCGCCGCTGAATTCAGGCACGCCGGGCGTGCTGCACGGCGCGATGCAATACCTGCTGCAGGATGATGACGGCCAGATCCTCGACACCCACTCCATCGCCGCGGGCCTCGATTATCCCGGCGTCGGCCCCGAGCACAGCTTCCTGAAAGACAGCGGCCGCGCGCAGTACCACGTGGTGCGCGATGAGGAAGCGCTGCAGGCGTTCAAGCTGCTGGCGCGGCGCGAAGGCATCATCCCGGCACTGGAAAGCAGCCACGCGCTGGCCTTCGCAAAGCGGCTGCTGGCACAGCGCCCCGGCCTGAGTGTGATCGTCAATCTTTCCGGCCGCGGCGACAAGGACCTGCCCTCACTGATGGAAAGGAAGCTGCTGTGAGCATTGATGCACTGAACACCGCCTTTGAACGCGCCCGCGGTGAGGGGCGCAAGGCGCTGCTGCCGTTCCTGATGGCCGGCCACCCCACACGACAGGCGTTTGAGCACAACCTGGCCCAGGCCGGCGAATTCGCCGACGTGATCGAGGTGGGCGTGCCCTTCAGCGACCCCTTAGCCGACGGGCCGGTGATCCAGGCCGCCGCCGCAACGGCCCTGAAGAACGGCACGACACTGCCAGGCACCCTGGACGTGCTGACGCGGCGCAAGGCCGGCCCGCCGGTGGTGCTGATGCTCAGCGTGAACCAGGTGCTGGCCCGCGGACTTGAGCGCTTCGCACAGCGCGCCGTCAAGGCCGGTGTCAGTGGCGCGATCATTCCCGACCTGCCCTTCGAAGAACAGCAGGAGGCGCGTGAGGTGTTTACGCGTCAAGGCCTGGTGCTGGTCAGCATGCTGGCGCCCACCACGCGGCCGGAACGCGCCGAGGCGATCCTGCGACGCGCGCAGGGCTTCGCCTACCTGATCAGCGTGGCCGGCGTTACCGGAACCCGTGAAGGCTTCGCGCCTGAGACCATCGAGTACATCCGGCGAAGCGCCGCGCTTTCGCCGGCGCCGGTGTGCGTCGGCTTCGGCATCACCAGGCCGCAACACATCGAGCAGCTGCGCGAGCATGCGGACGGTTTCATCGTCGGCACAGCGCTGATCCGCGGCCTTGAACAGGGGCTCAGCGTGGCCGATGTACTGCGGCCCCTGCGCGAAGCCTGCAACCAGCAAACCACAGGAGTTCGGTCATGATCGTCACCATGCAACCAGGCGCCACGCTGAAAGAGATCACCGCGGTGATCCGTGCCCTCGAGGGCTTCGGCGCCCAACCCTCTATCTCACGGGACTGCGGCTGCACGCTGGTCACGGCCGCCACCAGCCGCCTGCCCATCGACGCGCGCGAGCTGCAATCGCTGCCCGGCGTGCGCGACGTGCATGAAGACGCGCACCCCTTCAAGCGCGTCAGCCGCAACTACCATCCCGAGGACACGGTGATCGAGGCCGCGGGCGCGCGCTTCGGTGGCGGCGGCTTCTGCGTGATCGCCGGCCCCTGCGCCGTCGAAAGCGAAGAGCAGATCCACCACGTCGCCGCGCACGTCGCGGCCCAGGGCGCCAAGGGCCTGCGCGGCGGGGCGTTCAAGCCGCGCACCTCGCCTTACGCCTTCCAGGGCCTAGGCGTGCCGGGGCTGCGCATGATGCGCGAGGCCGCCGACGCCCACGGCCTGGCGGCGATCAGCGAGGTGATGGCGATCGGCCAGGTGGACGACGCCGTACGCTACCTCGACGTACTGCAGGTGGGAGCCCGCAACATGCAGAACTTCGACCTGCTGCGCGAAGTCGGCCGCGCCGACAAGCCGGTGCTGCTGAAGCGCGGGCCGAGCAGCAAAATCGAAGAGCTGCTGTTGGCGGCCGAGTACATCGTGGACGCCGGCAACCCGCGCGTGATTTTGTGCGAGCGCGGCGTGCGAACCTTCGAGACCGCCACGCGCAACACGCTTGACATCGCGGCCGTGCCGGTGGTGAAGCAGCTGAGCCACCTGCCGATCGTGATCGACCCCAGCCACGCAGCCGGCAAGCGGGAGTACGTGAAAGCGCTGACCCTGGCGGCGCTGGCGGTGGGGGCGGACGGCGTGATGGTGGAAGTGCACCCGGAGCCCTCCAAGGCGCTGAGTGACGGCCGCCAGAGCCTGCACTATGAGGAGTTCAGCGAGCTGATGAACGAGGTGCGGAGGCTGGCGGAGTTCCGCGCGCCGGTGGGTGTGTGAATGCTTCAAGCTTCAAGCATTGCCGAAAACAGTTCGAAAAAAAGTTTCGAGTCACTGTTGACCTGTCAATTTCCGGCCGTATGGTTTCGCGCCATGAACGCAAACAAGGCCAAGATGTGCTGCTGCATGTGCGCCCCCCGGGGTGGCACGTGCGCGGGCATGGCCTTGTAACTCAAGACCAACCTGTTCACGAAGCCACCGCCAACGCGGTGGCTTCTTTCATTTCCAGACCTGACGGAGACGACAATGGCAAGCGCAAGAGGATTCACACTGTGGTTCACCGGCCTTTCGGGGGCGGGCAAATCGACACTGGCCGACGAGATTTCACGCCGCCTGCTGCGGCACGGCATCGGCCACGAGGTGCTGGACGGCGACGTGGTGCGCACGCACTTGAGCAAGGGGCTCGGGTTTTCGCGTGAGGACCGCGACACCAACATCCGGCGCATCGGCTTCGTGGCCGAGTTGCTGACGCGGCACGAGATCCCGGTGATCACCGCCGCGATCAGCCCCTACCGCGAGGTGCGCGAGGAAGTGCGCCACAAGATCGGCAGCCGGCGCTTCATCGAGGTGTTCGTGACGGCCTCGCTCGATGAGCTGGTGCGCCGCGACGTGAAGGGCCTGTATGCCAAGGCGCTGCACGGCGAGATCAAGAACTTCACGGGCGTCAGCGACCCCTACGAAGCCCCCGTCAACTCGGAAGTCACGGTGGACAGCGAGAACGAATCGCCCGAGCAGTCGGCCGACAAGATCTGGGACTACCTGGTGCAGAACGCCTTCATCCGCGTCGAGCAGCTGGTGGGGCACGCATAACATGACCGCACACACCGCAAAGCTGAGCAAGTGCAAGGCCCCCATGTGCATGGGCGGGGGTGGCTCGTGTTGACGCGTAAAGAGACGCGCAGACACGGGCCGCCGAAAGGCGGCCCTTTCTTTTTGGATGCTTGAGGACTGAACCATGAACACCGCAGCTTTCAAACGTGACTTCACCGCCGCGATGGTGGCGCTGGTATTCATCGCCGTCGCGAAGATCGGCCTGCTGAGCCTGGTTCCCTGGTAGCCATGACGCCGACCTCCACATCTGAGCCGGCCGCCGACGCCGCGCGCACACAGGGCCTGCTGGCGGGCACGCTGGTGCTGATCGTGCTGGCGCTGGTCGCCAAGCTGGCGCACCTGATCGTCCCGCAGCTGCCGGGCGCGGTGTGGGCGCTGCTGTTCGGCATCCTTGCGGGCCTGGGCTCGGGCAGGATCCGCGCCCTGCCGGAGCTGCCGTACCACCTGCCGCTGACTGTGGGGCTGATCCTGCTGGGTGTGCAGCTGCAGCCGGGGTTGTTCCTGCAGATCGGCTGGCGGGGCCTGCTGCTGGTAGGCGCGTTGTGGCTGGGCGTGGCGGTGCTTGCACGGCTGGCCGTGAAGCTCGGCCTGCTAACGCCGCGCCTGGCAGGTCTGCTCACCCTGGGGCTGATCGGCTGTGGCGTCACGGCCATCACGGCCGCGGCGCAGCAGGACCGCAAGGCGGCAGGAGTCCCGGCCGTGTACGCGATGCTTGCGGTGCTGCTGTCAGGCGCGATCGCGCTGCTGTTGTACCCGTGGCTGGGAGAACTGGCGGGCCTGGAGGCCGGAGAATTCGGCGCTCTAGCGGGCATCACCATCGCCAACAGCGCGGAGGCCGTGGCGACCGCCGGCCTGCGCGGCGACGAATCCATGGGGATCGCGGCCGGCTACAAGCTGCTTGTCAACGCGGTGCAGGGCGTGCCGATCCTGGCGTACCTGTGGCTGTACACGCCGAAGCAGCAGCACTCCCACGGCTGGGGGTTGCCGAAGGCGCTGCTGCAGCGCGTGCCGTACTTCGTGTGGGGCTTTGGCGCCGTGGCGCTGGCGAGCGCTCTGGGTGCATTTTCGGCCGAGGAGCGCGAGCAGCTCGGCCACCTGACGCGCTACGCGTTCTTCGTGGCACTGGTGGGCGTGGGTTATCGCACGCGGCTGGACGTGCTGCGGCGCGTGGGTTTGCGGCCGGTGCTGGTGGGGCTGGTGATCTGGGCGATTACTTCGGCGGGCGTGCTGCTGGTGCTGCACGCCTGGAAATGAGAGACGAAATGGAACCTGAAGTCAGGCACATTGCGAAGACGGACTACTCGAAGCATCGAGTGCTGCGCAGCAACGGCGAAGTGACGATCGACGGCGTGTACCCGGAGCGCGAGGCGGGCTTCTACATGGTGCGCGTGCGCGTGCCGGGCGGGCTGCTGACAATCGCGCAGGCCTACGCGCTGGCGGAGTTTGCGGGCAGCTACGCCAACGGCGAGTGGCACATCGACACCCGCGCCAACGTGGAGTTCCATGGCGTGGCCGAGGCGAAGCTGCTGGCGTTCATCGAGGCGATCGAGACCACGGGCCTCAGCACCCGGGGTGCCTGCGGCGACAGCGTGCGTAACATCGTGACCGGCAGCGAGACCGCCAGCGCCAGCGTGGCGCGCATCCAGCGCGTGGTGGAAACGCTGACCCGCATGTTCGCGGGCAAGCCTGAGTTCGAGACCCTTCCGCGGAAGTTCAAGATCGCGTTCTACGCGGCCGACGACCGCGAGCCGCTGCATCGCATCAACGACCTGGGTTTCGTGGAGGCAAAAAGGGTCAGGCACAATTCCGGCGAACTGCCGCCGGAATTGAGCCAGACCCGGTTCTCGGTCTGGATCGGCGGCGGACTGGGGCGCGAGCCGCGGCTGGGCGACCTGCTGTTCCGCCAGGTGCCGGAGCATGCGGTGCCCGGCCTGGTGGCCGCCGCTGTGCTGGTGCACAACGAGCACTCGAACCGCAAGAACCGCGTCCGGGCGCGCCTGAAGTTCGTGCTTGAGGACCTGGGCCTGACGCGGGTGCGCAACCTGATCCTGGAAAAGTGGGTGCCGCCGCCCGAGGTGGACACCGCGCCGCGCCTTACCCTGGAAGCGCCGCCGGTACGCATCAGCGCGGACGGCATTCACGTCCAGGACGACGGGCGCTTCCGCGTGCGGGTGCCGGTTGTGGCCGGCGACCTGAGCGTTGAGCAGGCGGCAGCGATCACGCGCGCCGCCGAGCGCTCGGGCGCCGCCACCCTGGTGCTGTCGGCGCGGCAGAACCTGTCGATTCCGGACGTGGAAGCCGCGCAGGTGCCCGGCCTGGTGCGCGAGCTGGAGGCGCTGGGCTATCCACCTTCAGGCTGGTTCGGCGCGCGCGACATCGTGGCCTGCCCGGGCGCGAGCAGCTGCCGCAAGGGCTTTGTCGAGACGCATGACTTCGCGCGCGAGCTGGCGGACGCGCTGGAGAACGTAGAAGCGCCGTCCTGGGCCAAACGCCTGCGCATCAGCGTGAGCGGCTGCCCCAACAGCTGCTCGCAGCCGCAGCTCTACGACATCGGTTTTCGCGGCAACGCCGGCAAGGCGAACGGCCAGGTGGTGAAGGGTTACGACCTGCTGCTGGGCGGGCGCCTCTACGGCCGCACACTGCTGGCACAGCAATTTGCCAACCTGCTGAGCCAACGGGATGTACTGGCGGCGGCGACGGCGGCGGTGCGCGTGTATACGCAACAGGCGCTGGAGGCGGAGCCGTTCGAGCAGTTCATCGAGCGTGTCGGCCTGCACGCCTTTGCGCGGGCTCTGCGTGGGCAGGTGAAGCTGGAGCAAGGCGAATGGGCGGCGACGCTGCCGGAGGTCGCCGTGCCCGCGGACGGCGCACAGGCTGAGGCCGCGTCGGCGGCGCTCGAGACGCGTTCGCCGCGCGAAATCCTGCAGTGGGCGCTGGAGACGTACGGCGACTCGCTGCTCGTGACCAGCGCCCTGGGCGCGGGCGGCGTGCTGCTGGCCCAGTACCTCAAAGAGCTTGCGCCGGGGCACCCCACGTTCCTGATCAACACCGGCAAGCTGTTCCCGGAGTCACTGGCCTACTACCGGCAGCTGCGCGAACAGTTCGGCCTGAAGCTGCTGGCCGTGGGCAGCGGCTTCGGCGAGCAGGAGTTCGCCGAGATCTACGGCGAGCGGCTGTGGGAGCGCGACCCCGACCTGTGCTGCAACATCCGGAAGGTGCAGGTGCTGGGCCGCCTGCGCCAGGGCAAGCGCGCCTGGGTGAGCGGCCTGCGCCGCGAACAGGGCGGCGAGCGCGCGAACGGCAACGTGCTGGAATTGCTGCCCGACGGCCTGCTCAAGGTGCAGCCGCTGGCGTTCGTGTCGCGCAAGTGGATCGACGAGGAACTGCGCAACTACGGGCTGCCCCAGCACCCGCTGCACGGCATGGGCTACCGCAGCGTGGGCTGCGAGCCCTGCACCCGCGCGGTGAAAGATGGTGAACAGGAACGCGCCGGCCGTTGGGCCGGACTGGCCAAGACGGAGTGCGGCCTGCACCAGCGCAGGCAGGAGGCACAGTCATGAATGAAAAACCCGGCATCGTGACACTGGTGGGCGCAGGCCCCGGAGACCCGGACCTGCTGACGATCGGCGCCGCCCGCGCATTGGGCCGCGCCGACGTGGTGGTGCACGACAACCTGGTGTGCCCGGAAATCCTGGCGCTCGCCCCGCAGGCCGAGCACATCGACGTCGGCAAGCTGCCCTTCGGCAAGCAGACCGCGCAGGAAACCATCAACGGCATCCTGGTGCGCGAGGGCTCGCTCGGCCGCAACGTGGTGCGGCTCAAGGGTGGCGACCCGTTCATCTTCGGACGGGGGACCGAAGAAGTGGAAGCGCTGCACAACGCCGGCGTTCCGTTCCGTGTAATCCCGGGCGTGACCTCGCTGAACGGCGTGCTGGGCACTGCGGGCGTGGCGCTGACCACACGCGGGCTCAAGCGCGGCTTCGCGGTCTTCAGCGGGGCGGGCAGCAGCGCGGCCGAGTTCCGCTCCTGGGCGGCGTACCCCGGCCCGGTGGTGGTCTACATGGGTGTGCACAGCGCCGCGGAGATCAGCCGCGAGTTCATCGTCGCCGGCCGCGACGCCGCCGAGCCTGTGGTGGTGGTGGCGCGCGGCGGCACGCCGCGTGAGACGATCGCCGAGACGACGCTGGAAGCACTGCCCACGCTGCTGGCCAACGCGGCCGAGTGGACGCCTGCCATCATCGTGATCGGTGCTTCGCGCGAGCACGCGTTCAAGGCCCGTCCGCTCGACGGCAAGGTGGCGGTGTTCAGCGGCGGATCGCTGGACAGCCCGGTCGCCGATGAGTTGCGCGCCTTGGGCGCCATTCCCGCGCGCGGCGTGAAGCATGAGCCGGCGCACCCCTTCGCGCGCGAAGTGGCCGCGCCGGTGGAGGTGCCCAAGCAGTAAACGAAGGCGGCGCCTGCCGATGCTCGAGCAGGCCCGTGACGAGCCGGCCGCATGGGGCGGCCGGGGTGCAGGCGCCGCCTTCACATTTTCTTGATGCGCGTTTGCGTTGGGGAGGTCTACTGGCGGTGCGACCCGAGGAACGCCATGCGCCTGCTGATGATTTCCGCCCTCGCCGGTTACGGCCACGTGCGCGCCGCCCAGGCGCTTGAAGTCCGCGCGCGCGAGCTGTACCCGGACGCCGAAGTGCGCAACGTAGACATCCTGGACTACACGGCCGCGATTTATCGAAAAGCCTACGCCGCCAGCTACCTGAAACTGGCGGACCGCGCGCCGGAGTTGTGGGGCTACCTGTTCAACAAGGGCGACCGCCCCAGGGCGCAGAAGCGCCAGGCCGCGATCATTCGGGCATTTGATCGCATCGAGTTCGCCAGCTTCCGCGCCATGCTGCGCGAGTTCGCGCCGGACCACGTGTTGTGCTCGCACTTCCTGCCGGCTCAGATCCTGCTTCCTTATGAAGGAAAGGACTGGGTCAACTTTACGCTGAACCTGTGCGTCACCGACTACGTCGCCCACGGCTTCTGGGCGCAACTCAACGCCACGCGGATTTTCGTCGCCAGCGGCGAGGCCGTCGAAGAACTGGTGGAAAAGGGGATCGAGCGCGAGCGCGTGCGCCAGTGCGGCATCCCGATCATGCCCCAGTTCGGCCGAGAGTACGACCGCGCGGCATTGTGCGCAAAGTTCGACCTCGACCCGCAAATCCCCACCGTGCTGGCCATGAGCGGCGGCTGGGGCGCGGCCGGCCTGCCAAGGTTGGTGGAAACCATCATGGGCTTCGCGCCCGTGCAGGTGATCGCCATCGCCGGCCGCAACGAGCGCATGCGCGAGAAGGTCGCGGATGTGCCGGCGCCAGCGGGCAGCCGCTGCCTGGCGCTGGGCTTCGTGGACAACATCTACGAGTACATGGCGGTCTCCGACCTGTGCGTGACCAAGAGCGGCGGGCTGACGACGGCCGAGTGCCTGGCGATGGGCCTGCCGATGCTGATTCCCAACCCGATCCCGGGCCAGGAAGAGCGTAACGCCGAGTACGTGACGGAGAACGGCGCTGCGCTGATTGCGCGCAGCCCCGGCGCGCTGAAGTACAAGATCGGCAAGTTCCTGGGCGATCCCGAACTGCGCCGGCGCATGCAGGCCGCCGCAAAGGCGCGCAGTGCGCCGCACGCCGCGGAGCAGATCCTGCGCAGCGTGGTCGAAGAGAACGCCGGCTGATCACGGCGTCGTAGCGGTGTCCTCGTCAATCAACTCCGGCGTGCGCTGTGCGGCCTCGTAGTACTGGCGGAACACGTTCACTTCGCGCAGGTAGTCGTGCAGGAACACCTCCGCGGCTTCGCGCGCGCTGATGGTCTGGAACAACAGCTGCACTTCCACGGTGTAGCTGCCCGCCGCCAGGCCGCTGACCTGGTAGTGCACGCTGTCGGAGCCGCCGCCGAAGTCGCCGTCGCCGGTCACCCCCTGGGGGCGCATGTGGTTGATGTCCGGGTGGGTGTCCGACCAGCCCTGCGGCAGGAGGCGGTTGTCCTTGTAGTAGCTGTTGCAGAACAGCAGGCTGAAGGTCGCGTTGCCCGCCACGTCAGCGCCCACGGCCTCGTAGATCTGAACTTCGTCCTGCCCGCTGATCGACTGGCGGTGCGGCTGGATCGGCCCGTGGGCGGCCTCGCTGGCCAGGGGCTGGTTTGCGCCGTCGAGGATGCGGCCGGCGCTGTCGTAGTCGCCGCTGCGCCACACCACCCCGCCGCTTGCGTCTTTCACCAGCACGCGCAACCAGGCGCGTCGGCTGAGGTAGCTGGTGGGGAACTTGTGGCCGGTGCGGTTGGCGACCAGCACATCGAAATCGAGCGTGCCGCCGGCCAGGTTGATGCTGGTGATGGTGACGTCGGCGGTGTCGTTCTCGAGCAGGTCGCGGGTGCGGTCGATCAGGTGGTTGAAGTCGGCCGCGCTCGCGGCCGGGTTCAGGTCCGCGGCACGATCGCGCAGGATCGAGAGCATGATCGTGTTGCCGCCGATCATGCTGTGGCGGCTGTAGGGCTGGCGCGGGCTTATAGGCGGAAAGTCGTCGCCTGCGGGGCGCCGTGCGATGCGGGTGCTGATGGCAATGCCGTCCTGGCTGACGCTGGGCATATGGCAGGTCTGGCAGTCGGCGGCCTGCGTGGTCGGACTCGCGGCCTCTGTACTGAAGATGGAATTGCGCCACTCGTAGTAAGGCGCCTGCTCAGGAAACGTGTTGCCGGTGATGTTGTTGTTCAGGTCCAGCACCGGGGTGTGCAGCGTGTGGCAGGTCGCGCACATCTTGCTCTGGCTGGTGTGGCTTGCCTGGGTGGGTGTGTAGCCGCTGGTGCCGACCATGGGGTTGCTGAAGGGGTTGGCGTGCCGGGCGTAAGCGACCTTGTTAGGCGAAATCACGAACTTTGCGGTGTAGGTCGCGGGCGTGCCCAGGCCCGTGGGCTCGACCTGGTGGCACAGGGTGCAGGTGACGCCGTCAATGCCGACCTGCGCGCGCGGCGTGGCGCCGGTGTACAACTCGGCCAGCGTCTGCACGCCGCCCGACTGGTGGGCCTCGTAGGCCGCCTGCGGGGCGTGGCAGGTCAGGCAGGTGTCCTCGATCAGCGCGGCGTGCTGCGGGTGGTGGTCTTTCTCGGCCGCGAGCACGGCGCGGAAGTAGGGGTCGCGGAACGAGTTCGCCATCATCGTTGCGCGCCACAGGTTGACAGGTGCGATCTCGCGGGCCGCGCTGTCGCGCATGGCCGTGGCGCCCGCGGCGTTGGTGTGGCAGGTGGAGCACACCACATGAGTGCGGAAGTGGCCGTCCTGGGCGTCGATCACGGCCGGCAGCACGATGGGCGGCTGCGGCGGTGAAGGCGGCACCGGTCCTGGCCGGGTCACCGGGGGCACATTTGCAGTGCCGCCGGACCCTCCGCCGGCATCTTGGCCGCCTTCGCAGCCATGGGTGCCGATGGCGAGGAACGCCAGCGCAAGGCTGGCGAAGCCAAGTCCGGCGGCGAGCAGCGGCTTCCAGGTCTGGCGGTTTTCCATGTTGCGCTCCCGGTTGTTTCTCCAGATGAAGCAAAGGCAATGCCAGCCATGACCCGGCCGTGCGGGTCTGTCCGCGCTAGACCTGCGCGAGGAAATCCCCGAGGCTGCGGAAAATTCCGCGATCAATGAAACGAATCCGCTTGCGCGGCCTTTCCCGGAGTAATGGCACGCCTGTTGCTTTTCCGACCGGCAGAACCGGCAGCAGGTGAGAGATGCGGAACGTCCAACCCAATCCTTCAGTCTTCAGGCTTCGTGACAGCGGCAGCAGCGGCGTGTGGCGCTCCGTCGCTGAGGTGCCCGAATACGCGGTGGAGGAAGCCGCCCCGGCCGAGGATTACGTGCAGCGCATGAACCAGCAGTTGTGGAGCCGGCCTACGGTTCGGATCAACACGCTGAAGGAAGCCGCCGGCCGGGCGCCGAACAAGGCGGCAAGTGCCGCCTGGGACCTGGCGGTGGCTTTCGCCGTCCACGCCCTGGGCGTGCAGCGCGGCCCGGCGCGTGACCGTGCCGAGGCGCGCTGCCTGGATGCGATGGAAGCCGCTATCGACGCGGGTCATGCCCGCCCGGGCGCGGATCACCCGGACTTCGCCAGCGTGGCGGCCAACCCGCGCTTCCTGGCTATTGCCGCCACCAACCTGCGCAGGCCCGCCTAGTGGAGTCAGCCATGATGCTCACACAGACCGCGAAGTTTGAAACCGCTCCCTACTTCGAGCTGATCGAGCGCTTCGGCATGCGCCCGCGCTATCAGCTGCTGCGCATCGACGACCAGACCTGGGCGCTGACCAGCCCGGAGGCCGGCCTGGTGCGCCTGCAGTACGATACGGCGCTGGAGATCATGGCCGTGGACGCGCTGCTGTGGCTGCGCAAAGACCTGGGCTACGAGGTCCCCGACGAGGACATCCAGGCACAACCGCCCGCCCGGGTGCTGCGCATGGTGCGTGATACTGTGCGCGGGGTGGCAATCAGGTAGTCGTAGAACCCTGTAAATGCGGCAGTGTCAGCGTGACCACGGTGCCGCCTTCAGGCGGGCAGTCAATGGCGACTTCGCCCCCGTGGCGCTCGATCACGCGCTTGACCAGCGCCAGGCCCAGGCCGGTGCCGCGGCCCTTCGTGGTGAAGAAGGGCTCGAACACCCTATGGCGGACTTCCGGCGGAATGCCCGGCCCCGTGTCCGCGATCCGCAGGATGCATAGCTCTTCGTCATTGTGCAGCTCGGTGCGAATTTCACCCTTGCCTTGCATGGCCTGGGCGGCGTTCAGGTAAATGTTCAGCAGCGCCTCGCGCAGGTAGTCCACGTCCACTTTCAGCCTGCATTCAGTTGCCGGCATTTCGACCTTCACATCATGCGAGCGCGGGTCGGCCGCCAGCAGCCGGGCGGTTTCCGCCAGCAACTCGTTCAGCGGCACGTCCGCCAGCTTCAAATCGCGAGGGCGTGCGTACAGCAGCAGATCCTGCAGCGTCTCCACCAGCGCGTCGATGCGCGTCAGCACCTCGCCCATGATCTGGTGCTCGCCCGAGTCCTTCGCATAGCGGCCGCGCAGCACCTGGATTACACCGGCGATGCCCGCCAGGGGGTTCTTCACTTCGTGGGCCACCACGGCCGCCATCTGGCCGATGGCGGCCAGCGCTTCCTGCTCCTGCAGTTTCTTCTGCATGCGCTTTTCCACGGTCAGGTCGCGCACCACGCCGGTGAAGAGCCGCACCGTGTGATCCCGCACATCGCTGACCGCCAGGTGAATCGGAAACCGCTCGCCGCTCTTGCGCAATGCAACCAGTTCCCGGCCCTGGCCGATGATGCCGGCAACGCCTGTTTCCATATATTTGCGCAGATACCCGTCATGTTCGTCGCGCTCCGGTGACGGCATCAACATGGAGACATTGTTGCCCACCATCTCTTCGCGCTTGTAGCCGAAGATTCGACAGGCGGCCGCGTTGGCGGTCTGGATGAGGCCCTGGGGGTCGATAGTGATGATGCCCTCGACGGCGGTCTCCACCACGGCCGCCATCAACTGCTCCGTTGCGAAAAGCTCGTTGCGTGCTCGGACCAGGTCGGCCTCGCTGGCCACAAGCTGCTGCTCGGTGCGTTTCAGGTCCGTGACGTCTTCCCCGGACGAAAGCGTGCCCGTAACGCGGCCGTTGCTGTCGCGAAGGGTGAGGTTTACCCAGCGGATCTGGCGCAGGGTTCCATCTTTAGCTCGCACGGGATTTTCGTGAGAAGTCGGCCCGTCGGCAGTGCCGGTCACATTGTTTGCGTGGACTACCCGAAGCTCCTCCACCACGTCCTGCGGGACGAAGGTCGAGAACCAGTTCTTGCCAAGCACCTCCGGTTCTTTATAGCCGAGAAGTTCGCAACCTCTTCGATTCAAGAGCGTGATGTTTCCGTTCGTGTCCAGACCGACAAACAGCACGTCGGCCACGTCGAGGTAGTCGCGAGATCGGCGGCGGGCCTCCATCACTTTGTCGCGGAGGCTGAGTTGATAGTGGACCAGCGCGGCGCAGATGATGATTGCCGCCACCGTCGTCACACGATGCGTGAGAAAGATTGACTCGCCCAAGTCGGGATCGAAGAAGAACGTGCCAAGTATGGTCACTGCGAGGCAGGTTCCGGCCAATCCCCACAGGAACTTGCGGCTAGGGGTCCACAGGCCGATCAGTACCACCAGGACGTAAGGTTCACCCCCGGCCAAGCGAAGCGGCGTTACAACATCCAGCGTAAAGGCCGCCGCGATAGCCACAACTGTGGCTATCCATATCCCGCCGGAAATGCCGGGTGAGGCCGATTGGAGTGAATCCTCTTGCGATGCAAGTCCCATCAAGAAAGGTCGACTCTCATTTCGCCCCGTTCGAGTACAATGTGGCACGGAAAGTGCACCCTTTCCAGCGCGGACTGGCTTTTTCAGTCCGCCGTGGGACATCAGGGTATCGCGATGTGCGCAGAATCTAGAAGCCGAGTACTGGTCGTGGATGACGAGGCGCTGATCCGCTGGTCACTGCGTGAACGCCTGCAGGCCGCCGGCTTGGAGGTACTTGAAGCCGGCGACGGCGCGGACGCCCTCGACCTGATCAGCCACAACGGTATCTGCGCCGCCCTGCTGGACTTGCGCCTGCCCGACATCAGCGGCCTGGATGTGCTCAAGGCCTTTCGCGTACATCACCCCGATTGTCCGGTCTGGATCATGACCGCCTACGGCACGGCGGCCGTGGAGGAACTGGCCGAACGCCTTGGCGTACGCGGCTTCCTGAACAAGCCGTTTGATATCGAAGAACTCGTCGCCACTGTAGTATCGGCAATGGCCGAGTCCGACGAATCTGAGTAGTCTCGGACCCGCATGTCCTCCATGGTCCTAGTCGTCGACGATGAATCCCTAATCCGCTGGTCGGTGCAGGAACGCCTGCGCCAGCAGGGACTGCAGGTTTCCGAAGCCGAAAACGCCGCAACCGCGCGGGTAGCATTGCAGGAGAACCCGGACCTGGTGCTGCTGGACGTCGGCCTGCCAGACGCCAACGGCCTGCAGCTGCTGGAAGAGTTCCGCGCCGCGGCACCGGACACACCCGTCATCATGATGACCGGCGACAGCAGCGCCGAGACGGCCGTTGCCGCCATGCTGGCCGGCGCCCACCACTACATCACCAAGCCGGTCAACCTGGACGAACTGGCGCTGATCTGCGGGCGCGCACTGGAAACCAGCCGCCTGCGCCGCGAACTGCGCGCGGTGCACGAGAAGTCCGCCTCGGATTACGGCTTCGACCACATCGTCGGCAGTTCGCCCGCCATGAAGGAAGCCAAAACCCTGATGGGCAAGATCGCGCGCTCACCGGCCAGCACGGTGCTGATCACAGGCGAGAGCGGCACGGGCAAGGACCTGGCCGCCAAGGCCGTGCACTACAACAGCGAGCGGCGCGACGGGCCGTTCGTGAACATCACCTGCAGCGCCTTGCCCGACGCGCTGCTGGAAAGCGAGCTGTTCGGCCATGAAAAGGGCGCTTTCACCGACGCGCGCCAGCAGAAGAAGGGGCTGTTCGAGCAGGCCGACGGCGGCACCGTGTTCCTGGATGAAATCGGCGAGATGTCGCCAATCCTGCAGGCGAAGCTGCTGCGCTTTCTCGAGGAAAAGACCTTCCGCCGCGTGGGCGGCAACCAGGACCTGAAGGTGGATGTGCGCGTGATCGCGGCCACCAACCGTGACCTGAAGGAAGAGGTCAAGACCGGCGGCTTCCGCGAGGACCTGTTCTATCGCCTGAACGTACTGACAGTCGAGCTGCCGCCATTGCGCGAGCGGGTGGGGGATATTCCCCTGCTTGCGGAATATTTCGCACAGCGCTTCGCCGAGGAGTTCCGTAAGCCGGTCCGCGGCGTTGACAAGGAAGGCCTCAAGCTGCTGACCGGCTACAGCTGGCCCGGCAACGTGCGCGAGTTCCGCAATGCCATCGAGCGCGCCGTGCTGCTGTGCGAGCGCGACAGGCTGGGCCGCGAGGCGTTCAGCACGCTGGGGAAAGGCGGCGCCCTGCGCGACGACATCGAGCTGCCGGCCGAGGGCGTAAACCTGGAGCAGCTGGAGCGCAGCCTGGTGGAGCAGGCCCTGGAGCGCACCAGCGGCAACCAGACGCAGGCCGCGAAGCTGCTTGGCTTGAACCGCGACCAGATTCGTTACCGCATCGAAAAGTTCGGCCTTTCCCGCTGAGGAGAGTTCTGGCACGGCAGTTGCATTCATGGGTCTCCACACAGTGTGAAAAGGGGACCCCATGAAAAGGTCGGAGAGCCGCTGCCAGTTGTTCGAACAACAAGCCTTGCCACACCGTCAGTTCCTGTTCGGCCAGGCCTACTACCACACACGCAACGCTTCCGACGCCGAGGACCTGGTGCAGGAAACCTTCGCCCGGGCCTTTGAGCGCTTCCACCAGTACAAGCAGGGCACCAACCTGAAGGCCTGGCTTTCGCGCATCATGTCGAACCTGTTCTTCAGCGACTGCCGTCGCCGGAAGGCGCGCGTGCAGGCCGGCTCGATCGAAGGGTTGGAAAACATCGTGCCTGCTGGCGACTTGCCCGACACGCGTCCGCAACTGGAGGCCATGTCGCCCGCGGAGATCCTGGAAGACGAGCGCTTCCTGCAATCGCTGGACGAGCGCCTGAAGAAAGGGCTGGAGGACATGAGCCTGCGATACCGCGACGCCTTCCTGCTCAGCACCATCTGCAACATGAGCTGCACCGAGGTCGCCCGCAAACTGAAGGTGCCGGTGGGCACTGTGATGTCGCGCCTGCACCGCGCAAAGGCGGCCCTGCGCGACTCCTACTTGCAGTCCGCATGAAGAAGCCAGCTTTGGCGTCACCGAAAAGCCGCGCAACAGCGCGGCTTTTCTCGTCCAGGAGATGTTGGCACGCCGGTTGCATCAGCAAGCGTCAAGACAAGTTCATCGACCACACGGAGAGAGCATCATGAAACGGAATTGGACGAAAATGGCGCGGCGCAGCACACTCGCAGCCCTCGGGCTGGCGCTGCTGGCGGGTGTTGCTTATGCCGGCCTGCAGCTTGCACTCAGCACGCCGGTGGACCTGTCGGTCACGCCGACCACCGGCATAGACGGCGAGGCGGCCTACAAGGGCAAACTGGTCTACCTGCAATACGAGACCGCCAGCGGTTCCGGCATCTATGAGGACACGCTGATCAGCGTCTACGCCGATTCGCCCAACCCGGCCAACCAGGTGTGGGATTACACCGGCGAATTGCGCGGCGCGCGCGACCTGTTCGTCACGCGCTCCACCGACCACGGCGTCACCTGGTCGCAGCCGGTCAACATCACCAACTTCACCAACCTGTTCAGCGCCACCGCCGACCCCGACGGCGTAGGCCCCCTGGGCCAGACCACCTACTGGGGCGACTGCGACAAGCCCACCCTGATGGGCACCACCCAGACCGGCAAGAACGCCATCATCTTCTTCTCCGCCAGCTACAACGCGCTGCTGAACGGCGCCCAGAAGAAGGTCGCCTACCCTGAGTTCGGCGGCGTCGAAGTTCCCTACCAGTGCACCTATGTCGCCTGGACCAAGGACGCCGGCCTGACCTGGACCATGCAGCAGCTTTCCGACGGCGTGCGCGACTCCAAGCAGACCAACGCCCACCAGACCGGCGCCGGCTTCGCGCTGGTCTGGCAGGAAGACCCGCACGGCCTGCAGCCCGGCCAGGCGGAAGGCCCCGGCGACGGCGGCAGCGGCGCCAAGACCAGCCAGGGCACCGACGTCTGGTACACCGCCGTCACGCGCTCGGCCATGAACGGCGCCGGTTTCACCGGCTTCCCGGCCGGCGTGCGCGTCACGGACAACTTCACATCCCGCGACCAGGACAATCTCGAGTACGGCCCGGAGCGCGCTTCCCGCGCCAACGTGGCAATCATCGGCCAGAGCGCCGTGATCGCATACGAGGAAACCAAGGCGCTGGAGCAGTTCGACACCGGCAAGTACATCCGCTATCACGTGGTTTCACCGTTCAGCCAGGTGACCACCAGCGAAATCGGCTTTGAAAGCCACGCCTACGGCCTGACCAGCGACGTCACCAAGGGCCAGGGCTGGATCATCAGCGACCCCGCCGAGAACGCCCGCCGCGTCCGCATCGTCAACCAAGGCACGCCGGGCCCGACCACCGGCCTGCTGTTCGCCTTCGTGTACCGCCAGGGCCTGTACGACCAGGGCGGCCCGGCCGACATCATGGTGCGCACGGGACGCAAGAACGCCGCGGACATGAACTCGACCGGCCTGCGCCCGGAAGACCTGTATCCGTCGATCAACTTCAGCAGCACCGGGACCTACCCGCTGCCGACGGGGCTCAACACCGGCAGCGACCGCGAGCTGGCGGCCGGCAGCGCCAAGCCCTTGAACATGAGCAGCCGCCTGGGCCTGACGGCCGACAGCGACGACGACAATATCGAGAACGCGCTAGCCCACCGCGGCGAAGTGGACGGCGACGAGATCATCATCGGCTACTCCTGGACCAACGACGGCACCCTGGCGCGCTACACCGACTTGGCGAACTTCAACTTCTTCATTCGTCGCAGCTTCGACGGTGGCGACACCTGGGAAGCGCCTCGCAACCTCACCAATATCACGAACACCAAGATCAGCGTGCGTGAGCCGCGTATCGTGAAGACGCCCAAGAACACAGACCCTGCCCGGCCGCAGGCCACCGGCACGTTCGTGGTCGCCTGGGGTACTGAGGTCAACCAGTACGAGCACCTTGCGGACCGGGTGATCAACCTGAGCATCTACATTACCCGGACCACCAACGATGGCCTGACTTTCGAGCCTGTGCAACTGCTCTCGCAAGCCACTGTGGACGCGGAAGACGAGGAATCCCAGTTGCGTCCCGAGCCGGAAGGCCAGACCGTGCACGCGATCTGGATGAACACGGACGCCGTGTCCGGCGCCACCAACGTCAAGTACAGCCGCGGGCTTGAGACCCTGGTTCCCGACTCAGGAGGCGGAGACGGCGACGACGACAGCGGCTGCAGCACGGGCGGCAACGGCACGCCATGGCTGATGCTGGCCGGCCTGCTGGCGCTGGGCCTGCTGGCACTGCGCGTGGGCAGCCGGATTCGTCGCGTCTAACTGCGGCAGACAGGACAAGGCCGGGACTCCGCGTCCCGGCCTGTTTCTTTTGGTCGGGCTGATTGGCACGGCTTGCGCAAGACAGAGGTTGAAACTGAGAAGTGGAGAGCGAGTACCGTACCCAGCGAGCTTTCCGCAGGTCGAGGAGGAACCTCATGCGGAGAATTCCTGCCAGGCGGGAAAAATTCCCCACGCAACGCATCGATTATCCGCGAAACGAGGAAAGGGATCCGCGATGAGTGCACGAACCATGAAAACCATGCTGATGCTGGGGGCGGCGCTGCTGTTGACGCCTGCCTTGGGCGCGGCGACTATCGTATGGAGCGGCGCCGGCGATGGCACCACCTGGAGCCAGGGTACCAACTGGGTCGGCGGAGTGGCGCCGACGGCCGCTGACGAGGCGTCGTTCGACGGCACCTCGGCCACTGCGCCGACCAACGTGACCGGCCTGACCAACACGCTGCAGCGCATCACCGTGAACTCGGGCGCCAACCCGAACCTGAACCTCACGCTGGTCTTGACGGGCAACGTGACGCTGACCGGCTCGTCGGGCGCGTCGCTGTTTTTGGGCGCTGGCGACGCCGTAACATTCCAGAGCGGCAGCGCGACGGTGCGCACGCTCGAGATACAGGCCGACCTCGATTCTTCGGGCGGCGCCGGCACCGGCTACACCTTCGCCGACACCGTCACGCTCAATACAGCCACCAGCGCGCTTTCGCTGGTGGTGCGTGACCAGAGCAGCCTGATCGTGCAGGGCCTTCTGGCAATCGACATCGACACCGACCTGCAGGTGAACAACACGACCGCGACCAGCGTGGTCAACTTCAACGATATCGATCTCGGCGGCTACCTGATGCCCGCCGATACAGGCGGCTCGCCGGTCGTGAACATCGCCGGTGACATCGTCTACTCGGCTGACGCCAGCGCCTGGGATGACGGCAGCGTATCGGGCATCTTCACGGTCAACCTGAACGGTGCGCTGGTTGACTTCAACAACCACGAGAACCTGGAGTTCGACTTTGACCAGTCTCGAGTGGTGGTGGGCGGTACGCTGGTGCTGCTGGACGTCGCGACCATTACGAACTGGTCTGAGCCGCCGCGCTTCGACTACCTGACAGTTAACGCCGCGGCCTCACTCACCTTCCCGGACGGGCTTCCGACGTCTCCGTCCATTTTCGTCAACAACGACCTGGTCGTGAACGGCACGCTCAACTTCGGCGACAACGACTTCGTCACCTACGGGACGGTCGTGACGGTCGGCGCCGGCGGCAGCCTGCAGGCTTCCGTAAGCCCCGGCACATTCGTGGTCCAGGGCAACGTGCTGTTCACCGGCACATTCACCATGCCCCTCGACTTCTATTGCTGGCAGGACTCCCTGGTGGCGCTCGGATCGGACGTAACGTTTGCGCGCACTGTCATAGTGAACAACTGCGACTTCGGCGCGGACCAGGACGGCGCGACCACCACCAACATGGCCACGTTGCGCTTCAACGGCAACTTCGTGGTCACTGCCGCCGGTCGCCTGGACGTCGGTGAAGGCAACCACTACTTCGACGCGGACATCGACCTCAGCGCGGCCGACGACCGCGTGATCGGCCCCAGCAACTCCAACACAGACCCCACCGTGCACCTGACCGGCGGCGCACAAGCCATCGACTTCAGCGCCGGCGGCTCTTTTCTGATCGTCACCTCGGTTGCTGGCACCACCAGCGTGACCCAGTCCGGCCTGATGATTCTTGCCGGCGACCTGAACCTCTCGGGTTCGACCCAGGCCACGGTCTGGACTTCAGCCGCGGGCTCGGACATCCAGGTGGGCGACGGCAACTTCGGCGTGCAGGGCACCCTGACCATGGGCAACGCCGACGCGAACTTCCTGGGCATCACGATCCGTGAAGTGGACAACGGCAGCAACTTCGGTGAGCACAGCGAATACAACTTCACCCGCGTCACCGGAGGCACCGGCATCGTCAACATGGGTTGGTATCTCACCATCGAGGGCGACACCACCGACAACTCCGGCACCGGCGGCTCGACCATCGAGCAGGAGAGCGGTGGGGCAGTCCTCAACATCACCAACTGTGAAGTTGTGCTGGACAAGACCGTGGTTGACCCGGGCACCGCCGGCCCCATCGCCGTAATGGTACTGGACGGTGAGTCCGACAGCGTAGTGCCGCCCGTTCCGCCGCCGCCCGCACCGGCAGACTGGGAGGGCAGCGGGGCCGAGCTGAACCTCGATGCCGCGATCCTGCGCACCCCGTTCATCAAGGTGGGCGTCGCGGCCATGACCGTGGGGCTGGCAGCACCCCCGGTCACCGAGCACATGGGCGCCAAGTTCCGCGCCGAGAACGGCTGCACGCTGGACTTCAACCTGAGCGGTGTGGGCAACGGCCTGATCGCCGGACACTTCGCCGAAGTCATGCTGGTTGACGCCACCCTGGGCGGCGAGGGCTCGTACCAGGTCGTCACCGTGCCGGAAACCAACTACACCGTGATGTGGAACTGCGACGTGGACCGCGGAACCAGCGTCGGCGGCACGCCCAGCGTGAAGATCTACGTTGGCGGGCTCAACGTCTACCTGATCGGCAACACCTTCAACGCCATGAACAGCAACGGAGTGTGGATCAGGCCGAACGCCACAGTGCGCGCATTCAACGACAACCTGTTCACCAACAACACCGGCCAGGGCGGTGGGACCGTTTCGCACATCTCGCTGCAGGGCCTGGCAGTCGGCAGTGCGGCGTACTGGGACAACAACTACTTCGACAACAGTGTCAACACCGGCGGCGGCGGCCTGTTCGTGAACGTCATGTCCGGCAGCAACCCCGTGCAGTTCCGCGTGCCGGCCGGCAGCCCTTTCGGCTTCGGCGTGGTGGGCTTCAACGTGACCGCGGCCCAGGCTGAAACCTTCGACAACGACGCGGCCGTGGTTGGCACCGACGTGACCTGGAATGACGCCGCCAACCAGCTGACGATCACCGACGAGAGCGCCGGTCTGCCCGCCGGCCTGGTCACCGACAGCGGTGTAACCCACCAGACCGTGCTGCTGTTCGGCCTGTCTGCCGCGCCGGGCAACGTGGTGGTGAACGGCGTGACGCTTGAGGTAGACGCCTACGGTACGTCGCTGGATGAAGCGGACGTTGCCAGCTTCACGCTGTTCGAAGACGCCAACCAGAACGGCGCCTACGACACCGGCGAAGAGTTCGCTGCGGCCACGCTCAACGCGGCCTACGGCGGCGGCGGCACCATGACCTTCGACCTGGCCGGTGCGGGCGTGCCGCAGTTGATCGTGGCCGGCACTCCGCAGCACTGGGGCGTGTCGGTGCGGTTTGCGGCGTCGGGCAACGGTTACGCAGGCGGCTTGTCCGTAAACCTGCTGCCGGGCGGCATCACCACGACGGACATCGTGGCGGGACTGCCCCTGCTGGTTGACCATATCGTGACCGGGCCGGTTTCCCAGTTGGTGATCATCACCCAGCCCGGCGGCGCGGCGGCGACCACCCCGCTTTCGCCGCAGCCGGTGATCGAGCTGCGAGACGCCCTGGGCAACCGCGTGCTGGGCGACAACTCCACCGTGGTGACGGCCAGCATCGTCACCGACCCGGCGGGCGGCTCGACACTCGGCGGCGCGACGGGAGTACCAGCGGTAGATGGCCGGGTGACCTTCGCCAGCCTGTCGATCAACAAGGCCGGCGTGGGCTTCGTGTTGCGCTTCACGGCAGGCGCGGCCACCGTGGACAGCAACCCGATCACCATCACGGCGGCACCTTCCGGCGGGGGTGGTGACGGCGGCGATGACGGCGGCTGCAGCACCGGTGGCCATGGCACGCCGTGGCTGATGCTGATCGGCCTGCTGGCGCTGGGCTTGCTTGCGGTGCGTGTCGGCGGAAGAGTCCGTCGCGGCTAGTTGCAGCAGACAAGACGGGCCGGGACTTACGTCCCGGCCCGTTTGATTTCGAGGACTGATACGCGTGGCGCGGCTCGATGTGGCTTCAACCATTTAACTCTTTCCCCTGTGTTCCAGTCGAGGTGTGCTCTGAGCTGCAGCTCCAATATCCGGTGTGTCGGAAGTGCCGGTTTCTTGACTGAAAATTCACGCTGCATCTTCGGGTGCCTGATGCATTCGTGACCGCCGATCGCGTATGACACTCGCCTTGAAAGTGCCCGAATGAAGCGGGTTGGGCCGCAGTGGAATTTACCACTTCCTGCGGATGAGTGCGACCGGCGCACACGTTCGAACACAGGTAGAGTTGGACTCATCCGGAGCATCAATCTCTGAGTGCCACGACTTCAAATGATGGCGGTTTGTAAAGAAAACATGCATGATAACGCAAAGGTGAAACATGCATGAATGGATACGGACAAACCGCCTGGGAAGCTTCGCCATGGGCACGCCGCAGCGCCTGCCCGAGCGCAAGTACCACGGGCTGCTGGTGCTGCGCCGCGCAGGGCTCATCGAGCCGCTGCACGTGCTGTCCGACGTCAACGAGGTGATCGTCTCCGGCGGAAAGACTTTCGAACTCGCCTCCTGGCACTACGCGAACACCGACCACCCGCGCGGCTTCGAACACCAGAAGGCTTTCAACCCCGCCGGCCCCAGTTGGCAGTACGAATGCGGCGAGGTCACGCTTGTGCGCTCATTGGAGCTGGCGCCGGATCGCAACGAGCTGCGCATCCACTACCACCTAAACGGCGCCGCCCCGGGGGCCGAGTTGCGCCTGTCACCGCTTTTCACCGCGCGCGGCGTGCACCAGCTTGCATACGAAAACCCGTTCCTTGACGGCCGTGCCCATCCCGCCGAGCGCGGTGTGCAGTTCCGCCTGTATCGCGAGTTGCCGGCCATCGACTGCTTGTGCGAACCCGCCGCTGAGTTTGTCCCGGCAGGTTTCTGGAACCGCAAGGTGAAGTACCCCGAGGAGGCTCGCCGGGGCTACCCGGACCAGGAAGACCTGTTCTGTCCGGGCTACTTCCGCGTCGCGCTGCAGGCCGACACGCGCCTCACCTTCACGCTGCGCCTGCCCGGCGAGGCTGCCGAGCTGTCCGCGGAACCCGGCCAGGCGCCGGAGTTCGCCGACCCGGCCGTGCAGGATTTCGCCGACGCGCTGGCGCGAGCGGCAAGCCAGTTCGTGTACCACGAATCTGCGAGCGGCCAGCCCGGCATTATCGCCGGCTATCCCTGGTTCGGAGAGTGGGGGCGCGACACGCTGATCGCCCTGCCCGGCCTGCTGCTCGAAACCGGGTGCATCGAGCTGGCGGCCGCCATTCTTGACCGCTTCGCCGCCTGCCGCCGCGATGGCCTGATACCCAACCTGCTGGGCGACTCGCCCGAGAGTTCGGACTGGTTCTCGGTGGACGCCTCCCTGTGGTTCATCCGCGCCGTGCAGGACCTGCACACCCGGGCGGGCAAATCCGCGGCAGGGCGCTGGTTTCCTGTGGTGTTCGACATCCTGGACAAGTTGCGCAACGGCACGCCTGGCGTATGCGTGTCCGACAACGGCCTGCTGAGCGTGGACCTACGGCCGCGCCCGGGCACCTGGATGGACGCGCAGATCGACGGCCATGCGGTGACTCCGCGAGCACCGTTTGCGGTTGAACTGAACGCGCTGTTTTTCAACGCCGTGCAGTACGCCCTGCGCCTCGCACGCCAGGATGGTGAGGTCGCGTTCCTTGAGGGCTGGTCGCCCGTGCAGGCACTGCTGGAAGACAACTTCGAGCGGGTGTTCTGGCTGGAGGACGCAGGCTACCTGGCCGACAGCTATGACGGCGTAAACTCGGACGTTTCGTTGCGGCCCAACCAGCTGCTGGCCGCCAGCCTGCCATTCAAACTGATCAGCCGGCCGCACGCGCGCCGCATGCTTGAGGCCGTCACGCGAGAGCTGCGCACACCCTTTGGCCTGCGCACCCTGGCGCCGGGTCACGAGCTGTACCGCGGACAGATATCCGGCAAGCAGGCCGAGCGCGATCGCGCCTACCACAACGGCACGGTCTGGCCCTGGCTGCTGGGTCCTTACGTGGACGCCGTGGAGTACGCCCTGGGTGAACAGTGGGCGCGGGAGGAGATCACGCGCATCGCGGAGGACTTCCGGCCGCACCTGGACGACGCGTGCGTCGGCCAGGTGTCCGAAATATTTGACGGCGATGCGCCCTACACGCCGCGCGGCGCGCCCGCCCAAGCCTGGAGCGTGGCCGAACTTCTGCGGGTGGTGTGCCGCCACGCGCGGCGAAGTGATGAGCGCTCACGCCGCGCGAGCAAGGTGCTGAGCGGAAGCAGCGGGGCAGCAACTCGATGAACGTGCTGATGCTGGGCTGGGAGTATCCGCCGCACATTTCGGGAGGGCTGGGCACAGCCTGCGAGGGTTTGAGCCGCGCGCTTGCGGGTGAGGGTGTGAACGTCACCTTCATCGTGCCGCGTGCCTTCGGCGACGAGGACGCTCGTCACATGCGGCTGCTCACGCCCGACAGCGTGGTGGCGACCACGCGCCGCATCGAGCAGGTAGGCGTGCGCCAGGTACGCGAACCCGTCGAGGTGATCGAGGTGAACTCCGTGCTGAGGCCCTACCAGACACCCGAGCAGTACCTGCAGGCGCGCCAGGAGTTCGAGGAGCGCGAAGAGCCCGTGAGCCATGTGATGGAAGCGCTTGAGCACGGGTCATCTTCGGTATCCCGGACCGGTGCCCACTATGGTGGCGACTTGTTCTCGGAGGTGCGCCGCTTCGCGACGCTGACCACCAGCCTGGCCCGCCGCCTCGACTTCGACGTGATCCACGCCCATGACTGGATGACTTACCCCGCCGCGCTGCAGATCCGCAACACCACCGGTCGGCCGCTGGTGGTTCACGTTCACTCGCTCGAGTTCGACCGCAGCGGCGAGCACGTGAACCAGGACATCCACCGCATCGAGGGCGCGGGCATCCGCGGCGCCGACCGCGTGATCGCCGTCAGCCATTACACGAAGGGCGTGATCGTGCGTCAGCACGGCGTTGATCCCGACAAGATCAAGGTCGTGCACAACGGCGTCACCCGCGCCGAGGCCGCACAGCGCTACCACCTGCAGGCAGAGGACGACAGGCCGATCGTGCTGTTCCTCGGTCGCATCACCTACCAGAAGGGCCCGGAGTTCTTCGTGCGCGCGGCCGCCAAGGTGCTGACCCGCACGAAGCAGGTGCGCTTCGTGATGGCGGGCAGCGGCGACATGCTCGAGCACGTCAAGCACATGGTGCGCGAGCTGAAGATCGAGCAGTGGTTCGAGTTTCCCGGCTTCGTGCGCGGGGCCGAGCTCGAGAAGTGGTTCAGCCTGGCCGAGTGCTTCGTGATGCCGTCGCGCTCCGAGCCCTTCGGCATCACGCCGCTGGAGGCGCTGGCCTGTGACACGCCGGTGATCGTGTCGCGCCAGTCCGGTGTCAGCGAAGTGCTGCGCCACGCCCTCAAGGCCGACTACTGGGATGTGGACCGCATCGCGCAGCAGATGCTGGCCGTGATCCGCCACGATTCGTTGTGCGCAGACATGCTTGAAATGAGCAGCCGTGAGCTGCTGCGCCTGCACTGGCGCGCGGCCGCGGAAAAAACCCGACAGGTGTACCAGCAGGCAGTTGCCGGATAGGAGGAGCCATGCCCAGCGTCTGTTTCTACTTCCAGGTTCACCAGCCCTACCGGCTGCGCAAACTGCAACCCTTTGCGGAAGGAGCCAGCGATCCGTTCTGCCGAGAATCCAACGCGGGCGTGCTGTGGAAGGTGGCGGCAAAGTGCTACCTGCCGGCGAACCAGCGGCTGCTTCAGCTGATCCACAGATACGAGGGTCGCTTCCGCGTGGCATTCTCGCTCAGCGGTGTGGCGATCCAGCAGATGGAGGAGTACGCCACCGAGGTGCTGGACAGCTTCAAGTGCCTGGCCGAGACCGGCTGCGTCGAGTTCCTGGCCGAGACCTACTACCACTCGCTCAGCAGCTTGCGGGACCCGGTTGAGTTTCGCTCACAGGTAGCGTTGCACACCGACGCCATCCAGCGCCATTTCGGCCAGACGCCGCGCGTGTTCCGCAACACGGAGTTGATATATGACGACCGCATTGGCGAGTTGGTTGCCGACATGGGCTATCGCGCGGTGCTGGCCGAGGGCGCCGATGACGTGCTTGCCGGGCGCTCGCCCAACTTCCTGTACCGCCACCCCGCGCGGGAACTCACGATCCTGGCCAAGAACTACCGCCTGTCGGACGACATCGCGTTCCGCTTCAGCGACCGCGGCTGGAAGGAGCACCCGCTGACCACCAACAAGTTCGCGCGCTGGCTGCACACCCACAGCGGAAGCGCCGAGCTGATCAACCTGTTCATGGACTACGAGACCTTCGGTGAGCACCAGTGGGAGGAATCGGGAATCTTCGAGTTCCTTGACGCCCTGCCCCATGACGTGCTGTCCGCGCGCGACTGGCGCTTCCAGCTTCCCAGCGAAGTGGTGCGTGACCTGCCCGCGCGCGATGCGCTCAGTTACGGCCGCACGACTTCATGGGCCGACCAGGAGCGCGACATCACAGCCTGGCTGGGCAACCGCATGCAGCAGGAGGCCTTCCATGCCCTGCACGAATTGGGGCCGCGCCTGCGCGAGCGCAACAACCCGGCGGCGCTGGCCCTGTGGCGGAAGTTGTCGACCAGCGACCATTTCTATTACATGTGCACCAAGTGGTTCGCGGACGGTGACGTGCACGCCTACTTCAGCCCCTACGAAGGTCCCTACGACGCGTTCATCAACTACATGAACGCGCTCGATGACGTGCGCGAGCGCATCCTCGGCGACCTGCCCGCGCAGGAGAACGCATGAGCGAGGGCGATCGCAAGCCGGACTTCGTGTTCGAGGTCAGCTGGGAAGTCGCCAACATGGTGGGCGGCATTCACACCGTGCTGGCCAGCAAGGCCCGCACCATGCGCGAGCGCTTCGGCGACGACTACCTGTGCGTCGGCCCGCGCGTTTCGCACGAAACGGGCGGCGAGAGCGTCTTCACCCGCGACGACGACATGTTCCCCGGCCTGGGCGCCCTGCTGCAACCGCTGGGCCTGTCGGTCGTCACCGGACGCTGGAACATCCCCGGCGAGCCGCGCGCGCTGCTGATCGATTTTGCCGAAATCTACAAGCACAAGAACCAGGTGCTGGAGTGGATGTGGCTGAATTTCAAGGTCGATTCCATCACTGGCGGCTGGGATTACATCGAGCCCGTGCTGTTCGGCTACGCCGTGGGCCAGGTGATCGAGGTGCTGGCCAAAGCCTACCTGCTGCCGGACAAGCGCCGCCTGGTGGCCCTGTGGCACGAGTGGATGGTGGGCTCCGGCCTGCTGTACCTCAAGCAGCAGGCGCCGGAGATCGCCTCAGTGTTCGTCACCCACGCCACTGTGCTGGGCCGCGCGGTGTGCGGCACTGGCGGCGACCTGGAACAGGCGATCCGGGATTCCAACCCCGAAGCGCTGGCGCGGCTTCACAACGTGTTCAGCAAGTTCTCGCTGGAATCCACCACCGCGCGAGAGGCGGACGCCTTCGCCACGGTCTCCGCCATCACCGCGCAGGAGTGCACGCACCTGCTGGGTCGCACGCCCGATGTGCTGGTGCCCAACGGCATCGGCGACGATTACCCGCCCGGCGTGAATCGCGACCCGGACCAGGTGTACCTCGCGCGCGACTACCTGCTGCACCTGGCGCAGCGCATGAGCGGCCGTCGGCTGCCCCCGAAGCAGACCCGCCTGGTGCTCAGCGCCGGGCGCTATGAGTACGTGAACAAGGGCCTGAACCTGGCGATCGACGCCATGGCGCGCGTGCGCGGAAGCTTGAAGGACGCGGGCTTGCAGGCCGTCTTTGTGGTCACCTACCCCACGGCCGTCAGCGGCCCCGACCGCGAGTTGCTGCAGGCCGTGCGCGAGGGCGCTGACCTGCACAAGCGCCTGGTGACGACCCACTGGCCCCAGGAGCGCGAGAAGGACCCGATCCTGGGCCACCTGGCGCGCGACAGCTTCCGCAACGACCCTGACGACCCGGTGGTGGTGATCAACTGCCCGATCTACCTCGACGGCCGCGATCCCGTGGTGCCGCAGAACTTCTACGAACTGGTGCCGGCCTTCGACCTTTCGCTGTACGCCAGTGCCTACGAGCCCTGGGGCTACACCCCGTTGGAAAGCCTGGCATACGGCGTGCCCACGGTCAGCAGCGACCACGCAGGTTTCGGCCGCTGGATCCAGAGCCTGGGCAACGTGGACGCCGAGGTGTGCAAGGTGCTTCAGCGCGAGGGCGTGCCCTATGAGCAGAGCCGCGAGCAACTGGCCGAGCACATCGTGCACTCGCTGACTCTTGACCAGTCAACACGCGAGCAATTGCGCCGCGCCAGCCGCCAGGTCGCCCAGCAGGCGAACTGGAGCCATTTCATCGACAACTACCTGCAGGCCTTCAGCGTGGCGCTTGACAGCCGTGCGCGCCGCCAGCCGGGCGCCGGCACCAGCGTCACGGTTACCGGCCTGCGCCGCGCCCAGGTGGCGGCGCCGGCCCGGGAGCCCGAAGCGCGCGAGCGCGGGCCCCGCATGCACCTGTTCACAGTAAAGTCGCAGCTGCCGCCATCGCTGGCGCCCCTGCGCGAGCTGACCGCGAACCTCTGGTGGAGCTGGAACCCCGACGCCGAGGAACTGTTCCGCCACCTCGACCCCATGCTGTGGGAAGAAGAGCACCACAACCCCGTCCGCTTCCTCGAAAGCCTGCCCCAGAAGACGTTGGACCGCGCCGCCGAGGACAAGGCCTACCTGGCCGACATCGAGCGCGTGCGGCAGGCCTTTGACAAGTACATCGCCGAGCGCGCGGAAATTTATCGCACGCCGCGCATCGCCTATTTCTGCATGGAGTACGGCCTGCACGAAAGCATCCCCTTCTACAGCGGTGGCCTGGGCGTGCTGGCCGGCGACTACCTGAAAGCCGCCAGCGACGCGGGCCTGCCGGTGGTGGGCGTCGGATTGGCCTACCATCGCGGCTATTTCAAGCAGACCCTCGACGTGCAGGGCAACCAGCACGAAGAGATGAAGGCCATCGACTTCACCGCCCTGCCCATGCAGCCCGTGATGGGCGAGGACGGGCAGAGACTGAACATCTACGTGCGTTTCCCCGGCCGAGCAATCAACGTGCAGGCCTGGCGCATCCAGGTCGGCGCGGTGCAGCTGCTGCTGCTGGACACGGACCACCCGGGCAACCACACGGCCGAGCGCGAGATCACCGGCGTGCTGTACGCCGGCGACCGCGAGCGCCGCCTGCAGCAGGAGATGGTGCTGGGCATCGGCGGCAGCAAGCTGCTGCGCGCCCTGGGCATCGAGCCCGCGGCCTACCACATGAACGAGAGCCACACTGCGTTCCTGTCGCTGGACCGCCAGTTTGAGCTGCTGCGCGAGGGCGAGCAGGACTTCGACACCGCCTTCGAGTACTGCCGCCAGACTTCCGTGTTCACCACCCACACGCCTATCCCCGCCGGGCACGAGCGCTACAGCGAAGACCTGCTGCGCCCGTACCTGTCACACTACCAGAACCGCCTGCACCAACCCTGGGAGAAACTGATGGCGCTGGGGCGCTCCGGCGACCACGGTGACGGCGAGTTCAGCATGAGCCTGATGGCGCTGCGCAACTCGGCTTCGGCCAACGGCGTCAGCAAGATCCACCGCCGCGTAAGCCAGCGCATGTTCGCGAACTTGCTTCCCGGCTTCCATGAATCGGAAATCCCCATCGGCAGCGTCACCAACGGCGCCCACATGGGCACCTGGGTCGCGCCCCAGTGGCAGGCACGCTTCGACGCGCTGTTCGGGCAGGACTGGCGCCGCCCCGACTTCGACGTCGCGCGCTGGGACCGTCTGCAGGAGCTTGCCCCCTCCGAAGTGCGCACCGTGCGGCGCGCCCTGCGCAACGAGTTGCTGGATGAAGTCGTGCGCCGCTTGCACGTGGCGGGCCGTCTGCGCGGAGAGTCGTTCGAGCAGGCCTCGCTGCTGCGCCAGGCCTTTGTCGACAATGCCCTGGTGGTGGGCTTCGCGCGGCGCTTCGTGCCGTACAAGCGGCCGATGCTGGTGTTCCAGGACATGCGCGGTTTCGAGGCGCTGGTGCGCAACACCCAGCGGCCGGTGGTGTTCCTGTTCGCGGGCAAGGCGCACCCCGCCGACACGGAGGGCAAGCGGCTGATCCGCGAGATCTGGCAGCTCAGCCAGCACGAGCATTTGCGCGGCTCGGTGGTGTTTCTGGAGGACTACGACCTGCGTCTGGCGCGCCGCATGGTGCGCGGCTGCGACGTGTGGCTGAACAACCCGCTGCGCCCGCTCGAGGCCAGCGGCACCAGCGGCATGAAGGCCGGCATGAACGGCTGCCTGAACCTCAGCATCCTGGACGGCTGGTGGGCCGAGGGCTACCACGGCGACAACGGATTCTCGATTGACGGTGTTTCCTGGTTCGACGGCCGCGAAGTGCGCCAGGAAACCCGCATCATTGACGAGGGAATCCAATCGGACGAAGCCGACTGCGACCGCATCCACTGGCTGCTGCGCCACGAAATCCTGCCCCGCTACTTCAGCGGGGACACGCGCCCCGGCGACGACTGGATCCAGTTCGTGAAGCGCAGCATGATCACAACCCTGCGCGAGTTCAGCGCCCAGCGCATGGTGCGCGAGTACAACGAGCTGCACTACGCGCCCTCCATTGAGCGCGCGGAACGGTTCTCACGCGACGGTTTCCGCCACGCCCGCGACGTTGTCCAGCGAGACTACCGCATCAGCAAGGCCTGGTCGCAGGTGCGCTTTCTCGCCTGCGACGTCGGGCTGCTGGCTGGCGGGCCCGTTTTCCTGGGCGACAAAGTCCCGGTCATGGCGCGCCTGCGCCACCCGGGCCTCAGTGTCGAGGACCTGGCAGTCGAGCTTGTGACGGCTGCGCAGGATACCGGCGGCCACGAACACGACCCGGTCATCATGAAGCTCGAGTGTGTCGATAAAGAGGGCGACGACACCAGCACCTGGAAGGGCGAGTACCAGCCGATCCGCACGGGCCCGCGCAGTTACGGGGTGCGCGTGCTGCCGGAGCGCGCCGAGGGCCGCAGCGGCATCGACCTCGCCATCGGCCTCGTTCACTGGGCGTGAGTCAAGTACCGCGGCTCTGCACGTATGCCACGCAGTCGTCGAGTGTGGTGAGCCGCGGGTAGTCTTTCTCGGGAATCTCGAGGCCGAACTGCTTGGCCATCGCGATCACGAAGTTCAGGTGATCCATCGAGTCGATGTCGAGCTGGTCGCGCAGGTCAACGTTCGGCTTTATCTCCGCGGCGTCGGCCTCGGGCGCGATCTTCAGCAGCAGGCCCACAATCGTATCTTTCAGCTCGCTCATAAACTCTCCGGGTGTTCAAGCAGCCGGGCGATCGCCCGCAGGAACAGGCCGCCGCGGTGGCCGTCGCTGGCGCGGTGGTCGGCCGAAAGGGTGGCGATCACGCTGCGCCGCGCGACCAGCTGGCCATCGATCACCATGGCGCGCGGTGCGATAGCGCCGAAGCCCACAAGCGCCACCTGCGGCGGGTAGATCACGCCGTAGACGGCCTCGGGCCCGCGGTCTCCGAGGTTGGTGACGGTGATGGTGGAATCCGTCATCTCGGCGGGTTTCAGCGTGCCGTGTCGCGCGCGCTGCACCAGGTCGGCCAGCGCGGCCATCAGTTGCTCGAGCGACTTGTCGTCGGCGTCATGGATGGCGGGCGCGATCACGCCCGAATGCAGCGAGATCGCCACGCCCAGGTGCACCGATTCGCTCTGATTCAGCGCGCCGTCGATCCAGTAGCCGTTCAGCTCCGGCACTTCCCAGATCGCGTGGGCCACAGCCTTCAGCAGCAGAACCGGCGACAGGATACGCTCGGTGATCGGCCGCCCGGCGTTCAGCTTCTCGAGCCAGTTCAGCGCCGGATCCAGGTCAATGGTCTGTGACAGGTAGTAGTGGGGGATCTCGCGCTTGGAGCGGCTCATCGCCGCGGCGATCGCGTCGCGCAGGCCCTCGCGCTTTGACTTGTCCGCGCCGCTGGGCGGCGGCGGCGCTTTCACCACGTGCGGCTCTTCGTGTCTGGCGGCCGCGCGTTCGACGTCGGCGCGCGTGATGGCGCCATCAATGCCGGAACCGCGTTCGATTTTCGCCGGGTCTACGCCCAGGTCCTTGGCCACCACGCGCGCCAGCGGCGTGATGCGCAGGTGCGGCGCCTGGCCGGCGGACTTGGGTGCTGCAACCTTTACAGGCGCTTGCGGCGCTTTCGCCTTTTCCGGCGCCGGGACCGGCTTTGACTCGGCCGGCGCTTCGCCGGTCTGGCGAATGCGTGCGATCGGCGTTCCCACCGGCACCTTGTGGCCGGGCTCGACCAGGATTTCTTCCACCACGCCGTCGTGGTCGGCCTCCACATCGAAGGCGGCCTTGCTGGTGTCCACTTCCAGCAGCACGTCGCCCTTGCGCACGCTGTCGCCGGGTTTGACCTTCCAGGCGAGGATCTCGCCCTCGTCCATGTCCGCGCCCAGGGATGGCATGTTGAAGTCACTCATGTCGCGTGATCTCCGTGGCGGCCTGCACGATCCGTGCCACGCTCGGCAGCGCCGCCAGCTCCATGTGTCGCGCGTAGGGGATCGGCACCTCGGCCGAGCACACGCGGCGCAGCGGCGCATCGAGCTCGAAGAAGGCCTGCTCCACGATACGGGTGCAAACCTCGGCCGCGAAGCTGCCGGTCTTCCACATTTCGTCGATCACCACCGCGCGGTGCGTCTTGCTGACCGTTGCGACGATCGCTGCGTCGTCGAGCGGTCGGAGCGTGCGCAGGTCCAGCACCTCGGCGCTGATGCTCGCCGCTTCAAGCTGCTTGGCGGCCTCCAGTGCCTTCGGAAGGTTGCCGCCCCAGGTGATCAGCGAGACGTCACTGCCTTCGCGCCGCACGGCCGCCTTGTCGATCTCCACGGCGCCGGCGTTCTCGGGCAGCTCGTCGGTCAGCGCCAGCAGGCCTACGTGCTCGAAGATGATCACCGGGTCCGGGTCGGCCAGGGCGGTCAGCAGCATGCCGCGCGCGTCGGCCACCGTGGCGGGCGCTATCACACGCAAACCGGGCACGTGCGCGTACCAGCCTTCCAGGCTGTGCGAGTGCTGGGCGGCAAGCTGGCGCCCGGCGCCCATCGCCATGCGGATCACCAACGGCACGGAGATCTGCCCGCCCGACATGTGCCGCAGGGTAGCGGCGGCGTTCACGATCTGGTCCAGGGCCAGCAGGCTGAAGTTGACGGTCATGACTTCGACGATGGGCCGCAACCCGCCCATGGCCGCGCCGATGCCCGCGCCCACGAAGCCAGATTCCGACAAGGGCGCGTCAATCACGCGGTCGGCACCGAAGTGGTCCGCCAGGCCCTTCGACACCGCGTAGGTGCCGCCGTAGCAGTTGACGTCCTCGCCGACCAGGAACACGCGCGGATCTTCCGACAGCGCCTGGAAGTGCGCGTCGCGCAGGGCTTCGCGGTAGCTGATGGTGCGGCTCACGGCGCACCTCGCGGCGAGTAAACGTCTTTCAGCAGGTCGGATTCCGCCTCCCATTCCGCCTGCTCGGAGAACTGCACGGCGTCCTCGATCTCAGTCCCAATCTCCTGCTCCATGGCCTGCACGGCCGTTTCATCCAGCAGACCGGCCTTTCCGCACTGCGTGCGGAAAGTGAGCAGCGGGTCCTTCTTCTTCCACTCACTCACCTCCGCTTGTTCGCGGTAAAGCTCCGGGTCGAACATCGAGTGCGGCCTGAACCGATACGTGCGGCACTCCAGAAAGTAAGGCTTCAGGTCGGCGCGGATCGCGTTGATGGCGCGCTCCGCGGCTTCGTCCACAGCCAGCACGTCCATGCCGTCGACCACCTCGGCGCGGATCCTGTAGGCCTGCGCCTTGAGGTGGATGTCGGTCTGCGACTCCGAGCGCGCCAGCGCGGTGCCCATCGCGTAGCCGTTGTTCTCGCACACGAACAGCACCGGCAGCTCCCACAGTGCTGCCAGGTTGAGTGCCTCGTGAAACTCACCCTCGGCCGCCGCGCCCTCGCCGAAGAAGCAGACCGAGATGGCGCCTTGGTCCAGGCGCTTCCTGGCCATGGCCAAGCCCACGGCGATCGGCAGGCCGGCGCCCACGATCGCGTGGCCACCCAGGAAGCCATGCTGCACATCGAACAGGTGCATCGAGCCGCCGCGCCCGCGGCTGCAGCCAGCCACTTTGCCGTACATCTCGGCCATGATCGCGCGCATCGACACGCCGCGCACCAGCGCGTGGCCGTGCTCGCGATAGGTGGCGCTGATCACGTCGCGCGCCTCAAGGCGGCCGATCACGCCGGTGGCGATGGCCTCCTCGCCGATGTAGAGGTGGAGGAAGCCGCGGATTTTCTGCTGCTTGTACAGCTCGCCGCAGCGCTCCTCGAAGCGGCGGATGCGCAGCATCTGTCGATACAGCGCGTGGCAGCGGGCTTTGTCGGGCAGCTTGCTCACTCGCTCTTCTCCAGCGTGGACAGGTCGCCTTCCGGCAGGCCCAGCTCGCGGGCCTTCAGCAGGCGGCGCATGATCTTGCCGCTTTTCGTTTTCGGCAGCTCGTCGCGGAACTCAATGTCGCGCGGTGCCACGGCCGGGCCAAGCTGCTTGCGCGCGTGTGCCATGATTTCGAGCTTCAGGTCATCGCTGGGCGCGAAGCCCGGCTTCAGCGCAACGAAAGCCTTCACGATCTCGCCCGCCGTCTCCTCGGGGATGCCGATCACACCGGCCTCGTTCACGGCCGGGTGCTCAACCAGTGCGCTTTCTACTTCGAAGGGCCCGATCAGGTGACCGGCGCTCTTGATCACGTCGTCGGAGCGGCCGACGAACCAGAAGTAGCCTTCTTCGTCGCGCTTGGCCAAGTCACCCGAAACGTACCAGTCGCCTTTGAAACATTTACGGTAGCGCTCTTCCTGGCCGAGATAGCCGCGGAACATGGAGGGCCAGCCGCGGCGAATCGCCAGCTCGCCCTGCACTCCCGGCTGCTCGATCACGCGCGCAGTGTCGCCCTCAACCTGCACAATCGCGGCCTCGATGCCCGGTAGCGGCCTGCCCATCGAGCCCGGCTTCACGTCCATGCTGGCGTAGTTCGAGATCATGATCGCGCCGGTTTCGGTCTGCCACCAGTTGTCGTGGAAGGGCATGCCGAACACTTCGTTGCCCCAGCGCACGGCCTCGGGGTTCAGGGGCTCGCCGACGCTGGCCATGTAGCGCAGGGCGGACAGGTCGTGCGCCTTCACCGGCTCGGCGCCCAGCTTCATCAGGCGGCGGATCGCAGTGGGGGCAGTGTACCAGACGCTGATCTTCTGCTGCTCCAGGATGTCGTACCAGCGCGTGGCGTCGAACTCCGCCTCGTCCACGATGCTGGTCACGCCGTTGCACAGCGGCGCGATGATCCCGTAGGAAGTGCCGGTCACCCAGCCCGGGTCGGCCGTGCACCAGTAGATGTCGTCGGGGTGCAGGTCCAGCGCCACGCGGCCGCTGTAGTTGTGCGCCACCACGGCCTCGTGCACGTGCATTGCGCCCTTGGGCGTGCCGGTGGTGCCGCTGGTGAAGTGCAGCAGGGCCAGGGTTTCCGGGTCGGTGGGCGCGATGGTGAAGTGGTCGGAGGCGCGCTCCATTTCGGCGCGCAGCGAGACGGCGCCTTCGGCTGCGCCGTCCACCAGCAAGACCTTCAGGCCGGGGAACTGGTCCAGGAGTCCAGCAACCTTTCTCTTTAACAGCGCCTGCGTGGTGAGCAGCAGGTTAGCGCCGCCCAGGCGCATGCGTTGCGCGATCGGCTCCGGCCCGAACGCCGAGAACAGCGGCGCAAACACGCACTGCGCCTTGAACGTGCCGAGTGCCGCGACATACAGCTCAGGTACACGGCCGCTGAGGCAGAACACCTTGTCGCCGGTGTGCAGGCCCAGCTTACGCAGAACGTTGGCAAAGCGGTTGCTACGACGGGCAAGTTCGGCGTAGCTCAGGTCTACTGTCTCTCCGGTTTTACCTAGCCAGCGAATCGCCACATGCTCGCCTCGCCCGTGAGCGATGTGGCGGTCCACGGCCTCATGGGCGATGTTCATGCCGCCGGCCGGCAGGCCGTCAATCAACGCGCGCGCGTCAGCCCAGCGAAAGCCACGATAAGTGTCATCCCACGCCGGCATGTTGGGTGAGAGCGTTGGCTGAGACTTTTCAATGCGCCGCACAGTCATGTCGTCTTCCCGTGTCAGGATGAAGCACCAGCAGGATTCGGGCAATGTACAAACGCGGATGACTTGCGAACTTGTCCCCACTCGGGTTGCAGGAATAAAGTTCAGCAAACGAGTGGGACCCGCTTCGGCAAGCTGTGACGCCGACCAAAGTACCCGTCCGTACCGCTAGAACCCGAACTCGCCTCGATGCAACCATCGTGGTGTGAAGCCAGACTGCGAAGAAGATCCAAACCAGTACCAGCCGGCAGCAAAGTCAACCAGACAACAAAATCAGGTCAGGGGGCCAGCAAGCAAAAACCGCCCCCAAGAAGGAGGCGGTCAAACCTGGAGCGGGCGAAGGGGTTCGAACCCTCGACCACCTGCTTGGGAAGCGACAAGTGGCCAAATCTCCTCATTTGTCCCTGCCTACCCAATCGCGTCTAAACATGCTATTTCAAGCGTGATTCAGGGCGGTTCGACTAGTTTCCGCTTGACCCTGCTTACCTTGATTTGGCTCGGATTTCGTGTACATATCGTGTACAACTTTCTCACGGTAGACCACCTGCCCTGTGAGCAGGTGGTCAGGGGTTCCGACGATGGGTAGGGCGAAGAAACCGGCTCGGGTTCGACGCTGGCGAGGCGAGTGGTACTTGTTCTACACCGACTACAGCACGGGTCGTCAGGTTCGTGTGGCTTGCAGTAGTCTCAAGGCATTCAATGCTGAACAGCGGAAGGACCTTGAGCAAGAGTACAGAGGGAAGGAAGTCAACGAACGAGCAGAAGTGCTCAAGCGCGGTGGCGGTCTTGCGTACGACCGCCTGCTGATCGATGAGATCGACGACTACCTTGAAGCCACAGAAAAGCGGGTGAAGGCACGTGAGGCCAACCCGAAAGCCAGATCGGGTTTGAGTGCCAAGACATCGGAGGTAATCACCCACGTGCTCGGCCACTTCAAGGCATGGCTGACGGCGAAGCGAAGGCACGAAACACAGACAGGTCAACTCGATGGTCCAACGCTCATCGAGTACATTGACGACCTAGCGGCAGAGCCCGCGAGGCTGGGGAACAAGGACGTCAAACGCTCTCCCGCGACCGTGAATCAGTACATCAGGACCGTGAAAACCTGTTTGACGTGGATCAACAGCCGAAGGCCGCCACGATTCCCCGACTACGCCTATCTTGCAATCTCGCTCAAACCTTTGCGCGAAGATGCCACCACACCTACCGCGTATTCGTCGGAAGAGCTCAAGGCGTTCCTAAAGAAGGCATTGGAACGAGAGCAACCCGTCAAGGTAGTGGAAGTGAAGCGCACGAAAACCGCGACGGGCAAGGCGGAAAAGTTCCAAATGCAGACAGTCAAGAATGCAGCCACACCCGTCTCGCGACTGTTCCTGCTATTGGCCCTGACTGGTTGCCGTGTTGGGGAGGCGCTGAACCTAAAGTGGTCAGACGTAGACCTTGAGCGTGGCCGGATTACGATTCGGGCGCAGAAGACTGGCAGGTCAAGATGGCTACCCTTGCAAGGAGCCCCGGAAGGGGCCGTGGCACCAGGCCTCCTGAAGCTCATGAAAAAGTGGAAGAAGGAAGACGAGCGGCGTGTGTACGTGCTGCCCCACGATGACCTCGATTCCCCGGTGTTTCCCAAGGGTGCTTGGCAGGGCGTCGTGTTGGCTACCAAAGGGCCGCGGATTTCACCTCAACGGCTTCGGCAGAACTTTACGAGCTATGCCGCGTCGCTTGGAATACCAGCCGCCGTCACGGCACTGTGGCAAGGGCACGGAGTCGAGGTCGCCGAAAAACATTACCGCGCGCAGGTGCTTGACCGTCAAGCCGGCGATAGCATCGAATCAGCGATGGGGCTTGCGTAACGTGAAGGGACATCTAATGAACCGTCAGATTGAGGAAGCTCGGCAGGGCTTGGTTGACTCAGCAATTGCAGTTGCGGAACTGACTGAACAGATCAGTCATGTGGCCAGTGAGTCCCTGAGGATAGCCGGTCTTGAGGACGATGCCGTTGCTGAAGGCATGCGACCCGGCTCTGCGTTGCTTTCTTTCTTGCACAGCGCTGCTGCCAAGGCCGCGCGAGCAGCTGGCCGAGCGGGGCTAGCTTCTGTCCTGTTTCAGCACCCCGATCTGATCAACCTTGTCAAGGTGCTGTTCGAGATGAATGTACGCTGCCAGCAAATCATCGCTCAGATTTACTCTGCTGCCGACCACCTTGCAAAACAGGACGCGCATGGAGATCAGGTAACCATGCGGCAACTCGCGGACATGGTGAAGTCAACCTTTGTCGGCTTCCAACAAGACGTGGGCAGCGCATTTGGAAAACTCAGTAACGCGGAGAAGGCGCTCGCTGAACAGATAAGCGGAAGTCGCCCAGAGGTACTTGTCTCGCAATCGCCAACGCGGAAGAACCGGGTGCTCGTATCGGTTTCCAGTAAGCGAAACAACAAGTCTGTTGAGACGTCAGCGAGAGTGGGTGACATACTGTTGGGATTCTCACGTGACTTCGAGGTCAAAGCCGATGTTCGTCTCGTTGAGGGCTACGGCGAGGATGCAAGCGCGCGGAGTAAGTGCCTGATGGATGTGATGAAGGACCTCGGGCTTGAACACACTGTCCTGAAGGTAGTTGGGCGCAACAAAGTTGGGAACGCCGCCTGGTACCAAGCTCCTACGCTCCTCGGTCGAGTTCGTGACGACCGCTATGCTGCGGACGAAAAGACCGTGGAAGACATTGCAGACGCGCTCTTCGATGACGCTGAAGAGACGTCGATATAGGCATCCCAAGTCATTCAATGCAACTTCGAGTCGCGCAAGCCGCGTCTTGAGTACCTATCGAGCCGTCTTTTTCGGCGGCGAGACCACGTTCGTTCACAAACATCGTTGAGCTGGCATGCGAAGGCTTTCGTGTCGCCTATGCAGGCGGCCATTTGTGGTCGATGTGTTCATGTTTCCGCGCAGACTGGCGGGGCACACTGAAGTCGTTGCGAGTGAGGCACTGGTGCCCACGGCAAGCGACGAGGTGTGCGATGGATGGTGGACTTCCAAGACTGCTTACGCTGGCCCAAGCGGCGCGCGCGCTGGGCGAAAACGTAAGCGTCAAGGTTCTCCGATCCGAAGTACACGCGGGTCGACTCAAGTGCTACCGGCTCCGGCCAAGCTCCAACGCGAAGATCCTGATCAGTGAAGCAGAGCTCGCTCGCTGGCTGGAAGAAGTTGCAGGCAAGCGCCAACTGGCGTTTCGCCAGCGGTAAGACGGTCTGGCGTGGTCCGGAGACGAACCGGCCATCCCAATTACGGCAGGCGTTACGGAAGCCGTTCCGGGACACCTGTATAGGACAAACAAGAAAACAATGAACTAGATGGGAGTGATTTAACCATGCAAACATTTATGGAAGATCGCGACGACAGCGACAATGGCCGGCGGCCGGGAAGCGAGTCCGACAAAGAACGGACATCACCCGAAGAAGGCCACACGAGCGCACCGGAGCCGATCATCAAGCATCCAGAGAATACAGACACGGCCACGGCGACAAACCATGGATTGCCGGGCAAGCCTCAAGAGGTGCGGCCAGCTCAATTCGGTGCCTCAAAACTGGATCTGCCTGCGGAATTCACGCGCATCGAGGTATCCCCGCACCTGCGACCGCAGGTCATTCTGTCCAAGGTCGTGGAGTTGCTCCTGGCAATCGGCGTATTTCTCTCAAAGAGTGGAAAAAGCCTGTTGCTGCCGACGCAACTCGAGGGGGTAGAGACTGTACAGATGATATCCAGCAAGGACTTGCCCGAGTTCCTCATCAATTTCTGCACCTGCTACTCAAACGACAAGAACGGGAGGCAGAGGCATACCTACCTGTCGGGAAAGCACGCGAAGGCACTGTTCTTCTTCGACCGGATCATGCAGTTGCCCATGATCGAGCACGTAGCCCGCAACTGCGCGGTCGACAATGACCTGAATCTACTTCCACATGGCTACTCGCCGGGAAGTCGCGTCTATCTCTGCGGGCCGGTGTTCGAGCCACGAGAGGGGACGCAGTATCTCAACGAAGTCCTCGATGACTTTAGGTTTAAGGACGATGCATCCCGCGCTAACTTCATCGGTGCCCTGTTAGGTACGATTTTGTTCCCTCGGCTAAAGCGCCAGCCCCCAGTCTGCATCGCTGCAAACGGCCCGGGCGCAGGCAAGTCACACCTGGCCAAGGTTGCGGCCGTGCTTGTCGACGGTGTCACTGCTCCAGTAACTGTCGGGCTCAACTCCAGTGAAACTGAGTTCGAGAAGACGCTCGGGGCGCACCTGGCGAGGTTTGAGCGCGTAATCCTCATCGACAACTGCCGGGGGACAAAGAGTCGTCCGGCCCTGTCCAGCAGCGTGCTTGAACGCCTGATGACAGACGAGCGCCCATCCACGAGGATGTTGGGGGCGAGCAGCCTGATTGAGCGTCAAGCGGACATCCTGTGGATAGTGACAGCCAACGATCCGCAAATGTCCCCTGACCTTGTCTCACGCTGTATTCCGGTAGTGCTGCGTTTAGACCCAAATCGCGTCACCTACAAGCATCAGAACCTCCTTGACTACGCCCTGAGGCATCGTGAGGAGATTCTTGGGGAACTACTTGCCATGATTGCGCATTGGCGTGAGCAGGGCGCGCCACTTGACCCGGCTATCGAGCATCGGGAGCTCTATTGGGCGCAAGCCATCGGCGGGTTACTCAACGCAAACGGTATCAGCGGATTCCTCGACAACTACAAGGAAGCCATGGCCAACCAAAACTCCGACACTCGCGAACTGGTTACAGTGTTGAGGGCAGTTGCGCAAAACGGGGACGTCTTCGAGTCGATGGACATCGCAGCAACTGCCCGTGGGATGCGGCTATTGCGGAATCACTTCCCGCCCTTCCAGGGCGACGCCGCAGCGCGCAGCAAGGTTAGCTTCCTGTTGCGGCCCTATGTAGGCGTTCCCTTTGAGTTCGAGGGTAGTCGTCTCACTGTCACTAGATACCCAGGGCGCACCATTCGCTACAGCCTGACTGAGGAGATGCTGTTCGAGGACGAGTAGTCGCTCGGTGCAGACATCCTGTGGGCCGGCGGCGGCCTTGCCGCCGGCCCTTTCTTTCGAGTGCAGACCCTGCAGAGGGCGCAGTGGTGTTCGGGCACTCAGTTCTTAGAAGTCACGAAGTGAGGCGCACCATGGGGCACTATGTAACACATCCAGACGACACGCTCGTGCAAGCAGCCAAACCGGAATACGCGGGCTCACCGCGTTGCATCACCATTATCGCGGGGCGACCTAAAGGCAAGCGATGGTGGGAAGCACCATTCACGAAGCGGGTAGTCCCACCTACGTGGTCACTGACTAGCCTCATGAACAGCATCAAGGCAGCTCATGTTCCGGCGCTGAGCGGGGAAGTCGTGCCGTACTCGGTAGGGGAATCGGGGAAATGCTATTCGTTTGTGGCCGTCACAGTTCGGCTGGTGGATGCCAATGGGCAACGTACGGACTTGCCGGATGCGGTGCTTGACGAAGTACAAAGTCTTGCAGCAGAGGGCCAATTGCCGGGCAGTATGATAGTGCTTAGCCGGGGGCGGTGCTTCGTCGTCTTCCTGCTTGAGCGTCCCATCACGCGCCGTGAACAGCCCGAGAGCGACACAGCCGCGCGCGGACTTTTTCATCGTGCTGCGATGGGTGCTGAGTGGTTGGTCCGTGAGAGTTTGTCAAACATCCCAGTCGCCTTCGCAAGACCAGAGGCAGTTGATGGCAATACGTGGAGCGGGCTTCCCCTCCAAGACGGTCGGTACCGCCCGGGTCGCGTGAAGGCACATATTCGGCTAGTCGATGGCCTGGCTGTTCAAGCAGTTCGGCTGAATGATGCTGGCGTCCCGGTTGACGGAGACCTACTACCAAGCACAACTCCAAATCCAACGGAGCATCTGCGACTGGCCGACAAGCTGTGGCAACCTGAAGAACTTGCTGCCTACGCCCCCGCTATCCCAACAGATCCACACGATAGGTTGTGGGAGTTCGTTCAGTCGCTTCGGGATCCAGCAAGAAGGGAGGGAGTCAAGCAACGGCTGCAAAGGGCTTGCGAGGAGCTTGCTACGGGATGCAGTGGCTCGACGCCCAGCCATTGGCCGACCGCAATCGCGGCGTCGATAGATGAACTCGCCCAACTCGCAACCACGTGGTCGGCAATCAACGACCAATTGGTTACCGCCGGTCTCGCACCGCTTGGGTCCACGGTAGACGGACACTCTACTGGCGTGCAGTTGGATGAAACGATCTGGGATCCAGCGAGTATCTTCGTTCATGTACTACGCCAAAGGCTGACTGATGGCGACTGGCACGTTGCACTTCGCGACGGAGGTGTTCCTCATGGAATTGGAGTCTCACCCACGGTGCTGGGCTGGAGTCGCAGAGGAGTCGCTGGACGTCCAGGAGGCAGCAGCCTAGTGTCATCCGGTCTGTGCATCGGCTGGGTTGACCTCAGGGCGCGCGAACTACTGATCGACCTAGATGCTGCCACCCGTGACTTCACTGCGCGGGGACCACGCCGCTGTGCTTTACTTTGCCTACGGCCTACGGAGCTTGCTCGTCAACTTGCCTCAGCGGGATTTCTCGGGAGCGCCGGAAGCGTGCAGCGTACAGTTTCGGGTTCGATTCATCGGGTGTACTGCATCCCGCTGTGCAATATTCAGAGGCTGTTCGTCTATAATAGCTAGCGCAATGATATCAAAATAATATTTAGAATACTGTTTGGTGAACTAGTATACGGCAGGTAGACTAACAGTGACCCTTCAGGGCCATGCTCCTGGTGGACTGGTTGGATGTGTGCAACCCTGGCCAGTGCCACCCCAGCGGACGTAAGACCATGCAGCGACATGGCATTCCCTTGGCAACGTTGCCTCTGTCCCAAGGACCCACAAAAAGAGCCTCAAATAGCCAAGAAAGGCATTCAAAAGAGAATCAAAACTGAAGCTTAGAAGCCTAGGTACATATACATCATAGAATGTATGCCTGAACAAGGCTTCAGGCCAGAAAAGATCCCGAAAGGGAAACACTGAGAAGAGTGATTGGGAGGAGGCCTCGTGCGGCACGCGCGAGGTCTTTTCATTGGTAGAAAATATATGAGAACTTCTGACACAAGTAAAACGGCATGTCTTGTGCACTGTCTATATGTGACAAAGACCATGTGTTCAGCCGGGCTGAGGAGACCGAATGATCCGACTTCATGCAAACTACGGACGCAAAGTCCCCGGCGACTCTCAATACTCCAGTGTTCAGGCTTCAGCAAGCATCGACTTCGAGATCGCGGACAGTGAGATCGGCGAAGTCCGCGCTCGACTGTCAGACGCTTGGGCGATGTTGCGTGACGCCGTTGAGGCTGAGCTTGCTCGTCAGCAGAGCGGCAACCACGTCACCAATCGCCTGAACCCTGACCCGTACAACCCCGCCCTGCCCTCCGGGCATAACCCAGGTCAGACGTTCCAGCAGAACCAACCAAACAACCATGCCTACCCCGGAAACGGGAACGGCCACGGTCCCAACGGCAACGGTCACCACGGTCACGGTGTTCAGAACCCGTACCCCGGTGTTCACAACAACGGAGCGCCAAGCAACGGGACCGGCTACCAAAACGGCAACGGGTATCAGCACAGCGGCAATGGCGCTCCACCGTTCGGACCCCAAGCTCAGGTAGCCGCTCCCCACGCTGCCGCGCCTTCCACTTCCGATGCAAAGGCCACGAAGAAGCAGGTCGGCTTTTTGCTCGCCACGGCGCGACGTACCCGGAATTGGGCAGCGGACCAAGTGAAAAGCTGGGTAAACCAGCAATACGGTTGCGCGCTGAACGACCTCACGAAGAAACAAGCCAGCGAGCTCATCGATGCCCTGCAAGGGCGCAGTTAGAGCCACCTGTTCACAGAAACCTTGCTAGTTACGGAGTCTTCGCGATGCCAGATCAAATCACGAACGAGGCACCCGCGCTGCCACACGTCTCGCATACTCGCTTGAGCACATGGCTCGACTGCCCGAAAAAGTACGAGTACAGCTACGTGCTGGAGGCCGAGGAAGATGGCACCAGTGTTCCGCTGGTGTTCGGCTCTGCGATTCACGAAGCGGTTGCTGCTTTCTTTGAAGGCCTCAAAGCAAAGGCACCCTTGATCCTCGACGAGGTTCACGCGGTCTTCGAGCGAGCCTTTGCAGATGAAGTCTACGTGGCCGAGACAATGGGCTGCCCGATGGAATGGGGCGACACCAACTTTGAGGAGACCGTCGAGAAGGGCCAGAAGATGCTCGCGTGCTTCGTTGACAAGGTTGATCGCGAGCTAGACGTCATGCACACCGAATACGCTTTCGACGTGAAGACTCCCGAAGGTTGCGTTCTCAAGGGCTTCATGGATTGCGTCGTCCGAACGGGCGAGAACTCCTACAAGATCATCGAGCTCAAGACGGCTAAGAGGACGTACACCCAGGACCGTTTGCTCTACGACCTTCAGCCAACCGTCTACATCGCTGCGTTGCGTGAGATCGTACCCGAAGCCGACAAGATCGAGTTCGAGTACTGGCTCCTCATGAAGACCAAGGAGCCGGACCTCAAGATTTTGCCAGTGGTCCGAAACGCCGGCGACTTGCAGGAGCTAAAGGACACCATTCACGGATACTTGCTAGGAATCAGCACTGGTGCATTCCCCGTCGTCGCGGATGGCTGTGCGACTACTGCGGCTACGCCAAGGCCTGCCGCGCTTCATGCGATCAACCACAGAACCAGCAAACCGGTAGTTGAGTCTTGCTAGTTTTTACCTTTCGTAAGAACCCAGGAGAGAATCGTGCTAGGAACTGAACAAGTCCCGACGCTTCGGGAGAAGCCGACCCGTACGCTCGACGAACTGCAGGACCTGCTGGCCGACGTCAGCCGTGGTCACCACGACCACATCGTCAGCCCCAAAGACCTTCACGTTGACCGGCATACCGGCACGCTCGCCATCCGGCCGATCTCCCGGGACTACGACTTCAAGCCGCTCGCACTGAGTCAGATGGCGACAAAGCTGAACATCCCGGCCAACTACCTTCAACGTTGCCCGTCCGAACTCCGGGCTGCCAACGTCAACCACTGGCTGGAGCGCCAACGGTCCGACCTGCTAGTTCGGTGCGACGGCAACCAGGTACGCGCGATCCTCTCCCATCGGTACGCGATCGTGAACAACACGGACATCGTTGGGTGGCTGCGTGGCGCGCTCGGCTCGGAAACCAACCTCCGGTTCGAGGTCACCGAAGGCTACATGACCATGCACGTCGTGCAGCCCAAGGATTTCTCGGCGCGACCTGGAGACCGGCTGAACAATGGTGTTGCCGTGCGGAACAGTGAGGTCGGGCTGGCGTGCGTGGAGGTCCACGGACTGATCTACCGGCAGATATGCCTGAACGGATTGATCCTTGCCGGTCGGAACCAGCAGTGGCGAAAGCGCCACATAGGGAACGGCGACCTTGCCAATCGAGTCAAAGAGGCCGTCATTCGTCTACGCGATGCTGCTCCCACGGCGATGGAAGGCTTCACAGCACTCCACGGAATCCGCGTGCCCGACATGCCCGGGCTATTCAAGAAGGTAGCCACCCGGTACTCGCTGACCGAAGCCCAGTTGCAGGCCGTCAGCGATGCGTTCGTGGTCGAGCCCGGCGATACGATGTACCACGCGGTCAACGCGTTCACGCGGGCGGGCAATGCCGAAACCCTGCCCACCGAGTACCGCCACAACCTGCAGGAACTCGGAGGCCGAATCCTCGAAAACAGCACCCACGGAACAGCTTGGCTGAACTAGGGGGTCCGGTAGGGCGGAAACCCAGCCCTACGGGTTCGAGACTTCGCGCAGAATCGCGAACGAAGGTCGGGTTGGTGTCTTGGGTCGTAGCGGTTTGATAGCAGCAAAGAGCCACCGCATCGGATGGAATCTTCAGAGCATTTTTGGCAATATCAATGGGAGACTCAGGGGAGGCGATTGCACCTCCCCCGAGCGGCGAAGGACAACTACCTGCCTGACAGGTAGCAGACGAGGGCCAGTCCCGCAAAGAAAGCTGCTGCGCCGATCAACGCTTTGCTTTCAATGGGGATACTGGCCCTTACTTCGTTCCCTCGAACCGTAATGGAGTTCATAGCGATCTCCTTTCCGTTCGTTTGCTGCGGGTCACCCAGCGCCGACCCACTTGGCGCTAATCGTCATCTTCGAAGGCAGCTTTTAACAACATGAAGAGGCCAAGAAGCGCCCCGCCTACTACCAGTGCTCCGGCGATGCTTCGGCCGATTGCTTCGGGTTCATCGCTGCGTTGCACCGCTCGCTGCAAGGAGAGTAAGTACTGCATGTGTCGATCTTCCATCGCCGGGATGGAGTTGCCGTATGACTCCCAACGAAACACAGTTGGCGTTGACACCCCCAGGGTGTCAGCAAGCTTCGAAGCGGACAGCCCCACCTGATTTCGCAAGGCCTTGATTCCTGTTCCTGTGAGCATAGTATCACCACACTAGTGCACTACGATATAGTGTCAAGATCGTGCGCAGTCTTACAGGGTATGTCAGAAAAAATGGAGATGTCGTGCGGGGCGTAGCGATCATCGAGTCTCCCGGCCTTCGGGACATCACGACTGGAGACCGCAGCGGGTTGGCACTGGCGGAGATACTTCGCTTGTTGCGAGTTCCCTGCCGGTATCAAGCAATTCACTCCAAGGATCTGTTGAAGCCCATACTTCTCGACACCGCGCGAGACTTCGACGTCGTGCATTTGTCTGCCCACGGGAAAGACGGTGCGTTGAGCTTTACCGATGGGTCTGTGCTGTTCGGCGACGAGATGCAGTGGTCGCTCCTGCCGGCGTCAAACGGCCGAATCGTTGCCTTGGACGCATGCGGATCAAGCGGGTTCGAACCAGCCGACAATCTCGCAGTGTTCATGCAGGCTTATACTGAAGGTGTACTTCGGCCACCCAGGTGCGTGTTGACGATGTACGGCGACGTCACGTTTGGCGATTCAGCTCTGTCGTGGGCGCTCTTCTACAGGCATCTCTGGACGCGGTTGCAAAACGTCGAAGCGAGTCGCTGCCAGGCGCGGGCAATTCGCGAGTGTCTGCTGAGCGTTAAAAATGCCGATCTTCACAAGATATGCGCAGCATACTGGTACGACGCCTACAGCAAGTACGTGAGTGTGTCTCCATGGTTGGACGAAACTGGAGACCACGTGGCGGCGATCGAGCGCGGCGAAGATACGTCGGCAGTGGACGGCTGAGTCGGTACGCAGTCCGTAAGAATTCGCGTTGTGTGGACGCGAACGTGATGGCACGCTGAAGGCATCTAGGAGCAGTGCAAAAAATCGAACAACCTTACTGGGAGACATGCCCGCGACAGATCTGCGGGTAACAGTGAACAAGGCAACGTAGCGCCAAAACTTCGTTTCTGCGGCCAGCTCAAACCCGCCAGGTTTTTTCGAAGACCGCAGATGCGTGCGGCGCCCCGATTGGGGCGTCCCGCGTCTGCTTCTTCATGGGCTCCTGGCGGGGCCTGAGCTGGGGTAGCGTGTGGGCGCTCCTCCCATTTTAGGGCATTCCTACGCTCTACCCCGCTGAAACCTTGCTAGTTCCGCGACGTTTGCCAATGCCCCACTGGAGGCAGGATGAACGTACGCGAAGCTTTGAATCACCTGCTGGCTTCACCTCTGTTTGCTCGATTCGAGGCCGCGCTTCAGCACAACTCGATCTTTGACTTGCTGGCGGTTGGCACCCGCGAAGTCAGTCACGCGGCGTTTCTGTGCTGGCTGCTGAACCCCCAAGAAGGCCACGGAGCCGGCGATGTTCCACTCCGGTTGTTCCTCATGCGGGCTGCGTCAGAGGCAGGCATCGAAAGTGGCGGGATCAACCCGTTGGACGTCGACCTGTTAGATCTTGACGGGGCGAGTGCAGAGTGCGAGGTGCCGGTCACCGGCATGGTGAAAGGCAAAGAGACGCAGGGCAGGCTGGACATCCTCGTGACGTTGCCGAGCGCGGAAGGTTTCCCCCAACCACTCCTGATTGTCGAGCACAAGGTCTACGCGGGGCAGAGCGGCCAGCAGACAGCGGTTTACAAGGATTGGGCATCCAAGAACCCGCTCACCGTGCCCTCGCTTCGAGATGCTCGCCAGCCGCTTCTGACTTACGTTTGCCCCGACATCACTCTGCAGGACGTTCCGCCAGTTGAGCCGTTCATCGTCATTGAGTATGCGGACTTGTCCGCATGGCTGGATGATGTGCTCGCCCATGCCGGTGTTTCCGAGCGAGCGAAGTTCCTCATCACCGAATACAAGGCCTGCCTCATCAGGCGTGACCTGTTCGACAATCCGCAAGCCCGCGAGTGCCAGGATGAGCTTGAAGGCGACGATCGCTGTTCCGAGGCCATCAAAGTACTCAAAGCCAACCCGACTGAGCTTCGAGGATACGACGGCCACGTGAACCGCCACGCCAAGGCTTTCAAGAAGCTGGGGATCGTGCTCAGTCGTGTGGCTTCTCGTGGTGACGCTGCAACGGTGGTCAGGTTGCGAGAACTTGCGGAGCAGGTGTTCGCGGGAAGTGACTGGGGTATTCAGGGGGGCACGGGTTCGCTGACGGTGTACTACAAGCCCCTCGGGCGCGGCGTTCGAGCAGCCTTTGGGGAAGACGAGATCAAACGACTCGGAAGTCCGTACCTTCAGTTCTACTTCACCCGCCCCGAGAACGAGGTTGGTGTTCTCGATCTGTACGGCGGAATCGTCGGCGGTGAGGCCGAGGCCCGGAAGTCAATGCAGGCGTGGGTGAAGGACTTCTGCGGTGTTCTCCGGGAGCGAGTTCCCAGCAACACCGGCAGCAAGGCGAAGCGGGGGAACGGCATCGCGAAGATCCGTTTCGACTTCCCCGGCATCAAGGAAACGGCCGACGACGTGCCTGAGGCCGTGGACAAGCACAACACCGAGCTTCGCAAGTGCCTCGGCGCGATGGAGACGCTCAAAGCCATCATCGAGCATTGGGGAGCGGCCGAACTCAAACCTTCAATCCAGAACAACTTTCCTGGAGCAGCTAAAAAATGATCGGGGCAATCCCCTGTCTACACGGAGTTGAGGTCTCTCAAGCCACCAATCGGAGCGAGTCAATGACCAGAATCTACGACGCCAGGCTGGGCGCTTTCACACTTCCAGCATCCCGTGTGGCCGCACTGGTGTTGGCCGTTGCTGTCTGCACAGTCAGCCTATCAGGTTGTCAACGTGACGAGCGGAACTCCAGCCATCCGGCGAATCAATTTGCCCAGGCTGGTGAGACTACCCCAGGTGGAAGCAACCCACGGAGGGGGACGCTCCTCGAATTGCTGGCAGAGAAGGAAGCCATTGAGGCGGCCGACAAGGGGGTCGAGTATAACGACCTCAACGAAGCGATTGCGGCGCGGCAGGAACTGAACCGCCGCTTGAAGCCGGTGGAGGACGCAATCAAGGCTGAAATGAGGCGACAGTGTTCCGATTTGTTTGAAGTCTTCGACAAGAAAGACGAACTGACCGAAGTGCAATGGCCCGAGTATGCGGCAACACTCCCGGGAAAACGGATCGTTGCGGTGGGCTACCTTGTGGATGTTGAGCAGCTAGCGGATGACGACGCAAAGGACCGAATTCTCCACCAGATTCACACGCGTCTCAGTGACGACGACCCTGCCGTAAGAACGGCGTACCAGGCGAAGCTCGCAAAGGAGAAGGCATGGCTCCCCACGGATCCGGAGCGACTTGCCGAATTCGAGAAGCTCTTTCTGGGGGAAGTGAAATGGCAGATTTCAGGCGGGCGAGCTGACGAGCACTGGGCTGAAGTCCGCAATGATCCCACAAAAAAGCCGTGCCGTGTCACCATAAACGTACCGGCGTTGGCCAAGGCTGACGTGCCGGCGGCGTTGTCAAGCATTGCGGCAGAGGCGGATGGGTCGCTGGGCAGCGTACTCGGGAAGGGTGCACTGTACCGTCTGACCCTTGAGATACTGCCGCGTCGCGAAAGGCAAGAACGTTCCCCCACGTTCTCCGCGAACCTCCCCGGAATGTACTTCGAGCTTGTTGAGAGCGCGTTGTACGACGGCGACAGATAGCAATGGACAGTCCAAGCCTTCGTGTTTCGGCAAACCTCCAGTGTTCTGGTGTTCTCATGGAGGTAAGGCAATGCAACCCACAGCAACACGTCAACGCGCGACGCGTACGGTGAAGATCGGTGACAACCACCACAGGCTGCTCAGGATTCTTGCTAGTTTTACTAAGCTGTCGCTGCAGGAGGCGGTCGAGTTCGCCGTGGAACAGGCCTTATGCGACTACCTGGATGGCTCGGTGATAGTTCCTGAGCCGACGCGCGATTGGGCCAAACCAGACAGCCCCGCGACACAAGCGGCATGAAGCTCAACCCGCCTGGGCGATCTACTCCTCCTGATCCTCAAGCACTTCCGGCACGTACACACGTCGCAGCGGCAGCAGGCCCTTGTAGCGCGAGTCGAATTGCTCGTAGTGCATGAAGATCAGCGAGACGAGTTCCTCACCGTCGATCAACCGCAGGTTGCTCTTCGATTTCGCGAAGTTGGCTGCCTGAGTTGTGAAGGTCCCAAGCGTCACCAGCAATCCGAACTCGCCATTGCCGACCTTGCCATACAGGGCCGAAACAACCGGGTCGCCGATGCTCCCTTCCGTGCTCTTGACCTGTACCTTCACGATCGGCGGCACGAAGCCCAACTCGTCCTTGTGGGCAACGATGTCCACGCCACCATCCGGCCCTTCAGGCGAGACCCGTGTGCGGTAGCCCATCTGGTTCAACAGGTGAGCGACGAATTCCGCAAAGGGGTGTCCCTTCACTTCCTGGGCCAACCGCTTCAACACGAAATCGCGAGTGGTCTCCTCAATCTCCTCAGCAACGGCCGCGATGGTCGTGTCACTACTCACCGCCGGAGGCGCGACTTTGCCTTCGACGGCGGCGCGAACCTCATCGGCGTAGTTCTTCACCTGAAACAGGCTCATGGCCGAACCGATCTCGTACAGCGCGCCTTGCGTGAAGTGTGAGCGGGGCAAGCTCCGGAGCCATTTCACCGTGCGCTGATTCGGATAGGTGGGCTCCTGCTTCGGATCAAACTTGTACGCACCCTCAATGCGTCCGAGGTGGACTTGCCGATCCCGCTTCGACGGGTACACAACCAGGTCACCCGGCTTCATCTCGTGCACGAACCGATACAGTTGGCCGGCGTTGTTCGGGATGGCACCGGGCTTTTTCTCCGGGTAGGCCGCGGCGACGGCTTCTTTGAAGGCTTCCCGGTCGGGTGCCAGCTTCGAGAGATCGCCCATCTTGGGCCACCCAACAGCTACGCAGTTGCGCTTCAAGAACAACGTATCCGCGTCGCCAGTGCGACCACCGTGGATACCCCAGATTGCGCTCTCAGTACCCGTCATGACTCCCCCGTTTCAACCGCCTTGGCCACTTTCGTTCCGCGCATGCCACGTCGCAACGAGGAACGTGGCCATTGCCCCCGCCAGGTTCACCGCGAGCTCAGCATGGCGTGGTGCTGGACGGACTGCCCGTTTACCCTGCCCATGCGCGTCCCCAAGCTTGTTTCGCATTGCCCCCAATCCTTCGACAACGGATTGGCAACCCCCAAGTATCTGCTTGAACACTTGCTCGGTGTGTTGGCTTGGCGCGAGGTTCAACGAAGCGGCTGCCTTGCCGTAGAGCTTCGGTAGGTCAGCTCCCTCCGCATACTCGATCTTCTGTTCATCCAGGATGTGCTTGCAGACTGACTCCAGTAGGGTACGGGCGGAAGTGATTGCTGCCTGCGGGTTGGTGGTCCTGCGCTCAAGGGCCGCGGACCAAGTAGCGTGCACGGTTGCCTCATCGAACGCTGTGAGCGTCTCCGTCACGGCCGTGTCAGAAGGCGCATGCTCCAGCTGCTCAAGAAACTCGAGCACCGGATTGAACGCGTCCCAGAGTATGGTGCGGCGTTCAGCGTAAGTGCCCGCGAGGCCTTTGATATGTCCCCAGAACTCATCTAGATTTCGGCACGTCGTCAGGAATCGTGGCAACTTGTCCTTTACCAACGGATGCTTCACCAGCTTGCCGCGTAGCTGTTGATACTCACTGTCATTGGCCCTGCCACCTGTGGCGTGAGACACGAGCAGGTTCTTGATCGTTTCCGTATCTGCTATCAGGGAGTTGGCAAGCGTGCTCATGGCTTTTCCCAGTGAGTACCCGTGGCAGCTTGGATCAGTAACCGAAGACGGTAGATTGACGCTGCACTTCATTCATGGCCTGAGTGAACCCGTCGAAGTCTGGGAACAGGCTGTGTCCGGTTACATTGAACTGGCGTAGTACCGGGAAAAGGTCATCGGGTGCGTTCGGAGGAATCCAAAGACGGACCAAAGGCGGCCGATCACGCAGGATTTGCTTCTTGGCATTCTTGAGCGTGGACAGCTTCGCGAGACTGTCCGCAGTTTGCTTGCGCTTGATGCGCTTTTGAAGTTTCTTGTCCGTCGTGAGTTGGACCAGCATGTTCTTCCAAGGATTTAGGGGAACTGCGAAGCACCCCTGCTGTGCCAGCAGACGCCTGTTCATACGGAACGGGCGGGCGAGAACTACACCCTGGAGATCCGTCAGGCACTGTTGCTCGTCGGGAGAGAAGTCCGGCTCGGGCAGCAGTTCACTGTAGTCGCCGGTGTCGTGCAGGTAATGAAGTAGCCGCCGGCCGGCACCCGTGCCTTCGGAGAGTTGGTGTAACAACGTGACGGCAGAGTGTTCGAAGTCCGCCTTAGAATCGTTTGGATTCCACTCAAACCTACCAAAACGATTGATGGCAGAGAAGCACTTGGATAGCGCTTCGAACAGCTCGAAGCGTTCCTGATGGTATAGCCAAAGAAACGACCCTAGCTCGGGGTGCGAATCCCGGATGGCGAAGTACAGGCCAACGAGCGGCGACTGAGTGAAATCGAGAAGGCGAGTAGGTCCGCCGAAGTGCTGAATCAGCGCCATCCACTCCAGCCAATCGTCATCCTTGGGCCTGTCCGAGAGATGATTGTGGATCGTGCGTTTGTAGTGTTTCAGCGTCCCCCGAATGTCCGCGCGGAAGCCCCATAGCTGACTTATGTCTCCGGCCTCGCTGATTGCTCCCGGTCGGTCGGCCTTGGGTACAAGGTCAGGATACGCAGCGCTTTGGCCACGGAACACGTAGCTCAGCACTCTGCCTGGCGCCGTTCCAGAAGTAGACAACCCGATGTCTAGCAAGTGCGAGATGTCTTTAGCGCTAGTTACACGGGCCTCAAGAAACTCCATCGCGCCCTCCTCGGATTTCGGCTTCTGGCAGCTTGGCCAAGAGGTAGGGCACAACTGCGGCTGCGATGCTGACAACTGCGTGAGCGTCCACACGTTCGACGCGATTGCCCTCACGACCGTGGCGTGCTTGGTCAGAGGCATACCCCCACAATTTGTCCAAGCCCGTGCGTAGTGGTTCTTGGAGCAAGTCGCGATGACGGCTCAGTAACTGACCGAAGGTTGGATTGGGCTCGCCAGTAGCCATACGAGCGACGGCTTCCAAAGCGGCCATGGCATGTTGCACGGCTCCGGTGCAATCCGGCTCAGGCCGTCTTGATAAGTCATGTACGGCTTCTTGAAGTTCACGCTGCGCGGTGGGCATTCCGTGGCTGCCCAGAGCAGCAACAGCGTCATCGAGAAGCGGACGAGATACTTCATCTCCCATCGCCACCAGTTGACCGCCTTGCAGACGCCAGCCGAGATTGAGTTCTTCGAGGGCTTGGTTGATTAGGTCGGCGAACGACAGGCTGTGAGCAGCTTCAGCCAGAGCAGTTTCACTGTCGTGGGAAACAGCCTCAATTAGGTCGTAAATCTTGAACCAAGGCGCTTGTGCAACCAGGTCAAGCACTTCGCCCTGAACGTAGGACTCAGAGTTGTTGTCGGGGTTCGGGAACCTGCCAAACACAGCGCACGCGGCCCTTCGGATCTGCTTCCAAGACCAAGCAAACTCACCGCTCAAGACTGAAAGCAGACGGACACGCAGCGCCTCAGGTGCGTCGTCCCAGACGGGTGGCCCGGACGGGGAGGGCTGCAGTCCATGCCGCCGGGAGAACGGTTGCTGAGGCGCGCTGTCGGGCATGGAAGCGGGTCTCCCTTGGTCAATGCTAGGCGTCCGGGTGTTCGTTGAGGATTCGGCTGAAGTCTTTGGCTACGTACTTCTTGTACTGCGGCTTTACGTGTTCGGTTTGGGCTTTGGTGTTCTTGCCGTTGAACCAGATGACTCGCTTGCCGACGTTCTTGCCCTTCTTGTTCTGGTGCGACTCGGCCAGGAACTCCTTTGACGACAGGATCCACATCGTGTCCATGCGTTCGGAGTAGAACACGAACCAGTAGTTGCCCCTTGGCTCATGGGTCAATGCCGCGAAAAGAGCTGCATCCCCGAAGATGACGTGCTTTGAGCGGGCCTTAATCTGGACTTCGACGAACGTCCCGTCAGGACGTTTGACCACGGCATCGATGGCGTCATCGTCCACCAAAGGCAAGTAAACGTCGAGACCCTCCTTGAGCATCAGGCCGACGATGTAGAACTCGATGCGTTTGCCAAACGACGCCAAGCTGCGGAAGGACTGGTTCTCGCGTTTCGCCATCACCGCACCTCTTTGAAGTCGCGGGGTAGCGTGGTGGGGAGCATGGCGTCGAGCAGGGCTGCGAACTCAGTGCTGGGTGCGTTCAGGAGGTTGAGGAGTTCCTCGTTCACCCTTAGCTTGCTGTTGTTACGGCGTTCCTTTTGCCAGCGCATGTACATGCCCGTCAGCCACAGGTAGCGGTCGAGGTCGCGGGTCTTGGCGGTCACTTCTGCCATGCCGCGCAGCGTTTCGAAGTTTCTGCAGAAGCTTGTGTAGGGGTGCTTGGGGTCCTCCCTGTAGTCCTTCCCCAGGTGCAACTTCAGCGCTTGCCGGGCGGCGTCGTCGTAGATCGGGTAGCGGTCAGCATCCACGAAGAAGTGGCAGAACTTGGCGGCGAAGCTGGTGAAGACGCGGGGCTTGTCGCCTTCGTTGGGCCTGAGTGCAGCCATGGTCTCAACCAACTCGATGCCGTGTTCCTGTCGGCGGCCGTTACCCAGAAGCTTGTGAACCCACTCCGCCATGCGCATGGTGGCCAGAACTTGTGTGCCGAAGATGGAGTTGACAGCCACAGTCTTGACCAGACAGGCCTGCAGGTCGAAGGCGGGCATGGCCTCGGCGAGCTTGACCAACGAGCTTTCAGCCAGTTGCCAGCGTGGCATGGACGCAAACATGCGCCGTGCGCTTTCAATCTGACTTTCCGAGAGCGCGACTGCCAATGCCATCAGAGTTCCCCCTTGAAGGCGCGGTCGAGGGCTGCTGATTGCAGTGCGTCCAGTTCGGCGGCGGTTTCGGCTTGGGCGAGCTTCAGCGCCTCTATCTTTGCTTGGAGCGCATCCAGTTCATCAACGATTCGACGCTGATCGGCAAGCGTTGGAAATGGCATTCGAAAGGCGCGAATTCGTTTAATTCCCAAGTCAGGAACGCCAACACTTCGGCTAGCGTCGGCAGCCTGAGTCACAATCGAGTCGCTTCGCAAGTACCACAACAGAAAGCGCGATACCACATCAGCCTTCGGCTTGACAACTACAAGTACGTGGGACAACGCGAAAGGCCAGACGTCGGTCAGCTCACGCGCAGCTCCAATTGTGCCGATGCGAGAATAGAGAATGTCTCCCGGAGCAAACTTGCAGCGGTCTAGCTGCTCCCTATAGGTGCTGTCCGCAACGTACTTGGCGGTTCTCCGCCGAATACCCTCCGCACCCTCAAAATCCACCGTGGAAATGAACGGAATGCCGCTTTCGGCGTACCGGGGCATTCGGTGAGATGGATTCGGATCGATGATCTCTGCGGCATCCTCGACGGTAGCCCAGGGCCATGGAGTGTCATCAGAAACAAACGTGCGGTGCAAGACCGCAGGTAGGCATGCAGTAGCTTCTTCGGTGGCTTGTTGGCGGAGGGTGCGGGCTTGGGTGATTTTGGCTGAGAGGGCGTCGAGGTACGCGACGATTCGCTGTTGCTCGTCCAGGGGCGGCAGGGGGACTTCGTACTCAAGCACATGACCGGGGCGGATCGCCGCGTAGTTCGTGCTGCCTTGGGCTTCAACCTGCTGACGAAACTCGGGCGTTCGCAAGTAGTAGCCGAGGAAGCGTCGGCTTAGCTTCTCCTCGCAAACCACGAATAAAAATTAGTGGCTGCTGACGATCGCGCCATGCAGGTCGTCAGGCACAATCCCGTACCCGCCATGCTTGGCGTCAATTTCTGCAACCAGTAGCTCACCAGCCTGGCAAACCTGTTGCTTCTTGGTTTTGATCCCCATGCCAGGCACGGTGTCTCGAAGGACAACACCCTTTGCATGGAGTTGAACGCGACAACGCTTGTACTCGGTCAGGTCGTCTATCGTGACGAACTCTTTTCGGTGCGTCACGACATCGCCCAGCTTCACTTTTTGCCACTGCTTGCTCATGATTCCGATCCGGCGAACACCCGAGTGTCGTTCAACGCGACAGCGCTGCGGGTCTGGCCGTTCCAGTCCCCGACACCGTCAGGATACACAGGCCTGCGACATCCCCAGCACGATTGAGCAATGTGGAAAGCTGTCAGGAACTCTGGACGGGCGTGCCGTCTAACCCGGTCCCTTGGCGACGAGGGTTTTGATCTCGTCCATCAGCCCCAGAATCTGGCGTTCCTTGGTGATGATGCTTTCTACGAGTTGCTCGGGCGGCAGGTGCTCAAGCTCGGCCTTGGCGTTGGGGTTCTTGATGTCGAGGTTGACGGAGACCAATTTGCCGTCGGCGTCGTACTTGAGCACTTCGGCGGCTTTGACCTTCCAGGCGTGGTCGTTTTCCTTGCGCTTGTTCCACCAGGCCAGGCAGTCGGCAAACTCCTCAAACTGCATGGGCTGCGTCTTGGTGTAGTTCTTGCGGCCTTCGGGCAACGGCTGTTCGTAAAACCAGATTTCCTTGGTTGGCCCGCCGCGCTCAAAGAACACGAGGTTGGTCGGAATCGGCGTGTACGGCGAAAACACACCGTTGGGCAGGCGCACGATGGTGTGCAGATTGAAGTCCTTGAGCAGCTCTTCCTTGATGCGGGCGCAGACGCCGTCGCCAAACAACGTGCCGTTGGGTACGACTACGGCCGCACGGCCGGGTTTGGGGACCTTGCGCAACTTGCGCATGATGAGCTGCAGGAACAGCAACGCGGTTTCTGAAGTCTGCTTGTCCTCGGGGAAATTGGCCTTGATGCCGGCCTCTTCTTCGCCGCCGAAGGGCGGGTTGGTGAGGATGACGTCTACACGATCCTTTTCACCTAGTTCCGTGAGCTTCACAGCCAGGCTGTTGCCGGAGTCAATCTGCGGCGCTTCAAGGCCGTGCAGCAGCAGGTTCATTTGGGCCAACAGGTACGGGAGCGGCTTGGCTTCCCCGCCGAAGATGCTGGTGTTCTGAAGCGTTTTGCGATCCTCGACCGTCTTGCACTGCTTTTCAAGGTGGCTGAAGGTCTCGACGAGAAAGCCGCCAGTGCCGCAGGCGGGGTCGAGCACAGTTTCGCCAAGGCGCGGATTGAGGGCTTCCACCATGAAGCGCACGACGGCGCGAGGCGTGTAGAACTCGCCGGAGTCGCCAGCGGCGTCGCGCATCTCCTTGAGCATGGACTCGTACAGATGGCCGAGCGTGTGGATTTCTTCGGATGATGAGAAGTGGATGCCTTCGACTTTGTTGATGACATCGCGCAGCAGGTAGCCGCTGGTCATGCGGTTGATGACACCCGCGAACACGGTGGCGATGACTTGCTTGCGGCCGTTGCCCGTGAGACCGCGCAGGTAGGCAAACAGGCCAGGACCTTTGGTGCCGTCAGGGCGGACGGCTTCTTCTTGATTGATAAAGGCCAGGAGCTCGGGACCAGTGATACCGTCGCCTTGGGCAGCCCAGTCACGCCAGCGGTAGGGGGCTTCCAGCGCGGACTTGTACTTCTTGCCACCGAGCTTGGCGCGGGATTCCTCGATTTGTTCCTTGTCGTCAAGGAACTTGAGGAACATGACCCAGGTAAGCATCGGCAAGCGGTCAAGGTCCCCATTGAGGCCCTTGTCCTTGCGCATGATGTCCCGTGCAGACTTGATCACCGACCCAAGCTGTTGGGCGGTGGTTTGCGGCTGCTTATGCTTCGATTTCTTGGCCATCCAGTTGTCCTATGTCGCGTTCCAGATCGCCGCACTGGGATCACCAAGCGCGACAGCTTGATTCTGAAGGTACTTGATCCCGACCCAGGCCGAAACAAGCGCGTCGATTGCATCCTCGAAACACTTTAGGGATGACAGCGTTCGGACTGTGTTCGCGGCAGGAAGGGGCAGGGTGATCCCTCCGATAGCGGCCGTAAGTGCCGTCAGCACGCCCTGAAACTGCCCAAGCAAGTTGGACACACGCTGCGCAACCGATGCGCCGGGCCAGTACTTACCGGACTTGGCAACCTTGTATGGAAGCCGGTAGTTGGCGTTCATAAGGCGCAACAAGGCAATGTGGGGATAGACCTCAACGAGCCTACTCTGACTCCCAACTGGCGTTGCGGTCGTTGCGATCGAGTAGCCTGCAGCAGCTGCCGCGATGCTGAACCGGAGTCCAAGGGGACCGGGTTTAGTAGGGCTCGGAGTGTGAGTCGAACAGCCATTCCCCCCGAATTGATTCGATACAACGTTGTCCGCAACGCGGCGACCATTGATGGGCTGGGTTGCAACTGGCATGTCCAACGTGATCAAGGTTGGGAAGTGTCCAGTGACGTTACTGCAAGCCTGAAGCAACGCAGGCAAGTCTGCCTCGCCGCGGCCAAGCGCGGGCGCTGCCCAGTTCACTTGGCCTGTGCGGCAGCCGTCCAAGAAGTCGCAGTAGCTGGGAGCAACTACGTTGCAGCACCATGAACCAGCGGCGTTCTCGCTTACCAGTGCCACACCCGAGGGCTGGCCGGCGGTCCATGCAGCATCAATGGCAAGAACTGAAAGCACGATGCCCCCTCACGTCACACAAGTCGGTTACGCTGCATATAAGAGCGTTTGAAGTTCATGAACGGCGCTTACCAGCTTGTCCTCGCCGCCGAAGAACCTTGCTATTTCCAGCGGGTTGCCGTGCGTGCTCAGCGGCGGAACTTCCAGAACGTCGGGCAGAACGAACTGTGCTGTCCCGTGCTCCGCGTACTTCTCCAGCAGCTCAGCCAGAATCTGCTGTGCTTCGGGGCCGAAACGCTCGAAGAAGTCCTTCTTCTCCTTCTGCAGTCGTTTTGCCCGTTCACGGCGAGTGCGTACAGGTGCGTTGTAGGCCAGATGGCAGAGCAGGTCAAACGGGTCTGCTTCGGGCAAGTTGACGGCTTTTGCAACCTCGTTGAAGTCGATGCCGCGTTCTTCAAGGCGGTCGATGATCTCGCGGCGTTTGCCTGGATCGGCCCATGCGTCCCGCATTTCCGTAACGCTCGGAAAGAGTGTGCGGACACGGCTTGCCGCGTACTCGCTGTAGCTGACGACGCGCAGCTGGCGGCCTTCGGGGTCAAGCTCATAGACGAGATGGGCAGCGATCTCCACCTGCCCTCCGTCGAAGTAGAACTTGCGACGTTGGGGTTGGGTTGCGTCGTCGAAGACTGGCTGTCCCGGGTCGTCAGGTTCGGCCTCATCGTCCTCCGACAGGACTTCTTCGGGTTGGGTAGGGGTACCTTCGGAGTCAATCTCCTGTTCCGTTACGCGCGCAGGATCGCCATCGAATTCGGGATCAGCGAACAGGCGCGTCGCGGAGCCGGTGTAGTCCAGGATGTTGAAAAAGAGCTTGCCGTAGTCATCCCGGACGCGGGTGCCACGGCCGATGATCTGCTTGAACTCAACCATGGAGCCGATCAAGCGGACGAGGACGACGTTCTTGCAGGTAGGCGCATCAACGCCGGTCGTGAGTAGCTGCGACGTGGTCAGGATGACCGGCGTTGCCGTTTCGACGTCTTGAAAGCGGCCAAGGTGGCCACGCCCGACATCACCTTCCGCGGACGTTACGCGGCAGACGTAGTCCGGGTACTTCTGGACGAGATCGGCGTTGAGGTTGTTGAGGGCGCGGCGCATTTCGTCGGCGTGTTCCTGATCGACGCAAAACACGATGGTCTTGGCGAAGCGGTCGGTGTTCTTGAGGAACTCGGTCAGGTGCTTTGCTACGGCTTCCGTACGGGCGCGAAGGCTTACGACTCGCTCGAAGTCCGGGGTGTGGTACTGCTCATCGGGGATCGAGCGCCCATAGCGGTCCAAGTCGTCTTTGCTGGGACGCCAGCCGGCGGCGTCAAACGTCGTGACGATGCGGTGTACGCGATAGGGCGCCAGGAAGCCGTCCTCAATGCCTTGCCGGAGGCTGTACGTGTAGACCGGGTCGCCGAAGTAGCCGTAGGTGTCGATGTTGTCTTTGTGCTTCGGCGTGGCCGTCAGGCCGAGTTTGTAGGCGGGTTCGAAGTAGTCCAGGATCTCACGCCAGGAGCTGTCATCGCGGGCGCTGCCGCGATGGCACTCGTCCACGATGACCAGGTCGAAGAAATCCGGTGAGTAAGTGCGGTACAGCCCGGGACGACGATCATCGGCTGCGATGGACTGGTAGGTGGAGAAGTACATCTCGCGGCTTTGGCTGGCGTCGCCGCCTTCGATCTTGTGGCGGGCTTCGCCAAAGGGCGTGAACGTCTTGTCCTTGGGGTCATCAACGAGGATGTTGCGGTCAGCCAGGTACAGGATGCGGGGGCGTCGGTGTTCGCCGGTGCGGTTCCAGCGTGAGGACCAGAGCTTCCAGCAGATTTGAAAGGCGACAACTGTCTTGCCTGTGCCGGTTGCCATGGTGAGGAGGACGCGCTTCCGGCCGCCTGCGATGGCCCCGATGGCGCGATTGACGGCAATCTCCTGGTAGTAGCGCGGGATCTTGCCGACCAGGCTATGCGCGGGTGCCAGAAGGTGTTCTGTCGCCTTTGGGGAGGCCTTTTGGGCGTCCTGCAGGCGCTGCCAGAGTTCGTCGGGTGTGGGGAAGTCGCTTACTTCGCGCTCAACGCCAGTCAGGAAGTCGAACTCGATGATGCCGGTGCCGTTGGACGAGTACGCGAACTTCACGCCCAGAGTTTCGGCGTAGTCCTTGGCCTGCTGCAGCCCGTCACCGACGGCTTTGTAGCTGGCCTTAGCTTCCACGACGGCAAGCATGATGTCAGGGCGGTAGCGAAGGATGTAGTCCGCGCGTTTACCCTTACGGCGGCGGGCCTTTCCGCCGGCGACGACGATGCGGCCGTCCGTGAACGTCACCTGCTCGCTCAGGCGATGAGGCTCGTTGTCCCAACCCGCTGCTTGCAGCTTGGGAACGATGAACTTCCGGCAAGTGTCGGCTTCATTCATGGCCTACCCGTAAGTTCTGGCGCGCAACATGATTACACGCTTTTGCCAACCACGCCAGACTGTATGCTGTTCCTGAGAAGGCACATACATTTTCTTGAGCGGCGGGGGATACGAGCGGTTGACGGCTTTCCAGAGTGAAGGAAAGCGGCCTTCCTCACTCATGAGAGGAAGGCGACGATGGCAGCCCTGCGACGGGTTGAACCGAGCCCACAGGGCCGAGGCCAACGAAGAAGCCTGGGCAAGCCTGCGCCAGACCAGAAGCACCCTGTTCGACCCACTCAAGCCCAAAGTGAGGGAGCAAGGGCAAAGTCAAGGTAGCCTTAAGGGTAATCAACCGCTACGGCGACGAAGTCATGCAGGCTTACGAAGTGCAAGGGGCGTTTAGGTGCGGGGGCATCGATGGCAAAGAACTCAGGACCACTGTTCGGAAAGGGCGACATGGTGGAGCTGCGCTCTAAACCAGGCGTCCCCCTTGCGGTCATCGATGTGACGCCAGGGCCACCTGAAGTTCGCTACAAGGTGCTGCAGGCTGGAGCACCAGCCACTTACTACGAAAGTCAGCTTCAGGCATACCTGCAAGCGACGACTGGGGCCAAGCAGTTCACGGCTTCCCAACTCCGGGCTCATCTCACGAGCCTTCAGTTACTGTCCCCATCTACGTCAAACCTGTTCTCACTCCGATTGGGACGGGTGAAGTTTGTGCCCTACCAGTACAGGCCGGTGCTCCGGATGATTCGTGCGGACCGTCCGCGGATGTTGGCTGCGGACGAGGTAGGTGTGGGCAAAACGATTGAAGCCGGTTTGATCATCAAGGAGCTCCGTGCCCGCAAAGAGCTGAACTCGATCCTGATCATCTGTCCAAAGGCGCTGGTGGCGGAAAAAAAGTGGTTCAACGAGATGAAGCGGTTTGACGAGGAGTTCACGCAACTTGACGGCAAGCTGCTGCAGCATTGCTTGCGTGAAACAGACCTCGATGGCGAGTGGCCTCACAAGTACTCTACTGCGATCCTTCCGTTCTCTTTGTTCGACTCCGATCTTGAACAGAAGCTCCTCAAGCTAGACCCACCGCCCAAGTTCGACTTGGTGATTGTGGACGAGGCCCACAACATCCGGAACTCGGCAACGTTCCTGCATCAAGGTGTTCGACGCTTCTGTGACAACGCCGAAGCTGTCGTGTTCCTGACCGCAACACCTGTTCAGCTAGGCAGCAATGACTTGTTTACCCTCCTCAACGTCCTGAGACCGGACTTGGTGATCGACCATGCCAGCTTCGAGGCGATGGCAGCCCCGAACGCGTTCATCAACGCTGCGGTGAAGCACTGTCGTATGGCAAAGCCGACGTGGAGCGTCGACGCGTCAAACAGCTTGGCCGAAGCGGGTTCCACCGAGTGGGGGCGTAGGTTCTTAGGCACAGCACCTGCGTTCCAGGCATGCCGCGACCAGTTGGGGCGCGGAAATCTGACGGACTCCGACCGTGTTCAGCTGATCCGGTCAATAGAGGACCTGTACACGTTTTCCGGGCTAATCAATCGCACGCGACGCCGCGACATCGGCGAGTTCACCACCCGCAAACCGAAGACGGTCAACGTTGAGTTCACTCCGGCGCAGCGTCAGCTACACGACGACTTACTGCGTGTTGTCGCGAAGATACTTGCCTTCTTCCACGGTGAGCAGAACGTCAAGTTCATGATGACGACGATTCGCAGGCAGGCTGCAAGCTGCCTGTACGGACTCGCTCCGTTCCTTCGGGACATGCTGAATGGAAAGCTGCTGGAGCTTGAGACCCTGGTCGGTGACGAGCCTTCGCCCAGCCTCCAGTTTGTGGATTCCATTCGACCCGAGATTCAAGCCGTCATCGAGAAGGCCGGCAATCTTGACCCAAATGATCCCAAGGTAGATGCATTCCGCGATGTTCTGATCGAGAAGGGCAGCCTTGCCAACAACAAAGCGCTGGTGTTCAGCACGTTCCGGCACACGCTTAGGTATCTCTCGAGCAAGTTGGCCGGCACGGGTCTGCGCTGTGGCGTGGTTCACGGGGACGTGCCGGACGACGAGCGCGCAATCCTGCGGCAGCGCTTTGGCTTACCCAAGGAAGCCCCGAATGCTATCGACGTGTTGCTTTCATCTGAAGTGGGATGCGAAGGCCTAGACTTCCAGTTCTGCGACCTGATCGTCAACTACGACCTTCCTTGGAATCCCATGAAGGTGGAGCAGCGTATCGGCCGCATTGACCGCTACGGACAGAAGAGCGAGGCCGTAGCCATCGTCAACATGATCACGCCGGACACGGTTGATGCTGACATCTATGAGCGATGCCTGCTGCGTATCGGCGTTTTCGAGCACGCCGTAGGTGGCTCAGAAGAAATACTGGGCGAGATCACAAGTGGGATTCAGACCATCGCCGATAACCTCACGCTCACTCCGGAGGAGCGCAAGAGACAGCTTCAGCAGCTTGCCGACAACAGCATCAGGATTGTTCAGGAAGAACAGGCGCTTGAATCCAAACAGGCGGAGTTGTTCGGCCTGAACGTTCCCAAGCAGTCCTGGCAAACCGAGATCGAGGAAGCTGAGTCGTTCTGGCTTTCGGCAGCCTCGATTCAAGCCTGTGTCACAACCTACTTAGACGAGCGCCTGAAGACAGGGCTTGAACACTTTCTGGGTCAGCGATCAGCGAAGACTTTGCGGTTGAGTGAGGACGCGCGCAAGTTGCTGCTGGACGACTACCTGCGGCTGCCGCGGTCGTCAGACCCAGTTACGCGCGAATGGGAAAAATGGCTGAAGGGCAGTCAGCCCACCATGACCGTGACCTTTGAACAGGATGCGGCTTCAGAAGACCCCAAGGTTGTCCACTTGTCCGTTTTGCATCCCTTGGTTCGCCAGTCGGCAAGTTACCTGTCCGCAATCAGTGACTCAGAGGTTTCGTTGGCAGCCGTCGACCCGAACTTGCCGGCAGGCAGTCATCCCTTTGCGGTCTACCGCTGGCGCAAGGAGGGCGTGAAGCTTGATGAGGCGCTTGTTGCGGTTTCGACCAATCCAGACGTAGAGCACGCTGTTCTCAGGCTCTTGCAGTCGGCCACAGACCACCAACCTTATGGCGACGCAACCAGCCTGCATGATTCCCTTGAGAAGGAGCACCACAGTCGCTGGGTCGCAGCTCGTGCAGCCCACGTAGCGGAAAACAAGAGACTGATCGAACACCGGAAACAGTCGCTCACCGTTAGCCACAACGCCCGGATGCAGTTCCTGCAGGAGCAGTTGGCCAGGGCTTCCGGCCGGATTCAAGTGATGAGGCAGAGCGAACTCACCCGGGCCAAGATCGACTTCGATCGGCGCATCAAAGACCTCGACGAAGCCCTGAGTCGCGCCGACATCTTGCCGACGCCAGTTGTCTTCGGAGCCCTGACAGTAGTGAGAGGTGCGGACACATGAAAAGCGTCAGGTCCGTTGCGGCAGACCGCGTAGATCTTGCCCGCACGCTAAAGAAGCATCCAGGTATACGGAAAATCGTCGAGGACCAGTACCCCGACCGCGCTCACTTCATTTTCGAGCTGTTACAGAACGCCGAAGATGTAAGAGCCAAGACCGCCGAGTTCGTTCTCCACCGGGACAAGGTTGTTTTCGAGCACGATGGGGCGACTTTTACCGAGGACAACGTCCGCGGAATCACCAATATCGGCGAGGGGACAAAGCCTGAGGGTGGTGATGAAATTGGGCGCTTCGGTGTCGGATTCAAAGCTGTGTTCGCTTACACGGAGTCGCCGGCGATTTGGTCACCAACGTTCTGCTTCAGCATCTCTGACTTCGTCTACCCCACGGACATCGCGCCACTCCGAGGGCTTACCAACAAGACCCGCTTTAGCTTCCCGTTCAACAACTCAAAGAAGCCCTCCGCAGTCGCTTACGAAGAGATTTGCGCGACATTGGACAAGTTGCCAGCGCTGTCGCTGCTTTTCTTGAGGCACATCAAGGAGATTCGCTGGCGCATTGAAAGTGGTCCACAGCTCTCCCTCGTCAGGATTCAGCATTCTGCCGAACACATTGAAATCCGCAAACTCTCTGCCGACAGAAAAATCGGTGTTGATCACTACCTGTTGTTCAAGGAGCCGGTCGAGAACCTCTCCAAGCATGATGTTGCAGTGGCGTACGAACTCGAGCCGTTCGATGGTCGAGGTCCGTCCATCGACAGCACCCTGCCGCTGCACAAGCAATTGCGTGTGAACGTCGAAACCGACGGCAAGGTCGCCATATACTTCCCTGCGGCAAGTGCAAACTCTGGTCTGCGCTTTCATGTTCATGCCCCGTTCATCCCCATTCCAAGCCGTTCAGATGTGAAGAACTGTCCGGCCAACGCTGACCTGGTTAGGCAGATCGCCAAACTAGCCGCCCGCTCGTTGCGCTCGCTTCGAGAGTTGAAGTTCCTGACCTCAGACTTTCTTTACTGCATTCCGTTGCCTCAGGACCAGCTAGGAAACTACTTCCCGATTCGTGAAGAAATGCTGATGGGGCTTCAGCAAGAAGAGCTAACGCCAACCCACTCCCATGGTTACGCTCCTGCGAAACACCTTTGCCAAGCCCGCGCATCTTTCAAGGAGCTGATTTCGGAAGACGATCTCAATCTCCTCCGGGCACCTCTGCCCAGCAGGATCCGCTGGGCCACAAACTCCACGTTGCGAAATGATCGGAAGGACAAGCTTCTGGAGGCTCTTGGAGTCCGGGATTGGGACGCGAGGGCGCTCGCTGGAGTATTGCAGAAGAGGTTGGGGCATGCTGCTGATGCCGCGGTCAGCGCGTGGCTGGAGTCCAAGTCAGTGGCGTGGCTACAAAAGTTGTTTATCGAGCTGAATCAAGGCGACGTCGATGGTGGTGATCTCTCCGAGATCGCGTGTGTGCCGCTTTACGGCGGTTCACTGATTGCCCCCAACAGATGCTACTTCCCCGATAAGGCCCACTTGCCGGAAGATGAGCTGCCCAGGGTGGATCACAAGGTGTTTGATGGGAAGCCGTACGTCCGCCAGTACCTCGCCGAAATGGGAGTACGTGAAGCAGATGAGGCAGCCAAAGTTGAGCTCATTTTGGCGCGTCGCTATCGGGGTGATGACGTACGTGTGGCCGAGCAGGTCCACTACCGTGATCTGAAGCAGTTTGTCCGGTTGGTTGAGAGTGAGCCGCAACATGCGGTGTTGTTCAAGAACGCGCGGGTGCTGCGATCAGCTGAAGGGAAATTTGAACCGGGCCAACACCTTTTCCTTGACGATCCCTTTCAACCTACTGGCCTACGCGAGTTTCATGCCATGGTGCCACTTGCGCACAAGCGCACGGGCATCTCCGACACTTATGAGAAGAGCGGGATTGAGTTGACGGAGATTGCGCGCTTTGCCACTGCCATTGGAGCCTCGTCAGCTCTAAAGATCGAAGAGTGCTCGTGCAAAGACAACACCGAGTATGGGCGCCTGTATAGGGAAGACAGGGGGATTAGAAGTGGGCGGGGGATAGATACGGACTACACGATTCACGGCATAGATGAAGTGCTGTGTCAGCCTACCCTAGACCTATCAAGACTCATTTGGGCCACCCTGATCGAACAGGAGAGCGACTTCTGGACAACCGCAGTGTTCGCCAAGGGAGGTGGTTCGAAGCCTCAGAGGGTGCCATCTCAGCTGGCTGTAAAGCTGCGACAGGCTCAGTGGGTCCCCCAGAAAGGAGGTCGATTCGTTGCGCCTTGTGAGGCAACAGTCGATGCCCTGCCACCGAAATTCACCTACGACGAGGACTGGCATTGGCTGACCGCCATTGGCTTCGGGCAGTCCCACAGGAAGCGAACAGAGAGTGCCATGCACGAGGCCGCGCTGGCGCAAGAGTTGGGATTTGATGATCTGGAGGCGCTTGCCCGGGCGCGCGAGTTTGCAAAGCTCCCCAAAGACGAGCAGCAACAGATTCTCTCGAGATTCCGTGCTGCAAGCCTGCCCATGCCCAACGAGGAACCTGCGAACCCTGGCCAAAGGGAGCTGCGTGCCTATGACGAGGCCATGGAGGCACAACCCCGTACTGGCGTCGAAGTCCAGAGAACGATTCAGGTTGGCGTAGCGGAGGTAAAGCAGGCGGCCAAGCAGTTCTTGCACCAGCAGTACACCGACGAGGACGGCCACATGCGTTGCCAGGTTTGCAAGCGGCAAGAGTTGCTGCCGTTCAAACGGCCGGATGGAACGGAGTACTTTGAGGTGGTGCAGTTTCTTGACCGGCACGCGACCGACAGCCGTTACCCGCAGAACTACTTGGCACTGTGCCCCAACCATGCGGCGATGTTCATGTACGCGAACGGTTCAAGGGATCAGCTATACGCAGCGCTGAACAAGATCGATGCCAGCCGCCGGCTTCCAGTCCTGCTTGCGGGGCGCGAAGTCACGATCTACTTCACTTCAAAACACCTGATTGACCTCAAGGCCGCCGCACGAGCCGAAATTGAGAAGAATTCGGGTCAGTAGTCCTGAGGAATCGGCGGGAAAAATATCGTGTACAAAATCGTGTACAATGGGTTTTCGGCCTCATGATGGGGAACGGCAACCGCCTTGGAGTTGGCCTCCAAGGCGGGTTTCTGGCTGGAGCGGGCGAAGGGGTTCGAACCCTCGACCACCTGCTTGGGAAGCAGGAGCTCTACCACTGAGCTACGCCCGCGTTCTTGTTCTTCACATGATGCTTGTTGCATGTTGGGCGTCAAGCGGAGGACCTCTGGTACTACAGTCGGAACTGAAGCAGCGGTGCGTCCGATTCCTTGATTCTGCCGGCGGGACCTCCGTCGATTCCACGGAGCGTGCTCGGGCGGCCTCACTGGTGACGTTTCAGTCCAACTCGGCCAATCCCACCTCCTTGAGATACTGATACGTGCTGTCGTACCAGGCCGGATCTCGCGTTGGATCCAAGCGGTCGCCAGGCGGAATGAAGATCACCATTCCCTGGCGGGCACGCGTCAGCAGCACACGATAGGCATTCAACAGGTACATCCGGTTCTCCTCGTTGTGGATGTTGTTCCAGCGGCTGCCGCGGAAGTCGTGGTGGCTCCAGCCGTGGGGTGTCGCGCGCAGATCTGCATCCCATGTCACGCAAGCCCAGTCCAACTCCAGGCCCTGCACCTGGAACTCCGTGGCCGCGTCTTCCAGGAACAGGCTCGAACGCGTGTCC
>JACKIE010000009.1 GCA_020638635.1 Planctomycetota bacterium
GCAGAACAACACGCTGGTGAACGTAGCAGGCGCTCTGACCAGCGGCCTGCGCATGTCCAGCACCTCCCACAACAGCGTTGAGCGCATGTGCGAGGATGTGGAGTTCAGCAACAACATCGTGACGGCAACAACCGGCAGCGGTGTCACCATCGTGCGCATCACAGCCACGGGCCTGACCGGCGCGCTGATCATGCGCAACAACCGATATCACGACGCAGTTGGGGCTGCAATGTTCACTGATGAGCGCGTGCCGGCAAATTGGACGCTAGCCCAGTGGCAGGCCAACCTTTCCACCGACGCCGGCAGCAGCGAGGGCGCGCCCAGCCTTGACGCCGCCTGGCATCTGGCCGGCGGCAGCCCCTGTATCGGCCAAGGCTTTACGCTGGCGTTCAACGACGACTACGACGGCAGCACGCGCGCGGGCGCGTGGGATATCGGTGCCGATCAAACCGGAGGCACCGCCCTGCCGACACCGCCCGGAGCTAGTACGCTTGGTACAGGCGGCGGTGCGCCGGATGTCCCCGCCGCGCCTTCGGGCGTGACGGCCGTGCCCTACACGGGCCAGTACATCGCAGTGAGTTGGACCGACAATTCGAGCATCGAGCACAGCTTCCGAATTGAGCGCAAGATCGGCACCAGCAGCTTCAGCACGCTGACGACCGTGGCTGCCAACCACTACGCCAGCTTTGACCCCAACGTGCAGGACGGCGTGGAGTACACCTATCGCGTGGTGGCCGTGGGGCCCTCGGGCGAGAGTGCGTACTCGAATGAAGCCTCGGCCGTGATGGTGGGCACGCCGCCGCCTCCGCCCGCCAATAACGGCGGTTCCGGCGATTCGGGCGGCGGTTGTGCAGCCGGTGGAACGGGCGGCGTGTGGCTGATTCTGCTGCTGGCAATAATCCCGGCGGCCGGAGCGTTAAGACGTCATGCCTGAATGGTCCGAAATCCTGAGCGGCGCCGTTGTGGTGCTTGCCATTGTGCTGTTGCTGATCTTCAACAAGGGCGGCGGCTGCTGAGGTTCTCGATAGGCGCAGTTGGCGCCTACAGCGATTCCGCCTTCTCGATCGCCTTCTTGCCTTCTTCCTCTTTGCCCGCGGCCTGCAGCACCAGGCCCAGTGTGTTCCAGTATTTCTTCAGTCGCACCTTGTGGTTGTCGTCCTCGGCGCCTGAGCCTTCCTCAAGTTCGCGCGCCTTGCCGATGGCTTCCAGCGCCGCGTCCCACTTCTTTCCGCCCGCCAGGCACTCACCCATCGAGAAATGAGTCTTGGCCAGGCTGACGGCGTCCGCGCCGGCCTTCTGTTTCAAGCTCAGCGACTTGCGGTAGCTTTCGACGGCGTCAGGCACCTGCCCCATCTCGCGCTGGGACTCGCCCAGGCCGTGGTACATGTAACCGAGCTCGAGCGGGCTGACCTTCTGCTGCTCCGCCATCTGGATCAGCTTCTTGCGCTGCATTACGCCCTTCACGTAGCGGCCGGCGTCGTGGTAGGCCTCGGACATGCTGCGCTGGATCTGCAGCAGGAAGTCTTGCGGCATATTGGCGCCTTCGGCCAACTCCTTGGCGCGGCGGTACAGCTCGACGGCCTGCTGGAACTCGGCCTCAAGTTGCTTCTCGAGAACAGCGATCTGCGGCGGCGGGCTCATGCCCTGCATGCCCTTCTGCACGCGCACGCTGGCCTGCATGGGGCCGATCTTGTGCTTGATGCTTTCCGCGCGGTACAGGATCAGCGTCGCCATGGTGGCGTCGTCGGCGCCGGCTTCCTTGGCCAGCGCGATGGCGTTGTCGAACTGCTCGCCGGCTTCTTTGAACCGTCCCTTGTGGAACATGGTGTCGGCGTACTGGTACGCGACGCTGAGCCGGCTGGTTGTCGGCGCCCCGCACTCGACCTTCATCTTCGCGGCCTTGTCGAAGGCCTCAATCGCCGCGTCGATTTCGTCGGCCTTGGCCAGCGCCTCGCCCAGCTTGGCGTAACTGGTGGCGTGGCCGTTGGGCTCTGCCTTGCCTTTCTCTTCGAGCTCGATCATGCGGCGGAAGGCCTCTGCCGCCGGTTTGGCCTGCTCGCGCGCGAGCTCGATGCCGCCCACGCCTTCCCAGAACGCGGCCTCGGCAAGAGGCTCCAGACCGGCCGGCGGCTCCAGCTTGCCGCCGCCGATGGCTTTCAGCGCGGCTTCGGCGCCGTCGGTGTCGCCCGCGTAGAAGGTCTCCAGTGCCGCGTCGATCTGTTGGTGAGCCATGGTCGCATCCCGTCAGGTCAGGGGCGTAGCCTAACACGTTCGGCGCAGTGACCAAAGCCTGTCAGGCGTGTGCCGGGGCTCAGATTCCAGCCTGTCCGGAAACCACGTCCCACAGGCGTTTGCGGGCGGCCTCGTCTTTCGCCATGGGGTGCGGGTCGCGCGGGCGCAGCTGGTGGTAAAAACGGCCGCTGACGTCGTGGTGCGCGGGGTCGGCCGCGAGCTGCAGCGGCGGCTTGGCGCACTTTTCCGGCGTGCTCATCAGCAGGTTGATCCAGAAGCGGATGAAGGCCGGGAAGTTGCGGAACAGGGCGGTGCCCGCCACGCCCGGGTGCACGGCGTTGACCTTCAAGGCGGCATCGCGCGCCGCGTGCTCGAGCGAGAGCATCGTCAGCGCCAGCTTGCTCTGGCGGTAGGCCTTGGCGCCGTTGTAGGCGCGCTCGAGCTGCAGGTCGTCCCAGTGGATGTCGCCCTTGTAGTGTTGCACCGACGACAGGTTGATCACCTTGCCCGCGCCGGCCTTCAACGCGCCGTCCAGCAGCCGCGCCAGGCGGAAGGGGGCCAGCACGTTGACGCTCCAGGTTGTCTCGAAGCCCTCGGCCGTGACGGTGCGTTTGCCCGCCCACACGCCCGCGTTGTTGACCAGCACGTCGAGCTTGCCGTGGCTGTCGAAGAAGCGCTTCACGGCCGCGCGGATGGAGTCCGGCGAGGCCACGTCCATGGGCAGGCTCTCGGCCTTTCCGCCCGCGCGGGTGATTTCGTCCAGCACGGGGGCAGCGGCAGCGTCAGTGCGGGCGCTGACTACGACGTGGGCCCCGCGCCGCGCCAGTTCAAGGGCCAGTGCGCGGCCGATGCCCGCGGCAGCACCAGTGATGATGACAATCTGTCCGTCCATGCCGGGATGATGCGGGAGCCCGGGTTCGCCCGCAAGGCAAAGTCAGAAGGGGCAACAGCAATTCCGCTCAGCCCGCGCGGCGAAGTCGTGAGAGCGCAAAGAGCACTGAGGCCTACTGGCAACTGCGAAAACGTATCAACCACGAAGGGCCACAAAGGACCACGAAGTAGAGAGCATGGCCCCGTCGTTCTTCTTGGCGCTTGGTGGCCCTTCGTGGTTTGCCGCAGTCGCTTTTCGTCAGGTGTCTGTTTCCGCAGAGTCAGGCGTTGCTGCAGTTCTCTTTGCTCTCTGCGCGAGGCCGGGGTTGTACACTTGACGTGTCAAGAAACACTGGTACGTTTGCCTGCATGAGTTGTTTGGTGAACCAGTCCCGCTCTGCCCGCCATCGACCGTGACCCGGTTGTTGTTTCCTATTTGATCTCCCTCAAGGCTTGCTTTGGGGGCTTTTTGAGGAACAATCCCCGCCGGTGTGTTGCGGGCGCCTCGCCCGCAGTCGCGGACGGGACGTCCGCGACCATGCAGGCTGGAAGCCCGCACCACGACGGTGAAAACATGGCAAAGAACATCAAGACACGCGCGGAAGACTATTCGCAGTGGTACCTCGACGTCATCAAAGCCGCCCAGCTGGCCGATTACGCGCCCGTGCGCGGCTGCATGGTGATCCGCCCCGAGGGCTTCGCGATCTGGGAGGCCATGCAGCGTGACCTCGACCGCCGCTTCAAGGAAACCGGCCACGTCAACGCCTACTTCCCCCTGCTGATCCCCATGTCCTTCATGACCAAGGAGGCCCAGCACGTCGAGGGCTTCGCCATGGAGTGCGCCGTCGTCACGCACCACAAGCTGGAGCACGGCGCTTCAGGCCTGCGCGCGGCCGGCGAACTGGAAGAGCCCTACATCATCCGGCCCACCAGCGAAACGGTGATCGGCCACATGTACGCCCAGTGGGTGCAGAGTTACCGCGACCTGCCCGTGCTGATCAACCAGTGGGCGAACGTGATGCGCTGGGAGCTGCGCACGCGGCTGTTCTTGCGCACCTCCGAGTTCCTGTGGCAGGAAGGCCACACGGCCCACGAGACCGAGCAGGAAGCACAGGCCGAAACCCTGCGCATGCTGGACGTCTACGCCGACTTCGCCGAGCAGTTCCTGGCGCTGCCCGTGGTGAAGGGCCCCAAGACCGACGCCGAAAAATTCCCCGGAGCGGTCACCACCTACGCCATCGAGGCGCTGATGCAGGACGGCAAGGCCCTGCAGGCCGGGACGAGCCATAATCTGGGCCAGAACTTCAGCAAGGCCTTCGACATCAAGTTCCTCGGCCGTGACCAGAAGCAGGAACACGTCTGGACCACCAGCTGGGGCGTGAGCACGCGGCTGATCGGCGCGCTGATCATGGCGCACAGTGACGACGACGGGCTGGTGCTGCCTCCTCGCGTGGCGCCCAACCTGGTGGCGATCGTGCCCATCTTCAAGAGCGACGAAGACAAGGCGAAGGTAGCCGCGTTCATCGACCGCATCGTCGCGTCCCTGTGCGGCGAGGACGAGCTGGCGGCCGCGAAGTCGCGGCTTTCCAGCGGCGACATCACGCGCTACTTCTTCGACAAGGTGACCGGCCAGAGCATCCTGGTGGACTGGCGCGACAACCGCCCCGGCGACAAGCAGTTCCACTGGGAGCAGCGCGGCGTGCCTTTCCGCTTCGAGGTCGGCCCCAAGGACGTGGACGCCGGCAGCGTGGTGGTGAAGCGCCGCTTCGACCGCGCCAAGGAAGTGGTGGAGGCGAGCAAGCTGACGCCCAAGCACCTTCGCAAGGAGCTGGAGGACGTTCAGCGCCTGATGTTCGAGAAGGCGCTGGCCTTCCGCGACGCCAACACGCAGCGTGCGGCAAGCTACGACGAGCTGAAGCAGCAGCTCGAGAAGGGCGGCTTCGTGCGCGCCTTCTTCCAGCCGGACCGCGAGGCCGAGGCGAAGATCAAGGAAGAAACCAAGGCCACGGTGCGCTGCCTGCCCTTCGACGCGCAGGGCAAGACAGGCAAGTGCATCTACAGCGGCAAGGAAGGCGCGCCCGAGGTGCTGTTCGCCGTGGCGTATTGATTCCGAAGACCCAGCAGAACAAGGCCCCGGCGGTTGCCGGGGCCTTGTTGTTGCCTATTCCTCTTCGCTTGGCGCCGGGTTCCATTCCACGGGCGTTTCGGCGGCTGGCGGCGCGGCGGGCTCGGCCGGCGCGGGCGCAGGCTCAGGAGCTGGGGCCGGCGCGGCTTCGACGGCCGGAGCGGGCTTCGGCGCCGGTTTACGCGCGGGCTTTTTGGCGGCGGGTTTTTTGGCCGGCTTCTTTGCGACTTTCTTGGCGGCCTTCTTTGCCGGCTTTTTCCCCGGTTTTTTGGCGGCTTTCTTCGCAGGCTTTTTCGCGACCTTCTTCGCGACTTTCTTGGCCGGCTTCTTCGCCGCCTTCTTCGCGGGCTTCTTGGCTGGCTTCTTTGCAGCCTTCTTGGCTACCTTCTTTGCAGGCTTCTTGGCTACCTTCTTTGCAGGCTTCTTTGCGGCTTTCTTGGCTGGCTTCTTGGCCGCCTTTTTTGCCGGCTTCTTTGCCGCTTTCTTCTTCGCGGGCTTCTTCGCCATTCGAGTCTCCTTGCCGCGCGGGGGCGGCGCTGGGTTTATGCCCGCATATTCTGGCGCGGATTCCATTCGTGGGGAAGTCTGTTCGGTCCCGGTGGACAACCGTTGGATTGTTCAGGTGCAAAGCAAACCGGTGCCACGGCACGGCCGTGACGCTACAGCGTCACCTTCAGGATCAGCGTGCCGTTGTAGGTGAAGCCCTGATCCCGGATGGCCTGCGCAATCGCCTCGTACTCGGCGCGCTCGGGGTCGTCTGCGGGCAGCGGATGCAACAGCGGCTGCGACAGGGCGTCGATGGCCTGGAACGGTATGGCGGCCTCGCGCCGGTAGTGCTCGGCCTCGATCTGCCGGGCGCCGGGGGGCAGCGCGGCCTTCAGCTCAGGCAGGGTCAGGCAGGGGCGATGGATGTCGCCGTTGCTTTCGTGGCGGCGTTTCCACCAGCGGTCCCAGCGCTCGGCCAGGCGCTGCACCGGGTCAGAGGTATCGAACCAGGGCTCTGCGATCAAAAGGCCCTTGCGCGCCACCCGTACGCACTCGCGCAGGGCGGCCGGCAGGTCCGGCAGGTGGTGAGGAACGTGGCGCAGTGTCACCCACTCGAACGAGCCATCAGCAAAGGGCATGCGCGCGGCATCGCCCTGCACGATCTGGGGGTCGCTGCCGTTGGCCTGGGGATCCACGCCGGTGGCGGGAATACCCGCCTCGGACAGGCGGTTGACCAGCACCCCTCGGCCGCAACCGACATCGAGCACGGATTCGGGCTGAAGATCAAGCACGCGGCGTTCGAAATGGTCGAACAGGTGCTGCCACTCGCGCTGGATGGCCGTGTCCATGGGCCTGAAACTAGCATGCGCGGCGACCAACGCGGCAAAAATCACGGCCCGGTGCGGCGCCAGATTCTCCAGATGGCCGTGAAGGTCGAGACGTACAGGCTGCCGTCGGCGGCTTCCAGGATGTCCAGGGGCTTGTTGGTGGTGCCGATGTTTGTCATCTCGCCGAACACGTGCTCGCTGGAGATGTTGACCGGTGGGCTGCCGTCCATCACGAAGCGGTAGATACGCGCTTCGTCGTAGCTGCAGATGAACAGGTTGCTGGCGTAGCCGGTGGGGAAGCTGTTGCCGCTGTGGTAGCTCACGCCGGTGGGCACGATCACGGTGGGCCAGTTTCGGATGCGCACGCCGATCTGCGCGCCTGGGATCGTGCCAGTGTTGCCCCACTCGTAGTTCTTGCCGGCCACCAGGTAGTTCAACTCGTCGTTGTTGTTGGGGCCGTTCTCCACGCCGATCAGCGTGCCGGTGGCGGGGTGCACGCACATGCCGTAGGTGTTGCGCAGGCCGCGGCACCACTCGTAGGCATCGCTGCCGCCGAAGGGGTTGCCGGCCGCGGGGGTGCCATTGACGTTGAAGCGCAGCACGCGTCCGGCATTGGTGCCGTTGGCCTGTGAATCGGCGGGCACGGTGGCGTCGCCGACGGTGAGTACCAGGGTGCCGTCGTTCAGGAACTCAAGGGCGCCCGAGTTGTGCACATTGGCGGTGGGCAGGTTGTCTAGGATCACAGTCGGGTTGGCGCCAACACCGGCCACCTCTTCATAGCGGATCACCTGCTGCACGTCCGTGCCGTTGTTCACGCAGGCGACCACGTACACGTAGTGGTCAGTCGCGAAGTTGGGCGAAACGGCGATGCCCAGCAGCCCTTGCTCAGGGCCGTTCAGCACCGTGACGCTGGCCCAGTTGGTGATCGTGTAGGGCGCCGTGGTCTCCACGGTGATGATCTGGCCGTCCAGCAGGCTGACGAACAGGCGGCCGTCGGGGGCCTGGTCCATCTTGCAGGGGGTGTTCAGGCCGTTCTGGATCAGCTCGACGTCGAAGTAGTAGTCGAGATCGACCCATGCGCTGGGCAGGGGGTCGCGGGGACCGGGATCCGGGATGCCGGGCGTGCCGCCGCCGGAGCCGCCGCCGCCGTCATCGCCCCCGCCGCAGCCGGCAAGCAGAACGAGGCACAGGATGGACAGTAGTATCTTCATTACACCACGTTGAGTGTCTTGTTGATCGGTTGCGTTTCCGGGAACAGCGGCGCTGGGTTCTGGCCCAGGTGGCCGCTGATCAGGTTACGGTACACGTCGCGGAAGTCGGTGCTGTAGGGCAGGTACTCCGCGTCGATATCGGCGTCCACCAGCGGGTCGCCGTGGATGCCGCCGTTGACCGGGCCGCCGATCACGATCATGTTCGCGCCATGGCCGTGGTCGGTTCCGTTGGAGCCGTTCTCGTAGTTGCGGCGCCCGAACTCGGAGATCACCACGATCACGATGTCGTTCCAGACGCCCTGGATGCCCATGTCGGTGCGGAACACGCCGAGCGCATCGTCCAGCTCGGTCAGCAGCTGTGCGTGACGGGTGGCCTGGTCGCTGTGTGTGTCGAAGCCGCCGAAGCCCGTATAGAACACGCGGGTATCGAAGCCGCCGTGGATCAGCAGCGCGATGTCGCGCAACCTTGAACCCATCCCGGTGAGGCTGGTAGTTGAGCCGGCGCGCAGCGGGTACTGGATGCTGTTCGCCGCCTCGTAGGTTGCGTAGTCCGTGCCGGCCACCGCGACCTGGGCCGAGGCCGCGGCCGCGGATTCAGCGGCCGCCGCGATCTGACCGCGCAGGCCGGTGGCGGGCTGCAGGGCAAGCATGCTTGCGACCACTTCGCGGCGCAAGGTGTGGTTGTTGCTGTAATGCCAGTCGGTGTCGTAAGAGAACGAAGCTACGCTGTTGACGAGAAAAGGATTGGTGGAGGCGCCCTCGAAATCAAGCCGGCGACCTACACCGATCGACACCAGGCCCATGGGTGTTGCCGCATATGCGTTGCCGAAACGCGCGATCCAGCCCGGTGCCACGCCCGGCAGCGCCGCCAGGCCGCCGCGGGCACCGTAGCTCCAGATGTCTTCGCTGACGAAGTGGCTGAGGTTCTGGCTGGGGTAGCCGATCTTCTGCACGAAGGCGACGTCGCCCGAGTTCCACATGCTTTGCAGGTTCACGAACGAGGGGTGCATCTCGTACTCGGTGACCGCCGGGCCGCCGGTCAGCGCCAGGGCCTGGCCCTGCGCGTAGCCGAAGCTGGGGCGACGCTGCAGGTACTTGGTGGCCACGCTGCCGGTGACGGGGATCAGCGTGTTGAGCGCGTCATTACCGCCCAGCATGTTGATCACGATCAGCCGCTTGTGGTTGGGCAGGGCGGTCGCCTTGGCTATCTTGGCCGAAAGCGGCGACACGCGGTTGTCCAGCGCGCCCAGCGCCAGAGCGCCGGCGCCGGCAGCGCCCACGCGCAGGAAGTTGCGGCGGGCCCGGCTGGGAAGTTGCTTGGTCGTGTCCATGGCGGTTCCTCCGATCAGCGGATCTGGTACGTGGGATGTTGACCAAGTATGTACAGCAGGCCGCGGATCTTCTTGTCGCGGTCCACGGGATCGTTGAAATCCCATGGGTCGGCGAAGTTGCCCGTGCCGTTGCGGTCGGTGTTCAGGTAATCAATACAGACCTGGCGCTGGCCGTTTTCCAGCTCGACCTGCAGCAGCCATGCCAGGTGATCCACCACCTCGGCGTCGCTGGTTTTGTTCGCCGGCACAAGTTCGACACCGACGTCATAGCCGTTCTGGGGCGCCTCATGCGAGTAGTAAACGCAGTCGCGCAGGAAGTTCGCGCGCTCGACCATCGCCTGGCTGGACAGCCAGAATTCGCCGCTGGGCCAGCCGTTCACAGTGGGGGGCTGGCTGGGGCGCTGGGCCGAGTCGCGCAGGCTGGCGTCGATGCGAGAAGGGAACAGCTCGAGCCCCGTGGAACGCATGAAACCGATGTGGTGCTCAACCGGGCTCTTGATCAGGCCTTCCTTGGCGCGGTCCGAGAAGAACGCCTTGGACAGGAAAATCCGCTTGAACAGCGCTTTCAGGTCGTAGTTCGTGGCGCGGAAGCCGTCCGACAACTGCGCCACCAGCGCCGGGCTGGGGTTCAGGTACACGAAGTGCTCCCAGATTTTCGTGCAGATGAACTCGGCCACCGGGCGGTTGGCCAGCGTCAGGTCTACCATGTCGCGGTATTCGGCCTGGCCGTTGCCATACAGGGTCTGGCCGAAGATGTCCTTGCTGGTGTTGTCGTGGCGGCTCTGCTGAAAAACCATCACGAACTGGTCTCGACCAGAGCCGGCGCGGTTGGGCTCCAGGATGCGGCGGTAACCGGTGAAGGCGCGGCTGGCCTCGACGATGTCGGCCTGGGTGTACCCGTTGTCGGCGCCCAGCGTGAACAATTCCCAGAATTCGCGAGCGAAGTTTTCGTTCGGGGCGTTGGCGGTGCTGACGTAGCCGTCGAGCCAGATCAGCATCGTCCAGTCGATCGCCATCAGGTGCAGCAGGTTGGCGAGGTCATCGGCGCCGTGGAAGCGGAACAGGTTGAGGTGGTCGAACATCCAGAACATGCTCTGGGCGTCCAGCACTTCGTCGCTTGTGGCGAAGCGATCATGCCAGAACATCGCCAGCACTTCCTGGAACGGGTTGGGATTGTGGACCATCAGCCACTCCCACCAGCGCGCGATTTCGGTCGTGCTGGGGAAATCGGGGTCGGCCACGTTCTCGGCAAGCGCCTGGGCCTCGAGCTGCGGATCCTGCTGCAGCGTGAGCATCCAGTCGAGGTAGTCCTCGTAGCCCAACTGGTTCAAGCGCTGCAGCTCGGACTGCTTGAATCCGAAGTGCGTTCGCTTAAGGAAAAAGATGCGGTCGGCCTGCGATAGCTGGTTCACCGAGGAAAGGTCTTCCTCGGGGATCACGACCGGGTCGTCCCCCTCGGAGCTGCAGGATGTTCCCGCAAGGCTCAGCGTGGCGACAAAGCCAAGCAACAGGGCCGAAGTTGTTAGCTGCCGTAACATGCTTGCCTCCCTCGAGAGGTAAGTGCCGGGTGAAGAGATCGTTGAGGTCTAAAGATATTCTGCAACATCGCCGTGATGCCCGCAAAATAAACCCGAACGGGCAACTCAGCTTTTTCGCGAAAATAAATATTCCCGGGGTTTGCGCTGTGCCCATTGGGCGATCTACTGGGTTTGCGGTGTGCCTCTGTCACAACAATTCGCTTGTTCGGCTGGCGTTCCTCCGCACAATCTAACCCATGAGTCTGCACGACCTGCTGATCGCGAGCTGGACCAAGCTGGGGGTCGTGGCGCCAGACGCCCTGGCAGAAGCCCGACTGCAAGCCCACTACGCCGTGCAGGCGCTGGCAGCCGCCGGCTCCAGCCTGCTCAAACCCACAGAGGACGACAGCCACACCGCCTGCGAGTGGTACGACCGCGTGCAGTCCCTCGTGGGGGGTGAGATTCCCGGCGGCTTGCGCGCGGCCTTGCGACTGCGCGACCTGCGCCTGCTACTGCTGACCAAGGACGGCGTCGAGCTTGCTTCAACGCCGCTCGAAGGCCGAACGTTGCAACAGGGCATCACCTGGCTGGCCGCCAGCCTGACCGAGCAGAGCGGCGCCTTGCGTCCCGCCCTGAAGCCTCCCGCCTATCAATTGCCCGAGCACCCGCTGGCGGGCGAGGCCGCCTTCCAGGTGCCTGCAGCCTCCGCCTCCGAACTGGCTACCTGGTACGCCAACGCCGACCGCGCCCTGCAGTTCGTGGCCGCACGTGAGCCGGAGGCGCTGCAGGTGCGCTGCTGGCCGCACCACTTCGACATGGCGACGTTGCTGAAGCTGGACCCTTACCAGCCGCGCGAGAAGGCGCGTACTATCGGGGTCGGTATGTCGCCCGGCGATGACGCCATCCGGCAGCCCTACTTCTATCTGACACCGTGGCCCTACCCCAAGACCGACAACCTGCCGGGCTTGACCGGCGGCGGTACCTGGCACCGCAAGGGCTGGACGGGTGCGGTGCTGACCGGCGCCAAGCTGGTGTCGGCCGACAGCGCCGAGCGCCAGGTCGAGACGCTGACGGGCTTCATTGATTCCGCGCTTTCGGCCTGCCGCGGGCTACTTGCCTGACGGCCCGTGCGCCGGGTTGCCTGTGCGGCGCAGGTTGGAGCGGAAGGTGGTCCAGGCGGGGCCCTTGCCTTTCAGCTTGATGGCCATGGCGCGCCCGTAGTTGCCGCGGAATTCGTCGGTCGAGGTTCCCACGCCGACCACCAGGAAGTACTCGTTGACGCCGTCGCCGTCGAAATCGGCAACCAGTGGGGCCGAAGAGATCTCCTCCCACTGCTTGCCCTTGTAGGTCGCGTCGAAGCGGAAGCTCTCCACACCGTGGCGCCCGTCGCGAGCCACCACCGCGCACTGGTCGTTGTAGATCACGTCCATGTCGCCGTCGCCGTCTACGTCGGTGACGGCCACGCCGCGGTCCAGGCCGCCGTCCAGGGCTTGCTTCCAGAGCTCGGCGCCATCCTCGGCGGCGAGGCAGTACAGGTTGCGCCCGCCGAATACCAGCTCTTCCTTGCGGTCGCCGTTGACGTCGGCCACGGTGATGGGCGAGAACAGGTAGTCGTCGTAGTGCTTGGTCCAGAGCTGGTTGCCGGCGGTGTCCAGCGCGTAGACGTCGCCCTGGCAGGTGGCCATGAACACGGTTTTTTCGTCAGCGCTGAGCGCGACGCCGTGGTACATGCCCATCGACTTCTCGTCGCCGGCGGTGGTGAAGGTCCAGAGATCCTTGCCGTCTTTGCCGCTGATCGCATGGATGCCATGGTCGCCGCGCCAGGTGGTGACGATCACGTCGAGCGTCTTGTCGCCATTCAGGTCGGTCAGCACGGGCTCGGACTGGATGCACCCCTTGTACTTGCGTTCCCACAGCAACTTCTGCTTCTTCGCCGAGTAGCAGCTTACGGCGCCCATGCCGTCGCGCTGCCACATGCTGCCGACTACGAATTCTTTGGTCCTGTCGCCGTCCAGGTCGGCGATCGCGACCGGCGAGTCGGTGCTGTTGGGCAGCTTGAACTTCCAGTTCAGCTTTCCGTCGGGCGCCAGGTCATAGAAGTGGCCCGAGCTCGAGTCGGCGCTGAAGATCTCGTAGTTGCCGTCGTTGTCCAAGTCGTCGATCGCGATCGAGGCGTCCAGGGGCCCGGCGTCCGACTTGTGCTTCCACATCACTTCGCCGCTTTGGGCGCGCACGCAGAACACGTGCTGCTCGCCGAAGTAGCTGCCGAACACGACCTCGAGGCGGCCGTCGCCGTCCACGTCCGCGATCGCGCCGGAGCCCTTCAGGTCGCTGTTCATCTCGATGGCCCACAGGGCGCCTTCGGGCAGGCCGACCTTGGCGCCCGCGCGCTTGAGCTCTTCGATTTCGCGGCGCAGCTCGGCGGCCTCTTCTTCCAGGGCGCGCACACGCTCTTCCAGCTTGGCGATGCGCTCCTCGGCGCCGGGGACTTTGTCCTGCGCGGTGGCGGACACCGCGACCAGCAGCAGCACGGCCAGGGACACGAACAAGCGCATGGGAACTCCTCGCAGGCAATTCAGCGTTGACGCGGATCATCCTCGCGCCGTCAGGTGAGCGGCCGGAAAACCAGTCCGCGCAGGAATCCCAGCTTCCTTTTCATCGCCCTGTTGTAAATGCGCAAAATGCGCGGGGGCATCCACGCCAATTCACTGACGGTGTCAGCCTCGAAGCGCAGGAAGCCAAGATCAAAGCCTACTGCGCCCTGAACGAAATCGAGCTGGTTGCCGTGTTGGCCGATGCAGGGCTTTCGGGCAAGCGGGCCGACAACCGGCCGGAGCTGCAACGGGCCCTGGCAATGATCGACGGCGGCAGGGCAGACGCCCTTATCGTCTACAAGCTGGACCGGCTGGCCCGCTGCACCATTGACGCCCTGGAGATTGCGCAGGGGTTGGACAAGCGGGGTGCGAGCCTGCACAGCCTGACCGAGAAGCTGGACACCGGCAGCGCCATGGGCCGCTTTTTCTTTACGCTGGTGGCGAGCCTTGCAGAGATGGAGCGGGGCATCATCAGCGAGCGCACGGCCGCAGCCCACGCCCACAAGCGCAGCAGGGGCGAAGCCACCGGCCACGCACCGTTTGGGTTCAGGCTGGCCAGCGACGGCAGCACACTGGAGCCCGACGCGGAAGAGCAACAGACACTGGCACTGATCGACAGGCTGCTGGTACAGGGCAAGAGTCAGCGCGCCATAGTGGACGAACTGAACCGCTTACGAAGGCCGTCCAAACAGGGCGGAAAGTGGCAGCGCAGCAGTTTGCGCAGTGTATTGGCGACCAGAACGCGACGGGTTTGAGGGGCTGGAGCGGCCACTGCGCTCCGGGGGTTCTTCAGCCCGTTGCTACGACAGAACTACCGGATCGAAGTGCCGGCGGCCCGCTGCTTCGTTCGCTTCACGAATTGTCTACGGCGAGCTTCTAGAACGCTTCTTTCTCCAACGACCGATCGCCACGCTTTGTCATCACCGACCTCACAGAAGGCCAGCGAACACGAGCACGTTGTTAACTACGACAAGGTGTGGAGGGCCGAACAACTACCATTCCACGGAACTATTTCAACCGTATTCGCAGGGATCGAACCAATCAATCGTGAATTCAGCACCAAGGTCGGCAAGCTGTTTTACAACCGCTGGCGCTAACCTAATCAGGGGTCTCCTCATACTTCTCACTTTTACCGAAGCCTCCACGGACACCGCAGCCCCTAGCTGCCCAAGAATGCTTGCGGCGTTCAGCAGATTGCATTGTAGAAGCTCAAACAGGTCCGCAACAACATCGTTTAGGTCAATCGTAGGATGAGCATCAACTTTCAAGAACCAAGCGACTTTCCCCGCATCTGGACCCAGTTTAATTGGTCTCTGCAAACTTGACGAAGTGGGGTCTGCTCCCAGTAGTTGCGAAACATGTGCTAAGTCTAATTTAACACCAACTACCGCTAGCTCACATGAAATAAGCGGATCGATGCCTAGTTGCTCTATGGCCATAGCTTGTACCCTCCCAAGCTGCTATTCACGCGCATAAATGTCTACCGCTTCTTCGATAGTCAGTCCGGTAGACTGAGGTTTAGCCCCCGATCCTGCCTGTACCGGAACCAGATAAATCTTACCATCATCTCCTACCGCAATGTTCCACTTGGCGCCGCCTTTTCCGACGAAATCCTTTTTCAGTGCTTCGGCATCTATCCCTTTCTTTTTCAACCACTTGTCCGACTGTACCTTTAGGTTCCCGGCATTGGGAACATCGTCGGGTTTTGGCGTTATCGTATCTGGAGTCTTAGGCGTGTCGCTGCCAGCGCCGTTCGCCGCTTTGCCTCCATCCGCCGCACCACCGGCGCTGCCGCCACTTGGTGGATTTCCAGGTACACTTGGGGTACTCGTTTGAGGGGAAACCGATTTTCCCGATATAGGTGGACCGCCGGCAGGTGCGAGTTCCCAGTCTCCCTCAACTGGGATGTTGTGCTTGTCGGCGAAATCCTCCAGTTTTTTCCACCACTCTTTGATCTTGTCGGCTGCTGTCTTGAACGCATCAGCACAGACTTCGGCGGCTTTATCAAGCGCCTGCTTCACCAGTTTTGCCAAGTCCCCAATCTGCAACTTCTTCGTATTCTTCCAAGCCCACTTGGCCGTCTTCGTGATCGTGTCGCTGACGGTAGGCAGAATGATCCCCAGCGCTGCAGACAGTCCACTAATGGCCGCCGCCAGATAGTCGGCTTCATCCTTCGAAAGTTCCAAAGCTGCTGCCAATCCATCAGAAAGCTCACCTGCCCACGGCACAAAGCCCAGTACGTCGAGAACGAAGATTACGGAATCAAGCGCTTGGTCCTTCGCTGATGAGGTGCCTCCACTCGGCCCTCCGATTTTAGTGCCACTGGGGAAACCTCCCCAACCTCCTTCGTTGGTTGACTTCGCGTGAGCGAACATGATGCCCTGCGGCCAGTCGCGATAAGCCCCTTCGTTGCTGTTGTGATAGACGCCAGTGCTGACATCCAGCAGGTCCGCGACCGTTAGGCGCTTCGACTCGTCCACGTTGTCGCAGGTGCAGTCCCGGTCCGCGGCGAGGAAGTACTCGATTGACTGCATGGCTGTGTTGGCGTAGCCGCTGCCTGTGCCACTCATTGAAGAGATTCCGCCGGCGACCGTTCCGGCCGGTCCCCGTCCCACGCCCTGGTGCATGCTCACCATGTCGATGCTGTAGATCCCCACCTCGAAGTTCTGGCTGGCCATGTAGGGGCCGGGGGTTGGGGTGGCGGTTACGCTGTCGCGGCCGTGGGTGGTGGTGTTGCCGGTGGCGTCCGTGACGACGGTGTGGCTGACGCCGGGCAGGGGCTCTTCGACGTACACGGTGTCCAGGGTGCCGTCGTCGTTGACCCAGGCGTCGCTGGCGGACTCGATCACCACGCAGGTGGTGCGACGGTCGCTTGAATTGGCGAAGCCAATCTTAAGTGGGCAACGCATTGCGTTGCCCACTTAACGTCATGCGCGGGCTGCGGTTGCTGCCGTCAAAGGTGTCCTGCTGGGTGGGGCTGACCGCATCCAGCTTCAGGTAGGTCGTGGGTGTGGTGGTCGGGCGTTTGACGCGCACTTCCGTCACCGGCTGGGGGCCGTCAAAGAGTTCGCGCAGCGAACGTACCTGGGCGTCACATGTGACGCCCAGGAAACAGGCGGACGCTCGGGTCGCCCGGTGCTTCCTCAGGGTCGATCTCGAAGGACTTGAAGTAGGTCAGGCACTCCAGCAGCACCAGGCCGTCGGCGGGGTCCTGAAAACAGCAACGCCCCGGGCTTGCCCGGGGCGTTTTTTGGAGGGGCGGAGCTCTACTTGTCTTCTTCCCACTTCAGGAAGGTCTTGGGCTTTTCTTCGAACTCGTAGCCGGTCAGTTCCATCACAACGTCGCCGTTCATTTCCATCTTGATCACCTGGTTGAACCAGCCGTTGCCGGCCACCCAGGTCCTGGTGGTGTTGCCGTCGGACTTCACGATCGTCAGCTCGCCGTCGAACTTGTGGCCTGCCAACTCCAGCCCCTTGAAGTCTTCGCGCAGCACGATGCCGTTGATGGCGCCGGCCTCGCCGGCTTCACCCGGCTTCCATTCCATCACCTCGATCTCCTGCGGCTTGTCGCCGGGCTTGCCGATCCAGGCCTTCTTCACGTTGGGCTGGCCCGCTTCGGCCCAGGCGTCAACCTGGTAGGCGATGATGTAGCCCATGCCCATGTCGTTCTCGATGATGAACTCGCTCTTGGTGCCGGCCGCCTTGGCGCTGACCTGCCACTTGGTCACGCTTTTGGTGCCCTGTACGTACTCGCTGGTGGTCTCCCAGTATTGGCCCACGGTCACCACCTTGTGCAGCGCGACGAAGGGCGAGGCCTTTTGCTGCTTGTCCAGGTACATCTTGATCATCATGTCGGCCATGTCCGTGCCGCCGCAGGCGTTTCCGCTGTTGGTGCCGCCGCCGCAGGCCGAGCCGCCGCAGCCGCTTTCACCGCCGCCGTTGCTGCTCTTGCAGCCGCCGTTGCTGCTCTTGCAGCCGACGACCGCGAGGCCGATAACCATCAGGGCGATGCACGCCAGCAACACTCGATTCATGGGAAAGGCTCCGTTTACAGGGTTTCGGTTCAGTGCCCGACCTTGTAACAGGTGCGCTTAAAGTGCGTGTGAAGATCTGGTTGGGCCGTCATAAACCCGCAACGGGCGGGACCCTTCACGGCCGGGCTGACACACCACTGTTTGGGCGACTATAAGGCAATCATGCGGCCGCTGGTCATCATCAACGTTGTGGGGCTTACGCCTCGGCTGATCCGCCTGGCGCCCCGGCTGGGCAAGCTGGCGGCGCGGCCGATGGCAGGCGTGTTTCCAGCCGTGACGATGACGGCGCAGGCCAGCATGCTGACCGGCTTGCCGCCCTCAGGCCACGGGGTGGTGGGCAACAGTTGGTACTGGCGCAGTCTCGGTGAAGTGCGCAACTGGGTGCAGAGCAACGCGCTGCTGCAGGGCGAGCCGCTGTACCGGGCGGCGAAGAGGCGCGATGCAGCGTTCACCTGCGCCAAGATGTTCTGGTGGTTCAACCAGGGCAGCGGCTGCGACTGGAGCTGCACGCCCAAGCCGCACTACGGCAGCGACGGCAGCAAGGAATTCGACATCCTGACCGAGCCGCCGGAGCTGGCCGCTGAACTGAAAGCTAGCCTTGGCGACTTCCCGTTCGCATCCTTCTGGGGGCCCATGGCCGGCCGGCCCAGCAGCGACTGGATCGCGCGGGCCACGGCCAGGGTGATGCGCGACAAACGCCCGACACTGACGCTGTGCTACCTGCCGCACCTGGATTACGACCTGCAGCGCTTCGGCGCCAAGGCCGACGTCGAGCGGCTGGTGCGCGAGGTGGACGCCTGCGCGGCGCGGGTGCTGGACGCGGCTGATGAAACCGGCGCGCAGGTGCTGGTGGTCAGCGAGTACGGCATCACGCCGGTCAGTCGCCCGGTGTACATCAACCGTGAGCTGCGCAAGGCGGGCATGCTGCGTGTGCGCAAGGGCCCCTTTGGCGAGATGCTGGACGTGCACGAGTCTCGGGCGTTTGCCGTGTGCGACCACCAGGCCGCGCACGTGTATGTGCGCGAGGCGGCAGACGTTGAGGCCGTGCGTGCGCTGGTTGCCGCACTTCCCGGCGTGGGTCGCGCGGCCGTGGGGGCGGAACTGGCCGGGCTGGGGATTGCTCATGCCAAAGCAGGCGACGTTGTGCTGTTGAGTGAGCGCGGCGCCTGGTTCGCCTATCCGTACTGGCTGGATGACGCGAATGCGCCCGATTTCGCGCGCAGCGTGGACATACACCGCAAGCCGGGCTACGACCCGTGCGAGCTGTTCCTGGCGGGCGGCAGGCTGGGCTTGGGGCTGACGCTGCTGCGCAAGAAGCTGGGCTTCCGCTATCGTTTCAAGTCATGCCCCCTTGACGCGTCAATTGTCAAAGGCAGCCATGGGCTGCCGGCCGCGGACCCCGAAGATGGGCCGATAGTCGCGGGCCGCGAGCTGCCGGAAGCGGCAAGCATGATGGAAGTGAAAGATCTCGCGCTGCGGATGATGTTTGGGTAAGCGAACGTCATGCGGCGAACCGGGTGGATTTGGGACAGCGAATTACCAATAACCAATTATCAATTTCCAATTGAGATGGGGAGCGTGGCATTGGCAATTGAACATTGGTTATTGGTAAATTGCCGTTGAGTATGACTCGAATAAACAAAAAGCCCCCGCCTGCGCGGGGGCTTTGCACATCATAATCCGGCTATTCTTCCTTCTTGCGTTCGTCCACCTTCTTGCGGGTCTCGCGGTTGAACTTTTCCCAGAAGCCTTTGTACTTGTCGGGCGCGCGGCGATCGTCGCTGGACGCACCGTCACCCATGTCCTTGCCCGCCTTCTCGGCCTGGAAGCCGGCGTCCTTACCGCGCTCGTACTCTTCGACCTTGTCTTCCGGCTTCATTTCGCCTTCGCCCGGCTGGTAGCCTTCCTCGGCACCCTTGGTGGGCTTCTTGTTGTTGCCGTTTTGCTTTTCGCCCTGCTCGCGCGGGTCCTGGGTCTTCTGCTTTCCGTCGTTTTTAGGCTGTCCCTGGCCCTGGCCACCCTGGCTCTTGGCCTTGATGTCGTGCGCCATCTCGAGGGATTCGTCCACCTTGGTGCGTGCGGCCTCGGCGGCTTCCTGCTGTTTTTTGAGGGTTTCCGCCAGCTTCTGCTCGGCGGACTGCTGCTTCTCGAGCACGCTTTCCATGGTGGATTCGCTCTCGGCCAGCTTCTTCAGCAGCTCCGGATTCTGGCGCAGCAGCTCGGTGAGCTCTTCGGAGCTCTCGGCGATCTGCTTGATCTCCTCTTTGCTCTTGCCAGTGGCCTTGGCCGCTTCTTCCGGGTTGTCCTGGATCTGCTTGCGAAGGCCCTCGGGCAGCTCGTCCAGCTTGCCCTGCTTCATGGCCTCGGTGAGCTTCTTGATGCGTTCGGCGATCACGTCGGCTTTGGGCGAGTCCAGTGAAGCCTTGGCCAGTTCGTTCTCGAGCTCGCCCATTTCCTCACTGGCCTTCTTCATCAGCTTGTGCAGCTCTTCCAGCATCTCCTGCGGAGACTTGGCGGCGGGCTGTTCGCCCTCGGGGCCTTCCTGGGCGAACAGGCTGACCGGGGCGCTGAACAGGCCGGCCACCGCGAGCGAGAGGATCAGTTTCTTCATGGTCTTCTTCCTTTATCCGGCCTGGGCCGGTTCATTTTCTTTAACGCTGTCCTGGCCCGGCGGGTTCCCTAGTCCGGCTGGTAGCCAGGGATCTGCTTGCGCAGGTCGTCCCATGCCTTCTTCAGCTCCGCCTGCTCGGCCGAGTAGCGCTCGTAGAGGCGGCGGTAGTAGTCGGGCATGTTGTCGCGGTTGTACTCTTTGGCCATTTCGCCGAGGTTGCGGATTTTTTCACCCAGGGACTTTTGCTCTTCGTAGATCAGCTCCATCTCGGCGAGCTTGCTGACCAGGGGCTCGGCCTGGGGCTGACCTTTCTGGCCGGGCTGCTGCTGCTGATCGCCCTGCTCGCGCTTCTTGGCGAGGCGCTTGCGTTCGCCTTCTACGGCCTTGAGCATGCGGTCCAGCTTGTCGATCACCTCGAGCTGGTCGAGCTGGGTGCCTTCGCCCACCTCGTTGCCCTCGATTTCGCCGAGGATCTCATTCAGCAGCTTGTTGATCAGCTCCATGTTGCTGGTGAATCCGCCGTACTGCCCTGACTTGAGGGCCTCGAGCGTTTCGTCGGCCAGCTTCTTGACTTCTTCTTCGTCACGGTAGAGGGCCTTGGCCTGGCGCTTGAGGGTGCCGCTCCAACTGCCGCGCTGGCGCACCTCGAGGTCGAGGTCCACGGTCTTGCCGTTCACCTCGAGCTGTCGTTCTTTCATGGCCTTGAGGTTTTCCTCAACCTGCACCAGCATCTGCTCCTGCTGGCTTTCGACGTACTGGTTTCGTTCTTCCTTCAGGGCCTGGGCCGCTTCGTCCAGTTTTTCCTCGGCCTTCTTCTGCTCTTCCTCTGCTTCACTGGAGTTCTGTTTGTTCAGGTCTTCCCGGGCCTTCTTCATCGCGCGTTGGGCTTCCTGCGCGGCTTTCTGTGCCTGCTGGTTTTCGTTGTTCTGCGGGTTCTTGTTGAACTCATCGAGTTTCTTTTCCAGGTCGCGTTGGCGCTCCTCGAGTTCTTCGAACTTGCGGCGCTCTTTCTCGTCGATTGACTCGTTCTGAGCCTCCTGAAGCTTCTCGATCGCCTTGTTCAGGTTGTCGACGGCTTTCTGCTGGTCTTCGCTGGAGGCCTTGGGCTGCGACTGCTTGAGGTCTTCCGAGGCCTGTTTCATCTCCTCTTCGGCCTGCTTCAGGTTGTCGCGCGCTTCCTTTTCGGAGGGCGTCAGCTCTTTGCCCTCGGGTGGGTTGTCGAGTTGCTTGGCCAACTCGTCGGCTTTCCTGGCCATGTCATCCTGGGACTCGGCCAGCTTCTTGGCGGCATCGGCCTGCTGCTGGTCAACCTGCTGCTGCTCTTGCTTCAGCTTGTCGATCGCCTCGTTCAGCTTCTGCTGGGCTTCGGCCTGGGCCTGTTGAGCCTTCTGCATCTCCTCAGAGCGTTGCTGGCCGCTCTGTTGCTGGCCGCTCTGTTGCTGGCCGCTCTGTTGTTGGCCGCTCTGTTGCTGGCCGCTCTGGCTGGCCTCGGCCGCTTTCTTCAGGGCCTCGGCCGCTTCCTGCATGGACTTGGCGGCTTCGCCGGCGGCCTTGGATGCCTCGCTGCTGTTTTCGCGGCTCTGGGCGGTATTTGACTCCTTGGCCATGTTTTCCAGCGCCTCGGCAGACTCGGCTGCGCGGCGCGCCATGTCGTCCTGTTTTTCCGAGGCGCCTTCCAGCGCCTTGGCGCCGCGTTCGGCGTCGAGGCGCTGCTGCAGGCCTTCGCGGGCGCGGCTGATCTGGTCCAAGGCGTCGGTCTCATTCTGCACGCCGGTCTGGCTGTCCTGGTTCTTCATGGCCTCGGAGGCCTGCTGGGACTTCTTGGCGGCCTCCTTCAACCCCTCGCGCGCCTGGTTCGCGCCTTCCTTGGCGTCCGCGGCTTCCTCCAGCATACGAGCCAGGTCTTCCGCATCGCGCGCGGCCTTTTGAGACTCGGCGCCGGGGGCGCGCTCGGCTTCGCGCTGCAGAGCGCGGGCCTTCTCTGCCGCTTCGCGCATGGACTCAGCCGACGGCTCGCCGTTGTTGGCCTTCATTTCTTCCTGAAGACGCTGCAGGGCCTGGTCCATGTTGCGGGCGTTGCCCTTCAGCACGCGGTCTTCCGATTCCTGAAGCGGCTTGGCTGATTCGCGGGCGCGGTCGATGGCCTGCTGGATGCCCTCCTGGTCGATGCCCGGGTCGGGCAGTTTCTGTACGTCCTTGGCCAGACCATCGAGCTTTTTGGCGAGTTCAGCCTGCTTCTCGGCGGCTTTGCTGAAGTCCGGTTTGCCTTCGATGTCCGTGCCCTCGCTGCCCTTGAGTTGGGCCTTGGCGTCCTCGAGGGCCTGCATGGCTTCGGCCATCCGGGCTTCGGCATTGTCCGTCTCGGCGTTGTTCAACTTCTCGGCCGCATCCTCCATGGCCTTCTGCGCGGCCTCGAGCTTTTCCTGGGCGAAGTCGGCTTCGCTGGCCTGGTTGGCGTTTTCGTCGCCGCGTTCCTTGCGCTGCCTGGCGATCTGGTTAGCGAGCGCTTTGAGGTCCTTGTTCAGTTTCTCTGCGTTTTCCCTGGCGTCTTCCTGGCCGCTGCGGGCGCGCTTGAGGTCGTTGTTTTTCTCGGCGCTGGGCTTCAGTGCCTCGGACGCTTCCTTGAGGGCCTTGTTAGCCTCTTCCTGTGCCTTCTCGGCGGCATCGGGGTCGCCTTGGTCGAGAGCGTCCTTGGACTTCTGGCTTTCTTTCTGCGCGCGCTCGAGAGCTTCCTTGGCTTTGCGCGAATCGGGCGACTGGGGCGCCTGCTTCGCGGCCTCCAGCGCTTCCTGGATGGCGTCCTGGGCCTGCTCCTGTTTTTCCTTGAGCTGGTCCATCACTTCCTTGGGAAGCTGGGTGTTGGCGCCCTGGCGCTGGGCGTTCTCGGTGCGGGTGCTGCGATACGCGTCAAGCTGTTCTTCCTCGGCGCGCTTGATGGCGTCCAGAGCCTTCTGGTTGGGATCTTCGCCCGCCTTTTCGCTGTTCTTCTTGACGTCCGACTGGTCTTTCATCAGGCGTTCGAGATCCTTGCTGATTTGGTCGAGCGCCTTCAGGTTCTCGTCGTTTTCCTTGGCCCGTTTGGCCTCCTGCTCGAGTTTCTTGACCTCATCCAGCGCCTTCTCGAGGTTCTGGATGTGTTCCTTCTGCTGCTGCTGTTCTTCGGTCTTGCGCTTTTCGAGGTCGCTGGTGGCGCGTTCCTGGTCGGCTTTCAAGCGCTCCAGTTCGCTGATCTGCTGCTCGAGCCGTTCACGCTTGGACTGCAAATCCTCAGTCTGGGACTTCAACTGCTCCTGCTCTGCCTTCAGGTCGCGCACGGATTGCTCGATCTGGTCGAGGCGGCGGGCCTGTTCGTTGTCGCGGGTCTTTTCCGTGTCGGTTCGGATGCGCGACTGGTCTTCCTTCATCGCCTCGAGGGCGGCAATCCGCTCCTCGAGTTCTTCGAGTCTCTCGTCTTCGCCGATCTTCGGGCCGTTCTCCAGCAGATCGATGATCTCGGCCAGCGCCTTCTCGATGTCTTTGCCTTTGCTGAGCGCGGTGCGGACCTGGCCCTCACGGATGTTTTCCTCCGTGGTGCCCATGTCATCCTCGATCTTCAGCTCATTGAGACGCTTCAGCGCGACCTGGATGTGCGGGATGCGGCGGCGCTCGGCGGGATCGTCGCTCTGCTCCAGCTCGAGCAGCAACTTCTCAAGGCGATCACGCAAGCTGATCAACTGCTGCCGCGCCGCTTTCTGCTTCTCGGCTACTTTCTCGAGACGGTCTTCCTTGCTCGCTCGAGCAGGATCGTCGCCGGCTTCCTGGGCCGCGATCGGCGCGCGGGCAAGGAGTGCGGACAAGGCGATCACGGCCGCGCAGGAGAATGCGCGTTGCCAGAAGCGAAGCTTGGCGTCGAGGCGTTTCATGTGGTTCTCTTTCCCAGGACGGCGGTCCCAACAAGGCACGGGTCTACACAGGTATTACGCAAGGGCGGCCTGGTCGGTTCACGAGGTAATGAAGAAAAACCCGCAGGAATCGGGCCGTACGGTCTGCTGGTCGTAACACACTGAAATTACTGCACTTGTACTCATGCGCAGGTGCTGTGGCGGAGCAATCGATCGTTCACAATGGCGGCACGATACCGGCAGGAGGCAGCCCAAGCGAGCGTCAGGGGTGTCCGCCAGCGCGGCTTTCCGGCCAGTGCGGCTCAGTCTCCAGTGACTTCTTTCTTTACTTCGGTGTTGGTTTCCTTCTGGATGTCGAGCAGGTTGCGGAAGTCGTGCAGAATGCTGTCGTAGCCCTCCCACTTCTTCACCTGCTCCTGCACCGCGGCGATAATGTCGATACTGAGCTGCTGCTGCTTCTGCAGTTCGACCAGCAGTTCCCGCCGTTCATTGGGCTTAATGCCCACTTCCAGCAGGCTTTCGTACAGGCCCCTGGCGCGCTCCATGCTGCCGGGCGTGAACAGGCCGGTTTCCTGGATCAGCTTGCCGAAACTGTCGGCCGAGAAGGCGGCGTCGGGTTGCGCGCGCAGCAACTCAGCGCTCAGGTTGGCGACCAGCTCAGAGGCATGGCGGGCGATGTCGGCGTCTTCAGCGGCTTCCAGCCGGACCAGGGGTGAATTGACGCGCTGCTGCAGGTCGCGTTCGGCGGCGGCGATGGCCAGCAGCAGGCGGACGGCCTGGATACGCGCTTCCTGGGGTTTGTTCAGGTCCTCGGCCTTTCGTTCGAGCCGGTTGTAGCGATAGACCTGGGCGAATACACCGAAGCGGTTCAGGACGACCTCGGCGTCGCGCAACATCTGGTTCTGGCGCTTGTAAGCTTCGTCCAGGTCATTGCGCAGGCGCTGGCCCTCTTCGTCGCGGAAGTCGAGGAGGTTGGCTCTGGCCAGGGCGTCCTTGGTGGTGGCGAGCAGTTCATCCTGCAGGGTTGCCATGCTTGAGATGGTGGTCCTGATCTGGCGGATCTGGCTGCTAACCTTGGCTCGCAATTCGTCGATCTCGTACAACTCGTAGGTCAGAACGGTGTGGTGCTTGCTTCCCTGGAATTGCGGCGGAGAGTCGTCGTCTGACTTGACCTGGTTCAGGTCAAAGGCCTGGACATAGAGCTCAATGGCCGGACGCGTCCCGGTGGGGATGCGCTCCTTGTCGATCAGCGCGGAGAAATCGAGAGTAAAGGTTGTTTTCACGGAGTCACGCGGGCTGGTCTCAAGTTCTTTGAAGCGCGCCGCGAAAGGCGCGAACTCGCGGTACTCGGTCTCGACCTGGAATCGCCAGAACAATTTGGCGCTGCCGATGCCGTAGTCGTCGATCATTTCCAGCTCGATGGGCAGCACGGCGTCACGGGTGATGTACACCAGCTGGTTGCTCACCAGCGGGTCGCCCGAGAACAGGATGCGCACAGTGGGCGCCACGTCCTCCTTGACCTGCATCAGGTCGCCGATGTTCTTGGCGTTTTCAATGCCCTGGCGGTCCACGAGTTTCAGGCGGTAGCGCGACATCCCAAGCTGCAGAGCGGGGATGCGTGCCTTGTAGTGGTTCTCGCCGGCGGCGGCGTCCGTATCGATCGGGAAGCGCTGGCTACTTCCTACGTTGAAGTCCACCAGCAGAGCGCTGGCTTCGGGCCCTTCCAACATCAGGGGCTTGGTGGTGCTGAACCTGTACTCGACCTGCGTGCCTGCCACGGCGTCGATAGCCAGCTCTTGCGTGCTGCGAGGCTCGAGCACCAGGTACTCCGGGTACTGGAACGTCAACTCCAGCGCCGAATCCAGCTCGGGCGCCGGGATCACCCGCAGCGTGTAGGGCCCGGCGGTGGCGTCTCCGGCCTTGATGGTGATCTGCTCCAGCGGGCTGATGATGCTCATTTTGTTGTAGGAAAAGTACACGACTTCCGTGTCGTCCGCGCCGGCGATGGTGCTGCGCTCCATGGGCCTGGAAATTTCCTTGCCCACGCGCGTGTAACGGCCCGTTTCCGGGTCCTTCTGCCATGTGGTGATGATGATTTCGGCGCTGTCGGGAACCTCGCCGCTGGGACGCGCGATGAAGCGCAAGTCGCTGTTGCTGGCGACCTGGTAGACGCCGGTGACGCCGAGTTCGGGCAACTGCTCTTCGGGGTCGAAGGTGAAGTTGACGACCAGTTCCTCACTGGTGGGGTACTGGCCGAGCTGGTCCTTCGACAGAATCAGAACATCGAGCTGTGTGTCGGTCGGCCAGTCCGGACCCTGCCCGAGCGCGCGTTTGACCCAGATGCTCATGGGGTCGCGGGCGAACCAGGCGTGCCCGAACAGAAGCACCATCGCCAGCAAGCTGCCCATCACCATGTACAGCAGGCGGCGAGAGCGAACGGCCTCGTTGAACTGAAGGCGGCCGGCGATGTCGAAGCTTTCGCCCACCACGGCGCGGATCATTTCCTCGCTGCCGGCGTCCTTGTAGCGCTCCTGGTTCTTGAGCATCTGGAGCGAGCTGATCAGGCGGTCGTTGAGCAGCGGGTATTCGCGCTCGACCAACAGGGCCAGGTCTTCGTCGCTGAGGGTGCGTGAAAGCGGATAGATCAGCGAACGCACGGCCACCACGCCCAGGATCACCAGCGCGATCAGCAGGAAGAACAGGCGGAAGCCGCCGGGCAGCTTCAGCAGCATGTCGGAGTAGAACAGCCAGAGCGTAAGGCCCGCGGCCCACATGGTCAGCTTGGCCAGCCCCCAGGCGAAAAACATCAGGCGGATGTGGCCGCGTAGCTGGGAGAGTTTCTTTTCGATCAGTGTGAGACTCATGGTCGCCTTCTAGCGGTTACGCAGGTCCAGTTTCAGGTTTTCGCTTTCGATCCGCACGCGGGCCTGGCCGGGCGGGCCATACAGGTCGCCGCGATACTCGAGGCGCAGCCAGTGCTCGACGGCCGGCGTGTGCATCAACAGGCCGGAGAGGTCAAAAGTAAAGCGATAGTACTCGCCGGGTTCCAGCCAGACGTCGCCGGAGTGCTCTGTGGTGGGATCAGGCTGCGGGGTGACGCGCTGCGGAACCAGCGTGACGTTCTCGGCGATGCCTTCCTCAGTCGCGTATTCCGACACATGGGAGGCGTGCAGGATATAGATAGGTTCCGGGATTGTGCTCTCCGAGTCGATGGCGCGGCGTACCTTCACCGGCACATAGCCGTCGTTGAGCAGCGTCGCCTCGATCAGCCAGTTCGAGCCTGCCACGCGGTTGAGCAGCAGCTTCAGAACCGGGCGGGCAGGGTTGGGCAGTTTGCCGCGCTCAACGCTGGTGCAGTAGCCGGCGGGCACGGGGAAACTGCGGTCCGAATTCAGCCCGTACACTCGGGCGCTGCCTTCGCCGACGCTGATCTGGGTCTCAACACCGTCGCGCGTGACGTTGATGGACAGGCTGCCCTGGTCCACCTGCACCTGGCAGTGAGGGGTAACCACCACGAAGGGCCCTTCGCCCATGCCGCCGGCCTGGATCTCAAGGCGGCGCATGAAGCCACGGGTCACCTCGACGCGGCGGGTTCCTGTGAACTTGAACTCGGTGTTCTGCGCCAGTTCGATCGTCGAGTACGTGTTGGAAACGCCGGTTGGCAGCCAGATGAACGCGTCATACGCACCCGTGTCCTCGGGCTTGTCAGTCTCCGACTTCAGCAGCAACTCACGCCGCTCGACTTCTGCGCGCCGCTGGCCGATAGTCAGCGACGGGTTGTGATACACGATCTGGCCGAGCACGTCCGGGGTCGCAATCGAACCGCCGGTGCTGCCCACGGCAACGAGCGTCGCCACGGCCGCAACACCCACCAGCAGCGCCAGCATGAAGGCGCGACGCAGCATGCAGTGCACGCCGGGCACAGCGCCCTGCAGCGCGCCTTCCTTCTTCATACGGGCCTGCAGCCGCTCAAAACTGCCGCGGCGCGGGGCCACCTTGCGCACGTCCTGGTGCAGCTTCAGGTGGGCGCGAATGTCCTCGAGTTCCTGCTTCAGCGAGGGATCGGCAGCGATCCGCTGCTCCAGGGCCTGCTGCGCTTCGCTGTCGAGTTCTCCCAGCGTGTAGGAAAGCAACTGCACGCCGCCCAGTGGTTGCGTCAGCTTTTCGTCGTCAAGCATTCTTCACCCCCTCGGCCGGCTTGCCGACGAAGCGTTTCAGCTTTTCACGCAGTTTTTTCTCGGCGTAGTACACCCGTGATTTCACGGTCCCGAGCGGTATCTCGAGTGCGTCCGCGATTTCGTTGTACGTCATGCCCTGATAGAAGCTCATGACCAGCACCAGTCGGTGCATGGGGTCCAGGTCAAGCAGGCCGGAGCGCACGCCGTCTTCGATCTCGCGCCGTTCGGCGCGATCAACCGGTCGTTCTTCCTTCGCCTGCGCCATTTCCTCGATCAACTGCACAGGACGGACCGCCGCATAGCGGCCGCTGGTAGTTGCGCGCGGGTCATTCTCGGACAGCGCGTCCACGCGGCCTGAGTCGAGCAGGCTGTCGCTCTCGATATCTACGGCCCGCCGTACTGACTTGCGGCGCGCTTCGAGGTCGATCCAGCAGTTGCGCCCGATGCGATAGATCCAGCTGGATACCTTCAGGTCGTCGCGGAAGGTCATTGCGCCGCGCCATACTCGCATGAAGGTTTCCTGCAGCAGGTCCTCGGAGCGCCCGTCGTCCCAGCACAGGCGGTAAAAGAGGGCGTAGAGGCGGCGATAGTACTTGTAAAACAGCTGCTCGAACGCCTCCATGTTGCCTCGCTTGATCGAGGCCATCAGCTTGAGGTCCTGGTTTTCGGAAGCGGTTGCCATCAAAGCTTTCGCTGGTCCTGAAAAAAGGGCATATCCACCAGTAATACGCGCCGGGCCGTCTCACGGTTCGCGTAAATATCCGAACCGTTCCAATTTAGGCGCTTCGGCCGCTTACCACAAGCACGCTGACGCGCGGCGCGGCACGCTTGCGGCCCCCCGGCGACCGCGTCAGAGCGAGCCGCATGGCCGCGTCGCAGGTCGCGCTCACGGGCTGCACAGGCCTGCCCGAAGCCCGAGATTGCGCCGACTCGGGCAGCGCCGGGCAGGGCGAGCTTGACGGCACATGGCCAGGCCGGTTTGATTAAGCCCACCATGAATCATCCAATCAAAAAGCTGTCCCTGCTGGTCCTCGTGCTGGGCGCCACCGCGGGCCTCACGGCGGTGGTGAAGGCTCAGTTTGGCGTGCGACACCTTCCGGATCCGCGCTATGTGAACAGCGTCGAATACAACGACGGTGACTGGAAGTGGGCCGACGCCAGTAAGGGTAACGTGAAGGGCACCTTGAGTTTCAGCGCGCGCCGCCCCGCCCAGCCGGTCGTGGTCTACCTGGTGAGACTGGGTGCTGACGACAAGCCCGGCGAACAAGGAGTCTACGCCCCGCCGGGCATGCTGAAGGTGAGTCAGAAAGGCGGTGCGTTTGAGCCTTCGTTCGGCGTGCTGGCGCGCAAGCAGAAGGTCGAATTCCTAAACGACGAAGAGAAGGAAATCAGCCACAACGTCTACTTCCTGGGAGATATCGAAGCCGACCTCGGCATCTTCGATCAGGGTCAAAGCCGCGAACACGAGTTCACCGAGGCGGGCGAAGTCAGTGTCCACTGCAGTATCCATAAACGCATGGATGCAAGGTTCTTCGTGGCGCCCAATCCCGCGTTCGCAGTGGTGGAAGCGGACTCCGCGAGTTTCGAGATCAGTGACGTGCCGGCGGGCAAGTACCGCCTCCACACCTGGCAGAAGCAGAAGCGCTTCCAGGACTTTGAGACAACCGTCGAGATCACCAACGGGAACACAGCGACCGTGGCCGTGGAGATGAAGCGATGACGCCCAGGGCCGCAATTTATGGCGCGGTTGTCGCGCTGTGCGTGTTAATTGCCGGATGCGGCAGCACGCCGCACTACCCGCCGCCCCAGGGAGGCAACGGCCAGATTCTCGTGCAACTGAACGGAGAACCCAAGCAGGGCGCGCCCAAGGCAAAAATGGGAGAGGTGCGCGACGACTACAACATCCGGCGCGAAAGCATCGAGCAGGGCAAAGCTTTCGAGCGCGTGGACTACGACGCGCTGGAAGACGTTGTGGTCATCGTGAGCGGTGGAACGACCAGCCTGGTTTCGGCGCCGCCGGCGGCCACGGAGCTGGAGCTGGACGACGACGGATTCAACCGCGCGCAGATGCTGGTCGTGATCCGCGCCGGGGGGAAAAGCGCTTCGTTCACCCTGCACAACCAGCGCAAGCAGGCGGTGCACGTCTACGGCTTCAACGAGAGGGACGGCTCCTTTGAAGGCGAAATCTCGGCGGGCGCGCTGGGCACCGTTAATGTCTCGCAAGCCGGTCGCTATGACGTGTACTGCGAAGAGGACGATTCGCTGCACTGCGTCCTGTTCGTGACGGACGGAGACCGGGCCTGGATCGGTAACAGCGACGCAGACGCATTCTTCGACGATCTGCCCGCCGGTGAGTACGAAGTGCGGGTGTACCCGCCACGCCTGCCCGCCTGGACGAAAACCGTCGAGGTCACGGCCGGCAAGCGCGAAACCCTGACGGCCGAGTTGACGGTCAACAACCTGCCCAAAGTGGGTGAATGAGCCTCCGCTACAAGGCGCTGATTGCCGTGATCGTGCTGGTTGCGTTCCTGACCGGCTTTCTGGTGGTGAGCAGCAGCAGCCTGTTCGAGGAGGACGCCCGCAACCGTATCTTGAGCGCGCTGTTCAAGGACCAGGGCATCCTGGACGAGCGTATCCAGACCTCGGCTCGCATCTCCAGCACCGGCATGAAGGCATCGGCCGCATCGAGCGAACTGGTCCAGTTGTTCGCCAGCGAGGAAGTCCAGAACATCGGCGACAACCTGCTGTACTTTGCCCGCGATTGGCGGCGAGACGCGGACGGCGACATCGCCATCGCCGCGATAGACAGTTTCGTGGCCGAGGATCGTGGCGCCAACGTGATCGGGCGCGCCGGAAACGAGCTTGCTTACGTGGCAATGGAGAGCGCCGCGCCGGTCGATGCGGCCACGCGCGCCAGGCTGCTCGCGGACCCCGAGCTCACTGGCTTCGTCAGCGAATTCTACATGCCCGCTTTCAACGCCGGCACGGCCAAGCACCTCGACAAGGACTTCGACGCCGCCGTTCTGCCGGTGGCGGGCAAGGTCTACCTGGTAGTGCAGAGCTTCCTGTGGTCGAGCATCCAGAACAAGGAGGCGGTGGGGGTCGGCATCGTGCTGACCGAACTCTCGCGCGACTGGCTCATGCGCTCACCGGGCCAGGGCGCCGAGCGCGCGGATGACATCGGAAAAATCGTATTCACGGCGGAAGTCATCGCCTCAACGACCCTGGATGATGCCGGCGCGGCCGAGGTTGTTTTTGAGGATGCCAAGGAACTGGGTGCGGTTGGCGAGTCGGGGCGCGCCCGTCCATTTGAATTCGAACTGCAGGGGCAGACCCACCTGGGCATCGCCTTCAGCAGCGGACTTTCGCCGAAGGGCCGGCCGAACCGGCCTGGCTTCATCGCGTTCAAAAGCCTGGACCGCGAGCTGGAGTCTTTCGTGCTGCTCCGACAGCGGGTGTTCATGATCGGCGGCGGACTTGGGTTGATCGCCGCGCTGCTGGCTTACTTCGGCGCCTACAGCGTGATTTCGAAGTTGCGGCGGCTGCAGGACGCCACCGGTAAGATTCGTGAGGGGCGCTTCGACACGCGCGTAAAAATCCGCGGACACGACGAACTGGCCAAGCTGGGCAAGGCGTTCAACGACATGACCACCGGCCTGAAGGCATTGGGCATGTACACCCACGACACCCTGGCCAAAAGCCTGCTGGACAACCCCGAGCTGTTGAACGCGCCCAGCATGCGGGCCGAGGGAAGCATCTTCTTCAGCGACATCAAGGGCTTCACCAGCATCAGCGAAGGCATGGCCGCGGAGGACTTGACGAGTCAACTGAACGAGTACTTCGCCGCCATCGGTCGCAAGTTGAAAGAGCAGCGCGGCTACGTGGACAAGTTCATCGGCGACGCGATCATGGCCTTCTGGGGCCCGCCCTTCAGCAGTGAGCGCGACTATGCCGTGCGTGCCTGCGAGTCTGCGCTTGCCAGCCTGCGCATCGCATCCGAGCTGCGCGAACAGTGGCGGCAGCAGGGCAAGCCGTTGTTCTTCCAGCGCATCGGCATCGCGACCGGCGAGGTGGTGATCGGCAACATCGGCACCGACACCAAGAAGAACTTTACCGTGATCGGCGACAGCGTGAACCTCGCCAGCCGCCTCGAGGGCGCCAACAAGCTCTACCTCAGTGATATCCTGGTGGACGAGCGTACCTTCGAGCTGGCGAAACAAGCCATCGCATTCCGCGAGATCGACCAGATCCGCGTGGTCGGCCGCCAGCAGCCCGTGCGCGTCTTCGAGCCCAGGGTCGCGCTGACACCCGCCGATGAGGCCTACGCCGCCGCCCTCAAACAGTACCGCAAGCGCGAGTTCAAAGCCGCGGCCGACACGCTGGAAACCCTGCTGCAAGGCACGCCGGGCGACGGCCCCGCGCAGTGGCTGCGCGAGCAATGCCGGGCGCTGCAAGACCACCTGCCGCCCGACTGGGAGCCGGTCACCACGGCCACCAGCAAGTAGCCGAGGCCGCAGACTTGCAGCGCGCGGTAGTTCTTTGCGCGTTGCTTTAGCCGTTGAACAAGTCTGGCGTTCGCGGTCCTGCTGATTGCCGGAGACGGGACTTTCCGCAGCCTGCGGGTTGTTCTGTTGGCGGTGTTGGTTTCCCGCAATTCGCGGGAACCCGCTTTCAGCTTCACGCGTCTAGGGGTTGACGGGCAGCGGCCCGCGGGACGCAGAACGATGGCGCTTACAGACGCACAACAGGAACTGCTGCACGCCTTCGTGGACGGCGAGACCACGCCGGCTGAAACCGTCATCGCACGCGAACTGCTTCAACGCGATCCTCACGCCGCAACCTACTGCGAAGAGTTGCGCCGCCTGCGTCATCTGCTGGCGACTCACGGTTGCGTCAAGGCGCCCGACGGCCTGCACCTTCGGGTCTGCCAGTCCCTGCGCAGGGAGTTTGCCGCGGCACCCGTGATTCCGCTGCCTCGCGTGTTCTGGCGTACGGCTTTGTATGCCGCAGCGGCGGCGGTCGTGCTCGGCGTCGGGCTGATGTTTGGGCCGCATTGGCACAACCAGGAGACGCACTCACCCGACGAAGTGGCAAGGCGCACGGGTCAGCCTGTCTTCGCCAATCCGGACGCATGCGCAGCCGAAGTATGGAGAGCCGGACCGACAGAGGACGTTCAGCCGGACAAGGACGCGAAAAGAGAAGCAAGTCCGCAGCCACCCGCCGCACGCGACCTGGCCGACGCCGCCAACCTGATCACGGCCGAATCCCTGACGGCCGTGCTGCGGCTCGACCGCGGCGTGGACCAGCCCTTCGAATTGAGCGTAGACATGGACCGCGGCCGCGAAATCAGCATGCTGCAGGTCTACAACGACATCCTGGTGGTAAGCAGTATGTATGGAGAAGCCCGTCTGCTGGATTCCTCCAGCCACGAAGCGGAAGAACCCGCCGCCTTCGCCGGCCGCGACTTCAGCGCCTACGAGGGCGTGGAAATCCAGCTCGAAAACTCACAGGTTCCGGAGCTACTGGCCGCCATTGATCGCATGAACGTTGACCAGGGTTATGGGAAGATGATCGTCCCGGCCGACCTGCGGCGCTCGATTGGTGACACCAACCGGGCCGTGGACGAACTCCAGGAGTTGAGCCGTGGCGCGGAGAATCGCAGCAAGGAACCACGAACTAAGACAGACTCCGGCGCCGGCGCCTATCTTCCGCCGGACGTGCAGCGCGAGATGCTGCGCCGCAAGCTGGAAGAGTTGCCTGAAGGGCCGCGAGTTCTTGGCAAGGCAAAGGGTGCCCCGGTCAGCGGGGGCGGTATGGAACCGGACGCCGCCCAGGCGGAATCGCGTAAGATCAAGCTGCTTATAAGGTTACGCTAAGCGGCATTTCCCTTTGATTCCTCGAAGATTTCCGGCGCAACAGGGAACCGGCCGCAGCCGATTGTCGTCAAAGTTTCGTGGCGGGCCCTTACCCGCCGCCGCCGACCGGTTGGGTCGGCGTGCAGGGAAAGTAAGGTGAGGAAATGAACACCCCTCTCACTGAGGAACAGCGCGAGCTCCTGTCAGCCTTCGCCGACGGTGAAACCACCGAGCCGGAGCGCCAGGCCGCCGAGCAGCTGCTGCAGCGCGAAGATGCCCGCGAGTACTTCGACTCGCTGCGGGCGACCATCACGCTGGTGAAAACCCACGCCCCGGTGCGCGCGCCGGTCGGCCTTTCCGGCCGGGTGCTGAACGCGCTGGAAGATGAATTCAAGCCCAAGGCGATCGGCCCGGGCTCCGAGCCCTTCACGGGCGCGCCGGTGATCAGCTGGCGCACGCCGCTGTACGCCGCGGCGGCCGCGATCGTTGTAAGCCTCGCCATCATGTTCGGCCCCTCGCTGGTGGGCCCGCGTGACGGCTCACCGAGCAGCGTGGCGCGCACGGTTCTGGACAACCTGCCGGCGCCCGCCGCGGAAGCCGGCTCTGATCGCGATGCATTCAACCGGCGCGCCGTGGAAGAACCCGCCGCGGACCCGGGCATGCCCGCGGACGAACTGGCCGAAGAGATGGAGAAGAACCGCGGCGCAGCCCAGGGCGGGAACTGGGGCGGCACGCGCGAAGACCTGGAAGACAACCTGCGCGACCTGGAAGCCGCCAAGACCGGCGCGACACTCAAGGGGACCACCGAAGACAGGCCCGGGGAAAACGCGGGCAAGAAAGCCAAGGATACGCAGTCGGTCGAGGGCGAGCCCGCGCCGAACAAGTCCGAGGCCAAGGGCCTGGCCCGTGGCGAGGGTTCGGAAGACGACAAGAACGCGTTGAACGAGGCCGAGGATTCCGTTGAGGCGGACGCCAAGCCCGCCAACGAAAGCAACGAAGATGAAAACAAGAAGGCGGGCACCAAGTCTGACCACGAAAAGTACGACGGGCGTGCCGGCCACCCGCCCACGGGCGGCGGCGCGGGAGGCGCCGTACGACCCAGGCCGGAGCGCCGCAACCAGGACGCCGAGGAAAAGGAAACCGCCGACACCGGCAGCGGCCCCAGCGGCGACGAAGCCGAAGCCCAACGTGTAAAGCGCGCCCGTGAAGGCGGAGCACCCGCCCCAGCCGCGCCCGAGCCGCCCTCCGAGAGCGGCGCCGCGACGGAAGCGGGTGAGGCGGAGACGCTGCTCGAGATCAGCGACGCCGGTACGATTGCCGCGCAGACCGATGTGCTGTGGGTCAGCAGCCTGTACGGCAAGGCCCAGTTGGCTGACAGCGACGAAGAAGCAGAGATCGAAAACGTGACGGTCGAGATCGACGCCGACAAGCTGCCCGAACTGCTGGCTGCGTTGCGCAAACTCGCTGCGGATCAAGGTTACGGCAAGGTCGCCGGCGGCGGTGAGGAGGAACCAGCCGTGCGCAAGGCAGAAGCTGAGCCCCGTATTACCGGCTACCTGCCCAGCGAAGAACCCGAGGAAGCCCAGAGCGAATCCATGCTGCGCGCTCCTGCCAAGGTGCGAGTGGTGATCCGTTTGAAGTAATCCGCAGACCGATACCTGACCCGGCGCGACATGCGCCGGGTTCTTCATTTCGGTCAGCCTCGCACGCTTCGCAAACTCCGCCGCCCGCGCTACTCTCTGGCAGTGAGCGAGCCCGACCCGCGCAAGTTCGACTGGCCCATCCCTGAGCCCGGCAGCCCCGAAGAAGAGGCGCTGCAGGAATCGCTTCAGTACGCCTCGGAGGGCATCCAGGAAGACCTGCTGCGTTTGCCCGGCAGCCAAGCCGCCGATTTCGTCGAGCTGCTGTCACGCTGCTTCGAGGGTTCGCCGGCGCCCACCGAATCAGTCTCCGCCCTCGAGCGGCTGTTTTTCCACAACGAGGAAGCCGTCGCGGAGTTCGTCGGCGCATCGCTCGCCGACCCGGCCGCGTTCCGCCGCTTGTTCCTGCTGCTGGGTCACTCGCGCCACCTGGGCGGCTTCCTGGTGCGCGGCGGCTGGCGCGAGTTCATGGCGGCCGACGATGCCGCGCTTCAGCGCGCCGTCACCCGTGCCGAGGCCGCCGCTGCCGCGCGCGCGTTGATCGGCGCCGGGCAGGACGCCTTCTCCGCACTGCGCCTGACCCATCACCGGCTGGCAACCCGCGTGCTGTATCGCGAAGCCATCTTGCGTATGCCGCTTGAGGACATCGCGCGCGAGATCAGCGACCTGGCTGATGCTGCGCTGGAGGTCGCCCTGGAGCAGGCCTACGCGCAGCTCGAAACAAAGCGCAAGCTGGCCCGCGCGCCCGACTTCCAGTTGTGCGTGATCGCCATGGGCAAGCACGGCGCACAGGAGCTGAACTACTACTCGGACATCGATTTGACATTCGTGTTCAGCGGTTCCGGCCCCGGCCGCATGGACGCCCAGGCTTATGCGGTCAAACTGGTGGAAGCGCTGATTCCGCTGCTGGATGCCGTCACCGAGCACGGCAACGTGTTCCGGGTGGACACCCGCCTGCGCCCCGAGGGCAGCCAGGGCCGCCTGGCCCGCGAGTTGGAAGCGACAGTCGAATATTACTACAGCTTCGGGCGCACCTGGGAACGCCAGGCGCTGATCAAGGCCCGCCCCTGCGCGGGTGACTTCGCCCTGGGCGAGCGGCTGCTTGAGCGGCTGCAGGCCTGGATCTATCGCAAGTACCTCACCATCGAGGAAATCAACCAGATCAAGGCGCTGAAGCGCCGCATCGAGCAGCGCACCGAGCAGCGCGACGAGCACTACCTGGACGTCAAGACCGGCTTTGGCGGCATCCGCGACATCGAGTTCGTCACACAGTTCCTGCAGCTGATGAACGGCGGGCGCATCCCCATCGTGCGCGAGCGCGCGACTCTGCCCGCGTTGAAGCTGCTGGCGGATGCGGGTGCATTGAAGCCCGCCGAGGTCGAGACGCTGGGCCAGGCCTATCGCTTCCTGCGCGGCGTTGAACATCGCCTGCAGGTCTGGGACGGCGCGCAGACACACACGCTGCCCACCGCGCCGCTGGAGCTGCGGCGTCTCGGACGCGCCATGGGTTACGGCGGCCCCGGCCTGATGGACCCGGCCCGCAAGCTGGTGCACGAGTTGCGCCTGCACACCATGAAGGCGCGCGGCCTGATGCTGCGTCTGTTTGCGGACCTGTTCGAGAAACAGGGCTCCACCGAATCCGAACTGGTGCTGGACCCGGACATGACCGCCGAGCTGGCAGCACCCACCCTGCGGCGCTACGGCTTCGCGGACATTGACTCAGCCTTCCGCGCGATCCGCGACCTGGCGCGTGAAACGCCCGGCCAGGCAATGTACGCCGCGCGCGCGCGCAAGTACCTGGCCTCCATGATGCCAGCGCTGCTGGAGTTCTGCGGCGACTCGCCGGACCCGGACTTCACCCTGCGCAACTTCGAGCGCATCACCGGCGCGCTGGGCGCCAAGGCGATCCTGTTTGAGCTTGTGGCCGAGGACCCGCGCGCCCTGCAGGTGTTCGGCTCGATCGCCGCGCATTCCGAATGGCTGTCGGACATCCTGGTGCGCCGCCCCGGCCTGGTGGACGAGTTCATCGACGAGCTGCAGACCTTCGCGTCACTGGACACCGGCGCCCTGCGCCGGCAACTGGCCGAGCGCATGCAGCACGCCGAGGACGTCACCGACGCCCTGTTCTGGGAGCGCGACGTCGAGCTGCTGCGCATCGCGCTGTTCGACCTGACCGGCCGCACGCCCTTGCCGGAGACGCTGCGCGAGTTGTGCGCGCTGAGCGAGGTGATGCTGGATGCGGTACTTGACGTGTCAATAGCCGAAGCGGCCGAGAAAGAGGAGGCAAAGCTGCAGGCCGACCCGCGCGAGCACCTGGCGGTGATCGGCATGGGCAAGCTGGGCTCAGGGGCGATGAATTACGCCAGCGACCTGGACCTGGTGTTCGCCTACGAGCCCGCGGCATTCGCCGACCCTGCCCGCGCCCAGGCCTTCTACGCCCGAGTGGTGCGCCGCGTGCTGAGCCTGCTGGGCGCCAGCGGCGAACGCGGCCGCCTGTACGAGGTGGACCTGCGCCTGCGCCCGCGCGGCGGCGCAGGCACGCTGGCCGTCACGCTGGACGAACTGCAGCGTTATCTGCAATCGGAAGCCGGTTTCTGGGAGCGCCTGGCGGGCTGCCGCGCACGCGTGCTGAACCCGGACGCGCCCGCCGGCGCCCGCGCGCAGCGGATCTTCGACGAGTTTGTTTACGGCCAGGGCGCCGACGCCGCCCAGACCCGCGCCATGCGCGAACGCCTGGAGCGCGAATCAGCCCGCAACGCCCTCAAGCGCGGCATGGGCGGCACGCTCGACATCGAGTTCCTGCTCGCGCACCTGCAGCTCAAGCACGCGGCCGACGTGCCGGCGCTGAAGCAGCCCGACCTGTGGGAGGTGCTGGCCGTGGCGCGCGAGCACGGGCTGATTGACGCGCAGAGCTTCGACGCGATCTCGGGCGCGTACGCGTTTCTGCGCCAGGTGGTGAACCGGCTGCAGGTGCTGGACGGCGTTTCGCGCCACGAGCTGCCCGAAGGCGACGCGTTGGAGGTGTTCGCCAAGCGCATGGGCTACCGCGGCGGGGGAGAGATGAAAGCCGCAGAGCAGCTGATCGAGGAACTCGATTGGCACCGCCGTAATGCCCGCCGCATGTACGAAAAGTACCTGGTGTAACTCGTTCAATCCGCCGTGAAGCTCTCGCCTTCCTTGATCTGCACCGGCTGGCCTTCCCCGTTCAGCAGCGTGGCGATCATGATCTCGTGGGTCGCGCCAGGTAACCGGAACTCAACCTGCACGGTGCGGCCGGCGATGTCCGTGACGGGTTGGCCGTCGGCGCCGATCAGGGGCTGGCTGACGCTCTCACGCGCCTCGGCGATGCCGATCGCCAGCGCCTGCAACTTGGGGCCGAGGCGGAAATCCTCGACCGAGTCCAGCTCGCTGACCCAGGCCAGGTCGCCGATCGCGTCGCCCGGCTTATGCACGAACTGGGCCGTGATGCGCCGCCCACGCCGGAACATCACCACCTCGAACAGCGCGCGCTCAAGCGAGCCACCCAGGAACGTGATCCTGGCGCTGCCGCCCACCAGCACCTCGGCCGGCTCAGACAGCGCGCTCACCCTGGCGCCTTTCACCGTCTGCACGCGGTACTGGTAGCTGCGCCCGAGGCTGACTTCCTTGTCGGTGAAGCGAAGGACGTCGGCCGCCACGCGCCCGACCTCGACGAACTGGGCGCCGTCCTTGGTGCCGCGATAAATCACCACCAGCTCGGGCTTCGGCTTTGCGGGCAGGCTCCAGGCCAGGCTGACGCTTTCGCCCGCGGCCATGGCGAGGGGCGCGTCCGGTTTCGGCAGCTCGGCTTCCTGGGCTTCGGCGCCGAACGTGAGCAGGCCGGCGACCGTAATCACCGCTGCAAAGGAAAGGTAAACCGCAAATCGCCATCCCATGAAGCTGATTGTGGCTTGTATGCCCGCCCCCGGGAATGCCAAATCAGCCGCGTTCCGATTGCGGGAAGGTCTATGGCGCTTGCACGGCTGATCACGCCGGAAGTCGAGGAAATGCTGCGCAGCGGCGATTACTCCGGTTTCCGTGTGCTTTCCGAAGAGCTTCACCCGGCCGACATGGCCGAGATCATCGAGTCGGTGCCTGCCGACCGCCTGCTGGTGGCGTTCCTGGCCCTGGGCCGCGACTACCAGCCCGACGTGTTCGAGTACCTCTCGCCCGAGACCCAGACCCGCCTGCTGCATGAGTTCAAGCCTGACGTGCTGTCGCGCATCCTGACCGAGCTGTCCGACGACGTGCGCACCGAGCTGCTGGTCGAGTTGCCGGGGCAGGTCACTCGCCGCCTGCTGGAATCGCTCGATCCCGCCGAGCGCAAGCGCGCGCTGGAATTGCTGGGCTATCCGCCCGACAGCGCCGGGCGCCTGATGACGCCGCAGTTCCTGCACGTCAGCGCTTCGGCCACTGCCGCGGAAGTGCTCGACAAAGTACGCCGTCTGGCCGACGAAGTGGAAACGGTCTACGTCATCTACGTGATCGACAGCACGCAGCGCCTGACCGGCACCGTCAGTCTGCGTGACGTGGTGATCGCGCAGCCCGACCAGAAGGTCAACGAGTTCATGACCGCCAACGTGATCGCCGTGAAAACCAGCGACGACCGCGAAGACGTGCTGACCATGATGCGCGAGTACGACCTGCTGGCCGTGCCCGTGGTCGATTCCCAGGGCCGGCTGGTCGGCATCGTGACGTTCGACGACCTGTCCGACGTCGCCGAGGAAGAAGCCACCGAGGACATCCTCAAGATGCACGGCGTCGCCACGGCCCAGGACGACTATTTCACGGCCGGCGTGTTCAAGCGTTTCCGCAGCCGTGTGATCTGGCTGGTGGCGCTGGCCGTCGTGGGCACCGGCAGCGTGCTGGTGCAGCAGGCCTACAACCCGATCATCGCGCAGCTGAGCCTGCTGGCCGCCTACATCTCGCTGCTCACGGCCTCCGGCGGCAACGTGGGCACTCAGAGCGCGGGTATTTTGATCCGCGCGATTTCAACCGACGAGGTGGACCGGCCCGAGTTGATCCGCATTTTCCTGGGCGAGGTGCTGATCGGCGTGGCGCTGGCATTGACATTGGCCGGCATCGCCACCGCCCTGGTGCTGACCCGCGGCGCTGAGCCCCAGGTGCTGGGCGGCCACGAGGTGTGGGAGGTCGCCACCATCGTCGGTGTCTCCATGTTCATGGCGGTGCTGACCACCAACACCCTGGGCGCCGCCATCCCGCTGATCATGCGGCGGATCGGCGTGGACCCGGCCGTGACCGCCGGCCCGTTCATCACCACGGCCGCGGACGTGCTGACGGTGCTGGTGTACTTCAATATCGCGCAGATGATTCTGCTTGAGTAGAGCTTGTTCGGATTGAATGGGCCGCGCTGATGCGCAGCGCCGGACGAGCAGATCAAGGAGCGCGGACGCAGGCGTGGCTGGAGGCCACGCCGAGGGAGCGCGACGACGAGATGCGAAGTCCGCCGCGCGCAGCAGCCGGTACAGGCAATCCGAAAATGCTCTTGGCGTGATTCAGCGCGCGTTCGCGATGTTCAGCACGATGGCAGTCAGCACAACCAGCCCGAGGCTGAGCGGGATCAGCTTCTTCCAGCCCAGGTTCATCAGCTGGTCAAAGCGGAAGCGCGGCAGCGTCCAGCGCACCTGGATGTAGAGCCACAGGAAGATGCCGACCTTGATGCAGAAGATCAGCGGGCCGGCCAGGCTGGCCAGGAACGTATCGGCGCGCGGGTCGATGCCCGGGAAGGTCCAGCCGCCCAGGAACAGCGTCACCACCAGGCAGCTCTGGATCACCATGCCGTAGTATTCGCCCAGGAAGAACATGGCGAACTTCATGCTGCCGAACTCGGTGTGGTAGCCGCCAATCAGCTCGGCCTCGGCTTCCGGGAAGTCGAACGGCAGGCGGTTGCTTTCCGCGTAGGCGCACACGCAGAAGATCACGAAGCCGACAAACCCCAGCGGCAGGTTGCGGATGATGCCCCAGCCGTGGTCGGCCTGGTTCAGCGCGATCTCGCCAAGGTCAAGCGACCCGTAGGTCATCACCATGGCCAGGATCACCATGAACATGGCGGCCTCGTAGCTGATCAGCTGCGCGCCGGCACGCACCGCGCCGAACAGGCTGTACTTGTTGTTGCTGGCCCAGCCGCCCAGGGAGAGGCCGTGCACCGCCAGGCTCAGGAACGCCAGGGCGAACAGGATGCCCACGCCGAAGTCGGCGATCTGGTAGTTAACAAAGAACGAGGTGCCGTCTTCAAACGTGTAGTTGAAGCCGTGGCCGAAAGGGATCACCGCAAAGGCCAGCGCAATCGGCACGAACACCATGGCCGGCGCCAGGAAGAACAGCGCCTTGCTCACGCGCCGCGGCATGAAGTCTTCCTTCAGGATCAGCTTGAACATGTCGGCCAGGGGCTGCAGCAGACCGAACATGCCCCAGCCCGCCAGGGGGCCGAGAATCTTCCAGTTGGGCAGGCCGACCTTGGTGGGGCCGTCACGAAGCTGGATCCAGGCGGCCATCTTGCGCTCGAGCCAGATCATGCCGGGGATCACGGTCATGATCACGCCGAACACCACGACCACCTTGGCCGCGTTGAACAGGGCTTCGAGCGCGATGCGCCCGGTTTCGGATCCTTCCGCCAGAAACATGCCGTCTCCGTGTATTGCGCGGTTACATTAGCGTGGGCAACGTCGGATGCAACGCCTTGCTTGATGAGGAAGGAATCACAGGAGGCAGCAGGCAGGGCGGCAGGCGGCAGGCGGCAGGAGGCAGGAGGCAGGCGGTAGGCTGCAGGCGGCAGGATAGCTCCGCCGTTTCCCCAAGCCCGAAGCCCCAAGCCCGAAGCCCTAAGCCCCAACCACAATCACCAGTCATGGTTAACGACACGCTCAAATACGCCATCCACAAGGCCGCCCAACGGCTGGGTTTTCAGCACGTCGCGTGCTGCGCCGCCGAGGCCACAGCCCACGCCGACTACTTCGACGCCTGGCTGACCGAGGGCCGCCACGGCACCATGGACTGGCTGGCCAAGTATGCCGCCACGCGCAAGGACATCCGCAACCGCTACGCCTGGGCGCGCTCCTACCTGATGCTCAGCATCGATTACCCGCACGAGCTGCCGGCCAAGTTGCCACCCAAGTCGCTGCTGCCGGGCATCGCGCGCTATTCCCGCGCGGCCGACTACCACGAGGTCTACGCCGGCAAACTGAAGCAGCTTGAGGATGAGATCAAGCGCATCGGCGGTCCCGAGTGCAAGGCCATGTGGTACCAGGACACCGGCGCCTTCCTCGAGCGCGAGCACGCTGCCCGCGCCGGCCTTGGCTGGGTCGGCAAGAACACCATGCTGATCGATCCCATGCGCGGAAGCTGGACGCTGCTGGCCTTGGTGGTGACAAGCCTCGAGCTGCCGCCCGACGCGCCGATCACCGACCATTGCGGCACCTGCACCCGCTGCCTCGAGGCCTGCCCCACGCAGGCGTTCCCGGCGCCCTACCAGCTGGATGCCTCGCGCTGCATCAGCTACCTGACCATCGAGCACCAGGGGCCCATCGAGCCCGCCCTGCGCCCGGGCATCGGCCAATGGCTGTTCGGCTGCGACATCTGCAACGAGGTGTGCCCCTGGAACCGCAAGGCGCCGGCGCTCGCGCCGGACGTGCCGGAGGGGCTGGCGGGCCTGACGCTCGCGCGCATCTTCACGGGCAAGCCCGAACACCTGGAGCAGCGCCTGAAAGGCACGCCGCTGGAGCGCGCCGGCGTCGCGCGCCTGAAACGCAACGCGGCCGTAGTGGCCGGCAACCTCAAGGACGAAAGCCTGCTGCCCGCGCTGGAGCAGGCCCTGATGACAGAAGACGAAACCGTGCAGGAGGCCGTAATCTGGGCCCTGACTCAGTTCGGCCAAAAGGCCAGAGGCCAGCTAGCCCGCGCCCAGAAGTACGTAACCAGCGAAGCGCTAAGGGAGCAGATCATCGACGCGCTGCAAAGCCAGTGAAGAAGACCAGTGGCACGCGCTTCCAGCGCGTGAGTAGTTCCACGTGCTTCAAGCACGTGCCCAACCTCGGCTGGAAGCCAAGGCCACTCAACATGCGCAGGATGCGCATGCCACAGCCTCAACCAGCTTTACAGTCACGCTATGCCCGGCGGCGTGCGGTGCGCAGCGTGCCTGCTGCGGCCGCGAGCAGGATGAGCAGCCATAGGGCGCTGCCTATGGTATCGGCGCTGCAGCCTCCGCCGCCGCCTCCACCCCCTCCGCCGCTGGTGCTGCCTCCCCCCGGCGCTACCACGTCGAAGCTGTTGCTGGTGGCGCTGGTCAGGTTCACGGCGCTGAACGTGAGGCTGTAGCCCGTGCCTGCCTGGTTCACCGACAGGTCCGTGAACGTCGCGACCCCGTTCACCGCCTGCACGATCAGCGTGCCCGCCAGCGTCCCGCCGCTGCCGCCGTTCAGACTGACCGCCACGAAGTGTGTGGCCGTGCTGACCAGCGCGCCCGTGCCGTCGCAGATCTCCACTACCGGCTGGGTCGTGAACGCCACGCCCGGCACGGCCCCGGCCGGCTGGGTGGTGATTGCCAGTTGCGTCGGCGTGGGGGGCGTGCCGACGTCAAAGGCCGTTGAGGTTGCGCTGGTAAAACCCGTGGCCGTGAAGGTCAGCGTGTAACCAGAGCCCTGCAGGTCGATCGTCAGGCCGGTGAAACTCACGATCCCGCCGCTGGCCTGTGCCGTCAGCGAACCCCCGGGCCCCAGCACAGCGCCGGAGGCACCCGTGCCGGTGGTGATTGCGGCCGTGACCTGCGTGGTGTTGTTGCCGCTCAGCAAAGCGCCGCTGCTGTCGCGCAGCTCGACCACCGGCTGGGTGGTGAAGGCCGTGGCGGGCTGGGCGCCGGCCGGCTGCGTGGTGACGACGATCTGGTTGGGAGCGCCGGCGGTCACGGTCTGGGTGGTGCCCACGGGGGGCGTGGCGTACAGCAGCACCGGGTAAACCTGCATGCTGACGTCGGCGATGGTCACCTCCAGCAGAAGGTGGCACCCACGGTGGCGGTGGCCGCCACGTCCACGGAGATGAAGTAGTTGAACACGCTCCAGGCCGCGATGCCGTGGTTGAAAGCCGGGAAGGTGACCGGGAAGGCCGAGCTGGCGGCGCTGGCGACCAGCTGGTCGGGGCCTGCGGGCTCGTAGGTGTCGCTGTCGTTGGCGTCGAACCAGATCTGGAGCTGGTTGAAGTCGGCGGCCTGGGCCGTGCCGTTGTTGCGCACGGTGACGGTCTGGAACGTGTCGCCGAAGTTGGAAAGCCGCATGATGGCAAACGACAGGCACTGGCGCTGGGTTGCGCCCTGCTGGACGTTGCCGGTGGCGGGCTGGGTGGTGGCCTCGAGATAGTTTTCGTCCTGGGCGGACAAGACGCCGGCGCCAAGCAGGCACAGGGCGGCGAGCAGCAGCTTTGCCATGGTCGGGCTCCGTTGGGTGAAGCGCCCATTCTGGCAGGCGGCCGACCGGAATGCACGGTTTTTGGCGCGCTACGGCACTTCCATGAGGCGCAGGCTCTGGTAGCGGATGTTGGCGTCGAGCTGGCCGGGGATGTAGCGGTCGTTGGTCCACAGCAGGCGCACGGTGTGGGGGCCGCTGAGCTTGCCCAGGCCCAGGCGGCCGATCTGCTGGACGCCGGGGTCGCAGCCGATGTTGAGGCGGCCGACCCTGTTGCCGTCCACGAACACATCCACGATGAACTCGTACTCGTTGTCCAGGGGCAGCTCGCCGTAGGTGTGGTTGGTGACGCCGAGCAGCAGGTCGTAGCGGGCTTCCTGTTCGCCGAAATCGAAGCTGTACTCGACCCAGTGGTCGTCGTCGAGCGACCACAGGCCGGGGCCGTCGCCCTCGTCCTTCTGCCACATGCCTTCATTCTGCGCGGCGTCGAAATCCCGCGGCCGGCGCTCCAGTTTCATCCCGGGCGTCAGCCGGATTTCGATTTCGCCGTTGAAGGTCTGGTTCATGTATTCCACGGGCTGAAAGCCGGGGCTCTGCACGTGCAAGCGCCTCAACCATGAGTCGGTCTCGAACTGGAAGATGCCCGTCGGCGAGGTCATCACGCGTGTATCGAGTCCGTCGATCACCGCATGTTCTGCATATACGTCGTTAATGACTTCGCCATCGAGCCAGATCTCCGTGACGGGTTCTTCGGTTATCGCGTTTACCACGCGCAGGGTCGCCTTGGGCCGCAGGAATCGCAGCTCGATCTGCGCGTCGAGGGCACCGGGGCGAACATCGACCTTGCGCAATAGATACAGCTCGTGGGTAGCAACGGCCGTGAGCGGTCTGTCCGGCAGCCCGTGAAACTCGAACCAGCCGGTGGGGTCACTGTAGGCGACGCGCGATTCGGCATCCACTACAAGGCTCAGGACGGCGCCGTCGATCGGCTGTCCCTGGCCGTCCACCACGGTGCCGCTCAAGGTAAGGTAGCCGTCGTTGGGGAACTGCAGGGGCTGAAACGGGGTGCCGGTCAGACGGGCGGGTTCGCTTTCCGCTGAGCCGTTTTCGAAAATCACGCCGCCGTCCTGGATGCGCCAGGACAGCTCCGCCAGGTCCGCCAGCAGGTCGAACGCCTGCCGCAGGCTGACCCGGCCGACATCCAGGCTCACTTCCTGCTCGCCGTCCACGTCCGGCGCGCGGGTGATTTCAAATTTCGCTTCCGCACCGAATTTTGTCAGCACCTCATCCAGTGGCGTGGCCTCGAGGAAAAGCGTGGTGGATTCGGTGTCCAGGGCGATGCGCACCGCTTCGTCGGGGTTCATCGTACATTGACGTGTCAATACCGGCTCGCCGTTGCGCAGCAGCGTGATGTACGGCAGCTCCTGCGTTTTCAGGAAGTCCCAGGTTCCCGCCAGCTTGCACCCCGCGGCCGGCAACGGCTGCGGGCCGAACGCCGGCAGCACCTGCCCCGCGCGGCGCGGCTCCCAGCGCCGGGGGTCGAGACGGCCGGTGGCGACCACGCTTAGCCCCGCCTCGGGCTTGCTGGCGCTGACCTCCAGCTCGTAGGGTTCCTCCGGCGCCCAGAACACGCCGAGTTCGTTGGCTTCGCCGGCGCGCAGGTTGTCGTACACCGCGCAGTCCATGATGCGCTTGTCCTGCCACTCGAATCCCAGGGCGTAACGCGGATAGCCCGTCGGCCACTTCTGCGGCACCGGCAGGTTCGCGCTGAAGAAGCCGTGCTCGTCGGTCGAGGCTTCCATCATCACTGGCAGCAGCGGCCCGCCCAGGCGACTGGTGGCGGGGAAGAAGGTCAGCATGCGCACCTTGGCGCCCGGCACCTGGCTGTTGCTGAGCAGGCTCATCAGCTTGCCGCGCACGGGCGTCTTGACCATGGCGGGCGGGGTGTAGCCCGCGCGCGACCAGTACTCGGCCCACACCTCGGGCTCGGCCAGCTTCGCCAGCTCCAGCGGCGCTTGCTCGCCGGCTTCGGCGAGCTTGGGTACCGGCACGCCGGCCGGCGCGCCATCCGTGCCGTTGTAGCGCTGCCGGCTGGCGGCTTCGCGCGGCGTGGGGTCGCGCGCTGAGCGCGGGACCATCTCCCGCGGCGGCTGTGCTTCAGCGGGGCCGGCTGTGCCGGATCGGCTTGCCTGCGTCGCGCCCGGCGGCGGGCCGGGTAGCTGGCTATCATCGCCGGGGGCCGGAGTGGCGGTTTCGCTTCCCGGCCCGGTCCTGTTTTCGCGGCTGGCGGCCGGTTGGTCCGATCGCGCTGGCTGAGCGTCGGTCAAAGCCTCGGGGTTGAGGGCCGCACCACGTTCGCCGGCGGCCTCTGCCTGCGGTTGCGGATTGAGTGGCCCGCCAGTTGATCCGGTGGTCGGCGTCCCGGCGATTGCCCCCGGTTGCGGGAGTAGGGCGCCGCCCGCATCAGCGAGCAACCACGCCAGCACGGCCCCCGCGCCGAGCATGACGGCCAGCATCCCGAGAACCAGGTGAGTTTTGTTCACGCAGCCACCAGCGCATCGCCGCAACCACGGCGCTGCGGACTATTCTGGCAGGCTGCCCGCTGGAATGCACGGTTATTGGAGGCAGTTCTGCTGGGCCCCGATCAGTCGCCCTGCTTCAACTTGCCGTTTTCGTAGATCTTTGGCGGCTGCGCGTTGCCTTCCGCGTCGTATTCGATCTCCGGCCCGTGCTTGAGGCCGTCTTGCCAAGTGGTCTCCCGCACTTTGTGACCCTGCTCGTCGTACCGTGTCGCCACGCCGTTGCGTTTGCCGTTGACGTAGGTTTCTTCAAACAGGGGTTCGCCGTTGGGCTGCCAGCCGCGCCAAGGGCCCTGCCTCACGCCACCGTCCATCATGCCCTCGGCCTGTTTCACCCCGTTTTCATGGAAGTAGACCCAATGGCCGTGGGGCTGGCCCGCCCGGAAATCACCCCGACAGGCGGGCGCGCCGTCTTCGTAGAAGGTTTGGCGCATGCCTTCCCGTAAGCCGTTCACGAACTCGCCCGCCTCCTTCAATTTGCCGTCCTCATGGAACATGCGGAACGGACCGTGCAGGACCGGCCCGCTCTCGGTCATCAGCTCGACGAACTGGGTGTAGATCGGCCCCGAACGCCAGTAGTCAATCCGTACACGGGTGCTGCCGACACGCCTCTGTCCGCCCGGCTGGATCTCCACGTGGTCCGGTTCTTCGGCCGGCAGTGGCGCGATGTCGGTTACCGCAGGCGCATTCTCGGCGGGCTGTTCCGTGGCTGCCTCGGCAGCCTGCGGCCCTGCCTGGTCCAAGTCCGCTTCCGGGGTGGCGCCGGCGCGCGGATCGGCATCGAAGGTCGCAGCTTGATCCGGAACCAGGGCCGTTGGATCCGGCGGCGTGACCACCGTGGGCGGAGGCTGGCCGATCAGCACCGTCCATGCAACCAGCAGGCTCAGGGCAGTCAATGACACGGACGCGACGCCGGCCAGTACAACACGACCCGGACGGAACACTCCAGCCGGTGAAGACACGGCTCCGTCACGCCAGCGCGAAACGGCCGCATCCCAGCCCGCCACAGGCGGCGGAAACGCCAGCACGCCAAGGTAGGCCTCAAGCCCCCGCGGTTGCGGACCCAGCCGCCGCCGAAGGCGCTCCAGACCGCGATTCACCTGCGACTTCAGGGTGTTGTGCGCCACGCCGAGTTGTTCACTCGCCTGTTGCTGGGTTAACCCGCCCATCAGGCACAGCGTCACGGCCTCACGCTCGCTGTCGGGCAGCTCATTCAACGCGCTGAGCAGCACTTCCCGCAATTCCGCCAGTTCCGCCTGGACCGGCCTGTCGGGGCCGGTGTCCGCGGGCTGCCACTTGCTTTCTCTTGAACGCGCTCGAGCCATCTTCTTCCGGTGGTTGCGTGCGCAGTTCACCACCACGGCGGCAAACCACGGCCACGCATCCTTGGGAATGTCATCCTGTTTCCGCCAGGCGACGATAAACGCCATCTGCATGACGTCGTCCGCGTCGTCTGCGGTAAATGTTGACGCCCGCGCCAAATGCCAGCCGCGCCTGGCGTACGCTTCAATGAGCTGTTCGAATGCGCCCACAGTGCCCGTCCCATTCCGTCGGGGCATTGTAGCGCGCGTCCAACAACTCTACCAACCTCTACTTGCTCTTCCGCTTCTGCTTCCCCGCAGGCTTTCGCCCCTTGCTTTTTGTTGCCGCACGCTTTTTGGGTGTCTTGCCCCGGGAGCGGGCTGAAGCCTTCTTCCCCTCGGGCGTAACACAGACGCACCTGTATGTCGTCGTTCCGTCAGGAAGCGTCCGCTTGCGAAGCTCGCACTCGCCGTCGCAGGTCACATTCTCGCAGGAGTACTCATACTCAATGGGATCCGACCCGGGGATCGGCGTGATGATCAGGTCACAGGCCTCCGCCTTCAAGAATTCCGCCCGCAGATAGCGAACGCCGGTCTTCTTGTCGAATTCTTCACGCCAGGCCGGCGCGACCATAACCAGCTTCTTGTGCTTCATGATTTGCCCCCGTTTTTCCTCGACTATTCACTGTCGGGAAACGGCCTGCTGCGAACAAATGTCCGCAACCGCGCTCCCGGTTTAAGAAATCTTGCCGGATTATAGCTCATATTTGGAAATTTTCGAATTCCACCGCGAAACGTGCACCTGCAACCGAACACGCGGACATTCATTGTCGGCACTCCGCAATTCGGCCCTTTCGGCTGCCCGAGTGATCGTGAGGAAAGGCAGCGCCGAATTGCGTACACCGGCGGCACTCGCGTGCCACAACCGCAACAGGAGGAAGACATGATTCGGTACGCATCGGACAATGAAGAAGAAAGTCTGCTGCGCGCGCTTGACGCGCAGGAACTCGAAGGCATGGCGGGCGCCGGCAGGCGTGAGCACAGGCTGGAAAGGGCAGACGGCGTACTGATCATCGAGCCGGATGACGAGCTGGCACTGGCCCTCGCGGACGAACTGGAAGCCGCCGGGTTCAACGTCGAGACCGTCGCGTCCATGGACGAAGCCCATCTTGCGCTCAATGGCTGTCACTTTGAGATGGTGGCTTTCACCTCCGGCATCGAGCAGGACGACTACAACGGTTTGCTGTCCTGCCTGGAGGGCAGGCCGGGCACAATACGGCTGCCCGTCCCGTTCGCGACAACGTCGGGGCAGCACGCGGCCGCGACCAGTGCGCAGGACCTCGGCACTGCCGTACTCAACGGCGCGCTTGCCGGTTTCGTGGAAGCGATGCGGGCGGCAATCCTGGAACGCAAGCGCCTCGCACGCAGTGCCTAACGGAAGCGGGAGTCCGGCTTGCGCTGATACGCGACCCCGCGGTGACCGACCAGTCCCTTACGGCTGCCTTGACCACAGGCCGCGCTTTTCGCGCTTGGCCATGTTCTGGGCCTGTTCCATGCGGTCGCGCAGGTCCGGGTCCGGTATCTCGCGCAGGTCGCGAATGCGCACCAGGCCCTGGCTGAGCATCGCCATGTTGACGTTTACGTAGCCGCCGGGGATTTCCTTGCCCGTCTCTTCGTCCACGGCGCGCAGGTAGACGATGCCGTAGATGACGTCGTTGTTCACGTCGGAATCCTTGGAAGGCTTCACGTAAATCTCGTCCTGTTGCGCCACGTAGTCGTGCAGCCACTCCTGCGTCATGCGGAAGGTGGTAGGGGCTTCGCTTTCCGGTAGGCCCTCTACACCCAGCAGCCTGATCTCGCGCTCGGTGGGCGTGTCGCCGTTCACCACAATGCGGTCAGGCGGGTAGATGTGCGTCGGCCGCGCGATGATGCGCCCGGCGTCGTCGATCACCAGGTCTTTCTCGAGCTCGGCGGGTTTGACCGGGTTGCCGCGGTCGTCCACGGTCTGGGTAACGCAGCCGGCCAGCAGGCAGGCAGTTATGATGATCGACAACAGGCGCATAGTCTTTTCCCGATCGGTGTAACGCTTGAACCCCGCATGCGTTGGCAAGGGCCGCCCGGCAGGGTACCATAACGCCCGTCCCCGGCACCCCCGCTATGGTTGCCCATGCCTTCTGACAACACAGCCTTCAAGCTCATCGGCCAGACCATCGGCGGCTGCCAGATCAAAAAGCTGCTCGGCACCGGCGGCATGGGCGCCGTCTACCTTGCCAACCAGGTCAGCCTGGGCAAGGAAGTCGCGCTCAAGATTCTCGACGAGCGCTGGGCCGTCCACGAGCGCCACATCGAAGGCTTCCTGCGCGAAGCCCGCCTCGCCGCCAAGCTGGAAGACGAGCACATCATCCAGATCTACGACGTCGGCACCGACCGCAGCTGGAACTTCATCGTCATGCAGTTCGCCCGCGGCGAGAACCTGAAAGACAGGCTCAAGCGCGGCCCCCTCGATATCGAGGAAGCCCTCTCGCACATCGAGGGCGTCGCCCGCGGCCTCAGCGCCGCCCACAGCCACGGCATCGTGCACCGCGACATCAAGCCCGGCAACCTGGTGATCGGCGACGACGGCATCATCAAGATTCTCGACTTCGGCCTCGCGCGCCTCGAAGAGGGCGAAAAAGACAAGTCCCAGGGCCAGTTCATGGGCAGCGTCGCCTACATGGCGCCCGAACAGTCCGAGTACATGCCCGTGGACATGCGCACCGACATCTACAGCCTCGGCATCACGGCCTACCAGTGCCTGGCCGGCACGCTGCCCTTCCGCGGCGAAAACAATTTCGACCTGATCATCAAGCACCACTGTGAAGAGCCGCCCGCCCCGAGCGTGATCCGCCGCGACATCCCGCTGACCGTCAGCCGCGTGGTGCTGCGCATGATCGCCAAGGACCCGCAGCAGCGCTACGCCAACATCGACGACGTGCTGCTTGACCTCAAGCTGATGCGCCGCCACCAGCTGCCGGCGGCGCCCGAGCCCTGGAGCCGGCGGCCCTTGAACCCGCACCCCGTGGACATGACGGCCATCAAGTCCGAAGAGCTGTACCGCAACGCGCTCAAGGCCCAGCGCGCCTGTTTTGTTGACGGCCGTCCGGTCGCGCCCATGCGCGAGCTGCTGCCGAAGATGGGCGTGGTCTACCGCGCCAGCCATGAGCCCGACCTGGTGCCCGGCAGCTTCCTTGAGGTAAAGGCTGGCGAAAAGCGCATGCCGCTGGCATTCGCGGCCATGAAGAACTTCGAGCTGCGCGACGTGAAGGGCGACCTGGAGTACGCCGAGCGCTTCCGCATTTTCAACCACAGCGAGCGCCTGGTGGTCCGCGTGAAGGGGCAGAAAAGCCTGGGCGTCTCCGAGGTCCAGCGCCTGTTCGACCTGCTGGAGGCCTTGCCCGCCGAGATCCGCAACATCGCGGTCGCGCTCGAGCCCGAGTACTCGGCCATGGGCAGCGACATCCGCTGGGTGGTGGATACCTACAACGTGCTCGACAAGCGGGGCTGCGCCTTCACGCTGATCGTCGGCTCCATGGAGAACCACACCACCTTCGTCAACCTCGGCATCGACAGCCACATCAAGCTGGAACTCGAGCTCGAGCGCACGGCCAGCATCAGCCTGGAACGCCTCAAGCCCGACGAGTCCGGCGTGGTGGCGGAAGTGGGGGAAGACTCCGGCTACGTGAAGTCAGAGGGCGAACCGGACCTGACGCCTTCAGCATGGGCGCTGGTGGGCCAGATCCGCGAGCTGCTGCATTCCGGCGAGCCCGTGGGCGCCGCGCGCGCCTGGCGCCGGCTGGTGGGGGAGGGGCTGGACCGCCGCCAGCTCCACAGCCTGCACGAGCTCAAGACCGAGCTCTACAACGCCCTGCTCGCCCAGGGGCGCGAGGCCTTTGAGGCCGACGACTTCGAGACCTCGACCGAGCTGTTCAACCTGATGATCGACCTGGAGCCCGGCCGTTACGAGGGCCACTTCTACAAGGGGCTGCTGTTGAAGGCCGAGGGCAAGATGGAGTACGCCCAGGCGTTTTTGACCCAGGCAATCCTGGCGGCGCCGGACGAGGCCGAGCTGTTTTATCACCGTGCGATCGTGCGCAGCCGCGTGGATGATTTAGAGGGTGCGCTGCGCGACCTGGACATGTGCCTGACCCACAACCCGCGCATGGTGAACGCCTACTACAACCGCGCCAAGCTGCACCAGAGGATGGGCCGCCAGGATTTAAGCAAGCGCGACCTGCAGATGTACGAAAGGCTGAGCGGCAAAAAAGCCACCCGCAGCACCAAAGCCCCAGCCACCAGACCACCAACCAAAGCCGCCGAGGCGGAGTAATGGCCGCTGCTGTTTCGCCGTTGACATTATACTATCTTTTGCATTCAGACTCGATACCATCGTTGCCGTTCCTGATTGGCTCGAAACAGTCAGCAATTCAGGCGAGGGGTGGGCGATGACCAGTTTCCGCGACGGATCCCGCTGGAGGCGGTGGGACTTGCAGGTTCATACACCTTTTTCGGTTCTCAACAACCAATTCAAGTGCGATTTCAAAACATACGCGAAGGAGTTGTTGTCACGAACGATCGCTAAGCGTGTCGCGGTAGTGGGCGTGACCGACTACTTCGTTATTGACGGCTACAAGCAACTTCGAGCACTGCTGGCAGATCAAGAGTGGATGAATGCCAGCTTCAACCATGATCAACGAGCGGCGATCGCCCAAATCACCTTCCTCCCCAATATCGAACTGCGCCTCGATAACTTCGCAGGCAAGAACAAGCGGGTCAACTTCCACGTTATATTTAGCGACGATGTCGCTCCTGATTACATCCAAGAGAACTTTCTAAATGAGATTCACTTCATGTTCCAAGCCGATCAGCCGCGTGCGCTGACTCGGTCTAATCTGATGGACTTCGGCCGATTCCTGCAGTCGCCACCCGAGGAAATCAGCGACGAGAAGGCATTTTTAGAGGGGTGTAAACAGGCAGCATTGTCCGTCGTTGAAGTGAGCGAAAAGCTAAGAAAAGCGTTTCAAGGTCAGTACGTCCTGGCTTTGGCTGAAGAAGGACTCGGAAATCTAAAATGGGAAGGACAAGACAAGGGAATTAGGACTCATCTTGTGCAGGTTGCTAACTGCCTGATAGCGTCCAACAAGCAAACGGTTAAGTGGGCACTTGGAAAACTTGAGCAAGGAGAAGGGGAGTTCATCCGACGATTCGCCAAACTCAAGCCTTGCTTTTCAACCTCCGATCCGCACACCCTTGACGAGATATATGAAAAGAACAATGAACGAGCTTGTTGGATCAAAGCGGACCCGACCTTTCGCGGACTGCTTCATGTTCTTGCTGAGCCAGAGCAAAGGGTGCTGTTGGCGGCGGAGGACCCTTGGAAAGTACGACTCGAAGATCAGGCAACAAACATCATTACGTCCCTGACGCTACAGAGGTCGGGCGACGCACCGGCGCATCAGAAGTGGTTTTCCGACGACATACCGCTCAGCCCCGGATTGGTCGCCATCATCGGGAGAAAAGGAGCCGGCAAGAGTGCCCTCGTTGACATCGTCGGACTAGTTGGCAATTCGAGCAGACAGCGTGACTTTTCATTCCTCAAGAAATCCAAGTTCTTGGCGGGTAAGCCACCGCTTGCAACGTATTTCAAAGCTCAGTTGAAGTGGCAGAGTTATGGGAAGGCAGAAGGTGTAGGCTTGTCTGAATTCGTTCCTCTTGACGCCGATATCGCGCCGGGCGCGAGAGAGAGTGTAAAGTACCTACCTCAGAATTACCTGGAAACAATCTGCGGTGAACATGGTGAATCTGGGGCATCGAGTTTCACTCAAGAACTGGAAAATGTAATCTTCTCCCATGTCCCTCCAGAAGATCGATTGGGATGCGCAACTTTAGAAGAGTATGTTCGTGAAGTATCGCGGCAGCAACAAAAGAGCATACTTGCGTCGCGGGACAAACTGCGAGATTTAGTCAACTCTCTGTGCGCAATTGAAAAGCGTCTCGAGCCCCAGTATCGCACCAAGCTGGAAGATCTACGCGCCAAGAGTCACCGCGACACTGAGACACATCGTGCAAACGAGCCGCAGCCACCGAAGCTCGCAAATAAGTCAAAGGAGCTGGAAGGCGCACAGAAGCTGCTTCAGGAGAAAATGGACAAACTGAAGGCTGAGCGAGCCAAGCTAGAGGCGGAGGAGAAGACTGCACGAACGAAGACGGGGGAAACCAATGCAAGGATTGCCTCGTACAAGCGACTAATCGAAGGGGTCCAGAACATTTCCGAAGCTGTGTCCGCCGCAAAGGCCGAACTTCAACCCCACGCGCAGGTCGCTGGTGTAAACCTAGACGAAGTAGTGAATCTGACCACAAACGATGAGTTGATTGTTGTCAAGCGTGACAAAGATGTGCAACTGCTGAAAACCCTGAGAGAACATGTCGATCCAACGTTCGCTGGATCGGTGGCGGAGCGTTTGGCGAAGTTGGACGAAGAGATGTCAGACGTTGAAGCCGATTTGGATGAGCCAGTTCGCGCACAAGAAGAGTACCTGAGATCACATGACTTGTGGAAGCGCAAGCTTGACGCGATGGTAGGGTCAAAGAACTCGCCCGACACCTTGGTGTGGTATGATACCCAACTAAAGGCTCTTGACGAGGGACCCGCCCTGCGCGAATCAATCATTGCGCAACGTGACGAGCTGGTCCGCGAAGTGGCGTCCAAGATTGCAACCCTCGTCGATGCCTACAAAGAACTCTACGCTCCAGTGCAAACCGCAGCCAATCAAGTGTCCGTCCACCTGTCGGCCGAGAAGGGTTCTATTCCGCTTGAGTTTTCCGCTGGTGTTAGCGCCAACGACTTCAGGGAAGGGTTTCTTAAGTTCATCAACGCCGGTCGAAAGGGGCGTTTTCATGGAAAAGAGGAATCCGAACAGTTTGTGAAGTCGCTCGTAGACTCCGCTTCATTGGATACAGCTGACCAGATTGTCGAGTTCGCTCAGAACATCTGTTCGCTACTGTACGGTGGACGTGCTGCACCATTTGAGGAAGATGACATCATTGAGAACCAACTGAAACAGCCGTATACTAAGCAACAAGTGCTGGAGTACGTCTTCGGGTTGGAGTACCTGAAACCAACATATGGGCTCAAATGGGGCGGTAGATCGCTGGATCAACTTTCGCCGGGAGAGCGCGGTACACTACTACTCATCTTCTACTTGCTTATCGACAAGGGACAGGAACCTCTCTTGCTTGATCAACCAGAGGAGAACTTGGACAACCAAACGATCTACGGCGTCCTTGTGCCCGCAATCCGACTAGCAAAAGAACGCCGCCAGATCCTTATGGTTACGCATAACCCCAATTTGGCGGTAGTATGCGATGCCGAGCAAGTGATCCATGTCGATATGGACAAGACTTCGGGCAACAAGGTTATCTACACTTGCGGTGCGATCGAGAATCCCGAGCTGAACCGAAGGCTGGTTGATGTCTTGGAGGGCACCCGCCCCGCTTTCGACAAGCGAGAAGAGAAATACGAACTTGGGAAGTAATCTTCGCTGACTCGTCCCCCGCAACTCCCCAAACAGTTAGCTCTCGGTGTGGCATTTGTTCTCATGCTAAGAATTTGATCCTCTCGTGACACGTCGCACCCTTGCCTTGCTAACCTGCTTGCACTGGGCTGGTGATCGGGGGACCTGCTATGCGTGCTTTGGTTGCGCTTGGGATGGTGATTGCATTGACCTGCCTGGCCTTTGCCCAGAAGGCTGAGCATGTGGCCCTGCTCAAAGATGCTTTGCCCGACAATCGTGTCGAAGGCGCCAAACGCCTGCTTTCCGACGGCGACAAGAAGTCCGTCAAGGCCGTCATGGAAGCCCTGGTGGCCGAGCGCGACGGCTTTGCCGGCCGTGAAATGGGCCGCGCGTTTGCTGACCTCAAGGGCGCCGAGGGGCTCAACCAGGCAGACAGCTCCGTCATGGCCTGCAAGAAAACCGAAGAGATGTTCGCCGCCTACTGGGCCCTGTGCGGCCTCGCGCTCGGCAACACGCCCGAGGGCACCGGCACATTGAAAAAGGCGCTGGACAAGGGCGACAAGAAAAACGTCTCTCTGCGCGCCTGCGCCCTCGAAGCCATGGGCGAGGCCGCGCGCGATGACCTGGCGCCCCTGGCCCTGGCCATCGTCAACGCCTACAAGCCCGAGGACGACAAGGGCAACGTGTTCGAGAACCTGGCCGCCATCACGGCCGTGCGCAAGCTGTGCCCCAAGGGCGAAGACCGCGAGGCGCAGAAGCCGTTTATCGAAGCGCTGATCCACGTGCTGGATGCCAGCGGCGACGAGCGCATCAAGTACTTCGCGGCACTGGGCCTCAGCCGCATCTCGGGCCAGCCGGCCTACCTCAGCGCCGGGTGGTGGCGCGCCTGGCTGGCGGGCAACGTGGCCGAAGACGCGGGCGCGGGCAAGACGGTGGCGTTCTTTGACGCCATCGCCGTGGGCACGCGGGTGCTGTTCGTGATCGACGTCAGCGGCAGCATGGAGTGGCCGGCCGACATGGAGTTCGCCAAAAACCCGGTCACGGGCAAGGGCAAGGAAAACGGCCCGGACTACAGCCAGGTGAAGACCAAGCTGGACCTCGCGAAGGTCGAGCTGCTGTGGACGCTGAAAAATCTGCCTGAGGACTACCACTTCAACATCATCACCTACAGCAAAGAGCACCAGCTGATCCTGCCCGACGAATCCGAGCTGGTGCAGGCGACGGACGAAAACAAGCGCAAGTTCAGTATCGCGGTCTACGGCCTGAAGGCCGAGGGCGGGACAAACATACATGGCGCGCTGACGCAGGCCTTCACGGTGGTGCGCAAGGGCAAGGTGAAGGAAGACCCGGCGCTCGACCCCAAGGCGATGCTGGAGGGGGTAGACACCATCTTCTTCATGACCGACGGCGAACCGAGCTGGAGCGACGACAGCACCGGCGAGGGCTCGGTGCACCCGAAGTGGGGCAGCATCGGCAACGGCCGCTACGTGAAGCCGGAGGCGATATTGGCCGACATCTCGCGCATCAACACCTTCCGCAAGGTGGTGATCCACGCGATCGCGGTAGGCAAAGACGCCGCGCACCAGATGATGCAGGATCTGGCGGAGCAGAACCACGGCAGATATGTGAACCGGGGCTAGCCCGATGCGTAAGCGTCGGGCACGGGGCTGGTGCGCGTGCCGCCGCGTTCGGGTTGCATCGAAGCGGGGTTGAACAGCAAATTACCAATAACCAATTTTCGATTACCAACTGCCGGCAACTGCAAATGCTTTTGCCCACGAAGGTCACGAAGGATCACGAAGAGCTGGTCCTTGGTTGATTGCCTTCGTGGTCCTTCGTGGTTCCCGCAGTTGCCTTTCAAGTCGTGAACGAGCTGCAATCAGCGAGGACCGTCGTGCTCAAAGTTAACCACGTCGCCTCAATTGGTAATTGAAAATTGGTTATTGGTAATTCGCTGTTTCCCACGCTGCGAGACGCATCAACCGTCCCAGCATCTCGCGCTTACGCTGCCGGGCTACGCTGTGTGAATGGTCAGCCAGCGCACGACATCCGACTGGCGCAGCAGCCCGACGATCTGGTTGTCTTTCACCACCAGAACCACGCCGTAGTCGCTTTCCGCCAGGCGCTTCAGGATCTCCGGGCCGGGCAGGTTGTGCTCGACGAAGTCCACTTCGTGCAGCGGCTTGGCCAGCCGCGCCAGCCGCGTGTGCGGCCGTGCCTCGGGCGGCAGTTGCGCGATGTCGTCAATAGTGACGATGCCGACCAGCTGTCCGCCCTCGAGCACCGGCCACACGGCCTGGCTGCGGTGCATCAGGCGCTCGCGCGCGAAGCTCTCGACGTCGTCGCTGCCGTCGGCGAACTCGAAGCCGGTGTCCATCAGCTCTGATAACCGGTGGCCCTGCAGGCTGGTGCGCAGCTCGGATTCCGCCTGGGCCGCGCGCGCGGCGCTGAACAGGAACCAGCCGATGAACAGCAGCCACAAGCCGTTGATGAAGCCGCCGAAGAAAATCTCCAGCCCGCCCAGGCCCATCAGCATGAACGCCACCACGCGCCCCGAATACGCCGCCCAGCGCGTGGCCTTCTGCATGTCGCCGCTGATCGCCCACAGAATCGCGCGCAGCACGCGCCCGCCATCCAGCGGGAAGCCGGGCATCATGTTGAACGCCGCCAGGAACAGGTTGATCGGCCCCAGCCACAGCAGCAGCGTGGGCAGCGGGCCCAGCGACGCCATGGCGGCCTCAGGGTTCTCAACCAGCCGCTGCGCGAAGCCGCCGTCCACCAGCACCGCCGCAAGGCCGATTGAGCCCAGGCCGATCGCCACGCTCATGAGCGGGCCGGCGATCGCGACCATGAACTCGACGCCGGCGGTCTTCGGCTGCGTCTTCAACTCGGCCATGCCGCCGAACAGGAACAGCGTGATGCGGTCGATCTCAAGTCCCTTCCACTTCGCCACCAGCGAGTGCGCGAATTCGTGTGCCAGCAGCGACACGAAAAACAGCAGCGCCGTGGCCAGGCCCAGGCCCCAGTTCAATGCCGGGCTCCAGTCCGGGTGCCAGCCTGGAAAGGTGTGCGCGGCGAGGCTCCACGCCACCAGGCCGAAAATCAGCAGCACGCTGAAGTGCAGCCGGATCTCGATGCCGAACAGGCGCCCGATGCCGATTCCCCCGGCCGCCTGCCTGCGTTGTGGCGAGTTTCCGTTCATGCCCGAGCCTCACCATCACAACGCCGCGAGGCGCAATCCGCTTCCACCCCCTTCACGGCCGCGACCGCAGCGGCTATCTACGTGGCCTGAAACTTCCGGCGTGAGCCGGTGATGGGGGAAACCCCGACGACGGTCGCCACGCGACCGGGAAAGACAGACATGACAACTGAAGAAGCAGGCAAAGAACGCCTGCAGAAGATTCTCGCGCTTGCCGGTTTCGGCTCGCGCCGCGCCTGCGAAGAACTGATCGTCGAAGGCCGCGTCTCCATCAACAACCAGGCAGTCAGCGTGCTCGGCGTCCGCGCCGACCCCCAGCGCGACGTGATCACCGTTGACGGCGAACGCGTGCACTTGCCGCGCCCCGCCTACTGGATCCTGAATAAGAAGGAAGGTTCCAGCTTCAACGACGCCGAGGCCGAGCAGGAGCTGCAGGGCCTGGTCGAGGGCGACTTCGGCCGCCTGTTCACGGCCGGGCGCCTCGACCGCCTGGCGCGCGGCCTGATGCTGATCACCAACGACGGGCGCGTCGCCAACGTGCTGACCCATCCGCGTTACCGCGTGCCGAAGGTCTACCGCGTGACCGTGAAGGGGACGGTCGACGTGACGGCCGCGCGGAACATCGAGCGCGCGTTGTTCTATGCCATGAACAACGGGCGCTTTGAGCCGCTCGAGGTGGGGCGCGCGGCGGGCGGCAAGACGCCGCTGACGCTGACGGTTTACGAGGGCCTGCCGCAGGCCCTGCGCGACATCTGCCTGAAGTTCGGCCACGGCGTGAAGTCGATCGAGCGCGTGCGGCTGGGGCCCATTGAGCTCGGCAGCGCGCCCGGCGGCGCCCTGCGCAAGCTGCGGGCAGACGAAATCCAGATGGTGCTGAACTACGTGGACGAGGCCGAGAACGGCCGGGTTGACTACGAGAAGCCGCTGGTGAGCCCGGCGCGCTTCCAGCGCGACGACGAAGCCACCGGATTTCGGCGAAAGAAAACCGGTGCGCGCGGGACCACCACTGTCGGTCAGAAGAAGACACGGGCCCGCGTGCAGACGCGCGGCAAGACTTTTGGCCGCGGCGAGCGCGGGGAGCGCAGGCCGGGTGGTCCGCGACGGGAAGGCGGACCAAAGCGCGAGGGCGGCCCGCGCGGCGAACGCGGCCCCCGTCGTGAAGGCGGAGCGCGCGGCGAACGCGGTCCCCGTCGTGAAGGCGGACCGCGCGGCGAGCGTGGACCCCGCCGCGAAGGCGGACCGCGCCGTGAAGGCGGAGCGCGCGGCGAACGCGGACCGCGTCGCGAAGGCGGACCGCGTCGCGAAGGCGGACCGCGTCGAGAAGGCGGCCCGCGTCGAGAAGGCGGCCCGCGCGGCGAACGTGGACCCCGCCGCGAAGGTGGACCGCGCGGCCCCCGTGGCCCGCGTCCAGGCGGGCGCGGCCCCCGGCGTGATGGCGGCAGGCCGCCAAGGCGTCGCGAAGACTAGAGATTCAGAAAAAGCTGACGAATGGAGAGAACCATGACCCGCTACCTGATCCCGCTTGTTGCCATCACAGCATTGTGCGCCGGCCTGCTGCACGCCGACGAAAAGGCCGAACAGCTGCGCGCGCTGCACGCCAGGTTCAGCGACAAGGTCGTGGTGCTGACCTGGACCTCCACCACCTCCGCCATGGGCCAGACCATCGAGAGCACCGGCGCAACCACCGGCCTGCTGGTCGGCAAGGGCGGCCTGTTCGTGGTCAGCAATCAGCCCCTCAGCAACAACGTGGGCGGCATGGCCAGCATGTTCGGCCGCGGCGAAAGCACCGGCCCCGAAGACTTCAAGCTGCACACCGCCGACGGCAAGGAGTTTGCCGCCACCGAGGCGCTGATTTCGGATGCGCAGAACCTGCGCTGGTACGGCGCGCAGCTTGGCGAAACCGCCGGTGTCAGCTTTCCGGAGAAGGCTGAAGTTCCGGCCCTGGGCGAAGAGGTGGTGATCATCGGCGCCCACGACGAAACCCTCAACTACGCGCGCTTCTTCCGCACCGCCCGCATCAACTGCGTGGTGGAAGACGGCAAGATCTTCGGCCTCGACGGCTCGCTGGGCGACTGCCTGGGTGGCGTGGTGCTGACCCTGGACGGCAAGCTGCTCGGCATTCTCGGCCAGAAGAAGGGCAAAGAGCAGGCGGCCGGCGGCGGCGGTTTCGGCCGCATACTTGGCGGGCTCAATGACCCCAGCAAGGCGCTGGGCAACCGCGTGCTGATGACCGCCGGCGTGTTCGGCGAGGAGCTGAAGAAGGCCCAGGAAGCGGTGCTGAAGCCCGACTTCCACAAGGGCGGCGCCAAGGCTGAGCCGACCACCGAGCCGACCCAGCCCACGGACGCCCCGCTGTTCGAGGGCACCATCGCCAGCGTGAAGTACCGCGACCAGCAGAAAGACCTGTACGTGCTGATCAACGTGGCGGAGGGCCAGCAAGCGCCCGAGGAAAACGCCAAGGTGCAGATCATGGGCGCCGACGGCAAGCAGGTCGCCGAGCTGGTGATCACCCGGCGCTACCGCAAGGATCCGCTGGATGAAAAGTCCGCCATTGACCAGGTCGGCGGCTTCATCGCCGACCCCGACAAGAAGCTGAACCTCGAGAAGGGCATGAAGGTGGTGATCCCGGCCGCGAAGTCTGAGCCCGCGCCGAAGATCGACGGCTTCCGCGGTATCGAGCGTTTCACCAAGATGACCGAGGAAACCCTGAAGGACAACTACGGCGGCATCAAGGTCGGCTTCAGCGTCAGCCAGATCCCGCAGAAGGACTCGCCGTGCCGAGCGGCCGGCATCAAGAGCGGTGACCTGATCTACAAGGTCGGCGACAAGGAAGTCACGGCCGAGATGACCCTGCAGGACTTCACCAAGCTGCTCAGCGAGCAGAGCGGCGAAGTGAAGCTAAGCATTGTCCGCAAGGGCGGCGAGAAGGTGGAGATCACCGTCCCGGCCCAGTAAGCCAGCAAGACAAACCGAACTCCCCGGCAACCTTGCCGGGGAGTTTTCGTTGGTAGGATGGTGTCCCCCGACGAAAGGCTGCCTATGCGTGCTGCTCTGCTTGCGGGTGTCGTGTTGCTCTGCCTGGTTTCGCCGGCCGTGGCCGAAGAGGCCGCATTGTCGCCCGAGGAATCGGCCTGGCTGAAGGCGCTGGCCGCCGCGGGCTGGAGCGAGCCCGTCGGCGACGACGACGTCAGCGTGTGCGCGCGCGACTTCGCCCTCAACAGCGCCCAGCTGCCGGGCGTGCTGGCCAAACAGGCCGCGCTGAGCGAAGACCAGCGCGCGACATTGAATGAGCTGATCCGCATCGAGGTCAAGCAGGCCGGCTGGCTGGACCGCATCGTCGTGGATCCGGGCGTTTACACATTCGGCCTGCAGCAGGGGCTGCGCAACGTGCAACTGGTTGCCCGCGACGCCACGGGCAACATCCTCGACGTGCGCGGCGCGCGCCTGCGTGAAGCCTCGGATGCCAAACCTGCTGCCCGCATCGAGCCCGACGGCGGCGGCGTGGTGCTTCGGCTGAGCTGGGGCCAGGCACGCTTCCGCTGGTTCTTCGTCACCCGCAAGGCGCACACCGAGGCCCTGGGCGCCATGACCGAGCGCAAGGCCGGCAACGTCTCGGTGTTCTCCGACCTGCCCGACGAGGCCGGCGTCCCGCAGGTCGCCGCGCTGCTCGAGAAAGCCGTCAAGGCCAACGAGCCCCTCACCGGCGGCAGGCTGCCCGAAGGCTTCCATTACGTGCTCTACCTGCACGGCCAGTACGACACCTACAAGGCCATCGACCAGCTGCTCACGGCCGGCAACTTCGCGCAGAACGGCGCGTTCACGTCCTGGAGCACCGGCCGCAGCTACGTGGTCTGGTACACGCATCACGACGGGCCGTACGCGCTGCCCAGCAGCCTGCTGCAGGTGATGATCCACGAACTGCACCACCAGTTCATGTACGCGGCCTTCCCGAGTTCGCGCTATGAACCGGACTGGTGGCAGGAAAGCCTGGCCGAGGTCGCCGCCCAGCAGGGGCTTGAACTCGCGGACAAGCAGGCCGCCGAAAACTACCGCAAGCGCCGCCTGACGGAGCTGGACTTCTTCGGCCGCGCCGGGCGCCTGCCGCACCCCGAAGACCTGCTCGCCGGCAAGGACGGCGCCAACCTCAGCGCCAACTACACCGCCATGTGGGTGATCGGCCGCGCGCTTGCCGCCCAGTCCGACGACCTGCGCGCCATGGTGGCGATGGCCGCCGAGTACGACCTGGGGCGCGACGCCGGCGTAGCGCTGCAGCGCGAACTGGACAAGCGCTACCCGTCGATCGCGCGCATGTTTGAAACCGCGCGGCGTACGGCCGCGCGCGACGGCGAGTGGTACGTGAAGTGGAACGCCTGCGTGGACGAGCGCGACGGCGCGGTCGAGGTCAACACCGAGGTGGGGCTGGGTGGCTTCGCCCTGCTGAACCAGCCCGTGCAGGGGAACAGCGTCAGCATGAGCGGCGACTTCCGCTGGGACGACCAGCCGCTGCCGCAGGTGGACTTCGTGTTCGCCTACGGCCTGGGTCCGCAGTCGGAGCGTTTCCTGAAGCTGGCGCTGCTGCCGGGCAAGGCCGTGCTGTTCGAGTTCCGGGACGCCGAGTGGAGTACTCTGGGCACCGTGGAGTACGAGACGCCGCTGGCGATCAGCCAGGACGGCAAGCCCTTGTGGCACAGCTTCAGCTTCAGCTACGACGCCGAAAGCGGCAAGGTGCGCCTCGACACCACCAACGGCCGCTGGGCCGAGTTCAAGCTGGCGGACTACAATCCCTGCAAGGAAACCTGCGCCGGCATCGGCACTTACAACGGCGTGGTCTGGTTCCGCAATCTGAAAGTGAAGTAGAGATTCCCGGATCCAGGTGTTGCGCTTGCCGGTTCTGTGGCGTCTGTCGGCCGACCATTCGGTACAGAGAGGCCAGAGATCAGAAGTCAGAGGTCAGAGGTCAGAGAGATACGCGCCGGCGGCGCGCTCGGTCTTTTCCCTGGCCTCTGGCCTCTGACCTCTGGCTTCTGAATTCCTACCCGAACGGCCAGGGGCGCTGGCCTGCAATGATGGTGATCTCGAACTCGCTGCCGGCGCGGTTGATCGTGAGCCTTACCTGCTGGCCGGGAATCACGGCGTCCTCGAGCATCAGCACTTCGTGGATGCCGTACAACTCGACGTCATCCACCGCGATGATCACATCACCTGGCTGCACGCCCGCCATCTGCGCCGGGCCGTTGGGCGCGATCGGCCCGAACACCGCCCTCAGTCGCCCGAAGCCCTGGGGGAAAATCTCCGTGGCCTGCCGGTAGTCCTGCGCGCCGAACCAGCCGTGGCTGATGGCGCGGCCCTGCAGCAGCGTCTCGGCCTTGGCCTTCAGCAGGTGGGAAGGGATCGCAAACGCCACGCCGCTGTCGCCCGGGGTTTCGCGCGTGGTGGTGATCAGCGCGTTCAGGCCCAGCAGCTCGCCGCGCATGTTGAACACGCCGCCGCCGCTGTTGCCCGGGTTGGTGGGCGCGTCGTGCTGCAGGCTGTCGAGGTAAAGGCGGCCGGTGTCGTCGTTCAGGTAGGTACGATTGACCGCGCTGACCACGCCGCGGCCAACGCTCGGCTCGCCGCCATAACGCGAAGTCCCGAAGGGGTTGCCAAGGCTCCAGACGAAATCGCCGGGCCTGGGGTCAGTCGCGGCGAATTTTGCCGGCCGCATGCGATCGGGGAGTACCGCCTCGGCTTTCAGCAGCGCGAAGTCGGCGATGGGGTCGATCCCCACTACCTCGGCGCGCACGGTGTAGCCGCCGCCAATCAGCAGAAGAATTCGGTCGGCATCTTCAATCACGTGGTGGGCCGTGAGGATGTGCCCTTGCTCGTCGTAGATCACGCCGGCGCCGAAGGCGTCGCCGGTGCCGCCGTGCTCCACCACGATCGCCACCACGGAGAGCATGGCCTGCTCAAGCACGTCCGGCGCGGGCGTGGGCTGCTCGCCGGGCACGGGCTCAATCGGCCGCGAGGTGGCGCAGGCCGAGAGCAGCAGGCAACCCAGGATCAGTAGATTTTGGATTCTGGATTTTGGATTTCGGATTGAACGGACGAACGATTTCCGTTGTTCGAGGCTACGTTGCCGAGTGAGGGTTTCTGTGCTCATACCGCCGCCTCCAGGCTGGAGGCGAGCTCTACGATCAGGCTGTCCAGCAGCAGCAAGCCTGCGGGTGTGGCGCGCACGTGGGTGGGGGTCAGCTCCAGCAGGCCGAGGGCGCACAGGCGCGCGGCCGTTTCGCCGCACAGTTGCTGAAAGCTCGCGTCGGCGAAGCCCTCGAAGCGCGCGAGTTCCACCCCGCGTGTCAGGCGCAGGCCCATCAGCAGCAGGGTTTCCGCGCGGGCCGTCGGGTTCAGCTGTTCGCGCCGCGCGACCGGCAGCTTGCCCCCGTCCAGCAGCGCCGCGGTGTAGTACTTGAAGTCGGCGGCGTTGGCGGTGATCTCGCCGCCCAGCATGGCGTGGGCGCCCGCGCCGACGCCGTGCCAGTCGCCGAGCGTCCAGTAGACCAGGTTGTGGCGGCACTCGGAGCATGGCCTGGCGAAGTTGCTGACCTCGTAGCGCTGCAGGCCGGCCCGCGCGCAGGTATCGCCCACCAGCTCGAACATCTCGCGCTCCAGCTGTTCGGGGCAGGGTTCGACCTCGCCGTTCAACAGTTGACGCGTCAAGGGCGTGTCGTCCTCATAGGTCAGGGCGTACAGGCTCAGGTGTTCCGTGCCGTGGTCCAGCGCGCGCTGCAGGTCGTGGCGCAGGTCGTCCAGGGTCTGGCCGGGCAGGGCGAACATCAGGTCCATGCTGACGCGCTCGATGCCGGCCGCGCGGGCCATCTCGACGGCAGAGGTGGCGGTGCCGGCCTCGTAGGCGCGGCCTAAGGCCTTGAGAAAACGGGGCTGGAACGACTGCACACCGAAGCTGGCGCGGTTGACGCCCATGGCGGCAAGCGCACTGGCCTTTTCAGGCGTCAGCGTGCCGGGGTTGATCTCGCAGGTGAACTCGGCAGCACTGACATCCACGCGCGAGCGCAGCACCTCACCCAGGCGCATCAGCTGCCGCGCCTCCAGCCGCGTGGGCGTGCCGCCGCCCATGAAGATCGTGGCAGGCGAAAAGCCGCCCGGGAAGCGCAGTTGCAGCTCGCGCTGCAGGGCGTCCAGGTAACGGTCAATGTCCGCGGCGGTGGCCACGCCGCTGTAGAAGTCGCAGTACTCGCACTTGCGCACGCAGAACGGGATATGGATGTACAGCGACGCGGTCACCCACCCAGCATAGATTGCGCCCCGCCCGCCGTCGCGGGGCGGCTGCGCCCGGCCTTGCCGCGTGGCGCGCCCACCCGTACATTCGGGCCATGAGCGAGAAGCAGTCATTCCTGCAGGGCATGTTCACCCGCAAGGGCCTGTTCTGGATCGTGCTGCTGGCCTCCCTGGTGGCCGACATCGCCACCAAGGCCTGGGCTGATTCGGCCGTGCGTCCCACCGAGCCCAACGTCACGCCCATCATCGACGGCTTCATCGGCTGGAAGTGGGCCGAAAACCAGGGCGCCGCGTTCAGCATCATGGACGGCCGTCCGCTGCTGCTGGCGCTGATCGCCTCGGTGGTGCTGCTGGCGGTGTTCGGCTATGTGTACAAGGCCGAGCCGAAGCGGCGCTGGTTCCTGACGGCGCTGGGGCTGGTGGCTTCGGGCGCGATCGGCAACCTGTACGACCGCCTGCTGCTGGGCCACGTGCGCGACTTCATGTACTTCATGTTCGACCTGCCCTGGCACGGCACGAACATCCTGGGCTTCGAGATCCCGAAAAAGTATCCGGTCTTCAACGTTGCCGACATCGCCATCATCGCCGGCGTGCTGTTGCTGGTGCTGATGTCGTTCAAGTCCGACAAGAAGAAGTCGCCCGAGAAGTCCGAGACCAAGCCCGAAGCAAAGGCCGCCGAGCCCGCGCCGCAGCTGCAGGAGTCCGCCCATGGCGCTTGATTTCAGCGTCAGGCTTGGCCCCCTCGAGCTTGCCTCGCCGCTCATGACCGCCAGCGGCTGCAGCGGCTACGGCAAAGAACTCGACCGCTACCACGACCTTGCCGTCTACGGCGCCTTGGTCGGCAAGAGCATCAGCCGCAACCCGCGCCTCGGCAACGACTACCCCCGCACGGCTGAAACCGCGGCCGGCATGATCAACGCAATCGGCCTGCAGAACGAAGGCTACGAGGCGTTCATCAAGAACACGCTGCCCAAGATGCGCGGCTTCGGGCCCAAGGCAGTGGTGAACGTGGTGGGCCACGATTTCGACGAGTACGTCTGGCTGGTCGAGCGCTTCGACGCCGAGGAAGGCATCGCCGCCCTTGAGCTGAACCTGAGCTGCCCCAACGTGAAGGGCGGCATGCGCTTCGCCAGCGACCCCGGCGAGTGCGAAAAGCTGGTGGCCGCCTGCCGCGCGAAGACGCAACTGCCGCTGATCGCCAAGCTGTCGCCCAACGTGACGGACATTGCCGAAATCGCCAAGGCCGCTGAGCGCGGCGGAGCGGACATCCTGAGCGCGATCAACACCCTGGTCGGCATGGCCGTCAACTGGAAGCGCCGCGAGCCCCTGGTTGCCAACTACACCGGCGGCCTGAGCGGCCCGGCGATCAAGCCCGTCGCCCTGCGCTGCGTGTGGCAGGTGGCGAACGCGGTGAAGCTGCCGGTGATCGCGATCGGCGGTATCAGCAACGCCGATGACGTGCTGGAGTTCATGGTGGCCGGGGCCAGCGCCGTGCAGCTGGGGACGATCCTGTTCGTCGAGCCCGACGCCGGCCTGACCATCCACAACGGCCTGAAAGAACGCCTGATCGAAGCAGGCGTAAAGCGCATCAGCGAGCTGGTAGGCACGCTCAAACCCCGCGCCTGATTTCAATAAGAGAAGCGAGCCAGGACTGAAGGGGCGGTGCTCGCGCCGAAGCTCCGGCGCAGGCGCGCGACTTCCGGAGGTGTGTAAGTAATGGCAGGCCCATGGTTGAGTGATGTGCAGTACATTATCACAAATGCATTGCCCCCCCCGTTTTTGTTGTACGCTCTTGGGATGGACCGCCAGGAAGGCGGGCCGGGCAAACTCCGCGCAGCCCATACGCCGCGCGGATCCAAGGGGCAATCATGGCATCCACGCCGCTCAATGCTGTTGACCTTACGCAGGAACAGCTTGTCAAAACCGTCATCGAGAAGATTCGCTACAAGGTCGAAATCGCGAACTTCTGGCCCATGCGCGGCGTGATCGGCGGCAAGCTGCGCTACGCCCGCACGGACCAGCTCAGCGCCGGCGACATCAACGCCATGGCCACCATCCTGGCCGACGGCGCCGACATCACCGACCAGACCGCCGGCGTGGACGAAACGGTCACCTTCACCTGCGGCGAACTCGCAAGCCGCTACAAGATCGACTACAACGCCCAGGACCGCTGGCGCTACCAGAGCATCGACAACGCGCTGGCCATCATCGCCTGCACCCGCCTGCTGCTCATGAGCTTCCGCAAGCTCGACAAAGTCAACGGCGGCACCGAGGGCGACTACGACTCCCTGTACGACATGTGCGACGCCAACCAGATCGTGGCCGGCGGCAGCGTGGCGCCCACTCTCGACCTGTTGCAGCAGACCTGGCACCTGGTCACGGCCGGCAACGCTCGCGCCAACTGCATCATGTGCAACAACCGGGCCAGTCGCGCGATCATCAAGGCCTACAACGACCAGGGCATGCACCCGACCGAAGTGGAAATGCCCTTCCCGGACCCGATCAGCGGCGGCGTGAAGATGGTTCGCGTGCCGGCCATCAACGGCACGCCGATTTTGGTGAACGACCTGATCGAAACCACCAGCCCGGGCAACCTGACGCGCATCTACATGATGGTGATGGGCGAGGATTGCGAGCGTCAGATTTACGGCGTAACGGGCATCATTCCCAAGGACCTTGAGGGCAAGCTGTTCATCCGCCGCGAGTCGGCCGAGCCCAGCGCGGCCACCACCTCGCGCATGAACGTGACCTACACGTACCCGACAGCCACAGCCATGGGCTGCGCCAGCGCCCTGGCCATCCTGGAGAACGTGTTGGTGTAGGGGCGGCCCCACGTGGCCGCCCGCACGTAGCGCAGGCGCTCCGCCTGCTGGATGTGGGACGGGGAGGCGCGAGAACCGGCCGGGAAACAGGAGCCCGGAGCGCAAGCGACGGGTAAGCACGCGAAGGACGGGAGAATACGCGGGCCCCGGATTTCCGCCCCAAAGCCAGACCCAAGGCCGTACAATAGGGAGCATGGTAATGAGCATCAAAAAGCCAGATTGCGGCTGCGGAGGCGGACCCACCAAATCCACAAGCGCCCCGCACCAGGCTGCAAGGATCGCCGAAGCCGGTCCCGGCAATCCGCTAAATCTTACGTCCACCGGCCACACTCTCCCCTTCGCCCCAGGCGGAGTATTCCAACTCCCCAAACACATAATCGAAGAAACCCAAGCCTACGAACCGATCCCAACATCCAGCCCCGAACTCGGAATCCTCTCCAATGCGGTGCTGGCGGAGGCAGCTCGTCTTCAAGTCCAGGGTTTCAAGCCCTCCGCCAACTCATACGAGGTAGACGAGATTGTCCCTGATGCCTCCGCAATGTTGATGTTGCTGCGATTCGAGGCAGCGGTTCTAGATGTAGTTATGAATCAGGCGACGTCAGAGTCACACCCCCCGGATTCCTCAACGGGAGACGCGTTCTTTTCGACTCCAAACGACGCTGTTGAGTCTGACTACATAACACGCGATCCCGAAAGACTTGCGCACGTTCATGGTCCCAACCTTCGAGCTCAGTTGCAGTCATCGTCACCTGCAATTCTTCGCTCCAGCGTTCAGTATAGACCATATACTCCCATTGTTTCTGGTGCGATCGACTATGCTAGCATTCAGGCAGACTGCGATGGCTACTATTTCAGGTGGCAAGCACTAATGAACGACCCCTGGCTTCATGCGCTGGGCTATAGGTTGTTTCAAACAGTATTAATTATACAGACCTTTGAATGTTGCGATGGATACAAGACAAATTACGTAATGGGGTACATAGAGGCATTTTCGCCCATGGCAGGATATGATGAGCAAAAGAGCAAAGACTTGGAAAAAACAGCCATTTCGATCTGCAGGTGGGATCCTTGTATAGGCCAGCGTCATGATGGCGTCAGGCGGGTCACTGAAACTCGTGTACTTAAGATGTTCATTGCAAGACCAACGGGGTTCTGTTTTCAAGCATTCCAACAAGCGCCAACGGCCTTCGTGGAGCTTTCCAGCATATTGGAACAACAAGGCGTAGGTAATCCGCCAGCAGGCACACCGCTTGCGGTGGATTGCGTAAAGTACTGGAGCCAGTTGGCGGTGCAAGGGACTTTCGCCAGATTGCCGTGGCGGAGTATAAGCGTTCCGTCGATGAATGATTTGCTCGGGTTGATAGTAATTCCCAATTCGGGCATTGCGGGTTCAGAGCGTGATACGGGCATATCGTATGTGTCGGATTGGGATTGTGCCAAGTGTTTGGGAGGACGTTTTATGATCCAAAGTAAGCTGGATAAGGCATTCCGAGCGTCCAGGGTCTTTTGAAATTACTTATGCGCTTATCTACGGTATTCATTACTGCGTTATTGTTGCTGTCCCTCAGTGGTTGCAAGGGAGCGACGCCTCCATTGTACGAAAGGGAGCCGCTGGCGTGGCGAACTTATGAGTTGCAACTGCTCGCCGAAGAACGAGTTATTCATCAAAAAGATCCCGAACGCCCCGACGACTGGGATCGCTACGGCACTGGATCCGTATCGTCATTCATTGGAGACGTCGGGGATGCAGACGCTCGTGTCCTAAGGCGTATACTGAGCGGCGAGCATTCTATAATCAAACCCGCTTTCGAAGGATCGCTGATCGAATGGGTTCATGTTTACCACCGGTCAATAGGTGTGGTGTATGTTATGCGTTTTCAGCAGGGATGGTATTTGCGAGAATCTGGGTCTGCGGTTGGTGCCCTTGCGATGCGTTCATGGGACGACGAGTTGGCGATGCTCATTGCTCGAGTGCGACAGGAATGACTATGAACTACTTCGGGCATCTACCGCGGCCGTCCCTCATGAATCATGCAGCTTGATCCCAATTGCAGGAGCCCTCAGGACGGTAGAATGTGAAAAAGCACAAAGTTTAATACACAGCGGGCATCGGATCAGCCAGTTGCTGGCCGAGAACTCGTAGCTCGCCTCAAAGGGCAATCTGAGTAAAATGAATAGACCGATAGCAAGCGGGCTCATGGACAATCACCCAATGCAGCAATGTACAGTGGATGGGAGAGGTGTGCTCCGTGATAGCGAAACTGCAGGCATCTTCACTTCCTTAGACTCCCCATTGGTTGGCGTGCCCCATGATCCGACTCGGGAGAGAGCGCTTGCTCGGCCGTTGCCTGACCCGTCTCCAAGCGAGTCGGTGGTTGGCGCTTCTTTGGCTTCGCTGCTTCCTCTTTCGCGGGGCCTCCTTCGTGAACCTGTGTATGAGTCCGCGCCTTGCGCGCCTCCGCGGGCGAACGAGCTTTCGGACTTCCTTCGCCTGGTGGCGGCTACGAGAACTGGCGACCCCGAGCGGGGCGCGCAACAGGGACAGGCCCCTGCGGGGACTGTCCCTTGCTACGGCGGCGGGATTTCAGGTACGGGTGATGTTCAAGGTCCAGCGTCCAGTACCGATAACGCCATCGCCCGCTACGACGGTGCCACCGGCACGCAGCTCCTGAATTCTTCGGCCACTTTGGACGATGCGGGGCGGATTTCGGCTACGGCTCTTTCTCTCACCGACGACTTGCCCATTTCGCACGGCGGCACTGGCGCGAGCACGGCCGCGGATGCGCGCTCCAACCTGGGTTTGGGCTCTCTGGCTCTCAAAAACACTGTGGCCACGGCCGACATTGACGCCAATGCCGTCACCGACGCCAAGCTGCGCGACTCGGCCGCCTTGTCCGTCATTGGCCGCAGCGCCAATTCCACGGGCGACCCGGCCGACATCGCGGCCGGCAGCGACCACCAGGTGCTGCGCCGCAGCGGCACGAGCATCGGCTTCGGCGCGCTGAACCTGGCGCAAGCGGCGGCCGTGACGGGCGCGCTGCCGATCGCCAACGGCGGCACCGGCGCCACGCAGGCGCGCGACGCGCTGAGCAACCTGGGCACGCTGAAAAGTACGGTGGTCGCCTACACGGGCAGCGGCAGCAGCGGCAAGACGGTGACGCTGACAGGCATCAACCGCGCGCATTTTCTGTTTGTCGAACGCTATGACACCACTACACAGGCGCGCTGGATCGGCTGTCCCATGGGCGACACGGGCGCTATCAACATGCACGCCACCACCAGCGGCGGCAACATCACGACCTTGAGCCTGAACGCGCCCGCGGCCGGCACGGCGCAGACGCTGACGATCAACACCACAGACGGCAGCCTGAACGCCAACGGCCAGGCCTACCGCATTCTGGTAATCGGCACCTCGACCTGATTGGGGCGGAGACGGGTCAGACACCCGCCTTTGCCGAGGCTACGGCGGGCAGGCCGGCTGGAGCCTGACCCATTTTCAGCCACGGCCTTCCGTGACTCATGGTCTGAAAAAACCAAACCTCGCGGGGCCTTGGGGGCGCCCGCGAGGCCTGGTGTGACCGGACCTATACGTGGGCCCGACGTTTCCTGCACAGGGCGATGCCCGCAATCACTAGCAGCAGCAGGGTCCACAACTGCGCGCCTTCGCCCGCGGCGCAACCTCCGCCTCCGCCGCTGCCTCCACCCGCGCTGTTGCCATTGCTTGCGGCCGTGGCGCTGCCCACCACGCCGAAGCTGAAGGGCGTGCCGGTGCTCGCGTCATTGTGGCTGAAGCTGACGATAGCGCCGAAGGTGCCCTCCGCGGCGGCGGTGTATATCACCGTGAAGCTGGTGCTCTGGCCCGCGGGCACGGTGGCCAGCATGCCCGTGGCGTCGAGGCTGAACTGGCTTGCGCCCGGGCCGCTGAGCGCTGGGGCGCCCAGGGTCAGGTCCGCGGTGCCGGCGTTCTCGACCGTGATGGTCACCGGGGCCGAGGCGTTGCCCACGGTCAGGCTGCCGAAGTTGCGGCTGCCGCCCGCGCCCGAGCCATTGCCGATCAGCGCCGCGCCTTCCTTCACCACGATCAGCGGCACGGCCGGCAAAGCACCCATGCCCGCGATGCCGAAGGTGAACGGTGTGGCGGTGGAGGTGTCGTTGTGGATGACTTCAATGGTCGCGGTCTTGGCGCCGGTGCTGTTCGGGTCGAACTGGACGTTGAAGCTGGTGCTGTTGCCGGGCGTGAGCACGTTCGCCATGCTGTTGGCATCCAGCACAAAGTCTGTTGCGTTCGCTCCGCTGATGCTGACGCCGCCGAGGTTCAGGTTGGCGGTGCCGCCGTTGTAGATCACCACGTTCAGGGCGGTGGTGGGGCCGGCCCCCGGGTCCTGGTTGCCGAAGTCGCGCTGGCCGCCGGGCGCGGCGCCGTTGCCGATGGGGCTGCCGCCCAGGCTGATTTCGTACATCTCGACCAGCGGCGCGGGCGGCGGGGCGACCACGATGTCGAAGCTGAACACGCTGGATTCACCGATGTCGGTGGCGGTCAGCGTGACCGTGTGCGTGATGCCGCCCTGGTTGAACACCCCGCTGACCGGCGCCAGCGAGTAGGGCGTGGCGGAAACCGACTTGCTGAATTCGCTGAGCGTGATGCCCTGGGTGTTGAGGTTGCTGACCTGGGCCTCCAGCTTGGCGTAGTCTCCGTCCTGGTCGGTCACCTGGATCTGCAGGTTCAGGTAGGCCAGCGCGGTGTTGTAGTTCGCGTTCAGAGTTCCGCCGTTCACCACCGGCGCACCGCCGGAAGTCACGCTGATCTGCGGGCGGTTGCTGCCGTTGATGCACAGGCGCGTGGGGGTGCCGACGTCCAGGTCGCCGTCGCCGTCGGCATCGGCGAACTCCATGGCGTACACCGCGCCGCTGCCACCCAGGTAGTAGTTGTAGGTGAAGTTGCCGGCGCCGTCATTGAGCATCACCTTGCTGGGCATGGCCTCGTAGCCCAGGCCCAGGTCCAGGTCGCCGTCGCCGTCGATGTCGCCGGCCGCGATCGCCCACAGGGCGGTGCCGCCGGTGTCGATCAGCGAGCTGGTGGTGAAGGTCGTGTTGTTGTTCCAGTAGATGTAGCTGCTGAAGCCGGTGTTGGCGCCGAGCGCGACGTCCAGGTCCGCGTCGCCGTCGAAGTCGGCCACGCACATGGTCAGGGTCGAGGACAACCCGCCGATGTTCACGCGGCTGGCGACCTCGAAGTTCGCGGCGCTGTCGTTCAGCCACACGTAGCTCTGCACGGCCGTGCCCAGGCCGAAGTTGGCGGCGAACACGTCAAGGTCGCCGTCGTTGTCGGCGTCGCCGAGGCGGATCTCCCAGGTGTTGTCCACCACCTCGTAGCTCGGGTAGGCCGAGTAATAGGGGAAACCCTTGCGCGTCAGGTTGCCGCTGCCATCGTTCAGGTAGATGCCGTTGGCCTCGTCCTTCACGCCGCCGTTGCCTTCCACGATGTCCACGTCGCCGTCGCCGTCCAAGTCGCCGAGCGCGATCGACATGCACGAGCCGTCAGCCGCGCCGAAGCCCGTCGAGGTGGTGAAGAAGCCGCTGCCGTCGTTGAACCACACCTGGTTCTGGCCGTTGTAGCCCGCGCTGGCGGCGTTGTAGCCCCATTCGCCGGTCACGATGTCCAGGTCGCCGTCGTTGTCCATGTCGGCCATGGCCACGGCGTAGGTGGGGCTGTTGCTGGGGCCGAAGGGGCGCGCGCTGAAGTTGCCGGTGCCGTCGTTGATCCACACCACGTTCTGGGCCACGAAGTGGGCGCCGGCCATGTCGATGTCGCCGTCGTTGTCCACGTCGCCGAATGCGCAATCCCAGGCCGAGCCCGAGGCGAAGCTCTTCACCACCGCGTCAAGCCGCTTGGGGCCGCTGCCCGCCTGGGCGCGGTAACGCCACACGTGCGGCACGGCCAGCGGCGTTGCGCCGGTGTCGGTCAGGCCGCTGGTCAGGCTGACCTCGATTTCCTCGCCGGGCAGCAGGTCCACGGCCGGGTCGAAGGTCAGCGTGGCGGTGCCGCCGCCGCTGAAGGCGCCGGTCAGCCAGCCGCGCAGGTTGCTGCGCACGCGGAAGCTGCCGGCGCTCGGCGCGGCCATGGCGGCCGAGAAGCCCGCCGAAATGTCGGCGTTCGGCGCGGCGTCCAGGTCGTGGCGCGCCGGGCTGAGCGAGCTGACGGTCGGCTGGGCACCCAGCACGGCCGTGAACAGCATGAGACTCAGGAAAGGAAACAACAGTTGGTTACGCATGTCTGGTCCTCCAGGGTTCCGGTTCACTGGGACCATTCATACCGAATAAGCTATGGAATCGGAAAACCATCTGATAGATTGCTTACCAAATATGGAGGACGCCGTTTGCCCTGCTGCAAAAAAGGACAGCCATGACCATCCTCAGCTCCACCAACCGGCAGCGCGCCGAGGCCCTGGCCGGGCGCGTCGCGGAGGTCGCCCAGCGCCACGGCCAAGCCGAGATCGCCCGCAAGACCGAGTTCTCGAACAACAACGTCAGCCGCTACATCGGCGGCACCCGCATGCCCCTTGAGTTCGGCAGCGCGCTGGTGGACGCCCTGGGCGTCAACCCCGCATGGCTGCTTACCGGCCAAGGCACGCCTTACCTGTCGGACGTCTCGGCCGGCACGGCCGTGATGGCCGGCGACATGCTGGAGCTGGTGAACGCCATGGCGGCCGTCAGCCAGATGCGCCTGGGCTCGCTGGTCGGCAAGCACCACCTGACCGTGCTGCGCGAGCTGAGCCAGGCCCTGTCGCGCCACGAGGAGTTGCGCCAGAAGCTGAACCGCCACAGCGAAGGCATCTTCCGCGACCTGCTGGAGCAGGCCCAGGCTGCGCTCGACCGCCGCGACGCGGACAAGGCCGAAGAGCTCGGCAAGGCCGCCGAGCAGGTGGGGCGCCTGTGCGCGAACGAGGATCTGCAGGCCCGGCTGCACGCGGTGCTGGCCTCGACTGACTACGCGGCGGGCAAAATCGCAAGCGGCCTGCAGCACCAGCGCGCGGCATTCCTGAACGCGATGCTGAAGAACCGCGGGCGCGACGAGTCCGTACAGAAGAACGCCCACAACTACGCCAAGCTGCTGATCCGCGAGCACCAGTTAAAGGAAGCCAACCGCATCGCGAAGGCCGCGCTGGCCCTGGCCGACGGCGACAGCCCGCACATCGAGGCCGTGCTGGCGTGGATGGACCTGGAGTTCGGCGAGATCGGGCGGGCCATGTCGGCCATGGCGCGGCTGATCCCGCAACTTGAGCAGGTCTACGTGGACCACAACCTCGGCACCAACTACCTGCGCGCGCAGGTACTGGCGGGCGCGCTGCCCTTGCGCGACGCCGTGGGCGTGGGCGCCTCCACCCCGGGCAAGTGGGTGCGGCTGCTGGAGCTGGCGATCCTGTTCGAAGACGCCCCGATGCTCGAGCGCTGCCTGGCGCTCGGCGTGGACGCCAAGGGCGCGCCCACACCCGACGACCACCACACCGTGCGCCGTGCCCGCGAACTGCAGCGCGTGTTGCGCGGCCGCGGCAAGGGCAAGCCGGAAACGGGCGAGCCCGCCGGCCCCGGCGCCGTGGATCGTTTCAACCACGCCTGCTGGAGCGCCCAGTTGCTGCGCGCGGCGGGCGACGAAGCGAAGGCGCGCAAACTCACGCAGCAGGCCGGCGAGCTGCTGGCCGCCCTGGACCCGGAATCCACTCCGCTGATCGAGCGGCGCCTGGTTCACGCGCGCAATCAACTCGTGCTGCTGAAGCCCGGCGAGGCGCCGCACACGGCCGCGCGAGAACTGTTGCAGGACCACATCCTGCGTGGCTACCGCGGCTTGCGGATGCTCATGGCCTGAAAAAGCGAACCTCGCGGGCGTGGGGGGCGCCCGCGAGGTCGTTCGTTGCTTGAAGCTATGCCCGGTTGCCGCGCCGGCGGGTTGCCGCCAGCCCAGCCAACATGAACAGGAACAGCAAGCCGATCAGGCTGCTGCTGCTTCCAGCCGCGCAACCGCCGCCTCCGCCGCCCGAGCCGCCGCCGCTCGCGCCGCCGGTCACGCTGGTGGCGCTGCCCGTCACGCCGAAGCTGAACGGGGTGGCGGTGCTCGCGTCGTTGTGGCTGAAGCTGACGATAGCGCCGAAGGTGCCCTCCGCGGCCGCGGTGTATGTCACCGTGAAGCTGGTGCTCTGGCCCGCGGGCACGGTCGCCAGCATGCCGGTGGTGTCGAGGCTGAACTGGCCGGCACCCGGGCCGCTGAGGCCGGGGGCGCCCAGGGTCAGGTTCGCGTTACCGGCGTTCTCGACCGTGATGGTGACCGGGGCCGAGGCGCCGCCTACCAGCAGGCTGCCGAAGTTGCGGTTGCCCGATGCGCCTGCGCCGTTGGCGATCACGCTGCCGCCCTCGCGCACCACGATCAGCGCCACCGGGGCGGGCGTGGTGCCGACGCCGGTCACCTGGAAGGTCCAGGGCGTGGTGGTTGAGCCGTCGTTGTGCGCGATCTCGACTGTCGCGGTCTTGCTGCCGGCGCTGGCAGGGTCGAAGGCTACGGTGAACTGCGTGTATCCGCTGGGGGCCACGGAGCTCGCGGTTGTGCCGGTGTTCAGCACGAAGTCGGCTGCGCCCGCGCCGCTGAGGCTCACGCCGTTTACGGCCAGGTTGGCGTTGCCGCCGTTGTAGATTACCACGGTCAGGGCCGCGGTGGCGCCCGCCGTCACCAGCTGCGAGCCGAAGTCACGCCCGCCGGAAGCGTTTGCGCCGTTGCTGATGGGCGCGCCGCCCACGCTGGACTCGTAGACGGCCATGGAGGGCGTCGGCGCAGCGCCCACCACGATGCTGAAGCTGAAGGTGGCGATGCCGCCGTTGCCGTCGTTCGCGCTCAGGTTCACGGTATGCGTCGTGCCGCCCGCGTTGAAAGTGCCGCTGGAGGGGTTCAGGGTATAACCGGACGCCTGGGCCGCGCTGCTGAACTCGCTGTCCAGGATGCCGGTGCCGGCGCTGTTGCTGACCGTGCCGGCCAGGCTCACGTTGTCGTTCTCGGGGTCACTGATGCTGATGGCCAGGTTCAGGCTCGCGAGAGTGGCGCCGTAGGCCACGTTGAGGCTGCTGCTGTTGCCGACCGTTGCGCTGTTGCTGGTGACGCCGATGGAGGGCGGGTTGTTGGGCGCGGCGCCCACCACGATGTCGAAGCTGAACACGGTAGTTTCGCTGCCGTCGTTGGCGGTCAGTGTGAAGTGATGGGTGACTCCGCCCTGGTTGAAGGTGCCGCTGGTGGGGCTGAGGGTGTAGGGGGCCGGCGCTAAGTTGTGGCTGAATTCGGAAATCAGGATGCCCTGCGTGGGGATGTTGGTGATCTGGGCGCCAACGCTGACCGCGTCGAGGTTGGCGTCGGTCACGCTGAGTTGCAGGTTCAGCGAGGCCAGCGTGGCGTTGTAGCCCACGTTGATGACGCCCGCGTTCGCCACGGGGCCGCTGTTCGCAGTGACGCTCAACAACGGCGCGTTGCTGCCGTTGATGCAGATTTTGTCGGGTGTGCCTGCGTCCAGGTCGCCGTCGCCATCCACGTCCGCGAACGCCATCGAGTGCGCCGGCGTGCCCAGCGTGACGCTGCCGCTGAACTGGCCGTTGCCCGGGTTGATCATGATGTAGCTGTTGGCGCCCTCGAAGCCCACGGCCAGGTCGAGGTCGCCGTCGCCGTCGATGTCCACGGGCTCAAGGCCGTAGGGGCTTTCCGGCATGCTGAGGGTGAGGGGGCTGCCAAACGCGCCGCTGCCGTTGTTGAACAGCAGGGTGACGCGGTCCCACGTCGGCGGGCTGGCGGAGGGCTGGCCGATGTGCGAAAGCGCGACGTCCAGGTGACCGTCGCCGTTCAGGTCGGCGACCGCGACCGCGCTGGCAACGGCGGTGGCGCCCAGGTCCACGCGGTTGATCCAGTAAAAGTTGGCGGCGCCGTCATTCAGGTACACCCAGGACTGCACGGGGCCGAAGCCGAAGTTGGCGTTGAAGACGTCAAGGTCGCCGTCGTTGTCGAAGTCGGCCAGGCGCACGCCCCAGGTGATGTCCAGCACCTCGGTGGTGCTGGTGGAGACATAGAAGAAACCCTTGCGCGTGAAGTTACCGTTGCCGTCGTTCAGGTAGATGTCATTGGGCGCGTCCGAGACGGCGCCGTTGGCGACCACGAAATCCACGTCGCCGTCGCCGTCAAGGTCGCCCACGTCCACGTCGTTCGAGTACTCGCTGCCCGTGCCGAAGGGGACGCCGCTGCCGAAGTTGCCGCTGCCGTCATTCAGGTAAATCAGGTTCTGGCCTGACCAGGTGCCGCCCTGGGTGACCATGGGCGAGCTGACCACGATGATGTCCAGGTCGCCGTCTGATTCCACGTCTGCGAGCGCGCAGTGGTAGGCGCCATAGTTGGTGGTGCTCAAGGCCGAGGACGTGAACGCACCCGTGCCGTCGTTCTCGAGCAGGTAGGACAGGCCGTTGTCGATGGCCACGGCGTCAAGGTCGCCGTCATTGTCGAAGTCGCCGAACTCGAGGTCCCAGCCCGCGGCGCAACCCGTGGCGTGCTGCGCGCTGTTGAACACGCCGGGGCCCGCGGCGCTGGCCGCGCGGAAGCGCCACAGGTGCGGCGCCGCCAGCGGCGTGCTGGCCTGGCTCTGCAGGCCGGTGGTCAGCACGGCCTCGATTTCCTCGCCGGGCAGCAGGTCGGTGGCCGGGTTAAAGGACAGGCTGTTGGTGCCGCCGCCGCTCAGCGCGCCGGGCAGCCAGCCGCGCAGGTTGCTGCGCACGCGGAAGGCGTTCGCGGATGGATTCGCCATCGCGCTCGAGAAGCCGGCCGTCAGGTTGGTGTTGAGGGGCGCGTCGCTGTCGTGCCGCACGGGCGACAGCGAAGTCACGTTGGGCTGCGCGGCGAGCGTCGCGGCCAGGGCCAGCAGAGTGATCAGGCAGGGTATGCGAGTGAACATTCGTACTCCTCCGTAGGAAATCGACATGCCCACTATGTACCTGATTAGGGATGATAAATGAAAAACAGCACTTGATTAGTGTCCCGCAACTGGTACAAGACCTGTACGCCCGGACGAATCGGGGACAGGAGCCCGCCATGACCACTGACACCGACCGCAACGCCGAACGCGCCGATGCCATCCAGAAGCGCCTGACCGAGCTTGCCCAGCAGCACTCCCAGGCCGACATCTCGCGCAAGACGGAGTTTTCGCGCAACAACGTCAGCCGCTACGTCAACGGCACCCGAATGCCGATCGAGTTTGCGGCGGCGCTGGTCGAGGGCCTGGGCGTCAACCCGGCCTGGTTGCTTACCGGCGAGGGCACGCCCTACTTGTCCGACATTAGCGGCGGCACGCGGGAAATGGCCGGCGACCTGCTGGCGCTGGTGGAGGCCATGGCGGCCGTGAACCGCATGCGCCTGGGGTCATTGACCGGCAAGCACCATCTCGGCGTGCTGCGCGAGCTGAACGAGGCGCTCAGCAAATATGAGGGCTTGCGCGCCAACCTGAACAAGCACAGCCGCGCGATCTTCCTGAAGCTGATTGAAGACACTCGCGCCGCCTTGATGAAGCGCGACCTGAACCGCGCCGAGACGCTGCTGCAGGCCCTCGGGCAGGTCTCGCGCCTGACCGACGACGACCACCTGCGCGCGCAGTACGAGGGCGTGCAGTCCCACTTCCACCACTACGCCGGCGACTCCGAGGCCGCCCTGCCGCACCAGCGCCGCAGCTACCTTTCCTTCCTTGTGAACCACGGACGTTTCGACGAGTGGATGCTGCCCGAGGCGCATAACTTCGTGTCGGTGCTGCACGCCTGCTCGCGCCTGCACGAGGCGCGTCGCTGCGCGCGCGCCGCATTCGCCATGACCGACAACAGCGCACCCACACTCGAGGTCGCCGCCGCGACGCTGGACCTGGAACTGGGCGATCTGCAGCGCGGGCTCGATTCCCTGCGCCGCCAGTTACCGCTGGTACCCGCCGACTACGCCCACAACGTCGAGCACTCCCTGGCTCGCGGCCAGCTGCTGGAAGGCTCCATGAACATCCACCAGGCCGTCACCTTCGGTGGCGATACCGAGGCCAAGTGGAGCCGCCTGGCAAGCTGGGCCACCTTCAGCGAGCGCAAGGAGGACCTGCGACTGGTTGCCGAGCTGGGCATCGGCCGCCGCAAGGGGCTACTCGATCCCGAGAACGTGCTGGCTGTGCAGGTTTCCTGCCTGCGCGAAGTGCTGGCCGAGGGCGGCGCCACGGCCGCGCAGCGCCTGCTGGTGCACATCGAAAACACGCAGCAGAAGGGCGATGCGGTAAGCCGTCTCGGCGAGCAGGTGCTGGCGACGCAGCTGTTCCGGCTGGGCGGCCAGCGCAAGCAGGCGCTCAAGCACCTGGAGCATGCGCAGGAGCTGATCGACAGCCTTGACCCCGAGCTCACGCCGCGCGTGGAAGTGCGCGCCCTGCACGCCCGCAATGTTCTTCTGCTGCTTGACGACGCGCCCAAGGCTGAGGCACACCAGCGCATGCGCCGCCAGGCTGAGGCCTTCGTGAAAGACTACTTCGACCGCGGCTACCACTGCCTGAAGCCCCTGGCGGAGCTGCTGGCGACGCCCTGAAAAAATCACAGTAACGGGATGGACCGGCCCTCACGCGGAGTTACCTCTGCGGGAGGAGCCCGCCATGAAACGCGCGCCCGTCAAGAACCGCCTGGCCCTGTTCCTGGACAGAAACGGCAACGTCGCCGGTGTGGACGACGACGCCCGCTCGTTCGCATCCATCGCGATGCTCGAGGAGGGGCAGGATGAGACCGTTCCCGTCGCCTTCGAGGGCGAAGACATCGGCGAGCTGGTCGGCATGCTCGATGAGCTGGGCGCGACCGACGTGGTTGCCGCCTGGTTCGAGGACGAAGGCTTCGGCAGCTTCGAAGGCGAGGGCTTCGCCCTCTGGCTGGTGCCCTCCGAAACCAGCGCCCGCGAGGCCATCCAGCAATGGCACGAGAACACCCTGACCCAGGCCGAGAAGGGCATCGAGGTCGTGCGCCGGGGCCATGTGCTGCACGCGCCGGCCGTCGAGAAACGCCCGCGCAGCTCGGAATGAAGCCGCGCCGGCAGGCCGTTACTACTTTGGGCAAGCCACAGGAGAGAGCCATGAAACGCGTCGCGCTGGTGTTGCACGAGAACGGGGACATCGCCCCCGTGGACGACGAAAGCAAGCACTTCGAGCGGGTGGAGATCTACGAAGTGGACGAACTGTCCGAACAGAAGCTGTCGCAGCACTTCGACCCCAAGGCCGCGGATTTCGACCTGGCCGAGGCCGCGGCGCTGGAGGGCATCACGGACGTGATCGGACAGCACTTCGAGCAGAAGTGCTTCGAGAAGCTGAAGGCGCGCGGCATCCACGTGTGGCTGGAAGCGCCGGAGAACAAGGCCGGCGTCGCGCTTGAGGCCTGGAAGGCGGGCCAGCTGCCGGAAGCCAAGGCCGGCGCCCACGCCGTACACGGCCCCGAGGGCAGGCGCGAAACCCGGCAAGGCCACCACCCGCGCCACGCCCAGCGCGGCAAGCGCCCTGACCGCGGCGTAAGCGCCCCGGCCCACGGCCCGAAGATTTAACCAGCCCGAGAGCGGCACAGGCGCCTGGTTTGGAAAGCAACTGCGGTTGTCCACGAAGGGCACGAAGTTCACGAAGAAAGGCTAGTGCCACGCGGGGGCGCTAAGGCGCGAAAGGTCAGCCGTTGATTGACCATCATTCGCTGCGAGGGACGGGGAAAAGAACGCTGGGACGCCAAGGCCTCTGCGTTGCGGCACGCTGATTGGCCGCTGGACCTGCAACCAACTTAAGGGCCGTTGCGATCCTGGCGTTTGATCCTTGTCCCTGAACCGGCACAGCGTTCGCATCACGCAAGACCCTTAGCGCCTTTGCGCCCCCGCGTGGATGATGCAGTTGTAGTTCTTCGTGAACTTCGTGCCCTTCGTGGGCAACCGCATTTGCAGTTGGCTTTTCGGCGAGGGCGGGAAGCTCGAATACGGCCGAGTTACGACAACGGGGACAGTCCCCAAATTCGGGGACAGTCCCCTTCTTTTTTCGCGCTGTTACTTCAGATCCAGCTTGGGCAGCTTGCCGTGCAGGGCCTTGATGGCCGCTTCGTGCAGCGCGCCGTTGCTGCATACCACGTTGCCGCTGTAGACCGTTTCCTCGCCGCTGAAATCCGTCAGCTTGCCGCCCGCTTCCTTCAGCAGTGCGGCGAACGGCGCGATGTCCCACTCGCGGATCTTGGGCTCGAAACTTATGTCCATGCGCCCTGTCGCAACCAGCAGGTGGCCCCAGCAGTGGCCGAAGCCGCGGTCCTTGCGCGTGGCGGCGCGCAGCTTCAGGAACGCGCCCACCTGCCCCGCGCGGTGGAAGGCGCCCTGGCCGGTGGTGCTGATCATGGCCTCACGCAACTCGGACTGCGGGCTGACCTGCGCGCGGATGGCGCGCTCGCGCAACGTTTCCACGTCGTAGGCGCCGGTGGTGTCCTGCACCCACCAGCAGCCCTGGCCCCTGGCCGCCCACGCGAACTCGCGCTGCGCGGGCATGAACACGATGCCCGCCACCATCTCGCCCTCGTGCTCGAGGCCCACCAGTGTGCCGAAAATCGGGATCTTGCGGATGAACGCCTCGGTGCCGTCCAGCGGGTCGATGATCCACTTGAAGCCGCTGGTGCCGTGCTCGTCCTCGTGCTCTTCGCCCACGATCGCGTCGTCCGGGAACACCGCGCCGATGCGCTCGCGCAGAATCTTTTCCGCACGCGAATCCGCCTGGGTCACCGGGCTGCCGTCGCCCTTCCACACCACATCGATCCCCATGCCGAAGTAAAACTCGGCCACGGCCTTGCCCGCGTCGAATGTCGCATCCAGCGCCAGCGCCAGCCGCGATGTGATTGCCTTGTCGGTCATGCCGGCAAGATAGCTTGGCCCGCGGCCGGACGCGACAGCCGGAGCGCCGCTCGCTAGACTGCGCGGGCTCACATCCAACCGGAAAGGAAAGCCATGAACCGTACCCAGTTCGCATTGTCGCTGGCCGTGATGGGCCTGATGTCCCTGGTCGGCAGCTTCGTCGCCGTTTACGCCCTGCAGGGCGCGCCCGTGCAGGCCCAGAAAGAGGAAGCCGCCGAAGTGGTGAAAGGCGGCGGTTTCGTGCTGGTTGACAAGAAAGGCAACCCGCGCGCCAGCCTGGATATCGGCGACGACAACGAGGTGCGCTTCACACTGATTGACAGCGAGGGCAAAGGCCGCGTGCAGTTGAACTCGGGCGGCGAGCGCGCGTACATCGCGCTGCTGGACCGCAGCCAGCAGATCCGCTACCTGGTGGGCCAGGACGACAGCATGGTGATGGAGACCTACCTCGACGCCAAGGGCAAGAACCGCATGATCAGCCAGTTCAAGGACGGCGGCCAGAGCCTGTTCTCGTTCAACAGCGAGGCCGGCGAAAACCTGATGAGCCTGATGGCCGGCCCCAAGGACGCCTCCACCCTGCTGCTCAAGGACCCCACCGGCAAGAACGGCGTCACCGTGTTCGCCAAGGACGACCAGGCCACCATGCAGCTCGATTGCGGCGGCGGCAGCATTCTGTCGGCCGTGCTGGGCGACGGCCGCCCGGTGTTCGCGCTCAGCAAGGCCGACAAGCTGCGCCTGCGCGCCATGCTGGGCGAAGACGGCACACCGGAGTTCATCTTCCTGAACGACAAGAAGGAGGCCACCTGGCGGGCCGGCAAGTAAAGGCTGAAGTACAAAGTCCAGAGTACAGGGTGCCGAGTACGGCCGCTCTGTACTCTGGACCCGGCACGCTGTACTCGTAGTCGCAACCGCGTTGCGTTAGGTGTGCATGGAAGTGTCATCGAACATCCGTGTGGACGAGTCCGAGTTCAAGTTCAGCTTCGCCCGCAGCGGCGGGCCCGGCGGCCAGAACGTGAACAAGGTCAGCAGCAAGGTGATCCTGCACTGGGACCTTGCCGCGTCGCCCGGCGTGCCCGAGCCCGTCAAGGCGCGTTTTCGCGCCAGGTTCGGCAACCGGCTGACAGAGGCCGGCGTGCTGGTGCTCGATTGCGACGAGACGCGCTCGCAGCACCACAACCGCGAGCTGGTGGTTGCGCGCCTGAAGGGGATGCTCGAGCAGGTCGCACGCCCGCCCAAGAAGCGCATCCCCACCAAGCCCACCAAGGCCGCGCGCAACCGCCGCCGGGCGTCACGCGAAAAGGAATCCCAGAAGAAGCAGTTGCGCCGCAAGGTCGACTACTAGCACCTGCCCGCGCGTCTTGGCACACTTGCGCGCAGACTTGCCGGGATGGCGGAATTGGCAGACGCGGCGGATTCAAAATCCGCAGTCCCCTCGGGGACGTGTGGGTTCAAGTCCCACTCCCGGCACCAGACTTCGCGACGCCCTTTCGGGGGCGTCGCTTCGTCTGGCAGGCCAGACTTCGCACGTCACAGCCCGCCTCACGGACGCCGGCGTAGCCCCTACCGCCCCGCCTCCGGGGTGGCTGGCTTGCGCGGGCGGATCAGGAACACGAAGGGAAACAGGGCGAACAGCAGCACCGCCACGGCCACGCCGATCGCGATGCACAGCGTGATGATCCACGCCAGCGCGGCCCCCAGGATCCCGCCCAGGCCGCTGATGAATTCCCCGAACATGGCTGAAAACCTCCTGGAGGCGACACGCGCCTCCACCATCAGAACGGGGTTTTCCAGCGCGTGAATTCCGCCATTAGCCGCAATCCCGCCCGGGGCACGACTTTCGTGCCAACTACGGTTCAGGCATCAGAGGTCGCAGACCACCGGCCAGGATCGACACAGCATTTACATCCCGGAACTCTGACCTCTCAGGTCTTCCCTAACCCTCCACTAACCAACCACTTGCGGCCCCGCCCCGGGTATGGAATCGTCGCGCGCCGACCCGGAATTTGATACAAACTCCGGTTCGCTTTTCAGGTGCCACAGACCAGCTCAACGCAACCGGAACGCCATGCCCCGAACCAAAGAAAAGTCCAGAGCCGCAAAGCTGCCTCCCAACTACCCCGGCCACGAAAAGGCCTGGCGCCTGCTGTTCCTCGGCCGCCTGATCGACAACGAAGCACCCAATTTCCTGCGCAAGGCCATGGGCTGGAGCTACCACGCCCCCAACGCCGGCCACGACGCCATCCAGCTCGCGCTCGGCTGCACCTTCCGCGCCGGCGTTGACCACCTGTTCCCGTATTACCGCGACCTTACGACCGCGCTCGCCGCCGGCCTTTCCGCCCGCGAAATCATCCTCAACGGCCTCAGCCGCGACGAAGACGTCGCCGGCGGCGGCCGTCACATGAGCAACCACTTCGCCAAGATCAGCATCAACGTCCACAACGTGAGCAGCTGCGTAAGCAACCACATCCAGCACGCCGCCGGCCTCGGCCGCGCGGTGAAGTACTACAAGTCTGATGCTGTGGTCTACGCCAGCTTCGGCGAGAGCAGCGCCAGCGAGGGCTACGTCTTCGAAGCCCTCAACGGCATCAGCAAAGAGCGCCTGCCCGTCGTCACCGTCATCCAGGACAACGGCTACGGCATCAGCGTGCCCAAGCGCGACCAGACCGCCAACGAATGGTCCGCCGACAATTTCAAAGGCCTCGACGGCGCCCGCATCTGGCACGTTGACGGCCGCGACGTGATCGCCTGCTTTGAGGCCATGCACGAGGCCGCCGAGTACGCCCGCGCGGGCAAGGGCGTGCCCATCGTGCACGCCCAGTGCGTGCGCATCGGCAGCCACAGCAACAGCGACAACCACAGCCTGTATCGCGACGAGCAGGAACTCGAGCAGGCCCGCGCCCGCGACCCGCTGCCCATCTTCCGCAAGTGGCTGCTTGAAAGCGGCGCGCTGAGCGAACAACAGCTCGCGGCCGTGGAAGCCGACGCCCACAAGGAATTCGGCGAAGCCTACGAGTACGGCGAACGCGCCCCCAAGCCCGACCCGGCCACGGCGCTGGAGTTCGTGTTCCCCCCGGCCTACGAGCCGCGGCCGGAACAGATCGAGCCCCGGCCGAAAGGCCGGGGAGGCGGCGAAGCCGCCAACGAATCAGAGGTAGCGTTCGTCCAACACTTTGAAGACACCAAAGGCCGCGGCCTGACACTGCGCCAGGGCATCAACGCCGGCCTGCGCGCCGAGTTCCGGGAAAACCCGGACACCTTCCTGTGGGGCCAGGACATCGCGAACAAGGAAAAGGAAGGCATCTTCCTGGTCACCAAGGGCTTCCAGGCCGAGTTCGGCGAAGCGCGCGTGTTCAACGCGCCGATCGCCGAGAACTTCATCATGGGCACGGCCAACGGCTTCAGCCGCTACGCCGAGAAAATCCGCGTGGTGGTGGAAGGCGCCGAGTTCGCCGACTACTTCTGGCCCGCCATGGACCAGTACGTCGAGTGCAGCCACGACTGGTACCGCACGCGCGGCCAGTTCACGCCCAACGTGCTGATCCGCCTGGCCTCGGGCGGCTACATCGGCGGCGGTTTGTACCACAGCCAGACCATCGAGGGCTCACTGGCGAACATCCCGGGCGTGCGCATCGTGTACCCCACGTTCGCGGACGACGCCTACGGGTTGGCCAGGACGGCCATGAAGAGCCGCGGGCCGACGATATTCATGGAACCGAAGGCGCTCTACAACGACCCGCGCACGCGCAGCCAGATCCCGGAGGATTTCCACGTACCGTTCGGCAAGGCCCGCGTAAGGCGCGAAGGCACCGACGTAGTAGTCTTCAGCTACGGCAACGCCCTATTGATGGCCCTGAAAGCCGCCGAGGAACTAGGGAGCGCCGGCGTCCCGCCGGCAAGCCCCGAAGGCGGCTCGCCTTCGGGAACCGCGCGGGAAAGCAGTTCGACGCGGGACTCGGGACTCGGGACTCGGAACTTGTCGGTCGCCGTAGTAGACCTGCGCTCACTGGTCCCCCTCGACACGGAGACTATTCTAGAGTGGACCAAAAAGACCGGCCGAGTAGTGGTAGCCCACGAAGGCCCCGAATTCGGCGGCTTCGGAGGCGAAGTAGCCGCGCTGATAGCCAAAGAAGGCTTCGAGTACCTGGACGCCCCAGTACAAAGGGTAGGAGCCAAATTCTCCCCAGTACCCTTCAGCACAGCTTTAGAGCCAGCCATCCTTCCCCAACCGGGGGACATCACCAAGGCAATTCAGGCCGCCGCCAGTTTTTGAGTGTGGCATGGGTGCCCTCACCCATGCGTGGTGGCTTGGCGTGGCGGCCGGTACCACGGTGTTAGGGCGCTGCCTTTCGCGATGCAGCACGTTTGCGCAGAGCTTCGCGAGCTTTCTTCTCGGCTACGTTGTCGTCTTTCAATTGATCCAACCGTCGCATTACGCCGAGAAGCAAGTCGCGGACTTCTCGTGCAGCGTCGGCTGCCTCTTCGTCGGAGCCGGCGTGGATGTCGCCGCTGGTGATTTCATGCAACAGAAGTAGGTCAGCACAGCACTCACCATACGTGAACTCGTTGATACCGGAACGGGCAAGTTGAACTGCCTTCGCAAATTGACGTTCGTCTTTGGCGAGCTTCAAAGAGTCAACTTCGCTGCTCAAACTACCCTTGATAGCGAACTCGATGAGCTTGTTCAAAATCAGATGTTTGGCGTCCTCGACGATTCGCCGATAATAGGCGAAAGCGCCGATTCCACAGCCGTTGTTCTCGCACTTGATGCCCTGGAAAAACAGTTTTCGCAAGTCGTCTGTCAGCTTGTTCAACAGTGGCTTAGGGTACACCGGGACGAATCCCGGAAACTCTCCAACTTTCGTGGCCAATACACTGACGCGTGACCACTTGTTCTTGATTTCCTGGCCGCCATCCCAACCGGTGTCGTGGAAGCAAAGGCGGACAAAGTAGTACTTCTTTGCGACATTGCAGGCTTGGCATGTGAACTCGATCTGCACGAAATCAACTTGCGCGTTGATGTCTTGGCTGAGTTCTTCCTCTTTTCTAGGCCCATCTGTTACCACCCAGCGCGTAGGCTCCAACGCGTGACAGTTCGAGTTTGGGCAAAACTGTTTCAAAACAGGCGCGTTGAAGAACAAATTGACGTAAGGAAGGAAACTAGGACCACCAACGGTGCCCTGCACGATGACTCGTTTGGCGGTAAAGCCGTCACTGAGCCAGCGTTCGTCGCCTAGCGGGCGATTGAGTAACAACTCGGACAGCGTCGAGTTGGGTGGTGGCGCAACTTGCTTTCTGTTTTCGACCTCAGTCAACGATTTCGACTCCAAAGAGGGCTTCGATTGTTGAACGATTCTGCCGGGCAATGTCGCGAATGCCAAGAAAAACCGAGCTAACAATGAAGATGCCGACCGACCTGCAACCCGACTTCGATCTACAATGTCCGCTCAGGAGCATGCCGTGAGTAAATCTCGCAAACCTTGGCGCGCCAACGCGGGCCAAGGCAAGGCTTGGGTCGCGCCGCCGCTTACCGTGGTTGACATCAATGTCTTGCGCAACCGGAACGTCGTACTCGAAGCAGGTAAGGCCGCTTATGAGCTGCGTGGAGCGGTACTCGTCCCGATAATCACTTTTGCTGAGCTAGTAAAGCATGAGCACAAATGGGCTGAGACGCTTTGCGGCTCTCTCGTGGAGCTCGCGTCCGTTTCCGAGGTTCTTCTATGCGGCGCTGAGCTATCGCACATCATGGCGAAGGAGCGCGTATTGGGTGCTCCGATTGTCGAGTATGCTGACAGAGCCCACACAGCGGCTCTTCGCGCAATAGTCGAGAGGGCAACTCAAGGGGTTGCTGCCGTGAGGGACTTCCTTGGGAAGTGGGATGCCGTCAATCATATCCGCAACGATGCAGCATTCCTGCGGGACCACACAGAAAACAAGTGGTCTCTCGGACGCGCAGTTACCGCGATTGGCGACTGCCTGTCAGGCGATGACTTGAAGGCGCTTCGCAGGGGCAATGTCGAACGCCGAAGAGAGCTGATCGCCGAGAGCGCGTATCACGCGGCTTGCAAGGAGTGGCCCGATAGGGCAAGCAATCCGAGACGAAGCGCTAGTTACATGCGCAACTCGATTGAGAGCCGACTCCTCATGTATGAGGCGGCTGTGCCTCTACTCTGGCTTGCCGAGGGTGGCTTCGAAAACAGGAAGGATGTTCAGGTATCAAATGACTTTGCGGATGCTTGGTACGCCATTCTGGGCAGCCTTACCGGCCGTCTGCGAAGCAACGATTGTAGAGTTGTCCAGCTGGCAGAAGACATCTCTGCGGCATCAAAAATGGTCGGGCTATGCGAGCCCGGCGACTGGTGTACGAAGCTAGACGAGTGGATCGACCCGGATTTGATTCGGCTGATGGGTGAGAACGCAGCACGAGTGCTCAAGAAGACATACGACGTTCGTGCTCATCCAGAAAAGTACTTTAATGAAGTCCCCACATGGCTGAAGAAAAGTTGATTGCATCGGTGGGCAGGAGAGACTTGCCTAAGCTCATTGCTCCGTCGCTTGTTGTTCAGGAGTAGCTGAACGAACTGAGGATGGGACGCTAGCCGAAGGTGCAGGCGGCAGTTCTGTTTTCGTTCGCGTGCGCAGTGCACGGCCTTCCTTGCGGTTTACTCTTGCCACGGCTTCTTTCCACTCTGGACCGTCTACAATGTCGCGCTTGAAGATTTCTTCGGTGATGACTCGGCGGATGGTGGCTTCGTCGATGCTGGCGTCCACTACTCGCTTCAGTTCGCGCTTGATTACGCTGACCACGCTTTCGTTTTCCACCAGCAGGGCGCCGATCAGGTGACGGCTGGTGGCTTCGTGCAGGTCCTTCAGCGCTATGTGCGCGCCTTTCAGGAAGCCTTCCTTGGTTAGGGCATACAGGCAATCCATGTCCCGCTCACTCTTGACGTTCACGGCCGTCAGGTCGATCTCGACGATCTGTTTCTTGTCGATCGGCTTCGTGAAGCTGACGTTGTAGAGCCGCCAGAAGATGCCGTTGGTCAGTATCACCCACTCGCAGCCCTGGTTGGCCGCGTAGTCCACGGCCTGCTTGACGTGCTTGTCCTCAAGCGGGATGCCGATGGCCTTCACTTCGCACAGCAGTACGAGCTTGCCTTCGATCTTCACGGCGAGGTCGCAGTAGGTGCCTCTGATGGCGTACTCGCTGGTCAGCTCGGCGTACTTATCGTAGCCGAACACATCGGACATGATGTCCTTCACCAGAGTGACCGTGTCGGCTTCGGAAACATCCCGGTCGCGCTGTTGCGCGATGATTGGCAGGTACTGCTTCAAACCAGCAACGATGCGTTCATGGACGCGCTTGGGGATAGCCATCTCGCTCTCCTTGTATGACTGACTTCTACCCCATGAGACGCCGGGCTGCAACAAATTGATCCGGATGCCTTCTGCCGCCCCTTGCGGGGCTTGGGATTTATGGGTTCCGTTTTCCCGGGGCTCACGCCCCGGGCTAAGTTCTGACGCCCCCTGCGGGGGCTGGGCTTTGATTTGCGGGCGGGGTAGGGAGCGCTGGCGGTTTGCGTAGCGAACGAACCTCGTCGTCGCGACGCGACGCGGGGAGGCCGGCATTGGACGCGGCCATCCTGGCCGCGTCAGTCGTCGGCAGGCCGCCGACGGCCCATGCCGGCTGGAAGCCGGGCTCCTGACCGTAAGGGCTTTTTCGATAGAATCCGTGCGCCGGTTGATAGAGACCAGCCAAGGCGCAGTGGATTCGCCTGAAGTCAGCCTCGGAGGGACACATGGTTTGCACCGCGTGCCGGTACGTCATCCTGATCTCGATGCTGTTGATCCTCGGCGGCTGCCCCGGCACGCTGCAGGTTCCCAAGGAAGTCAGCCTGGCGGCGTCGGCCAAGGGCGAGCCGGTATCAACCAAGGTGGTGGTCACGGGCAGCTACTGCGAATCGGCCAAGACCGAGGTGCGCGAGAAGCACGCGAAGTGGCTGTCGGTCGCGCCCGCAAACGTGAAGCTGGGCGATGAAGTCACCATTACCGCGGATCCGGCCGCGCTTGATCCCGGCACCCACGAGGGCAGCGTGTACCTGTACCCAGACAAGGGTTCGGGCATGTGGACCATCCAGGTAAAGTTTGTAGTCAGATAAAGCCCGTCGTGGCGGGAAGTCATGAGGTTCAACCATGACAACGGAAGAGACCGAAGCTGAAGCGTGGGCCGGGGCGGTCGGCGAACAGCCCTTAAATCGCAGCGGCTGTCTTGCGAGCATCATTCACATGCCGTGCCTGTTCTGGGTGATTCTGCTGGTCGTGCTTGCGTCTCTGCCGCTGCTGTGGCGATCCGGCACGCATGATGGTTCTAACGCGGACAATGCGACCGGTAACACGGGTTCGGTGGTGTGTGGTTCCAATGCGCCACCGGGGAATGACTGAGTCGGTGATTCTCCGCGCCACCGATCGGCCGTGGGGCTACGTAGTTTGAGCGTCGATACTCCCGGCCGTCATACGGCCCAGCCCTTCCGCCTTCGCTAGAGCTTCGGCGGACAGGTGCGGGCTGGGCTTTGATTTGCGGGCGGGGCGCCCGCATCACGGCTTGCGTGCCTGCGCGCCGTAGCTCGGAGAGCGAAGGCGTGTCGCACGCACTTGTATGCTTCCGGTGGTTCTTTTGGAGCATACCTATGACTTCTTCTGACAAACGCCCTTGCATCTCTGATGACGACGCGGCCGCTACTTTGGCCTTGGCCGTGGAGGTTGCCCAGGACGTGCTGGGCATGGTGCACGCTGCGCTGAAACGCGCGGACCTGGATGACGCCAACGCCATCCACGCCGCGGAGCTCAAGGCCCAGCGCCAGCGCGTTGACGCCATGGGCGTCAAGCCCGGCGAGCAGGCGATCCTGCGCGCGCACCCGCTGTTCGCGCTCTGGAAACTGGCCATGCAGGCCACGGACCGCATCGACCGGCTGCTCTCGATCACCAACCCGGGGCTGTACGCGCAGCGCGCGGTGGCCGTCGATGTCGCGCGCGAGCTGCGGGCGACGACCAGGCTGGCGCTGAAGGCGGAAAGCACGGCGGCCTAGGGTCTGGCTCGGGCGAGGGGGTCAGGCACCTTTTCCGTGCCGGAAAAGGTTCCAGACCCCGGTGTGACGGTAGTCAGCCGCTCGCGGATTTTTTCGTAGCGCAGCCGCCCCGGCTGCACCGGCTGTGGGCGCCTCGCCCACAGCAGCCGCGGGCAGGGTGCCCGCGGCCTGTGCAGGCAAGGTGCCTGCGCTACGTTCTACTCGCTCAGATCGCGCCAGCCTTTGGGCAGCTTTACGTCGCACTTGAGTTCTTTGCTCAGCACGCGCACGGCCTCTTCGCAGACGTGTACGCGGGCGTACCACTTTCTGTTGGCGGGCACGACCACCCAGGGCGCGTGTTTGGTGTCTGTTTTCTCGAGCATGTCGTTGGTGGCGCGCTCGTACTCTTTCCACTTGTCGCGGTTGCGGTAGTCCTCGGGCGTGATCTTCCAGTTCTTGAAGGGGTTGCTTTCGCGCTCAAGGAAGCGCTTCAGCTGCTCCTCGGGGCTGATGTGCAGGAAGAACTTCACGATCGGCGTGCCGGCGCCCGTCATCAGCTGCTCGAACGCGTTGATCTCGTCGTAGGCGCGCTTCCACTCGGCCTTTGTGGCGAAAGCTTCCACGCGCTCCACCAGCACGCGGCCGTACCAGGTGCGGTCAAAGATGCAGAGTCGGCCGGGGCCGGGCATGCGCTTCCAGAAGCGCTGCAGGTAGTGGACGTCTTTTTCTTCTGCGGTAGGCGCGGCGATGGGGTGCACGACGTAGCCGCGGGGGTCAAGGTGCTCGCACAGGCGGCGGATGCTGCCGCCTTTGCCGGAGGCGTCCCAGCCCTCGAACAGGATCAGCGCCTCGCGCTTGTGCTGATACATGAAGCGCTGGATCAGCAGCATCTGGAGCTGCGCCTTGGCGAGGCGCTTGTGGTATTCCTTCTTGTCCTTGATCTCGGTGTCGAGGTCGATGTCTTTGAGCTTGATCGGCATGGTTCACCCCCGGGCCGCAGCATAGACAGCCCCGGGCTGAGTACAAAGTACTGAGTCCAGCGTACAGAAAGGCGGGAAGCGAGTACTCAGTCCAAGGTACAGCGTACAGAAAGACGTCTACGACTTTTCTGTACGCTGTACTATGTACGCTGTACTCAGACTTGATGGGGGCAACCATGACTGATCCATTCGCGCTGGCCGATGACCTCGGCCCTGAGAAGATCATCCACGTCACCGACGTGCCCACCGGCCTGCGCGCCATCCTGGTGGTGGACAACACCGCCTGCGGCCCGGCCATCGGCGGCTGCCGCATGGCGCCCGACGTCAGCCTGGACGAATGCTTCCGCCTCGCGCGCGCCATGACGCGCAAGAACGCGGCCGCCGGCCTGCCCCACGGCGGCGGCAAGTCGGTGATTTTCGCGGACCCGCACCAGCCAGCGGCGGCCAAGGAGCAGCTGATCCGCGCCTTCGCCCGCGCGATCGGCGAGGTGACCAGCTACATCATCGGCCCCGACATGGGCACGGACGAAACGGCGATGGCCTGGTGCAAGGATGAAATCGGGCGCGCGGTGGGCCTGCCGGCGGAGATCGGCGGCATCCCGCTCGATGAGCTGGGGGCAACGGGCTGGGGTGTGACGTCCAGCGTGGAAGTGGCGGCGCGTCACATCGGCCTGAACCTGATGGGCGCGCGCGTAGCCGTGCAGGGCTTCGGCGCCGTGGGCAAACACGCGGCGCGCTTTTTAGCCGAGCTCGGCTGTGTGCTGGTGGCCGCCAGCGATTCGCGCGGCACGCTCGTCAACCCCAAGGGCATCGACGTCGCGGCGGCGATGGCGCTTAAAGAAGAAGGCAAGTCGGTTATTGATGGCAAGGGCGAGAAGGCCGGCGTGGACGCGATCATCGACGTGGAGTGCGACATCTGGATTCCGGCCGCGCGGCCTGACGTGCTGAACGAGGGCAACGTGGGGCGGTTGAAGACGAAGATTGTCGCGCAAGGCGCAAACATCCCGGCCACGGTCGGCGCCGAGGCCGCGCTGGAAAAGCGCGGGGTGGTAATATTGCCGGACTTCATCGCCAACGCGGGCGGGGTGATCTGCGCCTCGGTGGAATACCACGGCGGCAGCCAGTCGCAGGCGTTCGCGACCATCAAGGACAAGATCAGCCAGAACACCCGCGAGGTGCTGGAGAGCGCCAAGGCCAAGGGCATCGGCACGCGCCAAGCGGCCAACGAGATGGCCGAGCGCAGAATCCGCTCGGCCATGAGTTATCGCGCGGGGCGGTGATTACCCCAGCGCCTTGGCTTCCTTCCAGGTCAGCATCTTGCCCTGCTCTTCGTCCCAGATTTTCTGGCGCAGGCTGTCCCACACGTCGCGCGGCTTGAGCGTGGTGATGGTTACGTTCTGCAGGTCGGGAATCGCGTCCATGGCTTCCTTCAGCCGGTAGAAGGGGATCGCCGCGTTGATGTGGTGCACGTGGTGATAGCCGATGCTGCCGAAGCACCAGTCCAGCACCGGGTTGGTTTTGAAGAAGCTGGTGGACTTCATCGACGCCTCGTAAATGCTCCACTTGTCGGCCGGCAGGATCTGCATGCCCCGGAAGTTGTGCTGCACATAGAACAGGTAGGCGCCCATGGCGGCGGCCAGGGTGTAGGGCAGCAGGAAGGCGTAGAAGGCCGTCCAGAAGCCGCCCACCAGCCACAAGGCGGCGATCAGCCCGAAGTGCACCAGCACGCTGGCGCCGGCGCCCCAGTTCTTGCGCGGGTTGCGGATGAAGGCCTCGGTCGAGTTGCTGATCAGGAACACCGGGATGTACGCGAACAGCAGTGTCAGCGGGTTGCGCGCGATGCGGTAGTGGAAGCGCTGCATGGGTTTGGCCTCGCGCCACATGCGCGCGGTCATGATGGGGATTGAGCCGACGCTGGAGCCCTGGATGGTGCTGACGTTGGCGTGGTGGAAGTTGTGCGTCTCGCGCCAGTAGCTGGGGCCGGACAGGAAGATCATCCCGTACAGGTGCAGCGCGTACTTCGCGAAGCGCGAGCCGCGCAGGATGGCCCCGTGCTTGTAATCGTGAAACAGGATGAAGCCGCGCACCATCACGAAGCTGCCCATCAGCGAGAACGCAAGCTGCATCGGCCACCACGGGGAAATCGCCGCGATAGCCAGCAGCCCGATCAGGATGGTGAAGGTGGTCCAGAACACCCACCAGCTTTTGCCGCGCTGTTCGGACGCGAAGGGCCGGGTAGCGGCAATGACGTCACGCCCGGGCGTGACATGGCTTGATAGTTCGCCCACTGAGTCCTCGGTGTGGTCGCGCAGGGGGATGCGCTCGGAAGCTGCAGAGGTTCCCACAGTGGGCCGACTGCTGTCAATCGAATAAACGACCGGCGCGGGCAGGAAATTGCAGATTGGTTGATATACTTCGGCCCGAGGCCAGGCATGAAAACGCTGCGCATCTTTGCCCTTGGGTTCGTGATCATCTCGGCAATCACGCTGCTGATCGGCCTGCTGCTGCCCAGTGTGTGGGAGGCCGAGCGCTCGGAGGTGATCCTCGCCCCCGCCGAGCAGATCTTTCCGCGCGTTGCTTCCTTTAAACAGTGGGAAAGCTGGGCCACGGCCGAGATGCGCAACGTGGACCCCACCCTGCAGGTCGAGTACTCCGGCCCCGAAAGCGGCGTCGGCGCTACCTTCAGCTGGAACGGCGAGAAGATGGGCAAGGGCCGCCTGGTGATCACGAAGGTCGAGCCCGGCAAGGGCGTCTGGTACGAGTCGGCCGTGCAGTCCGACGAAGTCAACGGCCATGGCTGGCTGAAGCTGGAGCCCACGGCCGAGGGCACGCGCGTGACCTGGAACGACCAGGGCGACCTGCCGCCCGTCTACGGCGGCTACTTCGCGGCCATGGTGCAGCAGAGCCTGGAGACGCAGTTCGCGGCGGCGCTCAACAAGTTGAAAGAGGTCAGCGAAGGTGAGCGACCCCAGGATTGAGCTGCTGTTGTCATCGCTGCACCGCGCCTTCGAGGGCAAGAGCTGGCACGGCCCCGCGTTGAAAGGCGCCCTGCGCGGCGTTACGCTGAAAACCGCGACGCGGCGGCCTGGCAAGAGCCGCAACTCGATCCGCGACCTCGTGTACCACTGCGCCTACTGGAAGTACATCGTGCGCCGCTGGCTGCTGGAGCAGGCGGGCGCCGCGCCCGGCCCCGCCTTCCCGCGCAGCCCGGCCAACTTCCCTGACCCTGCCGAGCGCGTGACCGAGAAGCTGTGGGCCGCCGACAAGCGCCTGCTGAACGAGCAGCATAAGCTGCTGGTTGCCGCCGTAAGAGCGCTGCCGCCCGCGGTTCTCGACCGCAAGGGCGGCAACACCGGCATGACCTACGCCGAGCTGATCCAGGGCGTGGCCGCCCACGACCTGTATCACGTGGGCCAGGTCTCGCTGCTGAAGCGGCTGTGAGGGGCACCGAACACCAAGCGGCGGCCACCGGGCCGCCGCTTGTCTTCGTTTCTCCTGGCTACTCGTTCAGGTCGCGCAGGCCGCGCTCGGCGTCGCGGCGCACGCGCGGGTCTTCATCCTGCAAGGCCTGCTCGAGGTACGGGCGCGCGCTCTTCAGCTTCATCTGGCGCAGGGCGCGTACGGCGCGGCGGCGCTCGCCGGCGTCGGTGCTCTTGACCCGCGAGCCCAGCGTAGGCACCCAGCTCTCCGCGGCGCTTGGGTCGCCGCAGCGTTTCAGCGCGATGGAGGCCTCAATCGCCACTTCCTCGTTGGGATTGCGCGTCAGCGGCAGCAGGTCGGCGGCGGCCGCCGTGTACTTCATGTCGCCCAGCACCTCGATGGCGCCCAACAGCACGTCGGGCTCCGGGTCATTCAGCATCGAGATCAGCAGCGGGCCGGCCTGCTCGGGCGGCATGGATTCGAGCGTTTGGGTAATCTCCTCACGCACGTCGGCCACCGGGTCGTTCATCAGCGCCTTCAGGTCGGGCAGGAACTCCGCCAGCCCAGTGCCGTTCAGGGCCTCGATCGCCCATTCGCGCACGTCGGGGTCTTCCGACTTCATGGCGTCGCGGATGGCCTTTTTGGCGGCCTCGTCGCCGGCGGCCGCGCGCTTGCCCAGCTCGCGGGCGGCTTCTTCCTGCTCGCGCCCGTTGCCCTTGTGCAGCGCGTCGATGTACGCCTGCAATTCGGCGGCGTCGCGTTTCTCGATCTCGGCCAGGCGCTCTGCCAGTTCGTCGATCTTCACCTTTTCGGCGGGCTTGGCGTTGGCGTCCGCAGTCGGCTCGGGCTCGGTCTTTTCCGGTTTGTCGGTCGCGGGCTTTGGCGCGGTGGGCTGCGGCGCGGGCTCGGTCTTCAGCCGCAGCAGTTCATCCAGCTTGTGGTTAATGTCGTTGACCCGGCCTTCCAAGTCAGCGACGCGCTCGTCGGAGTAGCCCGTGGGCGTCACGGCTGGGGGCGGCTGGGTAGTGTGCGTGGCCTCAAACAGCGCGTAGGCAATGGCGGCGGCGGCGAAGCTGCAAGCCAGGGCAAGCAGGACTGTGTGCAAGGGTTTCATGGTCTTCTCCGGATCCGGGAACGTCGTCTGCTGCGTGCTTCTTGGTGTCGAGCGCGAGGATAGCTGCCGATACATGAGCACAGCATGAGAGCCCGGGTCATTTCCCGAGTGTCCCAGTTTGAGCCCGGGTGGCCGGGAAGCAAGCAAATCCGTCGGCAGCGCCGCGGCAATTTTACCGCCCTGTTGCGCTTCGGCGGTTGAAATACAATGCTCGCACCGGAGGATCCGAACATGTCAGAAGAGTTCACGGTTTCCGCCTTCATGCCCGCCCTGCCCCTGGCCGTCTACCTGGCCTGGCTGGAGGGCGGCAAGCACTCCGAGATGACCGGCGCCGAAGCCCACGGCGAGCCTGTGGCCGGCACTACCTTCGACGCCTGGGATGGCTACATCCACGGCACCAACGTCGAGCTCGAGCCCGGCCGCCGCATCGTGCAGCGCTGGCGCACGGCCGAGTTCCCGGGCGACGCGCCCGATTCACTGGTAGAGATCAGCCTCGCGCCCGAGGGTAACGGCACCCGCCTGACGCTGACGCACACGGGCATCCCGGACGGCCAGGCGCGGCTCTATGAACAGGGCTGGCACGATCACTACTTCCGGCCGATGCAGGAGTATTTCATCCATGCGGGCGTGTCGGGCGTGCCAGCCGGCGCGCGCGTGACCGAGGTGATCAGGAAGGTGCAGGCCGGCGAGGCAGCGCCCCTGCCCAGCCACGGCGACGAGGCGACGGAGGCCATGTCGCCCGCGGCGCCCAGCAGCGAGGGGATCGCGCAGGCCCAGCCCGCGGCGGTCAGCGCCGGCGGCTTCGAGCTGGCCGAGGAAGAGGAAGGGGACGACTTCGACACCTCGGTGTCCGAGACTTCGCAGACCGGCAGCGAAGACTGGTGGAAGCACCTGAAGCCGCCCACCGGCACGGTCAAGCCGGAAGCCCCCGTCGAAGAAGAACTGGAAGAAACCGCGCCGCCGGTGCCCATGCCTGAGGGCGAGGCGCCCGCGCGCCGCCCCGCGCGCCGCAAGCCGCCGGTAGGGGCCGGCAAGCCGGCACGCAAACCCACGGCCGTCAGGACCAAGGGCCGCAAACCCGCCGCCCGCCTCGGCAAAGCCAAGCCCAAAGTAAAGGCCACGGCTAAGCCCAAGGCCAAGGCCAAGCCCAAGCCCAAGGCGAAAGCCAAAGCAGCGTCGAAAAAGAAACCGGCCGCCAATAAGGCCAAGTCAGGGAGCCCCGCGCGTAAGCGCGGGGCCGCCAAGAAGAAACCGGCGGCCAAGAAGAAGCCGGTAGCCAAGAAGAAAGCACCGGCCAAGAAGAAGGCGCCGGCCCAGAAGAAGGCGCCGGCCAGGAAGAAGCCCGCGGCAAAGAAGAAGCCCGCCGCAAAGAAGCCTGCGCGCCGTAGCTCGAAGAGCGGAGGCGGGAAGCCGGCAGGCAGGAAGAAACCAGTACCAAAGAAGAAGCGCAGATAGGCAGACCGGGCGGGAAACCGCCCGGTTCTGGTTAACCACAAAGGGCCAGGAAGTGCGGCTTCGCGGTCCTTCGCGCTACTTCGCGGTTAAATCCGCCATCCGGTTCGCGCCCGTGGCTACAATGCCCCCATGCGCCATGCAGCCCTGATCGCCGGCGTTATCTTGATCGCGGCCGTATTCGCGGCCGTGTGGTTTGTGCTTGAGCACGCCGGTTCGCGCGGCCCGGACGCGCCCGACTTCGCGGCCGGTACCAGCACGCCGGAGATCGCGCCGCTGGAGGGCGGGCCTGCGCTTGAGGCCGCTAACGAAGCCGATCCGCTGCCTGCCGGCTCCGATACCACGTCTGCATCCGGCGACAAGCCCGACGCCGCGACCGAGTCGCGCCCGGACCCCGCCCGCGTGGAGGTGCAGCCGGGCACGAATCCCGAGTGTTTGCCGGGGCCGGAAGTGAAGCCGGGGGAGGCGACTGATCCTGCGGCTGCGGTCGAAGAGCCTGTGCCACAAGCAGAAAAGGCGGACGGGACGTCCGCGCTCCGGCCTTTCATCAAGGGCCACTCGCGGCCGCCGGGGCAGAACCTGGGCAGCACGCGGCCGGGGGCGCGGCGCATCGCCAAGCCCGCGGGCGTGAAGCAGCTTTCGGAGGTGACGCCGAAGCTGATGCAGGACCGCCGCGGCCTGTACGCGCAGTACTTCAACCTGGGCGGCACGGACCTGACCAAGCTTGACACGTCAAGCCCAAGCATGGTGCGCATCGACCGGCAGGTGTACTTCCCGGACGCCGAGTCGTTCAGCGACTTGCCCATTAGCATGGAGAACTTCGCCGCGAGCTGGGACGGCTTTCTGGTGATCCCCGAGGCCGGCGACTACTGGCTGTTCTGGGGCGCGGACAACGGCGGCCGCGTCGAGCTGGACGGCGAGACGGTGCTGCTGCAGGACGGCATGGTGCGCTACGTGGAGGTCAGCGCGCTGCTGACACTGGAGGCCGGCCTGCACCCCTTGCGCATCGAGTTCGCGCAGCAGCACAACAACGTGGCCGACTGGGCCAAGTGCGCCGCCAATTTCATGTGGGTACCGGAAGGCCAGACCAAGCCGGTGCCGGTGCCGCCCGAAATGCTGATGGTCCCCGAATGGATGTGGTCCGACAACGCACCCATCATCACCGGCCTAAGCAAGACCAGCGGCGAGATAGGCGATGAAATCACAATCCATGGCCAGAACCTTGGCGCAGGTGAGCAACACGGTGATGCCGATGTGGCCTGGGAGTCCCTCACAAGAAATGGGAGTTGGCTGCGGCCCGAACAGAACCTCGATCCCGCGGAGATACCGGACAGGCTGGTCTCCGTTACCGTCGCAGGGCAACTCGCGAAGATTCTGGAACAGTCGGAATCAAGTTTACGGATTCAGATTCCCATTGGGGCTCGGTCTGGCGATGTAGTGGTCTACGCCGAGAAGTTCCGCAGGTGGTACGGTCAGACCGGTGTCGGCGTTGTCACCTACGGAGCCCCTATACCGTCGAATGCCATTCAGTTCACAGTCACCACCCAGTTTGGCCTGATGGCCGAGTGGTATGATCTTCGGGGCTGGAGTAACTTTGGCTTGGAGGTGTTTGAAAGTACCACTTTACCAGCGCCAGAAGTAGTACGGCTTGAAGCAATGCCGGGATACATGCCGATGCCGGCAGGATTTGGCAGTCACTGCACGAGATGGACTGGGAAGGTCGGAATCGCATCACAAACTACCGTTCTCGATTCAGCTTCAGACGAGGCAGAGAAGGGCGTTATCGAGTTAACTCTGTATGTCACCCATCCTTGCCGAATGACTGTGGGCAGCGAAATCGCCGTGGTTACCCGACATCCAATGCCTCAAGAATCTGATTCTCCGTTTATCTATTCATGCACCATCCATGTTGCGGTACCCGCATCTCAGTATTTGATAGTCGTGATCGAAAGTGTCTCGGCAGATTCAAAGCCGCCACAGTGGATGTTGTATGCGGGAAGTCAGGTTCCGGACTGGTGTTTCTTCCCTCCCGTTGTCCCTCCGAAGCCGCCGGTGATTTCGGACGTGAAGGCTGTTTGGGCTGAGGGGGAGCAGCCTGTTGCGCCGCCTTATGATGTTGACGCTTCGCGGCCTTCGGTGCGCGTGGGGCAGGAGTTCACCTTTGACATCACGGACTATGGCCCGCCGGAAATATGGGAGACGCTTCCGACCGTCAGCATTGACGGCATTCCGCTGCCCTTCGAATCTGAAGAACACCCCGTCTCGGACAAGCCCGGGCCGCGCATCCTGCACTGCCGTGCGACACTGCCTGAAGGCGTGGGCGAAGGGCGCATGGTGGCGCGGCTGAGTGTGGTTTCCAGCGAGCCCTTCTATATAGACGTCGCCAACCGCGGGCTGGTTGCCTACCTCTATGACGTGCCCGAGGGCAGCGGGTTGGGCAAGCTGCCCGACCTGGGGCCGCTCACCTGCTTCAAGGTGCGCAAGGACCGCGCCATCAACTTCGAAGACACGGCCGACTTTGACCTGCCCTTCCCCGCCGAGACCTTCATTATTGAGTGGCTGGGCGGACTCATAATCGAGGAAGAGGGCGATTATGAGTTCACCTGCCGCAGCGACGACGGCATGAAACTCTGGCTCGATGACAACGTGGTGCTCGACGCTGACAAGCTGCAGGCGCCCGCCGAGAACAAGGCCACCGTGCACCTGGTGCCGGGCGTCTACCGCTTCCGCATGCAGTTCTTTGAAAACACCCAGCACGAAGTGTGCGTGCTGGAATGGCGCGCCACGCGCGGCGAGGGCGAGGCGCTTGAAGAACTCATCCCGCGCCAGGTGATCCCGGCCAAAGCCTTCTCGCTCGACGTCCACCCGCCCCTGCCGAACAAGACCAGCACCGGCAAGCGCACGGACGGGTCGTAATGGAGCGCGGACGTCCCGTCCGCTTGTGCGGGCGGGACGCCCGCGATCCGTTAACCCTCCATCGCCGCCAGCAACTCGGGGCTCAGCTCTTCGTAGTCTTCCGGGCGCGCCGCCTTCAACTCCGCCAGCAGGGGCTGGCGCAGGCCGGGCGCGAACTCTTCCGGCCGGTAACCGTTGTACAGCGGCCACTTCTCGGCCTTCTCGGCGACGCGGATCGCGGCTAGCACTTCGTCGATCGCGCCGCGCAGGCCCGGGCGGGCTTCCTCGGCTTCTTCGCTTAGCAGCAGCTCGGCCTCGCTCACGGCCGCGCGGGCGCTGTCGATATCGCGCACGGAAAGGGCGACACGGGCCAGGATCGGCAGCAGGAACTTGACACGTAAAGGCCGGGTAGGCGGGTGGTTCTTTTCCACGCGGCGCACCGTTTCGCGCACCTCGGGCAGGCGGCCCCTGGCCAGCTGCAACTCGGCCCAGGGCGCCAGGAACTCGTGCACCAGGGCGCCGCCGCCGTGGCCGCGCGCGAAGTCAAGCGCGTCCCGATAGGCCTGCGCGGCGTCATCGAGGCGGCCCTGCACGGCCAGCACGTGGCCGAGGCTGCGCACCGTGCGCATCTCCGATTCGCGCGCGCCGGTTGACTGCTGCAGCTTGATGGCATCGCGCAGCACTGCCTCGGCGTCTTGCGGGCGGCCGAGGGTGCCATAGAGGTCGGCCAGGTTCACGCGTGACAGGGCCGCGTTCTGGCTGTCGTTGATGGCGGAGAAGACCTCGATCGAGCGCAGGAAGTGGCGCTCCGCGACCTGCAGGCGGTTGTCGTTCAGGTCCATCACCACCATGCCGAGAGTGTTCAGGATGCCCGCCTCGCCGGCGCGGTCCTGCTGGGCCTGCTTATCGGCCAGCAGCTCCGTGAGCAGCCTCTCGGCCTCGCGCAGGCGCCCCTCGTGGCGCAGGATGGCGGCCACGATCATGCGCGCGCTGGAGACGCCGGGCTTGTGGCCTTCCTGCTCGAAAAGCTGGCGGGCGCGCTCGGCGGCTGCGTGCGCGGCGGCATAGGCGCTGCGGCGCATCAGCACCTGGGCCAGCATGCCCTGGGTGCGCGCCTCGCCCTGTTTGTCGCCCAGCACGCGAAACAGGTTGATGGCAAGCTCGGCCTCGTCCTCGGCGGTTTTCACCTCGCCCTTGCGCAGGTGCAGGGCCGCGATGTTGCGGTGGATCTCGGCCAGGCCGGGCTTGTCGTCCAGCTCGCGCAGCACCTCGAACGAGGATTGCAGCCAGAAGCCGCCGTCCTCCAGGTCGCCCTGGCTGATGCGCGTGCTCGCCAGCTCGCCCAGCAGGCGGGCCTCCGAGGCGCGGTCGCCGAGCTTGAGGAAACAGGCCAGCGCCGCGCGCAGCGAGGCCTCGGCCTCGGCCATGCGCCCCACGCTGCGGTGCAGGTGCGCGAAAGCCTCCAGCACGCGGGCCTGGGCGCGCGGGCGCACCAGGTTACGCAGAGCATCGAGCGCGAAGTTCAGCCGCCGCTGGGCTTCGTCCGGCTTGCCCTCGCGCACCAGCGTGTCGGCTTCAACGCAGAACGCGGCGACTTCTTCGGGGATCTGTTCGGCTTCGGACTGCTGGGTCATGGGTTGGGCCGGGTGCTTCATGCTTTCAGTATAACGCATCGGCCCCGGCGCCGCTTTCCCCCGGGCGCGGTCGCGGCACGAAATAACGCGCGGGCGGTAAGCCGCCCGCGCGCTTTCCGGCCATGCATCGGCTCAGTCGTTGCGTTCGATTGCCTTGCGCAGCGGCTCCAGGCAGGCCTTGGCGGCCTCGCGCACGGGCTGCTTCTCGGCCGCGCTTGCCAGCTCGGTCACCCAGTCCAGGCTGTCGCCCCAGGCGGTCAGGGCCAGCGCGCGGCTGATGAACTCGAGCTCTTCGGGATTGGCCTTGAGGGCCTCCAGCAGCATGCGGGCGCAGGCTTCGCGCACCTCGTCGCCGGCGGCCAGCAGCATGGGTCCGCGCGCCTTCCAGGCCCAGGCGCTGCCCAGCAGGCCCACACCGGTCAACAGCGCGCGGCGCAGTCCGGCCGGCAGGTTCTCGCGCGCCAGCCGCGCCTTCAGCGCGTCCGCGGCCTTGAGGTCGGCCACGCGCCCGAACGCCCAGCCGCAGGCTTCGCGCACCGCGGTAGCCTGCGTGTCGTCGTCGAACAGTTTCTCCAGCGCGGGCAGCGCGTCCGTGCCGGCGGTCTGGCCCAGGCTCACGGCCGCGGTGGCGCGCCAGCCTTCGGGCAGGCTGATGTCTTCCAGCGCGGCCTGCATGGCGAAGCGCGCGCGGCGGTCGGCCAGGAAGCCGGGCACGAACAGGACCGCCTTTGCGAAGCAATCGCGCTCGGCGACGCCGGCTTCGCCGTTGCTGTAGGCGTGGCTTTCGAAGGTCCAGCGCCAGCGCTCCAGCAGCAGGGGCACCGCGTCGGCGCCGAGGTTCTTGAGGTCGTGCTGGCAAGCGGGCTCTGGCTTGCGGAACAGCTTATAGTGCGCGGGGTCAATGCCGCGCGGCGCGTCCACGGCGGCGGCTGTCTCCGGCTTCTCGATGCGCAGGCGGCAGGCCTCGGCCACCATCGCGCGCGGCCAGCTGTCTTGTGTCCAGTTAGCTTCGGCACCCGCAGCGCGCAGGCCGGGCAGGGCGTCTTCGCCCAGCGCGATGATTCTGCCGCGCGCCTCAAGCCAGGCCTTGTGGTCGCCGGCCTTCACGGCGGCTGCTTCGTCCAGCAGGGTCTCAAGCTCGGACGCCGCCAGCGCCGGCGCCAGCAGCAGGATGAACAGGATCGTGAGTGTCTTCATGGCTTGGTCCTTACTTGTCCCACCAGTCGTCCGCGGGCGGCGTGCGCACGAAGTTCGAGCCGCAGTGCGCCTCGCCCAGCAGCTCGTGGTAGCTGGCGAACACGTCCACGAACGTGATGTTGAACGGGTTGCCGGCCGTGTCGAGCGCGTTGAGCTGGTTCTGGATGTCGAGCCGCCACTGGTCCACGCCCGAGATGTCGGGCCCCTCGGGGTCCGGGATCGCCAGGTAGATGGTGCCGTTGGATGCCGGCAGGCAGATCAGGTTGACGACGCCCGGGTTGTAGGCCGCCATCTCGTTGCCGCCGACGTCCTCGAACAGCGTGGGCAGTTCGATGAAGTCGGCGTCGGTCAGGCCCGTGGCGTTCTTGATCTGGGTGCGGGCGAAGTCGATGCGCGTCTGCACCTCGTTGTTCAGCGTGGCCAGCGCGGTGTTTGACAGGATCGCGTTCACCGTGGTCTGCGATGCGCGGCCGGCGAACACTGTGGCGTTGCCGCTGCCGGCGGTCTGTGTCGCCTGCAGCACCTGGTAGGCGCGGTCCGGCGACGCGATCAGGCACACCCATCCGCGCGCGGTGTTGGGGGCCGGGATGAACATGGTGAACTCGTCCACGTGGCCGACGGCCAGCCACTCGCTCGTGATCTCGAAGTGGTTGCCCTGGATCGCGGCGGCGTCGAAGAACTCGCGGTACACGGCAGTCATGTGGCGGTTGACCGAGCTGCTGGTGCCGATCAGCACGCCGTTGCCGCCGCCCACCATGGTGCGGCCCCAGGGCTTTGAGGCCGTGGGGGGAACGATCTCGAAGTTGCCGCCGTAATTGACCGAGGCCTGGTTGGTGCTGAAGCGCCGGAAGAAGTCGAAGTCGGGGCCCCACAGCACGTCTTCGCACCAGTCGTCGCAGGGGCGCCAGCGCGCCATCTGGAACACGTGGTCGATTACGCGGCGCGGGCCGCTCGCGCTGGGCAGCTGCACCACCGCGAACTCCGACGAATCCTGCAGCCAGCGGTCGTTGCTGTAGCTGCCGCCCGGGCACTCGCGGTAGGTGATACCGGCCGCTGTGCAGATGCCCTGCATGGCCGTGCGCAACGCGGGGTTGCCATAGGTGCCGTTGCCGACGTTGACCAGGTGGTACTCGGTGGCGGTCCACAGGTTGGTCGAGAACAGTGGCGGCGCGCAGCGCAGGGCGACGGCATCGCTGCTGAGCGTGGTGGCCGCGCTGTTCTTTACATCCAGCGTGAGGGTGACCTTGCCGTCCCAGCTTGCGGACATGCGGTCGCGCGCCTCGATGCCCAGCTCGATGTCTCCGGCGCCGAGGTCTGGCAGCGGCAGGCTGAAGCTCGCGCCCGCCGAGTACACCTGAGTCCAGCTGCCGCCGTTGTTGCGGAACACGCGGATGCGGCCTTGCGCGGCGGTGCTTACGGTTACCGTCGCGCTGCCGCCCGCGGGCGGGTTGATGAACTGGCGCGCGATCAAGCGGGCCAGGTCGAGGTTGTCGGCGCCGCTGCTGGCGGTGTCGTTGTAGTCCTCGCTGTTGTTGTTGTCGTCGTCGTCCTGGTTGAAATAGAACACCGCGCCCTGGGCCGCGCCCCAGTTGTCTTCGTTGCTGTCGTCGGCCGCGGTGATGCTGCCGTCGCGGTTGGTGTCCGCGTCCAGGTCCGCGCTGCCGGCGGGCGCCAGCACGGTAATGTAGCCGACGCGCGCCAGGCTGTTGGTGCCACCGGCGTTGCCCACGATCAGCACCACGGTGTAGACGCCCGGCGTGGTATAGGTGTGGCTGGGGTGCTGGGCGGTGCTGTCGATGACGCTGTCGTTGTTGAAGTCCCACTGCCAGCTGGTGGGGGCGCCGACCGAGTTGTCGGTGAACTGCACGGCCGTGTTGGTATCAGTGTTGGTGGGGGATGCGTTGAAGTCTGGCGCGGGCGGCAGCACGACGGGGCCGCCGCCTCCTCCTGAGCCGCCCCCGCCGCCGTCATCCTCGCTGCCGCCGCAGGCGACCAGCACGATCGCCAAAAACGCGATGATCGCGTACGCGTGTCCGCCGCGAATTCTGCTAATGCGCACGTTTCGCTCCTGTCTCAGCCGTCGTGGTTCCTACCTTAGTTAACAACGAAGCTGTTTCCTTACGC